>NZ_AP026978.1:4954110-5573373 GCF_027924405.1 Nocardia sputorum | reverse complement strand
TGCCGGTGTTGAGCAGCAGGAAGTTGCCGGTGCCGTAGGTGTTCTTGGCCTCGCCGGGACGGAAGCAGACCTGTCCGACCGTGGCGGCCTGCTGGTCGCCGAGCACACCGGCCAGCGGCACGACGCCGCCGAACGGTCCGTCGGCCCGGGTGGTGCCGAACAGGTCCGGGTTGGCCGAGGGCGCGATCGTGGGCAGCATCGCACGCGGCACGCCGAACACCGACAGCAGTTCGTCGTCCCAGTCCAGGGTCTCCAGGTCCATCAGCATCGTGCGGCTGGCGTTGGTCGGGTCGGTGACGTGCACGCCGCCGTCCACGCCGCCGGTCAGCTGCCACAGCAGCCAGGTGTCGGTGGTGCCGAACAGCGCGTCGCCGCGTTCGGCGTCCTCGGCCACCCCCGGGACGTTGTCCAGGATCCAGCGCAGCTTGCCGCCGGAGAAGTAGGTGGCGGGCGGCAGGCCCGCCTTGCGCCGGATGGTGTCGCCGTGGCCGGCCCGTTCCAGTTCGGCGGCGATGCGATCGGTGCGGGTGTCCTGCCAGACGATCGCGTTGCAGTACGGCCGCCCGGTCTTGCGGTTCCACACCACCGTGGTCTCCCGCTGGTTGGTGACGCCGACCGCGGCCAGGTCGCTCGCGACGAGATCGGCCTTGGTCAGGGTGGTCTGGATGACCGCGCGGGTGCGCTCCCAGATCTCGGTCGGATTGTGCTCCACCCAGCCGGGGCGCGGCAGGATCTGCTCGTGCTCGAGCTGGTGGCGGGCGACCTCGTTGCCACCGTGGTCGAACACCATGAAGCGAGTGCTCGTGGTGCCCTGGTCGATGGCGCCGACGTACTGGCTCATCGCGGTCCTTTCGGGAAACTACTGCGGGAGAGAAGGATTCAGAACAGGAACTGTGCGGCGAGCCCGGCCAGCGCGCCGCCGAGCAGCGGACCGAGTACCGGCACCCAGGCGTAACCCCAGTCGGAGTCCTTGCCGCGCGGCGCGGCGTCGGGCGATCCGGCCGGTGCGGGAGCGCCCGCGCCCACCGGGACCAGGACCGCGTCGGCGGGGACGGATTTGCTCACCGGCAGCAGGGCGTGCGCGATGCGGGGGCCGAGATCGCGAGCGGGGTTGATGGCGTAGCCGGTCGGACCGCCCAGCGAGGCGCCGATGCCGACGACCAACAGCGCGGCGGCGGCCGGGCCGAGCCCGCTCGGCGTGTGGCCGAAGGTGAGGATCACCAGGACGAGGGTGAACGTGCCGATCACTTCGGTGACGAAGTTCCAGCGCAGGGCGCGGATCGCGGGGCCGGTGGCGAATACCGCGAGCTTCTTCTCCTCGTCGGTCTCGGCGTCGAAGTGGCGCTTGTAGGCCAGGTAGGCGACGGTCGCGCCGAGGAACGCGCCGGCGAATTGGCCGCTCAGATACGCGAGTGTCGCGGAGCCGGAGACCGCGATGCCGGGGGCGAACTCGTCGGCGCCGCTGAACAGGATGCCGACGGTGACCGCGGGGTTCAGATGGCCGCCGGTCTTGTAGGCGACGTAAACGCCGGCCAGCACGGCGAACCCCCATCCCACGTTGATCAGCAGCCAGCCGCCGTCCAACCCTTTGGACTTCGCCAGCAATACGTTCGCGACCACACCGACCCCGAGCAGCACCAGCACGCCTGTGCCGAGCGCTTCGCTGAGGAAGATCGAGCCGAAGTTCATCGTTGAGCCTCCGTTCGCCCCGCACGTCGCGGACGCGATCGTGCGTGCAACGGAAGTTACGGCGGGACGAGCGAGCCGGATACCGCTGCCGTTCGACAATGTCGAACGCCTCGACTGGTTGCCGGAAGGCGGCGCCACTACCGTCCGACGCGCGAGGAGGATGTATGGCGCAGCTCACACCCGGTTTCACTGATGTTGCCCGGGTATTACCAACCGTTCGACAATGTCGAATCACGACGCGAGTAGGTTTTCCGACATGCCGGGTGCGATCCAATCGATCGAGCGGGCGGCGGCCGTGCTGCGGCTGCTGGCCCGTGGTTCCGGGCGGCTCGGCGTCGGCGACATCGCGGGCGCGCTCGACCTGCCCAAGCCGACCGCGCACGGCATCCTGCGCACTCTCCAGGGCGTCGGCTTCGTCGAACAGGACCCGGCCACCGGCAAGTACCAACTCGGTGCGGCGCTGCTGCACCTGGGCACCAGCTACCTCGACGCGAACGAGTTGCGTTCGCGCGCGATCAATTGGGCCGACGCGCTGGCGGCGCGCACAGGCGAGTCGGTGCGGATCGGCGCGCCGATGGACGGAGCGGTGGTCGTGGTGCATCACGTGTTCCGGCCGGACAACACCCAGCAGGCGCTCGAACTCGGCGAACTGCTGCCGCCGCACGCCACCGCGCTGGGCAAGGTCCTGCTCGCCTACGACGCCGACCTGGCCGCCACGATGCGCCGCGCCGAGCTCGCCCCACTCACCCACCGGACCCTCGTCGACCGCACCGCGCTCGCCCGGGCGCTGGGCGGCGTGCGGCAGGCCGGCTGGGCGGGCGATACCGAGGAATTCCGCACGGGCGAGGCGGGGATCGCCGCGCCGATCCGGGCGCCCGGTGGACTCGTGGTCGGCGCCATCGGCATCACCGGCGCGGTGGACCGGCTCTGCGACGCCCAGTTGCGGCACCGGCCCGCGCTGGTCGGCCAGGTGCTCGACGCCGCACGGGCGGTGTCGCGTGATCTCGGTGCGGGGCACTGACTTTCGCCCCGCCGGTGACCAGCCGATGTCGAGCAGGAGCAGCCGAGCATGAAGCAGCGTTACGTGCTGGCCATCGACCAGGGCACCACCTCGACGCGGTGCATCCTGTTCGACCAGCGCGCCCGGCTCGTCGGTGTCGCCCAGCGCCCGCACCGGCAGCACTATCCGCGGCCGGGATGGGCCGAACAGGACGCGCTGGAGATCTGGCGCAATGTCGAGCGCATCGTCCCGCAGGCGCTGCGGGATTCCGGCGTGACCGCCGACCGCATCGCCGCGCTCGGCATCGCGAACCAGCGCGAGACCACCGTGGTGTGGGACCGCCGCACCGGCACGCCGATCGGCCGCGCGATCGTCTGGCAGGACGTCCGGACCGAGGAACTGGTCCGGGAACTGGAGAGCGCGCCGGGCTCCGGCCGCATTCGTGAGCTGTGCGGCCTGCCGCTGGCCAGCTATTTCGCCGCGCCGCGGTTGCGCTGGATGCTGGACTCGGTGCCCGGTCTGCGCGACCGCGCGGAGCGGGGCGAGGTGCTGTTCGGCACCATGGAGACCTGGCTGATCTGGAACCTCACCGGAGGCCCCGACGGCGGGCTGCATTTCACCGACGTCACCAACGCAAGCCGCACTCTGTTGCTGAACTTGCGCACCCTCACCTGGGACGCCGAACTGCTGGAGTTCTTCGGCATCCCCGCCCGTATGCTGCCGCGGATCCAGCGGTCGACCGCGTCCTACGGCAGCACGCGCCGGGTGGTGCCCGGCATCCCGATCGCCGCCGCGCTCGGCGACCAGCACGCGGCGTTGTTCGGCCAGACCTGTTTCGCGCGCGGGGAGACCAAGTGCACCTACGGCACCGGCGGCTTCCTCATGATGAACACCGGACGCGAGCTGGTGCGCTCCGAGCACGGTCTGCTCACCACGATCGGCTACCAGATCGGCCCGGAGCCGGTCTACGCGCTGGAGGGCCCGATCGCGGTCACCGGCTCGCTCGTGCAGTGGGTACGCGACAACATCGGGCTGGTCACCAGCGCGCCGGAGATCGAAACCCTCGCGCGCACGGTGGAAGACAACGGCGGCTGTTACGTGGTGCCCGCGTTCTCCGGCCTGTACGCGCCGCATTGGCGCAGCGACGCGCGCGGGCTCATCGCCGGGCTCACCTCCTACGTCACCAAGGGCCACATCGCCCGCGCCGTGCTGGAGGCCACCGCCTGGCAGACCCGCGACGTGGTGGAGGCGATGAACGCCGACTCCGGCCTCCGCACCGCGGCCCTGCGCGTGGACGGCGGGATGACCTCGAACAACCTGCTGATGCAGATCGTGGCCGATGTGCTGGACGTTCCGGTGTCGCGTCCGTTCGTCGCCGAGACGGTCTCGCTCGGCGCCGCGTACGCCGCGGGCCTCGCCGTGGGTTACTGGCCCGATCTCGAGGGGCTGCGGAACAATTGGCGCCTTGCGGCGCAATGGGTTCCGCGGATGGATCCCGAGCTGCGAGAGGACGAGTACGACAACTGGAAGCGCGCCGTCGAGCTGACCTTCGGCTGGGTTCGGTCGCGGAAACGGGCGCGCCGGTGAGCCCGGGTGGCGGGCACGTGCCGCCGGACAGTCGTGTCGGGAGGGTGGGTTAGCGTCGGAAGTATGCGGCTTCACGTGGGATGTGCGATGTGGACGCACGCGGCTTGGCAGGAACGGCAGCTCCCGCCGGGGGAGCGGCTGCGCTGGTACGCCACGTGGTGCAACGCGGTCGAAGGCAACACGACGTTCTACGCGACGCCGTCGCGGCGCACGGTGGAATCGTGGGCGGCGCAATGCGATCCCGCGTTCCGGTTCGTGCTCAAGCTGCCCAGGCCGATCACCCACGAACGCAGGCTGACCGGCGCGGAGGAGGAACTGCGAGCTTTTCTCGCCGCGATGGAGCCGCTCGGGGAACGCGTCCACGCGCTGTGGGTGCAGTTGCCCGGCTCGTTCGGACCCACCGATCTCGGTGCGCTGGCCGGGTTCCTGCGGCAGGCGCCGCGCGCCCACCGGATCGCCGTCGAGGTCCGGCATCCCGCGTTCTTCGCCGACGAGCAGGCGGCGCGCAGCTTGGAATACGTGCTGTCGAGGGTAGAAGCCGAATGGGTCCCCTTCGACACCACCGTTCTTTTCGACGGTCCGCCCACCAGCGCGGCGGAACAGGAGGCGGCGGCGAAGAAGCCCCGGGTGCGGCGCAGGATGCGCGCGCTGACCGAATACCCCATCGTGCGATACCACGGCCGCGACGACGTCCGGCGGACCGTCGAGGGCTGGCAGCCGTGGGTCGGCACGGTGGCCGGATGGCTGCGGGAAGGCCGGTCGCCGACGGTGTTCCTGCACACGCCGGACAATGCGGGCTCGCTGGAACTGGCCCGCCGCTTCCACGACGAGGTCCGTGCCCGGCTGCCCGAACTCGACCCGCTGCCCGAGCCCGCCGCGGCCGAGCCGATGACCCTCTTCTGACCGCCGGTCCCGCAGGAACCCTCGGCTCCTACGGGACCGGATCGCTCAGGACTGCAGGCCGACCTCGACCTCCAGGGTGAGGGTGATCTTGTCGCCGATCACCGCGCCGCCGTCGGGCAGCGGCATGTCGATGGTGATGCCGAAGTCGCGGCGGTTGATCACGGTCTTGGCCTCGAAGCCCGCGACCGGCCCCTGGCCCATGCCGGGGTTGACGCCGAGGAACTCCACCTCCAGCGAGACCGGCTTGGTGACGCCGCGGATGGTGAATTCGCCGTCCACCACGAAGTCGTCGCCGTTCACCCGGAAACCGGTGGACTTGAACGTGGCCACCGGGAACTGCTCGGCCTGGAAGAAGTCGGCGGTGCGCAGGTGCGCGTCGCGCTGTTCGTTGTCGGTGGTGACCGAGTCGACCCGGATCTCGGCCTCGGCCGAGGCGCTGCCGTCCTCGCCGATGACCAGCTTGCCGGAGAAGTCGGTGAAGCGGCCGCGCACCTTGCTGACCATCAGGTGGCGTACGGAGAAACCGAGGGTGGAGTGGGCGGGGTCGATGGCCCAGGTGCCCGCGGTCAGCGCGTTGGTGGTTCGGGTCGACATGGATATCTCCTAGATAGTTGAGATTTGAACTAATTGGGTGTTGGTGTGGAAGGGGTTCGGTTGTGGGGAGATCAGTGGGTGCCGAGTAGCTGTGCGAACGGTACCGGGTCGTCGTACGGATCAGCGGCACGCGGGCGCGGTGTGTTGGTCAGCATGGCGGCGAATTCCGTTGCCGCGCGGTCGATCCGGACGCTGAGACCCTCTGCCGTCGCGGATGCCCAGTCTTCCGACGCCGCGTAGACGGCGGTGGGCGCCGCCACCGCGCGCAGGTAGCTGAACATCGGGCGCAAGGCGTGCTCCAGCGCGAGGGAATGGCGCGCCGAGCCGCCGGTCGCACCGAGCAGCACCGGCATCCCGGCCAGCGACTCCGGTTCCAGCACGTCGAAGAACGTCTTGAACAGGCCGCTGTAGGAGGCGTTGAAGATCGGCGTGACGGCGATCAGACCGTCGGCGCCGGTCACGCTGTCGATCGTCGCGCGCAGGCCGCCCGGCGCGAATCCGGTCAGCAGGTTGTCGGCCAGATCGCGGGCGTGCTCGCGCACTTCCACCACGTCGAATGTCACGTCCCCGGCGTGCGTGGACAGTGCCGTGCCGGTGGCGGCGGCGAGCCGGTCGGCCAGCAGCCGGGTCGACGACGGCTGCGACAGGCCCGCGGAGACGACGGCGATGCGGGTCATCGGGTCGCCTCCAGGGCGGCGTCGCGGGCGGCGACCAGGCTCGCGTGCGTGGGCGCGTCCGGCACCTGCGCCGGGCGTCCGGCCGCGAACTCCTTGCGCAGCACCGGGACCACTTCCTCGCCGAGCAGATCCAGTTGCTCGAGCACGGTCTTCAGCGGAAGCCCGGCGTGATCCATCAGGAACAGCTGGCGCTGGTAGTCGCCGAAGGACTCGCGGAAGGTGAGCGTCTTGTCGATGACCTCCTGCGGACTGCCCACGGTGAGCGGCGTCTGTTCGGTGAACTCCTCCAGCGACGGGCCGTGCCCGTACACCGGCGCGTTGTCGAAGTAGGGCCGGAATTCGCGCACCGCGTCCTGGGAGTTCTTGCGAATGAACACCTGTCCGCCCAGGCCGACGATCGCCTGGTCGGCGGAGCCGTGACCGTAGTGCTCGTAGCGCTGCCGATACAGTGCGATCAGTCGCTGGAAGTGCTCCTTCGGCCAGAAGATGTTGTTGGCGAAGAATCCGTCGCCGTAGTAGGCGGCCTGCTCGGCGATCTCGGGGCTGCGGATCGAGCCGTGCCAGACGAACGGCGGCACGTCGTCCAGCGGGCGCGGCGTCGAGGTGAACGACTGCAGCGGCGTGCGGAACTTGCCCTCCCAGTCGACCACGTCTTCGCGCCAGAGCCGGTGCAGCAGGTGGTAGTTCTCGATCGCCAGCGGGATGCCGTCGCGGATGTCCTTGCCGAACCAGGGGTAGACCGGCCCGGTGTTGCCGCGGCCGAGCATCAGGTCCACCCGCCCGTCGGCCAGGTGCTGCAGCATGGCGAAGTCCTCGGCGATCTTCACCGGATCGTTCGTGGTGATCAGCGTCGTCGCGGTGGAGAGCTGGAGCCGCTCGGTCTGCGCCGCGATGTAGCCGAGCATCGTCGTCGGCGACGACGGCACGAACGGCCGGTTGTGGTGCTCGCCCGTGGCGAACACGTCCAGCCCGACTTCCTCGGCCTTGCGCGCGATCGTCACCATCGCCTTGATGCGCTCGTGCTCACTCGGCGTCCGGCCGGTCGTGGGGTCGGTCGTCACATCGCCGACCGTGAAGATTCCGAACTGCACGACGCCTCCTTCGTTCTCAGTCTGACTCAATTTGGTGGATATGGCAACCAAAGGAACGGGATGGGGCACGCGGGTATTCCCGGCGCGGCGATGTGGCGTCGGTTACGTCAGGTACTCCGCCAGCCAGGTGCGGGTGAGTTCGCGGGTGACCTGCGCGCCGGTGTCCAATTCGGTGGTGCCGAAGGCGTGCTCCAGGAAGGGCAGCTCGACGTAGCGCTGCGGGACGCCCGCGGTCTCGAGCGCGGTGGCGTAGGCCGCGGTGTGCTCGGCGAGCACGAGGTGATCACTCGCTCCCTGGACCAGCAAGGTGGGCGGGGAGTCGACGGTGACGTGCGGAGCGGAGCTCGTCGCGGCGTAGCGGGCGGGATACTGTTCGGGCGTTCCGCCGAGGTATTGCCGGGCCGCGTCGACGCCGAGCGCGGTCTCCGTGCCCGACGCGGCCAGGTCCACCGCCGGGTACAGCGCGATCGCCGCGCGCACTTTCGGCAGCTCCGCGGCGCTGCCGCAGCTGGGCCGCAGGGCGCCCGCGTTGCTCTTGTTCGCGACGTTGACGGCCAGATTGCCGCCCGCCGATTCGCCGAACGTGGCGACCCGGCGCATATCCCAGTGGTACCGCTGCGCGTTCGCGGCGGCCCAGGTCAGCGCGCACGCGATGTCGGCGTCCGCGGTGTCCCAGCGGTGGTCGGCCGCGCCGGAGAGGCGGTAGTCCACGTCGAGCACGGCGTATCCGTTGCCGGCCAGCCAGCTCGTGTAGGCGTCGGTGCCGCGACTGCCCCCGACGAACGCGCCGCCGTGGATGCTCACCACCAGCGGCGCCGGTACCGGCCCCGGCGCGGGCAGGTACAGATCCGCCTGGATGGGTTGCCCGTCGACGGTCGCGTAGGTGACGGTCTCGGCAGGAGCATCGCCGACGGTGCTGAACGGGACGGCCGGGGCGAACGGAATCCAGACGCCCGCCGCGTCGCGCCCCGCGAACACCAGCGTCGCGCTGGTCACGACGGACAGGACCAGACCGGCGGCGGACACGCCGGTCACCGCGCCCGCCGAGCGCCGTCCACGCTTCCCCGAGCGCAACGCCGTCACCGCGAGCCCGGTCGCGATCACCGCCAGCACCATGTTCCACGAGCCGAGCGCGTCCCGGACCGCGCCGAGCAAGAGCACGGCCGACTGGACGAACGCGTTGCGCAGCAACGGCATCGTCCAGGAAACCGGCAGGACCGCGAGCAGTTGGCCGAGGGCGAGATACGCGGCGAGCGCGCCGGCGAGCGCGAGCAGCCCGGCGCGGGCGACGCGACGCGGGGTCGCGGACTTTCCGGGCACGGTCATATCCGCTCCTCGCTCGTCGGTCATCCAGGTCTCCGCTGCCCGGCCGAAGCTCGCCGCCTCCAACATAGGTCGGACTTCGTGCCCGCCCGATTCCGGTGGCGGCACGTCCGGACGGAATCAGGTAGCCGACTACCCGCGACTTCCGGCGGCGCGTCCGCAGAATCGGTCAGCACAGGGCTCTGGCCACCGGATTTCGAAGGGATGTGCATGACTGGTTATCAGGATTGGTTGACGCCTGCGCCGAATCCGGAGCCGCCGTTGGACAGCCGCAGGCGCGCCGATCCGGCACCCGCTCGGGCGTTGCCGTGCCGCACCCGGCCGCACGCGGCTTCCGGCCGGTCGAGTGCCGGGATACGCGGCGTGGTACGTCGCAGTCATCCATCCACCGCACCCGCGGGGGACGAAACACGCTCCGCGGCGCGCCGGTTCGCCGAGTCGGCGGTGCGGATCGTCCTCGAAGTGCTCGACCGCAGGAGACCCCTGCCGCACCTGGCGACTGTGGCCGACGCCACGGTCGTCGCCGCGGTGCGCACGTTGATCGGGGCCGATCTCGTGCCCGGCCGCACTCTCGGCGTCGCGGCGCCGATCCGGGTGAGCGTGGTCCTGGTGGACGACAAGACCGCCGAGGTCTTCGCCACCTACGGCCGGGGCGCGCGCCGTTTCGCGTTGGCGGCACGCATCGTGCGAACCCGCTCGGCGGGCTGGCGGCTGACGGCGCTGCGCCTCCGGTGACGCGGTGCGTGCTGTCTTCGGCGCAGGCGGTATACCGCTCAGGTCGGTGCCAGTCATCTCGCCGACTGTCCCGACTGCCGGGCTGCTGCGACGGGCTCGGGTCGGCCGCCCATGCTCGGGGACGGTGCGCCGGGGCGCGGCGGACGAACCCAGCTGCTTGGACTGGCGCGCCCCGATGCCGGACTGGCCGAGGACCGTGCGCAGCGCGTTGAGGTCATCCTCGCCCGCGTCCAGTCGTGCGAGGTGAGCGGCACGGGTTGGGGGTGGCCGACTCAGGCCAGTGACGCCAGCCAGTCGCGCATCCACGACAGCGCGGTCGCTCCGCCGCCGACGGGATAGCTGCCGTAGGCGGTGTGCGCTTCGGAGCGGTAGAACTCGTCCAGCAGCCGGGCCCGTTCCTGGTTGGCCGATTCCGACAGCTGGCTCTGCAACACGGGGATGCCGCCGTTGGACATCAGATCGCCGACGATGGCGCCCATTTCGAGCTGGTAGCGCCAGAGATTGGCCGGGTCGGGGTGGGAGGTCTGGGCCAGGAAACCGGCGAAGCGGGTGATGAAATCGTCGGAGGCCGTGGAGCAGTACAGATCGCCGATCGCGCAGATGGTGCGGGTCTGCGGGGTGACGAAGCCGAAGCCGCCGATGCGGGGACCGCCCGCGCCCGCGCCGCCCACCGCCGGACCGACGAGCGCGTCGGTGGGGGAGCGGCGCGGGTCGGAGATGAGCCCGACCGCGGCGATCCGGTGCGGCGGCACGACGCCGATCCCGGTGCCGATCTCGGCGGCGAGATCACCGGCGGCGTCCGCGCCCTGGCTGTAGCCGAGCAGTGCGATCTTGGTCGCGCCGCACTCCCTGGCCATCGCGCCGATCATGCCGCGCGCGTTGTCCACGGCCTCCCGCTTCGAGGCGCCGTAAACTTCGCTCTCCCACGGGAAGGCCGTGGCCGCGTAGCTGACGTAGTCCACCCGGACCGAGGACGGCAGTCCGCTGGTGACTCCGGCCAGCATTCCGGGGCCGGGGCGCTCGTCCGGCCGGTCGGTGGTCTCCCATGTTCCTGGGATCGCCACGACGTACATGCTCGGGCAATCCGGTGCGGCGACGGCGGGCCCGCTGCCCGGTCCTACGCATGACAGCGCCATCGCCGTGAAACCGATGGCCGCAGAGATCCACTTCGATCGCATGGCGTTTGCTCCTGGTGATACAGGCGCCGCAGGCGCTCCCCGGCAGGATCGGCCTCCGCCGGCGCCGTGCGGTGGTCGAACCCGGCCCCGTCGAAGGCTGCATTGAGACTCGATGGTCTCAAAGTGCAGCCAGGATAACGACAGTGTGGGAGACGGCACAATCTGCGATGGAAGTGACACGTATCACAGTCGATTCGGCTACGCCGACGCCTGTCGATTGCTAGGAGTTCTGCGCGAGAAGAACTGTCATGGCCTCCGCCCATCGGTCGATGGTTGCCGTAGCGGCGCGTTCGGAGCTTCGCAGCGGGCGCGATATCGCGGTGCCGCGCAGTATCGCGATGGTGAGGTCGCGGACGTCCGGATAGCGCGGATGGGCGACGACGTCCGGACCGAACAGCGCGTCCACCACGCGCCGCAGGTCCCGCCCGGCGTTTCGTTCGGCCGTCCGCAACGCCTCGGCGAGCGCCGGATCGGTCCGCGCCGCCGCCCACAACTCGAACTCGGCTTGCGCCGCCGGTCGCGCCATCGACTCGTAGAGGGCGGTCAGGGCGCGCAGCACGGGATCGGCTCCGTGGTCGAGCCCGGCGGCGGCCTCGCGGACGGCCGCCTCGTTGCGTGCTACCAGATGCCCGACCAGTTCGCCGATCAACGCGCCCAGTGTCGGGAAGTGATGCAACAGCGCCCCCCGGCTGACACCCGCCGCGCGCTGCACCGACAGGGTCGACAGCTCGCGGTAGCCGTGTTCGGCCAGCAGATCGGCGGCGGCGTCGAGAATGCGGACACGGGTCGCTCGTTTCCGCTCCTCGCGCACTCCGGCCATTCCGGCTCCTCCCGTCGGCGCCACATTTTCACAGTCAATATTGACTGTCAAATGGTCGGTGCGCCAGACTGCGGAGACCGGGTTCCGGACCAGCGTCGAAGGGAAAGCGATGACCGACAGTGACATCCAGGCCGGTGGCGGCGCGGGCGCGTGGTATCGCGGGTGGACCGAGACGCCGGACTCACCGTGGACCGGACGCCCCGCCCCGGACGACACGCGCGAGTACCGGACACTGACCTACGAGCGGGACGGCCGCATCGCGCGCATCACCTTCGACCGGCCGGAGAAGGGCAACGCGATCACCCCCGACACCCCGCTCGATCTGGCGCACGCGGTCGAACGCGCGGACCTGGATCCGCGCGTGCACGTGATCCTGTTGTCCGGGCGCGGCAAGGGCTTCTGCGGCGGATACGACCTGAGCATGTTCGCCGAGCAGAGTTTCGCGGTCGCGGGCGGCTCCGGCGACGTGGCGGGGACGGTCATCGATCCGGTGGTGCAAGGCCGCAATCACGATCCGGCGCGGACCTGGGACCCGATGATCGACTACGCGATGATGAGCCGGTTCAACCGGGGTTTCGCCAGCCTGATGCAGGCGAACAAGCCCACCGTGGCCAAACTGCACGGTTTCGCCGTTGCGGGCGGCAGCGACATCGCCCTGTTCGCCGACCAGATCATCTGCGCCGACGACACCAAGATCGGCTACCCGCCCACCCGGGTCTGGGGTGTCCCCGCGGCGGGCATGTGGGCGCATCGCCTCGGTGACCAGCGCGCCAAGCGCCTGCTGTTCACCGGCGACTGTCTCACCGGAAAGCAGGCGGTGGAATGGGGACTGGCGATCGAATCGTGGCCCGCCGACGAACTCGATGCCCGCACCGAGGAATTCGTCGCGCGGATCGCGCGCATGCCGGTCAACCAGCTGATGATGGCGAAGCTGGCGCTCAACTCGGCGCTGTACGCCCAGGGCGTGGCCAACTCGGGCATGATCAGCACGGTTTTCGACGGCATCGCCCGGCACACCCGAGAGGGCTACGACTTCCAGACGCGAGCCGCCACCGCGGGTTTCCGCGAGGCAGTCCGGGAGCGCGACGAACCGTTCGGCGATCACAAGCGACCTCGGGCGGAGGAGTGAACCACGGTTGAGGGGCGCGGGGAATTGTCCACGACCTCGCGAGGACTGCCGATGGGTCAGGGTCCGCGCAGGAGCCAACGGACACACCGCAGCTCTGGGGTGGGCTCGGGCTGCGGAGCGACTGCGCCTCACGGGGGCATTCGGCATGCGGGTGTGTCGCCGACCGGGCCGACGTCACCGTTCGCGTTCCTGTGGCGTGGATTGCGCCGTCGCGCATTCCGTCGATCAGCCGTGGCCGGGAAACGGCCAGGGGCGGTGGTGTTCGCACCACCGCCCCTGGCGAGCGTTCCGGGACCCGTCAGCGGGTCGGCGGAATGTTCTCGGTCGCCTCGTCCGAGAGTTCGTAGCTCAGCCGCACGTCGTGGGCGACCTCGCCCCCGCTCACCGTGACCCGGCTGGTCACCGCCGGGTAGCCGCGCGCCACGACCGTGTAGTCGCCTTCGGCGAGATCCGCGACGACGTAACGGCCGTTCTCGTCGGTGCGCGTGGTGGCCGTCAGAGCGCCCGCCGCGTCGAGCACACTGATCTGCACGTCCGCGATCGCCCGGCCGCCGTCCGACCACGCCGACCCGGCCAGCACCGCCATCGGCGTGAGCTCGATGTCGTGCCGCAGCAGCCCGCTGTCCGGCACGGTGAGCGCGGCCGCGCTGGGACGCATGTGCTCGGCGACCGCCACGACCGTGTACGTGCCCGGCACCACGCCGTGGCATACGTAGGCGCCGTCGGCCGCCGCGGTCGCGGATCCGACGACCTCGCCGTCCAGGTCGGTCAGCGTGACGGTGGCGCCGGGCAGCGGCTCGCCGAGGGTGCTCGATCGGACCACGCCGGACACTTCGCCGGAGCCGAGCAGGGTGACGTCGAATTGCTGCGGCCGGTCGCCCACGGTCACGTTGACCGCGGCGGGCTGATGGCCCGCGGCCGACACGATCAGCACGTAATTGCCCGCGTCGGGCGCGGTGACGAGATAACCGCCGTCCGCGCCGCCGCTGGTCCGCGCGGCTTGCCGCCCATGCTGGTCGATCAGCGTCAGCGCGGCGGCGGGCACGGGCCTGCCGTCCTCGCGGTGCACGTAGCCGCCGAGGGAACGGCCGTCGTGCTCGGCGCCGTCGAAGCTCGCCCGGGGCTCGCGCCGGTAGGCGCCGTTACCTGCGGGATCGCTCGAGGCGTAACCGCCCGCGGCCGCGGCGAGTACCGGTTCCGGCTCCGAGAGCGCCTGCGCGGCGCCCTCCCAGACCTGATCCGCCTCCCAGTGCGACTCGGCGGCTTCGGTCTCGTCGACCGGCGCCTGCGCGGTGGGCGCCGGAACGTCCTGTAGCGGAATCTCCTTCATGAACATGAGCACCACGCAGGCCAGCAGCGCGACCCCGGCCGCCGCGTAGAAGACGCCGTGCATGGAGTCGGTGAAGCCGGTGAGGATCGGCACCTTCAGCGCGTCGGGGAGCGCGGCGATGCCGCTGGTGTTCGACTGCATGCCGCTGAGCTGGTCGGCGCCGAACCCGGGCGGCAGCGCGCCGCCGAACGCGTCGATGATCCGGTGCGGTAGCAGGTTGAACAGGATGGTCAGGAACACCGCGACGCCCAGCGTGCCGCCCATCTGCCGGAAGAACGTGGCCGACGCGGTGGAAACGCCCATGTCCGAGCGCGGTCCGGCGTTCTGCGCGGCGATGATCAGCGTCTGCATGCAACAGCCGAGCCCGAGACCGATCACCGCGCCGATCGCCAGCGGCTGCCACAGCGGGCTGTCGTATTCCACCTGCGCGTACAGGGCCGCGCCGACGGCGACGATGAACGTGCCCGCCACCGGCAGGATCTTGTAGCGTCCCGTCCGCTTGGTGATCCGCCCGGCCGCCTGCGAGCCGACCGTGATGCCCAGCACCAGCGGCAACATGAGCAGGCCTGCCTTCGTCGGGGAGTAGCCGCGCACGACCTGGAAGTACTGCGGAACCATGGTGATCGCGCCGAACATCGCCACACCGACGATGAAGCCGCCCGCGATGGTGACGCTGAAGGTCGAGTTCTTGAACAGCCGCAGGGGAATCAGCGCGGAGTCCTTCATCAGGAACTCGACCAGCACGAACAGCACCAGGCCCGCCGCGCCGATGCCGTAGCAGAGCAGCGACTTGTCCGACGACCAGCCCCAGTGGCGTCCCTGTTCGGCGACGATCAGCAGCGGCACCACGCAGATCGTCAGCGTCAGCGCGCCGAACCAGTCGATGCGGTGCTGCTGGCGCTGGTGCGGCACGTTGAGCACCTTGGCCACCACGAGCAGGGCCAGTAGGCCGACCGGGACGTTCACCAGGAACACCCACCGCCAGCCTTCGATGCCGCCGAGTTCTTCGTAGTCGGAGAAGAAGCCGCCCAGCACCGGGCCGAGCACCGTCGCGGTGCCGAACACCATCATGAAATAGCCCTGGTACCGCACCCGTTCCCGGACCGGGACGATGTCACCGATGATGGTGAACGCCAACGACATCAGCCCGCCCGCGCCCAGACCCTGGAAGGCGCGGAAGGCGGCGAGCTGATACATCGAGCCCGCGAACGTGCACGCCACCGAGCCGATGACGAACAGGCCGATCGCCGTGAGGTAGAACGGCTTACGGCCGTAGATGTCGGCCAGCTTGCCGTACAGCGGCGTGGTGATCGTCGCGGTGATCAGGTAAGCGGTGGTCGCCCATGCCTGTTCGTCGAAGCCGTGCAAGCTGTTGGCGATCTTGACAATCGCGACGCTGACGATGTTCTGGTCGAGCGCGGCCAGGAACATGCCGAGCAGCAGGCCGGACAGGATGGTCAGGATCTGCCGGTGCGACAGTGACGTGTCCGCGCCTGCGTCCGGGTTCCGCGGAGCCCGGGTGGTGGAAGTCGTCATGGATGAGCCCTATTTCGGATCGGCTGGGTGTCGGGGAGTGGTCTCTATTCCTGCGGTGAGCCGGTCGAGCAGTGTGGTGAGGGTGTCGCGGTCCGATGCGGGCCAGTCGGCCAGGATGTCGGCCAGCCACCGGTTGCGCAGCGCCCGGTTCTCCTCGAAGACGCGTACGCCTTCCGCGGTGGCCGCCAGCACGCACGCGCGGCCGTCGACCGGGTCGGTCCGGCGTTCCACCAGGCCGTGCGCCACAAGGGATCTGCTCTGTCTGCTGATGGTGGACGCCTCGGCGTGCAGCAATTCGGCGAGCCTGCCCGCGCGCTGCGGCCCCTCGTGCACCAGGCAGAACAGCACGGAGTAGGCGAGTCGCTCCAGTCCGTGTGGACCGGGCCGGGCCGGCAGCCACTTCGCCCGGTTGACCGCGCGCATGAACCGGACCAGCCGCTGACCGAGTGCGTCGGCGGCCGCGAGTTCGGTCGCGGTGACCTGGCGCTCGCGAGCGGTTGCGGACATGACACTCACCTCGACGTTCCCCACCGGCAGATTTGATTAGCAAGTACAACTAGTTGCTTTTGGCAACTATACATCCGGGTTGCCCGCGGTCTGCAACGGTGGGTCGCGCGCGGGTTGCGTTGCTACCGTCGATGGCGTGTCCGAGTCGCTTGTTCGCTTCCACGCCGCCCTGCCGAACGACTGCCGATGGGAACCGGTCGGCACCGGGGAGTCCGGCGCCGAGGTGTTCCGGTCTGCCGACGGTTCGCGCTACGCCAAGTGTGTCGACCCCGGCCAGGCCGCCGACCTCGCGCTGGAACGGGACAAGGTGGCCTGGCTGGACGGCCACGATATCCCCGGCCCCCGCGTGCTGGACTGGCGGACCGACGCCGGCGGCGCCTGCTTGGTCACCAGCGCCGTCCCGGGCGTCGCCGCGGACGCTGTTCCCGTGCGGACACTTTCCGGTGCATGGGCGTCCATCGCGGACACGGTGCGCCGCCTGCACGATCTGCCCGCCGAGGAATGCCCGTTCGACCGCGGCCTGGCGCGGATGTTCGCGATCGCCCAGGACGTGGTGGTGCGCGGCGCGGTCCACACCGAGTTCCTCCCGGAGGAACAGCAGGACACTCCGCCCACTGTCTTGCTCACCCGGCTGGCCACCGAATTGGGACAGCGGATGACGCAGGAATCCGCCGAAGCCGTGGTGTGCCACGGCGATCTGTGCCTGCCCAACATCATTCTCGATCCGGACACGCACACTGTCGCCGGATTCGTCGACCTCGGGCGTCTCGGCGTCGCCGACCCGTACGCCGATATCGCGCTGCTGCTGGCCAATGCCAGGGAATCATGGCAGGACGAGCGGCGCGCCGAAGACGCCGACCGCGTCTTCGCCGATCGATACGGCATCGAGCTGGACGCCGCGCGTCAGCGGTTCTTCCTCCATCTGGATCCGCTCACCTGGGGCTAGCTCGGCTGCGTCACAGGTTTGATCAGCCCGGCGGTGCCGTAGGCCGCCACCTCGCTCATGGTGCCCGCGATCTCGTTGCAGTCGAAGCGCATCGCGATGAGCGCGGCCGGCCCGGAACCGCACCGACCACCCGGTCCGGACACGCCGCTAACCCGTGCTCCTGGCGTCGCCGCGCCGGGGTTCGGCCTTGCCTGTTGAGCATTCGACCGACAGAATCCGGTGAGATATGCAATGTTGTTATTGCGCAACGGCATTGAGAGGGAACCCACGGTGGCCGAGTAGGCACCGGTAAAAGGGGGTGCGGCGAGATCATGTCGTCGAACACGTCCGAGCCCGGCGGCCGACGCGCCCGCCGGGGCCAGGTCCGGGTCGGACGCGTGCCCACCTGGCCGGGGATGATCTCCGCCCAGGACCCGCCGCCACCACGGGACCGGCATCGCGCGGTCCGCGCTCGGCGTCGCGCCCGGCGCGGCGCACGCCGGGCATGGCTGGTCGGGGGCGCCGGGCTGGCCGCCTCGCTCGCCGCCGCCGCGCTGGTGCTGGTCTACACGGACGCGGCCTCGGCGCCGCGGCAATCGGCCACGGTGGCGGACCCGGTGCTGGGCGGCGGTCCCGGCTGCGAGCCGACGCGCGGCGCACAGCTGGTGCGCGGCAACGGAACCGGTTCGACCGCCTCGGGGCCGGACGTGATCCTGGCCTTCCAGCACGCCTACTACGTGACCCGGTCGGGCGCGGTCGCGCGGTCGCTGACGGTGCCGGACGCCGCGGTGCCGCCGGTCGCGGTGATCGACGCGGGCATCGCCTCCGTCCCCACGGGGACGCAACACTGCGTCATGATCACCCCCATGCTCGACGGACGCTACGACGTGGTCATCACCGAGCTGCGCCCCGATTCCGCCAATCGCACCTACCGCCAGTTCGTCACCGTGGCCACCACCGACGACGAAGCCGCCATCGTCAAGATCGCCCCACCGAACTGAAGGAGCGCCGAACTCGCCGCTCGGGCGCCCGGACTTTCGCTACGATGCCACTGCCGGGGCGGTCGATCGGCGCGAAATGCTCTGCATAAGCGGTCGATTCCAGGGGAGGTCGTCGGTGGTGTTCGCACGGGGCTGCGTGGTTGTCGCAACGGCTCTTTCGGTGCTGCTCATGCCGTGCGCGCCTGCTCCGGCCGAGCCGGAGATTCCGGCGGCGGGGGAGCCCCTGCCGCCCGAGCAGGACCCCTTCTACCGGCCGCCCGCCGAGCTGGTCGCCGCCAAGCGGCCCGGCGAGATCCTTGCCGCGCGGCCGGTCGTCATCGCGAATCAGCTCGCGGCGCTGGACGCCGAGGCCTGGCAGCTCTCCTACCGGTCCGGCGACAGCGCCGACCAGCCCCTCGCCGCCGTCGCGACGCTGCTGAAACCCGCTGCCTCGAACAGCAAATTGGTATCCCTGCACGCCGCTGAGGATTCCACCGGACTGTTCTGCGCACCGTCCTACACGGTGCGCCGGTCGGTGCAGGCCGGTGTGCTCGACGGGCAGATCGATCCGCTGCGCAGTGCCCCGGCGCTGTTGGCGCAGGGCTGGACGGTCGTGGTGCCGGATCATCAAGGGCCGAACGCGGCGTTCGCCCATGGCCCGCTGGCCGCACGGATCGCGCTGGACGGCATTCGCGCCGCGGAGCGCTTCGGTCCGCTGCAACTGCCGGGAGCCGACACCGAGGTGGCGATGTGGGGATATTCCGGGGGCTCGATTCCCACACTGCACGGCGCGGAACTGCGCAGCGCCTACGCGCCGGAGCTGAACGTCGTCGGCGTGGTCTCCGGCGGCACCGACGTCGACCTCGAGGTCCTGTCGCGCGAGGCGAACCGGGGCCCGGGCGCTGGGCTGGTCGCGGCCGCTGTCATCGGCCTCGCGCGGGAGGAGCCGGAACTCGACGCTTACCTGCGGGCGAACGCGACACCGCGCGGCCGTCAGTTGCTGGCCGCGAAGGACCGCAGCTGCGTGCTGCATCAAGCCGTCACGGAACCCTTCCTCGACATCGACAGCCTGGTGCAGGGCGGCCTACTGCACACGCCGGTGCTGCGCGCGGTTTTCGACCGCACCAGGATGGGCAAGTCGGTCCCCGACGCCCCGGTCTTCCTCTACCACGCGGCCGCCGACTGGCTCGTCCCCATCGGCCCGGCCGACGCGCTCGCCTCCGCCTACTGCCGGGACCCATCCGCCCGAGTCACCTATATCCGCGACCATTCGAGCGAACACCTGACTCTCAATACGCTCGCCGAGAGCAGCGTGATCGCCTGGCTGCGCGAACGGTTCGCCGGAGTGCCGGTGCAGAACCACTGCACCACGACCGACGTCGGTTCCATCGCGCTCGGGCGATGACAAGCGGTCGATGCCGGGCTACGCGACTACGGGCGGTCGAACGCGCCATCCGCGACAACGGCGGTGAACGCATCCCACTGGCCGGGCGTGCAGACCAGCGCCGCACATGTCGGGTTCTTGGAGTCCCGCACGCCGGTCATTTCCCCGTCGAGGTGCGCGACCTCCACACAGTCGTTGCCGCCGCCGCTATGGCTGCTCTTGTACCACCTGGCGTCGGAAAGATCAGCCTCCACTGCTCATCGAAACTCAGCAGGGTGAACGGTCCACCGGCCAGCGGTCGGTGGAGGAAATCCGGCGGCGTATCCAGAACGAATCTCAGGTCAGCCCGGCGACCTTCCGGCAGCGCCACTCCAAATAGTTGATCAGCATCCAGAAGTCCTTGAACGCCGGATTCGTGGTCTGTCCGTGGTGGTAGCGGTAGTAGATCTGCTGGGCGATGACGGCGAGGCGGAACAACCCGAAGACCTCATAGAACGGCCAGTTCTCGGCCGAACGTCCGGTGCGCGCGCAATAGTGTTCGACGATCTGCGCGCGGGTCAGCATGCCGGGCAGGTGACTGGGCTGACGGCGGGAGGCCCGCATGACCTCGTCGTCGTCCGCCTGCACCCAGTAGGCCAGCGCACCACCGAGATCCATCAGCGGATCGCCCAGCGTCGCCATCTCCCAATCGAGCACGCCGACGATCGCGCCCGAGCCCGACGGGTCCAGCACCAGATTGTCCAGACGGAAGTCGTTGTGGATGACGGTGGTGGCGACGTCCGCGGGCTGGTTGGCGTCCAGCCAGGTCATCACCGCGGCGAAATCGCCCACGTTGTCGGTGCGGGCGTTCACGAAGCGCCGCGACCAGCCCGCGACCTGACGGCCCACATAGCCCGCGCCCCGCCCGATCTCGGTGAGCCCGGCGGCGACGGGGTCCACCTGGTGCAATTCGATCAGGCAGTCGAACGCCGCGGTGGACAGGCGTCGCGCCTGGTCCGGGGACAGGCTGGTGCCCTCGGGCAGATCGCCCCGCAGGATCGTGCCCGCCACCCGTTCCATCACGTAGAACTCGCTGCCGATCACCTCCGGATCGGCGCACCGGGCCACCATCCGCGGCACGTAGCGATAGTGCGGACGCAGCCGCTGCTGCACCAGGAACTCCCGGCCCATGTCGTGCGCGGATGCCGCTTTGGTGCCACCCGGCGGGCGGCGCAGGATCAGGTCGCGATCCGGGTAGCGCAGCAGATACGTCAGATTCGACGCACCTCCGGAGAACTGGCGCACCTCGGGCGGCTCGCTCAGACCCGGTACCCGCTCGGCGAGCCAGGCGTGCATCGCGGCGACGTCGAAGGCGTCCTCCGCGCGGACCGCGGCGGCGTCCGGAGCGTTCACCGGTCGGTTCCGTATTTGCGCAGCTCCTGGCGGGCGATCACGCCCAGGTGCACCTCGTCGGGGCCGTCGGCGAAGCGCAGCGAGCGAATGCCGGCGAACGCGCGCGCCAACGGGAAATCGTCGGAAAGCCCGGCGCCGCCGTGCAATTGGATCGCCATGTCGAGCACTTCTTGGGTCATCCTCGGCACGACCGCCTTGATCTGGGAGACCTCGCTGCGCGCGCCGGCGAGGCCCTTGGTGTCCAGCAACCAGGCGGTGTGCAGGACGAGCAACCGCGCCTGATCGATCGCGACGCGCGCGTTGGCGATGCGCTCGCGGTTCCCGCCGAGATTGGCCAGCGGCTTGCCGAACGCCGTGCGGGACAGGGCGCGACGGCAGGCCAGTTCCAGTGCCCGCTCGGCCAGGCCGATGGCACGCATGCAGTGATGGATGCGGCCGGGGCCGAGGCGGCCCTGGGCGATCTCGAAGCCGCGTCCCGGCCCGGCGATCACGGCGTCCAGCGGAAGGCGCACGTCGGTGAAGGTGACCTCGCCGTGGCCGAAGGGTTCGTCCAGGTAGCCGAAGGTGGTGAGCATCCGTTCGATCCGCACGCCGGGCGTGTCCAGCGGGACCAGCACCATGGAGTGCCGCTGATAGGGGTGTGCCTCCGGGGCGGTCAGGCCCATGAAGATGACGAACTTGCAGTTCGGATGGCCGATGCCGGTGCTCCACCACTTGCGGCCGTTGAGCACGATCTCCTCGCCGTCCACCACGGCGGTCGCGGCCATGTTGGTCGCGTCCGAGGAGGCGACCTCGGGTTCGGTCATGCAGAAGGCCGAGCGGATCGTGCCGTCCAGCAGCGGCCGCAGCCACTGCTGCCGCTGCTCGGTGCTGCCGTAGTGCAGCAGCACCTCGGCGTTGCCGGTGTCGGGCGCGTTGCAGTTGAACACTTCCGGCGCCCATCCGGAGCCGCCCATCGCCTCGGCCATCGGGGCGTAGTCGACGTTGCTCAGCCCCGCGCCGAGCTCGGGATCGGGGAGGAAGAGGTTCCACAGACCCGCCGCCCGCGCCTTCTGCTTGAGCTCTTCGACCACCGGGGGGACCGCCCAGGGCGATTCCCGCAAGGCAGCCGCGTGCTCCTCGTCGCGCGGCTCGATCTCGTCGCGCACGAACTGCCGCACCTGATCGGTGAGACGGACGGCTCGGTCGGAATGTGTGAAGTCCATACCCATCCTCGAGGCTCGCTGAGCATTGCTCAACTTCCGGTCGGGTCATTGGTAGCATATTGTTGAGCATTGCTCAATAGAGGAGGGTGGATGACCGAGGTTGCCGTGGCGGGCGGCCGCCGCTCGGCGGACGACCGGCGCAGACAACTGATCGGCATCGGTCTGGGCATGCTGATCGATCGCCCCTGGCACCAGATCACCGTCGACGCGGTCGCGCAGGAGGCGGGCATCTCGCGCGGGTTGCTGTTCCACTACTTCCCGACCAAGCAGGACTACTACGCGCAACTCGTGCACGCCGCGTCGCAGCGATTCCTGCGCGCCACCGGCCCCGATCCGGACGCGGCGGACCCGCTCGCGTCGATGATCGCCAACTTCGTGGGCTACATGCGCAGGCGCAGCGGACCACTGGTGGGGCTGCTCCGCGCCGCGGGGCAGGACCCGGTGCTCGAGTCGATCATGGAGCGGATGCACGACGAACTGACCGATCGGGTGTTCGCCGCTCTGGGCCGGCCCGCGCGCTCGACCGCCGAGCGCCTGGTGGTGCGTTCGTGGTGGGCGATGGCCGAGGACCTCACCGTGCAGTGGCTGTCCCGCGACGACGTCGACCAGGACGGGCTGGACCGGCTGCTGTTCGACATGTTGTCCCGGGTGCTCGACTCGGTGGACGCCGAACGCGCGGCCGGGCACCGGTGAGTGACGGAGAGCTGTTCGCGGATCCGGCGCGGCACGCCGCGATGATCGCGGCCCGGGGGTGTGGGCGGGCCCGGTGCCGCCGAGGGGCGAATCTCGACAGCACCGGCGTATCCGAACGCGCTGCGGGAGCGCACGCGCCGCCGCGAAGGGAGAGCGCGCCACTCCAGCATAGAGCGATCAATGGTCTGCTGCGCGGTAGGAGGGGAAATGCCTGCGACGCGCGGGGAATCACCTCGCGGCGCGTGTGTCGTCCGCGGCGCGCCGAATAGTTTTGCGAGATGGCAAATGAACAGTTTCGCCAGTAGCGGTGGATCGACTATGAATGAGACGTGCCGTTGCCATTCGTGATCACTTGTCTGCCATCGACTCTCCCGTGCGGGGAGCGCTGATGGTCATCGAACATCCCATCGAGGACGAGGTTACACAGCTGGCGAGGCGGGTCGAGAAGGCCCGTGGACGGCTCGCCTACCAGTTCGATCCCGCGCTCACCGAGGCGCTGTCGGAGGACGAACTGTATGCCGAACGTGAGCTCGCCGAACGGATTCGCACCCAGGAGCGTGGACAGCGCTGGAAAGAGGCGCAGGCGGCCGCCGCGGCGTCCGACCGCGCCAGGCAGACCACCGAAGCGATCGAGAAGGCCGACATGCGAGACCTTTTGCTCGCCCGCAAGGCGATTGCCGCGCAACGGCGCGAATCCAGCCCGCACGCGAAGCTGGCCTCGCTCTACCGGCATCGGTCCTGGTCGCTGCGCGCGCTGGCGGGCGTCGTCGCGGCTGGCATGTTGTGGTCGGCGGTCAACGTCCAGCACAACATCGCTCCCGGTGGCGCGACCGATCCGCTGTACTGGTTCAGCTACCTGCTCGAAGGCATGATCAGCGTCTGCCTGATCATCATCATGATCGGCACCAACAAGGTCGCCGAGTGGGGTGTGGTGGACAACCGCCGTCAGGTCGCGGCCGCCGAAATGGCCCTGCTGACCTTGACCGTCAGCCTCAACACCTACCCCTATCTGCGCGCGGGCGCGTGGTACGACGCGGCCGTGCACGCCATCGCGCCGGTGATGATCGGCGTCGCGCTGCTCATCCACGACGCCGCGAGCGCCCGCTACGGCCTCGCCATCGCCAGGGCCACCGAGCAGGTCCGCGACCTGCCCGACCCGGCCGAGCAGATCCGGCTCACGCTGCCCAGGTACCGGATGCCCGCCGCGCCCGAGGCGCCGGGCATCCCGCACGAGCAGGTGAACCCCGAACCGCGGCCCGTGGTGGCCGCGCCCCCGGTGGAGGTCGTCGAGCAGGAGGCCGTCGAGGTCGTCGAAACCGACAGCGCTCCGGAGGTTTCCGAGGAGCAGCCCGTGGCCGTGGCGAAGGCCGAGACCCAATGGGCGCCGGTCGAGGCACCGCGGAAGCCGTTGCTGCCCGAGTCGATCGAGGACCTCGACGCGATGGAAGTCTTCAGCGCGTCGACGCGGGTCGAAGACAGCGTCGTCAACGGCAGTGCGCCGTCGGCCAACGGGAAGAAGCTCGTCGCGAGCGAGCCCGCATCGGTCGCGGCCGCCAGGTCCGAGGACCGTCCGGCCGCGCGGGTGCCCGCCGACGAGCCCGCCGCAGCGAAGGTGGTCGTCCGGCAGACGCCCCCGGCCAAGCCCCGCACCACGGTCGCCGAGACCGAGGTCGCGACGGCGGAGATCCCGGTGGCCACGCGCCGCCCGCAGGCGGAAGCCAAGAGCGACAGCCCGACGCCGGAGCCCAAGAACGACAAGGACGCCCCCAAGCCCGATATCGCGCAGCCGCCGACGGCCCGCACGCCGGACATCTACGACACCGGTTCGTTCCGCGTCGCCGACATCCTCGAGCAGGAACTCGCCGAGTTGCAGGCCGAACGCCGCCGCGCCCGCACCAGCAGGCAGCGTTCCGCCTCGACAGCCGGCCGCGAGTCCTAGCGCCCAGTTCCCGGCGACGATGCCCGTCAGCGCACCCCGCGCCGACGGGCATCGTCGTTCTTCGGGCCGGATCGTCCGGGCGCTTCAGGATTTCGGCTCGGACAGCGGCGCCGTTCCGGCCCATTCCGCCCAGTCGGCGAGCGCGTCGTAGAGCCGCACCGCGGCTTCTACCGTGATGCGCATAGTGCACCAGTCCCGGCGCGATTCGGCGCGGCTGCGCGGTCTTCTCGCCGCACCGGCTCGTCGGTCGCCCGGCTGCTGAGAGCGGATCTGCCCACGGCAGCAGACAGCCGGTTTCGTGCCGCTGGTGCGGCACCGTGGAGCCATGGCTCACGATGACAAGACCCCGATGTTCAGCTGGCGGGCGCGCGAGCAACTGCTCAGCCGCCGCATCGTCGTGCTCGACGGCGCGCTCGATGACGACAACGGCACGCTGCTGATGACCCAGCTGCTCACGCTCGCCGCCGAGGACCCCGAGGCGGGTATCTCGCTGTGGATCCATTCGCCGGGCGGATCGGTTCCCTCGATGCTCGCCATCCGCGACGTGATGCGGCTGGTGCCGTGCGAGGTCTCCACGCTCGCGCTCGGATTGGCTTGCAGTGCGGGGCAATTCCTCTTGTCGTCAGGGAGCAAAGGCAAGCGTTTCGCATTGCCGCACGCGCGGGTGCTGATGCACCAGGGATCAGCGGGCATCGGCGGCACCGCCGTGGACGTCGAGGTCCAAGCCGACGATCTGCGCTACACCGTCGACACGGTGCTCGGAATCATCGCCGAGGACACCGGCCAGCCGTTCGACCGAATCTACGAGGATTCGCTGCACGACCGCTGGTTCACCGCGGCGCAGGCCAAGGAGTACGGCTTCGTCGACCACATCGTCGACTCGTTCGGGCAGATCGTCCCCCAACGCCAGCGAATCGGGATCTCGGCATGAGCGGTCAGGCCCGGAGGCGGCAGCGCAGCGTGACCACGCAGGGCCCTGCTCATGCCGGAATCGGACGCAGCATGAGCGGTCAGGCCCGGAGGCGGCAGCGCAGCGTGACCACGCAGGGCCCTGCTCATGCCGGAATCGGACGCAGCATGAGCGGTCAGGCCCGGAGGCGGCAGCGCAGCGTAACCACGCAGGGCCCTGCTCATGCCGGAATCGGATACAGCATGAGCGGTCAGGCCCGGAGGCGGCAGCGCAGCGTAACCACGCAGGGCCCCGCTCATGCCGGAATCGGATACAGCATGAGCGGTCAGGCCCGGAGGCGGCAGCGCAGCGTAACCACGCAGGGCCCCGCTCATGCCGGAAAGGACACAGCATGAGTACCTACACCATTCCCAATGTGATCGCGCAGCATCCGCGCGGCGGCGAGCGGATCACCGACATCTACTCCCACCTGCTCGCCGAGCGCATCGTCTACCTCGGCACGCCGATCGACTCGGGCGTCGCCAACGCGCTCATCGCGCAGCTGCTGCACCTGGAGTCGGAAAGCCCGGAGCAGGAGATCAACCTCTACATCAACTGTGAGGGCGGGGATCTGTCGTCCATGCTCGCCGTGTACGACACGATGCAGCACATTCAGTCGCCCGTGCAGACCACCTGCGTCGGGCAGGCGATCGCGGTGGGCGCGGTGCTGCTGGCGGGCGGCGAACCCGGCCGCCGCGCCATGCTCCCGCACGCCAGGGTGGTGCTGCACCAACCCGCCGCGCGCGGGCAGGGCACGATTCCCGATTTGATCCTGCAGGCCGACGAACTGGTGCGCATGCGGGCGGAGATCGAGTCGATCCTGTCCAAGCACACCGGGCAAACGGTGGAGCGGCTACGGCGCGACACCGATCGCGACCGGGTCTTCACCGCGTCGGCCGCGGTCGAGTACGGCCTCGTCGACCAGGTCCTGGGGCGGCGGGACTAGGCCGCCAGGGCCATCAGCGTGGGCCCGGTGCCGGAACGTGGCGCAGGCCGTCGCAAGAGTGCTATCCGGCGCCGGGCCCGCAGCTGGTCGGCCACCTGGCCGGTGAGTTCGCCCAGTGTGGTGCCGAGGGAGCCGGCCAAGGCGGCGATCATCTCGCTCGAGGGCTCTTTGCGCCCTCTTTCCACCTCCGACAGATACTGCGGGGAAATGCCCGCCCGGCGAGCGGTTTCGACCAGCGTCTCGCTGCGGTCCTGCCGCAGCGTGCGCAACTGTTCGCCGAGCACCTCGCGCCACAAGGGTTCCGGCGGTGTCCGCATGTCCTGCTGCCGGTCGTCGCGTCCACCGGGAATCGAGTGCAGTCTCGGGTGCTCGCTCATGAGCAGAGCGTACGGTCCCGGATCGCTGGTCTGCCCGGCATTACGCTCTGGGCGTACGAACATGGCGGTGTGCGTGGATTCGGCGTGGTCGCCACTGCGATCGGAGCGGACCGAGCATGATGGGAAACCATGCCCGACAATTCGAAGGTTCCCGATCTCAAGCCGCGCAGCCGCGACGTCACCGACGGTCTGGAGAAGACCGCCGCACGCGGGATGCTGCGCGCGGTCGGCATGGGCGACGCGGACTGGGAGAAGCCGCAGATCGGCGTCGCCTCCTCGTGGAACGAGATCACTCCCTGCAATCTGTCCCTGGACCGGCTCGCCCAGGGCTGTAAGGACGGCGTCTTCTCCGGCGGCGGCTTTCCCATGCAGTTCGGCACCATCTCGGTGTCCGACGGCATCTCCATGGGCCACGAGGGGATGCACTTCTCCTTGGTTTCGCGGGAGGTGATCGCCGACAGCGTCGAGACGGTGATGCAAGCCGAGCGGCTCGACGGTTCGGTGCTGCTGGCCGGGTGCGACAAGTCGCTGCCCGGGATGCTGATGGCCGCGGCCCGGCTGAACCTGGCGAGCGTGTTCTTGTACGCGGGGTCGATCCTGCCCGGGATCGCCAAGCTCTCCGACGGCAGCGAGCGCGAGGTGACGATCATCGACGCCTTCGAAGCTGTCGGCGCCTGCGCCCGGGGGCTGATGAGCCGCGAGGACGTCGCCGCCATCGAGCGGGCGATCTGCCCGGGCGAAGGGGCGTGCGGTGGCATGTACACCGCCAACACCATGGCCAGCGCGGCGGAGGCGCTGGGCATGTCGCTGCCCGGCAGCGCGGCCCCGCCAGCGACCGACCGCCGCCGCGACGGTTACGCCCGCCGCAGCGGCGAGGCCGTGATCGAGTTGATCCGGCAGGGGATCACGCCCGCCGACATCCTCACCAAACCGGCTTTCGAGAACGCGATCGCGGTCGTCATGGCGTTCGGCGGGTCCACCAACGCCGTGCTGCATCTACTGGCCATCGCGCACGAGGCGAACGTCGATCTCTCGCTGGACGACTTCGCGCGCATCGGCCGCCGCGTTCCGCACCTCGCCGACGTCAAACCCTTCGGCAAGCACGTGATGACCGATGTGGACCGGATCGGCGGCGTGCCGGTGATGATGAAGGCTCTGCTCGACGCCGGGTTGTTGCACGGCGACTGCCTGACGGTGACGGGACGGACGGTGGCGGAGAACCTGGCCGACATCACCCCGCCGGACCCCGACGGCAAGGTGATCCGCGCGATGGCGGCACCGATCCATCCGACCGGTGGCATCACCATCCTGTCCGGTTCGCTCGCTCCGGACGGCGCCGTCGTCAAGTCGGCGGGCTTCGATTCCGACGTATTCGCCGGCACGGCACGGGTTTTCGACCGGGAACGCGCGGCGATGGACGCGCTGGAAGACGGCACGATCGCGGCGGGCGACGTGGTCGTCATCCGGTACGAGGGACCGAAAGGCGGTCCCGGAATGCGCGAGATGCTCGCCATCACCGCGGCCATCAAGGGCGCGGGCCTGGGCAAGGACGTCCTGCTGCTCACCGACGGACGGTTCTCCGGCGGCACCACCGGCCTGTGTGTCGGGCATGTCGCCCCGGAGGCCGTGGACGGCGGACCGATCGCCTTCGTGCGCGACGGTGACCCCATCCGGCTCGACGTCGCCGCGGGCACTCTCGACCTGCTGGTCGACGCCGACGAACTCGCGCGCCGCCGGGACGGCTGGGCACCACTGCCGCCTCGCTACACGCGCGGCGTCTTGGCCAAGTACACGAAACTGGTCGGCTCGGCCTCGATCGGTGCCGTCTGCGGCTGACGCCCGCGCGACTCTGCGGTCACAACCGCACAACGAGGTCGCTAAGCTATATTTTTGTAGCTACAATTGACTAGCTACTTTGCCGTATCTATATTTGCGTTGTGAACGCAAGAAAGCCCGTTGAGAAGGGGCGCCGGACCCAGCGCGAGTTACGCGCCGACTGTCATGCGGCCGTCATCGCCGAGGCCGCCGAGGCGGGGGTGGCGCGGTTGGCGATGGAGGGAGTCGCGCGTCGCGCGGGTGTGGCCAAGACCTCGCTCTACCGGCATTGGCCGACAGTCGAGGACTTGCTGATCGAGGCCCTGGCGCAGGCGTATCCGGTCGAAGTTCCGTCCCCCACGGGCGGCAACCTGCGCGGCGACCTGCTGCGCGCACTGGAGCAGTTGACGCAGTGGCTGTCCGCGCCGACCGGAGCAGCCGCCGCTGCCGTCCTCGCGGAACGGCAGCGGCGGCCCGACCTGGTCGAGGCGCTCTACCACAATGTCTTCGACCTGCGTGGCGGCCGATTCACCCGGACGGTGCTCGACCATTACGCGTCACTGGGGCAGATCGACTCCGCGCTGATCACACCGATCGTGAGCGATATCGGCGAGGCGCTGGTGATCAAGCATCAGATCGACACCGGACGGTGGCCCGACGAGCGCGTCCGGGCGGCCATCGTCGATCAAGCTCTCTTGCCTGCACTCGGATTCCCGCCTCCACAACAGAAGAGCACAACGAAATGACAAGCGCACCCGCGAATCCGGTTCGCATCGACTGGACCGCCACCACCGGCACCTCGCGCACCACACTGACAACGCACGTGTGGACCGCTCCGCCGCTGCGCCGGAATTCGCCGATCCACGACAAAGCCTTCGCCGCGCTGCGCGCGCTCGACGCCGACCTCGTTCGGTTCCTGCCGTGGTATTCCCACCCGCGCATCTCGGTCGCCGAGCTGACCCCGCCCACGGCGACCGAGACATTCTGGGATTTCCAGCTGCTCGATCCCCTGGTCGAGGACTTCATGGACGCCGCGGAAGGCCGGCCGGTCGTCGCGAATTTCGCGACCATTCCGGCCTGGATGTTCCGCACCGACGAGCCCGTGGCCGTAGCGGAGAACCGCGACGAGATCCATTGGGACTACGAGCGGGGCACCGAATTCCGCGATCCCACCTTCACCGAGGTGGCGGATTACTTCTACCGTGTCGCCAGTTGGTATATCGCGGGTGGGTTCACCGACGAACTGGGGCGTCGCCACGAGTCGGGGCATCATTACCGCTTCGCATATTGGGAAGTCCTGTGCGAGCCGGACCTCGGGCACCGGATCGGACCGGAGGCCTACACGAGACTCTATGACGCGGTCGTGGAACGTCTTCGCCCGCTGGATCCCGAGATGAAATTCGTCGGATTGTCGCTGAGCCACATCCACCGCAATCCCGAGTACTACTGGAATTTCCTGGATCCGGCCAATCATCGTCCCGGCGTTCCGGTCGACGCTTTCTCCTACCACTTCTACGCCCAGCCGGACATCGTCAATCCGTTCGGGCCGGAGGGCAACGCGCCGGCCGCGCACTTGCGCGACATCTTCTTCGCGCGAGCGGATGGTTTCCTGGACCAGGCACGGTTCATCGAAGGTATCCGGCGCAGGCTCGCGCCGGACGCGGCGACGTTCATCAACGAGATCGGCACGTTCCCGGCCGACCTCATGAATCCGAGCCCGGAGATTCCCGATGATTACTGGGCACTCAGCGCCGCGGTGCAGTCCTACCTCTGGGCCGAGCTGGTCGCGCTCGGGGTCGACTTGGTCGGCATCGCCGAATTCATGGACTACCCCGGCATGATCCCCGGCACATCGCTGATCGACTGGGAGACCGGCGCCCCGAACCTGCGTTACGAAGCCCTGGCCTTATTGCTGCGGCATTTCGGCCCGGGCGATCAGCTGGCCGCGACCAGCACCGCCTACCCCGATCCACGCTTTCACGCACGAGCTTTCGTCACCGCTTCCGGCAGACGAAAGCTTCTGCTGGTCAATAAGTTCGACGCACCCCTGACGGTCACCATCGCGACGTCCGTACCGATTTCTGTCGAGCAGGTGGGGTTCGATGGTTTGCGAGCCGCACCGCTCGGCGAGCCCGTTGTGGCGATCGACGGCTTCGCCACCGCTGTCATCGATTTCTGAGGCAGCGATCCGCGCGGCGCGATCGCGCCGCGCGGACCGCTCGGAGCTACTTCGCGGCGGCTCGGGCGATCAACTCGCAGACCACGTCGGGAGCCGACACCGAGACCGCGTGCGAGGCCGAGACCTCGACGACATCGGCGCCCGCCCGCTGCGCCATGAACCGCTGCGCTTCCACCGGAATGTTCTTGTCCTCGCTGGTGAGCAGCGCGAACGACCGGATATCCCGCCACGCGGTTGCGGTGGCGGGCTGTTGCAGGGCGTCGAGGGCGACCGGCCGCTGGGTCGCGGCCATCAGCTCGCCGGTGGCGGCGGGCACGTCGGCGGCGAACTGCCGGTGGAATTCCTCCTGCCGGATGTAGAGCTCGGTGCCGGTGCCCCCGCCCGGAAGCGGGTAGGCCGCGGCCCGGGTGGTCGGCCCGAGCGTCGATCCGGGGAACTTGTCGGTCAATTGCAGCGCGCTCTCGCCTTCGTCGGGAATGAAAGCGGCGATGTAGACGAGCGCTTCGACATTGCTCTTCCCGGCGGCGGCAACCGTGATGACGCTCCCGCCGTAGGAATGGCCGACCAGAACGCACGGCCCTTCCACGGTGTCGAGGACCGAGGCAACATAGGCGGCGTCACTGTCGAGGCCGCGCAACGGATTGGCGGCCGCGATGACGGAATGTCCTTGTGCGCGCAACCGTTCGATGACCCCGTTCCAGCTGGAGGAGTCGGCGAACGCGCCGTGGACAAGCACGATGGTCGGGCTGGTGGGCTCGGTGCTCACGAGTGTGATTCCTCCGAATCGGATCGTCGGGTACGGCTCAGGCGGGGTACAGGGCGGACCGCAAAGTCGCGACGGCCTGCGCCACCGCCGCCTTGGCGGCATGGGTGTCGTGCAGCGAGTTGACCATCACGAAGTCGTGCACGATCCCGCCGTAGCGCACCTGGGTGACCGGCACGCCCGCGGCGCGCAACTTGCCCGCGAAGGCTTCGCCCTCGTCGCGCAGCACATCGGCCTCGGCGGTGATGACCAGCGCGGGCGGCAGCCCGGCCAGCTGCGCGGTGGTCGCGCGCAGCGGGGACACCGTGATCTGCGCGCGCTCGTCCGCACTGGTGGTGTACTGATCCCAGAACCACTTCATGCCCTCGCGGGTGAGGAAGTACCCCTCGGCGAACTGCTCGTAGGAGCCCGTGTCGAAATTGGCGTCGGTCACCGGGTAGAACAGCACCTGCTGAACGAAGGAGACATCGCCGCGTTCCTTGGCCATCAGGGTCAGCGCGATGGCCATGTTGCCGCCGACCGAGTCGCCCGCGATCGCGATGCGGGACGAATCGAGGCCCTTCTCGGCGCCATGGGTGGTGACCCATTGGGCGACGCGGTAGGACTGCTCGTTGGCCACCGGGTAGCGCACGTCCGGAGACCGGTCGTACTCGGGGAACACGACGGCCGCGTTCGTGCCGACGGCGAGATCGCGCACCAGGCGGTCGTGCGTGTGCGCGTCGCCGAACACCCATCCCGCGCCGTGGGTGTAGACGATCACCGGCAATGTCCCGGTAGCGCCCTGCGGCTTGACGATCCGAACCCGCACCGAGCCGGTCGGCCCGCCCTCGACGGTGATCCACTCCTCGTCGATCTCGGGCTTGAAGATCGGCGAGTCCTGCACGCCGTCCACCGCTTTGCGGCCCTCTTCGGGCGGGAGCTGGTAGAGGAACGGCGGCTGTGCGGTCGCGTCGACGAACTCCTGCGCCGCGGGTTCGAGCGAGATGCCCAGCGGGTTTCCTGACATGATCGTGCCTCTCTGATAGGGGTGTGGGAACTGCGGTGGCTCAGGCCGACGCGGCGATCGCGTCGGTGATGACGGCCGCGACTTCGCCGGGGTGGGTCTGCATGACCAGGTGTGGTCCATCGATCTCCACGACCGCGCGGAATCCGGCTCGCCGATAGCCGAATCGCTCGACCTCGGGATTGATGGTTCGGTCGGCGCTGGACACGATGCCCCAGGCCGGTTTGGTCTTCCACGCGGCCGCCGAGGCGGGCTCGTTGAACGCGATGGCGGACAACGGCCGTTGCGAGACCGCGAGCACCGCGGCCTTCGCCGCGTCGAGGCCCGCGGCGAAAACCTCCGGGAAGGCGCTGATCTCGACCGAGACGTCCGTGCCGGGCTCGGCGCCCTCGATCGGGTACGGCGCGTAGACGAGGTTGGCCGCCAGGTCGGAGTCCGGGAACCCGCCCTGCAGCTGACCGAGGCTCTCGCCCTCCTCGAGGGCGTAGCCGGACACGTAGACCAAGCCCACGACGTTGTCGGCGACGCCAGCGACGGTGATGACGGCCCCGCCGTAGGAGTGCCCGGCCAGCAGCACGGGGCCGTCGATCCGCTCCACGAACGACCTGATGTAGGCCGCGTCCGCCGCGAGGCTGCGATTGAACACCGGAGGAACCAGGACGCGATGGCCCCTGGCCGAGCAGCCGTTCGGTGACCGGGGACCAGCTCGAGGCATCGGCGAAAGCGCCGTGCACCAGGACGATGGTCGGACTTGCCGGGGCGGACATAGCGTTCCTTTCTCCAGCGCACGACGAGTGGCGCTGTGGCCGACCCAGTCTCGGCCGGACACCCATGCGCGCGCCCCTCCGCACGGGCCACAAATGCCTCTGATCAGGACACGGCCTGCTCCATCACCGGCTCCGCCCTGGCGGTCGACCGGAAGCGTTGCTGGTATTTGCTCGGGGAGACGCCCAGGCGCGCCACGAACGCGCGGCGCAACGCCTCGCTGGTGCCGTATCCCGCGGCCATCGCGGTCTCCGTCACGCTGTACCCGGCGTGCAGCATGTCCCGGGCCGTGCCGAAGCGGATGAACGCGACGTACTCCGCGGGGGAGCGTTCGAGTTCCGCCCGGAACAGCCGGGTCAGATGCCGGACGCTGACCCGCGCGTGCGCGGCGAGGGTCTGCACGGTGTGCGGGTAGGCCGGATCCGCGCAGATCAAGTCCACGACTCCGCGCACCAGCGGGCTGCGCGGCACGGGTCCGCTCAGCGACGCGGAGAACTGGGATTGCCCTCCCGCGCGCTGCATGTAGACCACCAGCGCCTGCGCCACGTTCCGCGCGACGTCGGCGCCGTGGTCCTCTTCGACGAGGGCCAGTGCGAGATCGACGCCCGCCGCGACCCCGGCCGAGCTGTAGAGGTTGCCGTCCCGCACGAAGATGGCGTCGGGGTCCACCTCGATGGACGGGTAGCGCCGCGCGAGGTCGGCCGCGAATTTCCAGTGCGTGCTCGCGCGTCTGCCGTCGAACAGGCCCAGTTCGGCCAGCACGAACGCGCCACTGCAGATGGATGCCAACCGCCGCGTGTTGCAGGACAGGTGCCGTGCGGCCGCCAGCACCGCCGGCGTCACGAATTTGCCCGGCGGCAGCTCGCTTCCCGGGATCACCACCGTGTCGAAACGGCCCGCCTCGGCGGCCGCGCAGCTCACCTCGACCCGCGCGCCGATCGAGGTCTGGGCGTCCTTGCCATCGGCCGAGACCAGGACCACCTCGTACCCCGCCACCGATTGATTCGCCTCTACGAACACCTCCGCGGGCCCCACGAAGTCGAGCATCTTCACGCCGTCGAAGACCAGAATGCCCACCCGTTTGCTGGGCGAGGCGGCGAAGTTGTGGGACATGTCAACAGTATTGTGGAGGCGAGCCTCCAGAACAAGTGATGTGCCGGACCTCGCACACCGATTGGTACGGTGAGCGCATGGGACGGCCGCGACAGTTCGACGAATCGAGCCTGCTCGACGCCGCGACCGAGCTGTTCTGGTCGAAGGGTTTCGACAGCACGTCGGTGGAAGACGTCTCGCTGGCGACCGGCGTCGGGAACGGGAGCATCTACGCCGCCTACGGCAGCAAGCGCGGCCTGTTCTTGGTGGCGTTCGAACGCTATTGCGAGCGCCGCGCGCGTCTGGTCCGCGAGGCCATCGGTTCGGCGGGCGGTTCGGCGCGCTCCGCGGTGCGCGCGCTGTACCAGGCGATCATCGAAGACTGTGCCGCGCAGCCGGATCGGCGCGGGTGTCTGATGATCAACAGCATCGCCCAGCTCGCCACCCGGATCCCCGAGGTCGCCACCATCGGGACCCGGACCACCACGGCCATGGAGCAGGGCGTCGCCGACCGGCTGCGCCCCGCCATGCACGACGCCGGAGCCGGCGACGAAGCCACGCTCTCGGCCGTCAGCGCCAATGTCGTGATGGTCGCCCAGGGCCTGATCCAATTGAGCCGTTTGGGTTTTCCCCCGCAGCGCTTGCACGAGATCGCCGACGTGTCTTGTGCGGCACTGCCGCAGGCTTGGGCCGATCAGCCTGTGCGCTGACCGGGTCCAGGGCGCCGACCACCGACGCGCACGCCGGTACGCGCACCGTGCCAACGTCGCGGGTCAGGGCGGCGTACCGGCCGCGCGGTCGTTCGTGACGCGGAGCAGGTCGAGCTTCCCCGCGTCGTCGCTTCCGTCCGCCGCCGTGTAGGTGACCATGCGAAGGTCGGCGCCTGGAACGACGAGGACGTCGCAGTCGAGGGTGATGTCGCCGACCTCGGGGTGCCGGATCGTCTTCCGGTCGGACGTGTGCTTGGACGCGGTCGCCGTCGTCCAGAGCTGCGCGAAAGCGCCGGACGCGGTGCGAAGATCCCGCACGAGGCGATCGAGCCCGGCGTCGGCGGGATACCGGGACACCGCGTCCTTCAGATCGGCGACGATCGACGCCGCGAACGCGCCTTCCGCGCGGTCGGACCGGAAGGGACGGACCGAAGCCCGCGCCGCGCCGGTGCCGAAAACGGCACGCGCGAGGTTGCGCTCGGTGGCGGGGACCGTCGAGGGGTCGCCGTGCAGGGCGCTCCACATGCCGTTCCACCACACGAGTGTCCAGTCGGCGGCGAACACCCCGATCGGGACGTCGCCGAGACGCGCGGTGAGCCGTTGGACGCCAGGGGGCACGTGCGTGCCGATCGTTCCGTCCTGCGGCGGCAGCAGACCGGCCTTGCGGTACAGCTCGTCGCGCTCGCTCCGGGACAGCTGCAGAGCCCGCGCGAGCGCGCCGACCACCTGCGCCGACGGATTGCGGGCGCGACCTTGCTCCAAGCGCAGGATGTAGTCGACCGACAGCCCGGCGAGCTGCGCGAGCTCCTCACGGCGCAGTCCCGGGGCACGCCGGCCGGCCGTCACCGGGAAACCGGCGTCGACGGGCGACAGGCGGTCGCGCCAGGCGTGCAGCAGCGCGCCGAAATCGGAACGAGAACGAGCCACGCCTCCATTCTGTCTGCCGCGCGTCGCGGCAGCCTGGGTACCGGCAGTCCTGGTGACGGGCACGGCACTGGCAGCCCACAGCCAGGGCGACGACCATCGAAGACGACCGATCGGGCCCACAGTGCAGGAGGTTCCATGCCGTCGACCATCGTGATGACGGGGGCGAGTCGCGGGATCGGCCGCGTCGCCGCGGAGCGCATCCTCCGCGCGTCACCGCAGGCGCATCTCGTCGTCGCCGCCCGCGGCTCCACCGGCGCACGACTGGCCGCCGAACTGGGCGCCGGGGGGCAGCGGGTGTCGCACGTCGAGGTCGACCTCGGCGCACCGGACAGCGTGCGTTCGGCCGTGGCCGAGATCCGCGGCAGGCTCGACCGGGACGAGCTGCCGCCGCTGCGCGGTTTCGTGGGCAACGCGGGAATGCAGTACACGAACGCGCTCACCGAGGGGCCCGGCGGATTCGAGTCCACCTTCGCCGTCAACGTGCTCGCCAACCATCTGTTCATCCGCCTGCTCGAGGATCGCTTCGACGCCCCGGCCCGGATCGTGATCACCGTGAGCGACACCCACTTCGGCGACTTGCGGCACAACTTGGGTATGGTGCCCGGCCCGGTCTGGCAGCCCCCGGACGTCCTCGCTCGCCCAGGCGCGTTTCCCGAGCCGCGTACCACCGCCGCCGGACGCACCGCGTACTCGACGAGCAAACTCGCCGCCATCTACCTCGTGCACGAGTACGCACGCCGCCTGCGGTCCGGGATCGAGGTCATCGGCTTCAACCCGGGGTTCGTCCCCGGCACCGGCCTCGCCCGCAACGCGGGTCCGGCGTCCCGGTTCGCGATGCGCCGCATCCTGCCGGTGCTCACCCTCACGCCGTTCGCGACCAGCCGCGCGGCCGCCGGGCGCTACCTCGCCGACGTCGTCGTCGGCGCCACCGCCGCGCCGACCGGCGCCTACGTCGACCGCGGCCGGGTGGACCGCTCGTCGGAGGAGTCGTACGACCCGCGGCGCGAAGCCGGACTCTGGGACGCCCTCGAGCGTTTCATCGCGCCCTACGCCCTCTGATCGGGGGAGCGCCGCGCTGCGCAGACAGGCTTTCAGCGCGGCGGATTCACGTGGGCGTCCATGGGACCCCCTTTGCTCGATCCCGCGTGGGCGGAACCGGCCGCGTGGTCCGCGATGAGCCGGCGCACGTCGTCCGAGCCCGGAAGCCGGAACTGCTCCATCAGCGTCAACGCGGACGACCAATACGCGCGTGCGGGTTTCGAACGTCCGAGCAGTGCCGCCGCGCTACCCAGACCGCGTAAGGCCCGTGCTTCCTCGATGCGGCTGCCGCAAGCCCGTGCCGTTCGCCGCGCCGCGCCGAACCGCGCCGACGCGTCGGCCGGATCGCTGCGCAGATGTAGCTCGCCGAGGCAGTTGAGCGCCATGCTCATGTCGAGGTCCAGACCGAGCGCGTCGAATTCGGCGATCGCGGGTTCGAGGTGCTCGGCGGCTTCCTCGGCCTGGTTCAGCGCGGCCAGCGAGCAGCCGATCTCACGCATCATGATGGCGGCGTTGCGGCGCATGCCGTGCCGCCGATAGACCGCCAGCGCGGCGCGTGCCTGCTCGACCGCCTCGCTGTACTGCCCGCGCAAGTAATGGATCCAGGCTTGGTGTCCCCGCGTATGACTGGCGCCGATGTCGTCGCCCAATTCGGTGAGCAGGGCCAGCGCGTGCCGATAGTGCCGGGAGGCGTCGTCGAGGTCGTGGCGCATGGCGAAGGCCAGACCGAGATTGTTGGAGGTGGTCGCCTCCCACCAGCGGTCGTGCGAGCGGCGAGCGCACTCGAGCGCGTCCTCATGGGTCGCTATCCAGGGGTCGCAGCGGCGGGTGTGGAAGAAGTAGCCGCGCAGGATGTGCGCCAGGTGGCATGCGTATTCGTCATGTCGATGCGCCCGGGCGGCACGGGCGAGGGCGACCAGGGTGGTCTCTTCGGCGTCGAGCCATTCCAGCGCAGCGGCGGGGTCGGTGAACCGCGCGGCGACCTCGTCGCCGATCTCTCCGGGCAGTGGCACCCGGTTGCGATGCGGTGCGATCAGCGCGTCGGCGGCGTCGGCGGTTCGGAGGTAGAGCGCGAGGACCCGCCGTAACGCCGCGCCGCGTTCGGCGTCGGAGAGTGCGGTGGCTTCGTCGGCGGACAACTCGCGCAGCAGATCGTGGATGCCGTAGCCCTCGCCGTCTCCGGCGACGAGAAGATGCCGGTCCCAGAGGGCGTCGAGCTGTTGCCTGCCCTGGCGTACGGATGTGCCCGCCAGCGCGGCGGCTACTTCGGGGGTGTACCGCCGGCCCGGGTGCACCGACAGCAGCCGGAACAAGTGGCGCTCCGATTCACCGAGTTCCGCCAGTGCCGTACGCAGAACCGTGGCGACACTGCGGTCCCCGTCGGAGAAGGTGTCGATGCCTTCGGCATGGGCGGTGAGATGCTCGAGCACGCCGCGGAACCCGAGGTGCGGTTTGCGGCGGTACATACTCGCCGCGATGTGAATGGCCAGGGGCAGATCGCCGCATCGTTCGACGATCTGCTCGACCTCCTCGACGGGGACAGGGTCGTCGTCGGGTACGGCGTTCGGCGTGGCGGTCTGCCGCAACAGGTCTCGGGCGTCGGCACGGGGCAGCGGATCCAGGTCGATATGGACCGCGGCATCGACGGAGGCGAGCCGATGGCGCGTGTTGACGATCACCGCGCAGCCGGCCTCGGACGGAAGCACGGACATGACCTGATCACTGTGCCGCACGTTGTCCAGCACCAGCAGGATGCGTTTGCCCCGGGTGCGCCCGCGATACAGTGCGGCCCGATCCGCGAGCCCCACCGGCATCGCCTTGGCGTCGACCCGCAGATGCCGCAGCAGCCATTCCAGCAGGTCCTCCGGGCGCGTCGGGCTGACACCGGTCGTGTCTCCGCCCAGATCGCGGTAGACGCATCCGTCCGTGAAGACGGGCATCAGCTGGTGGGCGGCGTGCAATGCGAGTGCGGTCTTGCCGACCCCGGCCATACCCCGAATCAGGCAGATCCGCGCGGAATTCCGGTGCGCCTCGTCCCCCGCGAGCACCGCGAGCATCTCGGCGAGCTGCGACGCGCGGCCGACGAGCCTGGGCGCGGGCGGCAAGCCCAGCTCGGCCAGTGACACGGGCTGTGCCGCGCTGTGCGCCTTCGGCGCGGGCGCTTGCGCGAGCAGGGCACCGCCGGTGGCCAGTTCGCGCTCACAGGAGGCGATGAAATTCGGGGAGACCGGTCGCTGTCCGGCCTCGATGCGGCTGATCACCGACTTGTCGCAATGAACGAGATTGCCGAGCTCGGCCTGCGACATGCCGCGAAACTCGCGCCACCGCCGGAGTTCCCGGCCGAAGGCTCGTCTGCTCGCGGCCGGGCCCGCTGCGTCGGCTGCCTCTCGCGGACCGCGGTGTGGCGGGTGGTTCGGCGGGGTTGCGGGTTGCGATCCGACCGCCATCACGCAACCCCTCCCTTATCGGATCAGCCGACTGGAAACTGGCAAACGCCAGGCGCATCAATTGTCGCGAACCGCGCTGCCGCAGCCAAGAGACGAAGGCGAGAGAACCGGTGCCCCAGATAATGACCATTCGCCGTCGGCACGATACGACGACACGGGATGATACCGACGGCAACTATCAGAGCTTGTCGTGCCCTTCCCTCGTCCTGCCGCTCACGTCGGTGCTGCCGGAGCCCGCGACGGGCATCGTCCGGCCGCGCAATCCCGCGCTGTCGCCGGTCGCCGCGCGACTGCGCGCGCTCACGCGACGGCTGCGCGAGCAGATGCCCACTCCGTCCGCCGTCTCGGCGGAATTGGCCGCCGCCGGAGCCGAGCTGGGCGCGCTGATGCCGGCCGGCGTTCCGGTGGTCGCCCAGGTGGAGACCACATCCGAAGTCGAGGGAAGCATCGACTACGACCACTACTTCGGATTCGTGCGGGTGGCCGAATTGCCTCGCGACGTGCTGGCCGCGCAGATCGTGGTCACCGGCGCGGCGGTGCTGGCCGAGATGTCCACCGCCCCGATCGCCCTGGACGAGAGCATCAGCGCGCTCGACGCGATCGGCGAGATGCTGGGGTGGTGCGCGACCACGTCGGTGGCCGTGCGCGAGACGGCGTCCCGCGTCGCGGGCAAGCCGTTCGCCGATGCCTCCGTCGAGGTGCGAGCGGAATACCGCTGGATCATCGGGCATCACCTGTTCAACCTGTCGACTGTCTTCTGTCTCGCGGAGATTCAGCGTGCGCAAGCGCGTGCGGTGGCCGGGGACGACGGCGCGACCGCCGATGCCCTTCTGGCCGCCGCGCGCTACTTGCGGGCGACCACTGCCGCGATGTGGTTCGCCGGCGCCTTTCCCGCGGAGCTCTATCTGCGGCACGTCCGCCCCTCGATGGCCGTGCTCAGTGGACGCGAGACCGGCTTCTCCGGCACGCAGAACCTGGACTACCACCGGCTGCGCCGGGCGATCGATGGCTTGCGCATCGCGCTGGCCGCTACGCCGGTTCGCGAATCGACGGTGGTGCGGGCCGCGCACGCCGTATTCACCGAAATCGAGATCCAGGACGTCGAACACCACATCCTCATCGCGGCCGCCAAGGTCGGGGGAACCGAACCCTCGTTGCTCTCGCACGCGAATCGCGCCGAGCTGCCGAGTCACGTGGACTTGGTGCCCGCCGTGGAGGTGCTCCGTGACCTCGCCGAACAGCGCAGGGCGAACCGGGAGTACGAAGCGTGAACGCCTCCGGTGAGCCCCTCGAGTTCGATCCTGATTCCGTTCGCCGCGCACCTCGATCGGTCTGGCACGACACGTTCCAGGCGACCGTGAACGGACGCCAGTACGCCATCTTCCGTAGCGGCGGGAAGTCCTTCGCCGTCGCGCGGTTCTGCCCGCACAAGGGTGCCGACCTCGCCCGCCGCGGCCTGCCGGATTTCGGCCTCGGCGTCGTCACCTGCCTGGCCCATGCGCATGCCTACCGGCTCTCCGACGGCGGGTGCACGAGAGCCGATACCTGCGAGGTCCTCCCGGTATTCCCGGTGGACCCGACCCTGCCCACCGCAACAGATCTGGAGGAAACCACGTGAACACCGAGAATCCGACGCCGCACTTCCTCGGCAAGACCATCCGCTATGCCGTCGACGACGCCGTGTTCGAGCGGCATCCGTCCTACCGGGTCGGCGTCCTCGTCGCCCGCAACGTCCGCAACGGCGAGTCCCAGCCACCGCTGGTCGCGGCGTTGCAGCGAGCCTGCGCGGACCTGCGGGAATCCATCGATATCACCGCCGTCGCGGCCGATCACCGCATCCATCCCTGGCGAGAGGCATTCCGTGCCTTCGGAGCTCGGCCGAGCGACTTCCGGCCGTCGGTGGAGGCGCTGGCCCGCCGGGCGATCCGCGGCTCGCTGTCGTCCCTCGGCCGCCTCATCGACATCGGGACCGTCATCAGCCTGCGTCATCTCGTTCCCATCGGCGGCCATGCGCTCGACGACGTCGACGGCGACATCATGCTGCGTCTCGCGACCGGCGGCGAGACCTTCTCCGCCTTCGGTTCGACGTCCTCGGAGCGGCCGATCGCCGGGGAGGTGATCCTCGCCGAGGGCAACACGGTCCTCACGCGCCGCTGGGTGTGGCGGCAGTCGGAGCACACGGCGATCAAGCCGGATTCGCGGAATCTGCTCTACAACGTGGATGTCCTGCCGGATCTGCCGGACGTGGACGCGATGGCGATCGCGGTCGAACTGGCGAAACTGGTCGCCGAATACGCCGGCGGCCAGGTGGCGATCGATCTGCTCGACGCGACCCACAGATCGACCACGCTGACCTTCTGACCGTCGCCGTGGGAGGCGCCGGTATCGCGGTTCCGGCGTCAGCGGAACAGGGCCGGATCGCCCCACGCGAGAGCGGGCAACTTTGCGCGGCGGCCGCCGACGAGCATCGCGCCCGCCAGCATCGGGCCGGCCACGGTATCGGGCCGATACGCGAGGAGCCGCAACCGGAGGACGCCGGTCACTTCGTACCGGATGTGGCTCGGGTCGCCGTGCGTCGCCCGGACCTGCTTCTGCGGGTCGTCGTCGAGGAAGACCTGGAAGTAGCCGATCTGGCCTGCGTCCTCGGCATCATCGAGGACGCCGACCGTCGCCTCGAAGAAGCGGAATTCCCGGCCCAGGTTGTACTCGATCGCGCTGCGTGGATCACCGCAGAACATCGAGCAGCGGTGCACGATGCTGGCGCCGTAGTGTTCGCCGTTCAAGTCCGCGCTGCCGAAATAGAGGTCGGGCCCGCGGGTGACCGGCTGCAGGGCGGCGGTGAGCAGTCGCTTCCTCGGGGGAGACGAGGTGGTGGTGGTGGACGCGCTCGGTGCCCGCGTCCGGCTCGCGAAAGGCGAGCCGACGAACCGGGCGCGCGGCGGCATCGGGTGCTTCGGTATTCCGGTGAACGCGATCAGCAGATCGGCGATGCCCTCGAGCGTGAACTCGTCCACTTCGTATCGAGTGGTCGAATGCGCGGCCAGAAAGGTGGGAATTTCCTCCACGGATCGTCCCGGCAACACCACCGGGAGCACGCGCCTGGTTTCTTTCCGTAAGTTCCTGGTGAGATTGTCCCGGATGATAGCGGCCTCGAACTGGGCTCCGCGCCCTTCGTCGGCCGGTGCCGCGCCGTCCGCGCGACGTTTGTATTCGGGTGAGGCGATGATCAGAATGAAGTCGGCTCCGGTGAGCTGGTCGATGGCCCACAGTGACCAATCGCGCCGCCCGTCGTCATACCAGACGTCCAGGTGTGCGTCCACGCCGGCCGTTTCGCGGAGGAATGTGCAGAACTGTCGCACCGACTCTTTGTGCTCGTCCGAATCGTGTGAATAGGAAACGAACACCCGGGGTGCGGCCGGGTCGCCGTCGGGCGCGGTATCGACCGCCTGGCCGTCCGTGCTCATCCGAGCACCTCCTCATCGAAGTTCCTGCGCGCGACCCGAACTCGTGCCCGCGGAATCGCGGCCCGGCGATAGGGCGTGTCCGCGCTCGACGAGAATAACTCGGGACGGCCGTGCCCGGCGGCGCCGGGGCGGTATTTCCACGCAGACCATACCCCGGAAATAAACAGACCGCTCCGGATGTGCTTCGTCTAGCGAATTTTTTGCCGGAAAGGGGCGACAAAGGCGGGTCGATACCCGGGTGACCACGTGGAACACAATCGACTTCGAAGCGGTATCCATCGTTTGTTCAGAAATCTAAAAATGCGAAATGATGAGGATCGGTCCGCGTCGCTCTATGATTTGCCCCGGCGAGCGCTTTTCGGCTGCTCCCCGTTCAGTCGACAAAGCTGGAGTCTTCGTGAACTTCGTCAAAGAAAAGCCCGTGTGGGTTGCCGTATTCGGTGTCGTCGCCCTCGTGGTAGTCGGGCTCGCCAATCTCGACGGCGCGTTGTCGTTCGTCGACCGGATCCGCGGTGATGAACCGTCCGCGCTGCCACCGGCCACCACGACAACGCCTCGGGTGCCCGCGATCGCACCATCGGCGACGAATACCCCGCAGCCCACGTCGACCACGTCGTCGGCCGCGGCGACCTCGACCTCCACCGTCCGGCCGTCCCCGTCGGCGACGTCGGCCGCCTTTGCTCCCTCCAGCGACGGGTGGTACGACTTGGTGGAGTATCAATCGGTCAGCTGGGCGAACGGATTCGACCCGGTCGATCCCATCCGGATCGGCGCAATGTCCTTTCCGAGCAGCATCGTGGGGTACTACCCTTCCAGCGCTTCCGATCCGATGAATCGGGCCACGTGGACGATCGGCGGGCAGTGCGATCGGTTCTCGGTCTGGATCGGCAAGGATTCTGATTCACCGTCGTCCACCGGGGTCGGGCGATTCGTCGTGCGGGTCGACGACCAGGACGCGTTCACCACCGAGAAGTCGATGACCGATCCGGCCGAAGAAGTGAATCTCGACATCTCGGGGAAGATCCGCCTGACCCTGTTCGACGCTCGGCGCTCGCAGGACGCGAAGAACGCGTGGGGCCGTCCGCGGGTCCATTGCTCCGCACCGCCCGGGCGGAAACGCTAGTTCGTCCCGGCGCGGACGTTCGCCACCCGTCTCAGAGGTAGGGGAAGCAGTCGATATCGCGGTGCGTGAAGCACGGCTGCTCGACCGGTCGCAGCCAGCGGGCAGGGACTCGGAGTGGTTCCACCTCGGGCAGGCGCACCGGCCGGTCCTCGCCGTCGAACAAGGTCCCGCGCACTCGGAACATACCGACCGGCAAACCGAGATCCTGGGCTTGTTCGGGGGTCAGCACCACCGCGATGCGCGAGTTCGCGGTGATCCGCAAGCCTTCGACGGTGATCGGATCGCTGGTGTGATCGATGCCGGTGACGGTGAGCCGGAACCGGCCGCCGCGCAGCCAGGACCATGCCCAAGTGAGGGAGCCCGGCTGGTCGCAGTCGGGGTACCGACTGCGTGGCAGGCGCTGCGGGACCAGCACCATATAGGTGCACCCGACCTCGATATCGCGGGTCCGCATACCTTTCAGCGTGACCGCGGCACCGGCTCCTCGCAAGAAAACCGGCAAATCATGCGTGCTACCTCGGGGCGGAGCCGAAGGTCGCTTTGCCGCCGATCCGTCCGAGGGCGGAGTTCCGCAGGTGCGATCGGGCCGCCTTCCATCGGCTCAGCACGGGAGCGAGGGGGCGCGGGTCGACGCCGTCGAGAACCTCGGTGAGCAGGCGGATGGGCTCGGCGCACGAGTCGTAGCGCTCACCGGGGTCCTTCGCGAGCGACCGATGCAGGATCACGTCGACTTCGGGCGGGATCCAGCGGTGGCGGGCGGCCAGCCGAGGGGGCGGTTCGTGCAGCTGCGCCTCGGCGGTGGCCATGAGGTTCGCCCGGGAGAACGGCGTGTGGCCGGTGAGCAACTCGACGGCCGAACAAGCCAGCGCGTACTGGTCGGTCGCGGGGGACACCGTGTCCGCAAGCAGCAGTTCCGGCGCGGCGTAGGGCACGGACACGACGACGAACCCGTGGCTGGCCAACGGCGGCTCGGGCCGGTGCAACCATCGGGCCGAATCGAAATCGGAGATCTTCACCGTCGCCGGTTCGTCCGTGCCGACCAGAACGTTCGCCGGTTTCACGTCGAGATGGACCACTCCGTTGGCGTGCGCGAAGTCCAACCCCGCCGCGACGTGGGTCAGCACGTGGAGCACCTGCCGCAGGTCCGGGCGCCGACGCGGCGACGGCACCAAGGTCGACACCGTCGCGCCTGCCACGTACTCGTGGGCCGACCACAACCTGCCGTCGGTTTCGCCGTGCGTGTACATCCGCACGATGTCGGGGTGCCGCAGCGCCGACAAGATGTCGAACTCGTGCACGAATCGAGCGCGGGCCTCGGGCGACCGGCTGTCCTCCGGTCCCAGGATCTTCAGCGACACCGGTCGCGACCACTCCGGGTCCTCGGCCAGGTACACCTCGCTGCTGCCCCCGTGTCCCAGCCGGGCTCGCACGACGAATCCCGCAAACTGGTCACCTGGTTCGAGCGGCACCGCCCCACCATAGTGCGCCGACCTCGGCCGTACGCCGCTGTTCGCTTTCGTTGTGCCCAACGGCACTGCGTCGTCGGGGGAGTTACCGGATGGCGCCCGCCGTTCGATGACGGGCAGCCCGTCGGCCTGACGGTCGTGACCCGTCAGGCCGGCGGGCGGAATCGGTCGAGCGTCAGACGAGGGTGACCTTCAAGGTGTAACCGGCCGCCCCGCCGTCGGCGGAGGAGACGACGATCTGGTAGTCGTTGCCGTCGGCGACGAGGTCGGCGTGCGGAACCTCGTTCGCGACCTGCGGCCCGATCAGCGGAGCCACCGAGACGCGGGCGTTGCCGCTCACGTCGAAGCTCAGGCGCTGTCCCGGCGCCGTGGCGATGGAGTAGCTGTCGGACTTGCCCTGCGCGACGTTGCCGGTGGCTTCGGTGCTGTTCTGGCCCGGAGCGATCTGCAGGCGTTGCACCACGCCGGGAACCCCGGGAATGCCGGGTGCGGCCTGGGCCGTCGAGACCCCTCCGGCCGCGGTGAAGCTGACGACGGCGAGCACCGCGGGCACGGTACCCACCAACGAACGAAACAGTCGAGATGCGGTCATGGGCATCATCTTTCCTCAGCACGCCCGCGAGAACGCATGCGGCTGCGAAAAACCGGTGGGCGCGTCCGCTGCTCGCGTCGTCTTCGGCGACGAATTCTGTCGGTGCCTCGTGCCAAACTGACGATGTAGTCGCCTGGCCAGAGGAGAACGAAGTGGCCGCCATTGATGACCGCCCCGAGGTGAGACTGGTCGCGCATTGCCGTCGTTGTCACGGTTGGCTGCTGTCCCCGCAATCGGTCGCGGAGGGGATCGGACCGACGTGCGCGATTCGGGAGCGCGCGGAGCTGCGCGCCGAATCCGCACGGCAGCCGCGCGAGTTGACCTTGTTCGACGTCGCGGCGTGAACCGACTGCTGCGGTGAATCAGGTTGTCGCCACGAGGATCTGCTCTGATTCGGCCGGGCGCAGGCCGTCGGTGCGCTCGGCGAAGTAGCGGGCGGTCAGCTCGGCGGAGGAGATGTGCCGGGTGGCGGCGAACCCGGCGTCTCGGGCCAGCCGCACCATTTCGCCGGGCCGGAAGAAGCTGAGGAACGGCGTGCCGGATCGGCGGGCGCCCTCTTCGGCGAACCGGCGCATGCGCTGCTCATCGTGGTCGACGAGTTCGAGCGGCAGCAGGAACGTGGTGGCCAGGGTGGAGCCCGGCGCGAGTGTCGACAGTCGCCGCAGCGTCGCGATGTTCGCCTCGCGGGTCAGGTACATCGAGACACCGGCGGAGGCGACCAACGCCGGGCGAGTGGGGTCGAACCCTGCTTCGATCAGCCGCTGCCACCATGCGTCCACCTCGAAGTCGACCGGCACCAACCGCAGCCACGGCGGTATGCCGAACCCGAGTTCGGTGAGCCGCCGCCGTTTCCATGCCTGCGGGTCGGGCTGATCGACCTCGAAAATGGTGAATCGAGCGGCGAACTCGGGCCTGCGCTGCGCGAAGGTGTCCAGCCCAGCGCCGAGTACGACGTACTGATCCACGCCGCGCTCGGCCTGGTCGGCGAGGAGATCCTCGAGAAACCGTGCGCGTGCGACTATTCCGGCGCGCATCGGTGCGGTGCTGCGCGGCTCCATGTCCGGGCGCTCCCGCCAGCCGTCCTCCGGCGCGGCCAGGCGCAGGCCGACGTGGTCGTCGAACACGTGCGGGGGCGCGTCGTCCAGGACGTGCATCGCGCGCCACAGTGCTACCCGGACCGCGGTGCTGTCCGGGGCGATGGTCTCGTGTGCCACTGCTTACTCCTTGCCCGGTGCCTGCAGGCTCCACGTCCGTCCGTCCGGGTCTCGGACGGTCATCTCCTGGGTCCCGTAATGGGTCGGCTCGAAGCCGGTGACGATCTCGACGCCCGCGCCCGGACGTTCCTCGGCGCTCGCCACCTTCAGCACCAGCCGGCTGCGTGCGGGCTGCGTCGCCGGGACCTCGGCGACGAAGACATAGGGGCCGTCGCCGTTGCGGAACTGGCCGGAGTGGTGGTCGGTCTCGAACTCGACCGTGAATCCCAATCCCTGCAGGAACTTCGCCATCCGGCCCCAGTTATGGGTCTCCAGGAACACGGCCTCGATGCCCTCGGTGGTCATTGTCGATCCTCTCCTGACGGTGGGTTCGGTTGGTCGTCCAGGTAGGCGCGCAGCGCGGCGGTCACCAGCGCCGACAACGACATCTCCGACTCGATCGCCCGAAATTTGACCTGCTTGATCAGTTCGATCGGCAGGTAGACGTTGAACTGCTTGACTTCCTCGCCCACCGGGCAATGCTAGCAAGTTAGCATGCTAGCCACCAGGGTCTCACTGTGAGCGACCGGCCGGACTCGGTACGTAGGGGGAAAGGGAAGGGACCAGCTTCCACAACTAATTGTTGTGTCCCGCGGTTGATCCGTTGTTGGTGTCCGCGCCCACCGATCGGCTTCAATCCCCTGACCACACAACGTGGTTCAGGCGGGAGAGCAGGTGTCGGATATGTGCGGTGCGAACCTCGGAAGGTCGTTCGGATGGTTGTGGGCGGCCTACGCCGTCAGCGCCTACGGGACCGGGCTCGGGTTCGGAGCGTTCACGGTCGTCGCCATCACGGTGCTGAACGCAGGCTCGGCGCAGGTGGCGGTGCTGTCGTCCGCCGGGCTGGCGATCGGGGCGCTGCTGGCGGTTCCGCTCGGGCCGTGGATGGAGTTCCGGGCCAAGCGGCCGATCATGATCGCCATGGACGTCGTCCGGTTCGCGGCACTGGCGTCCGTACCGCTCGGCTACTGGCTGGGTGTGCTGACCTTCGCGCAGCTTCTGCTGGTCGCCATCGTCACCGCGGCGGCGAAGATCGCGTTCACCGCCGCCAGTGGCGCCTACCTGAAAACCGTCGTCCCCGCCGAACGGCTGCTACTGGCCACCAGCCGATTCGAGTCCACCACCTGGTCGGCCACCGTCGTCGGACCGCCCGTGGGCGGCGCCGCTATCGGGCTGCTGGGGCCGGTGGCGACCGTTGCCGTGGACGCTGCGAGCTACCTCCTCTCGGCGCTCGCCCTGACCGTCATCCGGGAGCCCGAGCGGCTCCCGAATCCGCCGACCACCCGGACGCGCCGGTGGGGCGACATCGTCGAGGGATGGCGCTACATCCTGACCCACCACACGCTGCGGCGACTGTTCTTCAACACCGTCCTGGTCAACGGCCTGATCATGGCCGCGGAGCCGCTGCTGTCGGTGCTGATGCTCGCGGAGCTGCGGTTCCCGGTCTGGGAGTACGGGCTGGCGTTCGCGGTTCCCTGTATCGGCGGCCTCATCGGGTCGCGACTCGCCCGACGGGTCGTCTCCCGCTACGGCGAGCAGGCGGTGCTGCGCGTCTGTGGCACGCTCCGAGTCTGCTGGCCCCTCGGCCTCGCGTTCGTCCAGCCGGGCGTGACCGGGCTCGTGATCGTGATGGTCGCCGAATTCGGGCTGATCCTCTGCGTGAGCCTCTTCAATTCCGTCTTCGCCGCCTACCGGTTGCGCAACACCGATGCCGACCGCCACGCCCGGGTGCTCGCCGCCTGGTCGATCACCAGCTCCATCGGCATCGCCGTACTCACCGTGTCGTGGGGCCTCCTGGCCCAACTCACCGGCCCGCGTGGGTCGATCGCCCTGGCCGGGCTCCTGCTCCTCGCCACGCCGCTCCTGCTGCCGCGGCGTCCCGCCGAGCGCTCATCCGGCTTGCGGGAGGGCAGCGGGATCGTCCAGCGCACTGATGAGCGGGGTCAGTCGCCGCAACTCCTCCAGATGCGTGGCGCCGAGGAGGGCTAGCGTTTCCTTGCCCGCCTCGGTGAGCGTGAGATGGACGACGCGGCGGTCGTTGCCCTGCCCACGCGTGCGGGCGACGAGGCCGAGCTGCTCGGTGCGATCGATCAGTTGCACCACGCTGTGGTGGCGGGCGCACAGGTATCCGGCGATCTCTCCGACGCTGGGCCCGTCCGGACCCGCGTGCCCTCGGATCGCCAGCAGCAGCTGATGCTGGGTGTCGGTGAGCCCGACTTCGGCTGCCCGGCGCTCACTCCAGCGCAGGTGCTGCCGAAGCCCGCTCCGGAGCGCCAGCAGCCGCGCGTACTCCTGGTCGGTGGGGTGGGCAGGCGAGGGCATCGACCCTTCCATCATGGGGTGATAGTATCACGGCATGATATACGAGTGAGTGGCGACTACCCGGGCCGTGTTCCGCGACCGAGCGCAGGCCGTCCGGCTCGAGAGCCTCGATTCGCCACTACGTCCGAAGGTGGTGGAGAACATGAGTAGTGAAACCATGATGAGTCGGCATCCCGACATCGTGGAGTTGCGGGAGAAGTACGAGCGCGCTTCGGAAGCGCCGGACGCGCAGGCGGTCACCGGGCTGCTGTTCTTGACCGGGCTATATATCGCGATCTCGCCGTGGGTTGTCGGGTTCAACGGGTTCTCGACCTTGACCGTCAACAATCTCGTCTGCGGTATCGCTTTGGCGATGCTGGCCCTGGGATTCGCCTCGGTGTACGGGCGGACGCACGGCATCGTCTGGGCCGCGCCACTGATCGGCCTCTGGTTGATCGTGTCCCCGTGGGTGGTCAGCGGGAACGTCGACACCACATCGACGATCTGGAACAACGTCGTCGCCGGCGCGCTCGCGCTGCTGCTGGGCCTGGGCTCGATGGTCCTCGGGATGAGCCGCACCGGGCGGCTCACCGGCGAGGCGCCTCGCGCGGACGACACTCGGATCCGGCGACCGTCCGGACTGGGGCCGGAATCTTCCACGCGGTGAGAGGAAGTCGTACCGGCATCGGCCGGGCGTGGCGTGCAGCCGCTCGCCCGGCCGATGAAGCCCTGACCGGGCGCGGCGATGTGCAAGGACGCGGCGACCGGCACGGCGAACGAAATCGCCCGTAACCGAAAGTTCCTATATCGGGACGCCGTTCGCTCCCGCTAAGATGAGCGACGCTCAGTTTTGGTTGCGGGGCGGGAGGTGTGGTGCCGCCGAAGGCTGTCGGCCAACGTCGTCGTCCGACTCAGGAGCGGGCGAAGGCGACGAGGGAGCACATTCTGGATACGGCCGCGCGGTTGTTCGGGGAGCGCGGTATCGCCAACACCTCGACGAACCGGATCGCGGCGGAGGCCGGTGTCAGCATCGGCACGGTCTACCGGTACTTCGCGGATCGGGCGGTTCTGGTGGACGAGCTGCTCGAGCGGTTGCTCGAAACGGTGGAGCGGCGCTTCACCCAGCGCGTGTTCGACCTGTCGGGCAAACCCGTCCCGCGGATCGTCACCGACATCCTGGAGGTCATCAGCGAGGAGTTGGTGGCCAATGCGAAGTTGGTGCGCGCGCTGGTCGCGGGCGTGCACTTCTACAGCAGCGGGATCCCCGAGTTCGAGCCGCGGCTTCGCCTGCTGGTCAAGGTGTTGCTGATCCAGGTGCTCGGTCCGGGCGACGATCACCGCTACGACGTGATGACGTTCGTCATCATCAACACCGGCTTCGCGGCAGTGCTGCGCGCGTCGGCAATCGAGGTAGACAGTGGTGCGCGCAGGGAGGCGATCGAGATGACCGGGCGCATGATCGGGGCATGGATGGAGGCCGAGGTAGGCGCCGCGGCCGTGTGAAGTGCCCGCGGCAAAAGTGAGCACCTGACCATGTATGTGGGGGCGGGAGCTTTCCGAATCGGCGAGCAGCTCACTATCTTTCCTGGTCCGAGCCCTTTCTCGCGGGCGTACGGAGGGTGTCCGAAGGGGAGTAGCAGCTGAGTTGTCCTGCGGTTTACCGTTTGTGACGGAGCGGATAGCAGTGGTGCTGCGGACGCTGGAGGTCGGCGCTTCTCCGTATCGAGCGGCGAATCCGACGCCACCGTGGCTCGACGGCGACGAGGAGGTCACCCGTGACGATCGGCAGAATCGCCCACTTCGAACCGGCTACAGCGCGGCCGGTGCGGTCACCTTTGCGCGACACCGACGCATGGACGAAAAAGATTGTCGGGCACCTGAAGGATTCCGCCGTGCTACCGGGCGGCCCAGCCGACGCGACGATCCCCGTGGTGGTCCGGATGTGCCTGGAGTGGGCGGGTCAGCGGGTGAGCGCGCAGGCTTCGGCCGACCGCACCGAGGGGCTGCTGACCGCGGCAGCGGGGTGGGCTCGGCAAGGGATCTCCATCGACGCGATCCTGCACGCGGTCCATGTGGGATTCGAGTTCGGGCTGGAGATGCTGTTCGCCGAGAAGGGCGCCTCGGACCGCGTCGACATAGTCTCCGGCACTGCCACCACGCTCGAATTGCTGAGTCTGATCACCGCCACCATCAGCAAAGCCTATGTGCGGGAATGCAAAGCCGGTGCGGCCGAAGACCGAACCGCGGTACTCACATTGACCTCCGCGCTGCTGGGCGGCCATGCGACCTCGGCGATGGCGCGCGAATGCGGCATACCGATCGCGGATACCTACATGGTGCTCGCCGTGGCGGTACCGGCTCATCCCGACGAAAGCCTTCCCCAGCTCGACGGCCAAGTCGTCGCGCGGCGCAAACTCCGCCGCCTGCAGTCCAGCCTCGCCGATCTGTTCGACGGCCAAGCCCTGTCGCTGCTCTCGGTGGACGGAGGAACGATCCTCATTCCCGCCACCCGGTCCGTCGCCCCCGACCTGGACGCCGTGGTCGGCAAACTCTCGCACGCGGCGCGCGTGCCGATCACGGCCACCGTCGTCCCCGCCGAACCGCACCAGGTCGCCGCCGCCGCTGTGCAAGCCCACGAGTTGCTCGACACGGTCGAGCAACTCGGACGCGGACCCGGCCTGCACCGGTTCACCGAGCTGGCGCTCCAGTATCAGCTGACCCGCCCCGGCATCGGCCGCGACGTACTCGGCACCCAGCTCGCGCCGCTGATGGATTATCCGGACTTGGTGGAGACGCTCCGGATTCACATCGGCAACGAATTGAATCGGCAGCGCACGGCTCGGCGGCTGAATGTCCATCCGAACACCGTCGATTACCGGCTACGACGAATCGCGGAACTCACCGGCCTGGACCCCTCCGACGCACGAGGACTGTGGTACCTGCACTCGGCACTGATCGTCTGGACCAACGGCGGCGCGGAACGTCCACAGGCCGAGACTCGGCGAATGGCCGCGCGCTAGTGCCCAGCCGCTCGGCACTCGACAACTGACGTCGCAGTGCGAACAATCTCCGCTCGTGTGACATACGCCGCGGACGCTCATGGAGGTGCATGCGGTGACAGATCGAGTGCCCAAAGGACGTTTGGCCCGAGGTGGCCGGCTGGGCCGGCTGGCCGCGGGACAAGCCGTTCGTGGTGTCGGAAACCGGTTGTCGATGGTCGGCAGAACCGAGGAAGCCCGACGGGTACTCGCCCAACGTTCCACGCTGACAACGGCGCAGCAGCTCGTCACGGTGCTCGGCAGCATGAAAGGCGCGGCGATGAAGCTGGGCCAGATGTTGTCGGTGCTGGACGTCGACCTCATTCCGCCGGCCCATCGCGAACTGTTCCGGACCAAGCTCGCCGAATTGTGCGACCGGGCCCCGGTGGTGCCGTTCGCGGCGATGCTGAAGGTCATCGAGGACGATCTCGGGCCACCGGCGCGGATCTTCGCCGATTTCGACGAGACACCGATCGCCGCGGCGTCGATCGGGCAGGTATACCGGGCACGGCTGCACAACGGACGCGCGGTGGCGGTCAAGGTCCAGTACCCCGGCGTGGAGGAGGCCATCCACGCGGACATGCGCAATCTGGAAGTGCTCAGCAGGCTGTGGAAATCCATCCTCCCGAGCGCGGCGGACAGCGCCGTGCTGGAGGAGATCGCCCGCAACATCGGAAACGAACTCGACTACCCGCGCGAAGCCAGGACCCAGCACCGGGTGGCTTCGCGCTACCGCGACCATCCGTTCATCATGGTGCCCGACAGCATCCAGGAGCACTGCACGAGACACGTTCTGGTGACGGAGTTCGTCGAGGGCAGGACGTTCCAGCAGATCCAGGCTCTGCCCGAGGCGGAGCGCGATCGGTTCGGCGAGTTGATCTACCGCTTCTACATCAGTTCGCTGTTCCGCGACAACGAGTTCTGCGGTGATCCGCATCCCGGAAATATTCTGCTCGCGGACGACGGCCGGCTGGCGTTCGTCGATTTCGGACTCTACGACCGCATGGATCCCGTGCATGTCGATTTCGAGCGCGCGTGCCTGCGGGCGGCCGGGGAACACCGCGCCGAGGACCTGTACGAGGCGTGGGTGGGCCGCGGCATCATCGATCCGGAGGCGGGCGTCAGCACACAGGAATGCCTCGACTACGTGTGGGCCGCGGCGGGCTGGCATTTGCTGGACGAGCAGATCACCATCACGCCCGACGTCGCGACCGGAGCCGTGATCCTCGCGATCGACCCGCGAGCCGCCGAATTCCGCGGTATGCGGCATCAATCGCTGCCGCCGGAGCACGTCTTCTCCCGCCGCGCGGACCTGTTCACCTTCGCCGTGCTCGGCCGATTGCGAGTGACCAACAATTGGCATCGCCTCGCTCGTGAGTGGCTCTACCACGAGCCCCCGGCCACCGAGATCGGCCAGGCGATAGCCGAGTGGCGCGAGCACCGGTGAACCCCTTGTCGTCGCAGGACACCCACCACGGTCACGGCAACACCGAACGTGGCATGGCGGCGGCGACCTCGCGCCGCGAGCGTAGGCCGAGTTTGGTCAGGATGCTGGACACATGGGACTGGATCGTGCGGCGCGACAAGAACATCTGCGCTGCGATATCCGAATTGGAGCAACCCTCGGTCACCAGCGCGGCGACCTTGCGCTCGGTCTCGGTCAGTGCGGCCCAGCCGGTTTTCGGGCGGTTGCGTGGACCGCGCACCCCCAGCCGGATACCGTGTGGGCGCACGCGCGCGGCCGCACGGGCGCTGTCCCACGACGCGCCCAGTCGACCGTAGATCCCGATCGCCGTCGCCAGCGCGCGGCGAGCCTCGGCCTCTCGTCCCGAAGCGGCGAGCAGCACGGCGGCGTTCTCGTGCGCCTGCGCTTCGTACAGCGGCCATCCGGACTGCTGGAACGCGTCGGCGGCCGCGACCAGGGTTACCGGATCGGCTGCCGCCAGACCTCGGCAGAGCAGGGCGGTTCCGGTGCGTCCGGCGGTCTTCTGCCGCGCCAGCAACTCGTCCGCGCCGGCGACCACCGTGCGCGCCGCGGCGTCGTCCCCGACCTCCGCGGCCAGCCGAGCGATGTCCGGGAAGATGTAGTGCAGGGTGGACGCGGTCAGACCGTCGGCCAGCCGATGATGGGCGTCGACGAGTAGGTCCAGCGCTCGCTCCGGGTGGCCGCGGGCCTCCTGCGTCAACGCCTCGACCCAGGGACGCAGCTGGGCGTAGCCGGTGCTGCCCAAGCGGTCGTCCGGCACGGGAATGTCCGCGGGGTCCGGCAGGCACGTGCCGCGGTGGATGCCGATCAATGCCGCCAGGCAGTGCGCGACGGGCGCGTACCCGAGGACGTCGGGCGCTTCCACGCTCGCCGCGCACTCGGCCAGCGCGTCGTCCCAGCGGCCGTCGAGCAGGTACAGCCGCGCTTTCGCGAGCAAGTTGGCGGACAGGTAGACGCCGTGCATCCGGCGGTTGTGCCCGATGGCAGTCTTCAGCGTCTCTTCGGCGTCGGCGAGCCGATCGAGTTCGATCAAGCAGTGCGCGTACAGCACGTACGGATCGAACTGGTCCGATCCGGTGCCGTCTTCGAAGATCGTGCGGATCCGGGTGCTCAGATCCAGCGCCTCGTCCAGAAAGCCCTGGGTGTAGCGCACCGCGCCCAGCGCCATGAGGCCGTATCCGGTCGCGAGCGGGTTACCGGTGCTCCGCCCCATCGACACGGCCCGAAGGCCGGCGGCCTCCGCCGCCTCGAAACGCTCGAGGAAGAAGTTGTCCAGTCCGCACATGCCCAGGAGCCGGCCTGCGTCCTCGGCGCGGAGATTCGTGGTGGACAGCGCCGTCTCGGCAACCGCGACGGCGTCGGCCAACCGGCCCTGGGACTGGCAGGCCTGGACCAGCAGCCAGGTCAGTTCGGCATCGCGGTCGTCTTCCGGTCGAGCGCGCAGCGCGGTGCGGACCACGGCTTCGGCCTCGGCGGCGCGGCCGTTCCACAGCAGCGCCCGCGTCTGCCAGCGGATCAGGAGGTTGCGGCCGGCGCCGTCGAGTTCGGTCGCGGCCGCGGCTCGGCTCAGCAGTTGCACCGCCAGCTCGGGTGCCCGCACAATCAGCTTGCCCGCGACGGCCACCAGCCACTCCGAACTCCTCCGGTCCAGCTCGTGGCCGCTCGCCGACAGGTAGTACGCGACTCGTTCGATCGGCGCGTCGGTAACTTGCAGGGCCTGCCCGGCCTTGCGCAGCAGATCCGAACGCAGTGAAGCGGGTAACTGGTCTGCCAGCGCAGTACGCACCAGGTCGTGGCGAAACACCAGCTCGGAATTCATCCGTGTGAGCAGCCCGCCGTCCACCGCCTCGGTGACCGCCCGCCAGACGTCGAGAAGTGGGGTGTCCAGTACCGCCGCCAGTTCCCCCACATTGACGACGGGTCCCAGGGCAGCCGCCATCGGCAGCACGTCCCGAGTGCGACCCGACAGCAGTTCCAGCCGCTGGATGATCGCCTCCGCCAGCGAGGCGGACGCGGGTTCGCCGGCGTCCGGCACCGCCGGAGCGGCGATTTCGGCGATCACCCCGATCGCCTCCGCACGCAGCAGTGCGGCCACCACTTCGGTGATGTGAAGCGGATTTCCGCGCGCACCGGCCACCATGCGTAGCAGCGCCGGGCCGGGGGAAGCGCCGACCAAGTGCCGCACCAGCCCCGCCGCAGCCGGGCCGGGCAGCGCGCCCAGCCGGATCGTCGGGGCCTGGCGTTCCTCGAGTTCGGCCGTCAACGCGGCGAACCCCGGATCCGGCGGCAGCGGCCGGGACGCGAGTACCAGCAGGAGCGGTTGCGCGTCGACGAGGGCACAGAGCCGCCGCAGTACCGACAGGCTCGACGTGTCCGCCCAATGGATGTCGTCCACGATCAGCGCCACCGGAGCGACGGCGCACCAAGCGTCCACGCGCTCCACAATGGCCTCGGTGACGGCGAACTCGTGGGTCGCCGCGGCGTCGCCCGCGCGATCCGCGCTGTGCCGCAGCGGGCGACTCGGATCCGGACCGCCGCACGGCGCGGTGCCCTCGACGGCGAGCCAGGAGCGCACCGCGGCGAACGGCACGTCGCGCTGCAGTTCCCTGGCGGCGCCGGTGCGCACTCGCAGGCCCGCTTCCGCGAATCGGGTCGCGGCCGCGTCCAGCAGTGCCGTCTTCCCGATGCCTGGCTCGCCCTCCACGAGCACCACCGCGCCCTGTCCCATCGCAACTCGACGGGCCGATGCCACCAAGTGCTCCAGCTCGGCGTCCCGACCGAGGAACACTGTCGCGGCGGACTTCTGCATGTGGGTGAGCTTAAGCATTTCCCGGCCGGGAGCGGCGGCGCTGCCGGGAACGACCGTACGGATATTTCTTCCCGGTTCGACGGATGTTCTCGGAGTCCAGCTGCCATACCGTCCCGAGGGCGTGCCCGACGACGCTCGGGCGGGCGCAGCATCATCCGGCAAGCAGAGGAGATACGCGTTGGCGTCCACAGCTTCCACTCCGGTACTGGAGATCCTGCGGGGGATCGCCCGCATCGGTGGTCACGTCACCAAGGAGACGCTGTCGCGGCGTCGGGCCCGGACGGCGAGCGATATCCCGGTGACCGCCCGTGAGGTGACCGTCGAATGGCTGACCGCCGTGCTGTGCGCGAATCACCCCCGCGCGGAAGTCGAATCGTTCGAGACCCAGGACGTGAGCGCGGGCACGTCCACCCGCTGGAAGCTCGGCGTGGCCTACAACGCCGCGGGCCGCGCGGCGAACCTGCCGGAGCGTTTGTTCGCCAAGACCACCGCGGACTTCAAGCAGCGCCTCACCTTGGACCTGGCTGGAATCATCGGCGGCGAGCCGGGATTCTTCACCCACCTACGGTCGGCCCTGGACATCGAGGCGCCCCGGGGCTACCACAGTGCCGTCGACTATCGCTCGGGCCGGTCGATCTCGTTGCTCGAGGACATCGGCAGCACCAAAGGCGCGCTGTTCTGCACACCGCGGACACCGATCGACCATGCCCAGATGGCTGATCTGTTGTGCACGATGGCGACCTGGCACGCCCGCTACTGGAACGACGCCGAATTGGCGCGGCATCGGTGGCTGAAGCCACCGCAGGCGCATTTCGCCAATCTCGACCGGCTGATCGGCATGTCGAAACGCGCACGCGTGGGAGCCCGGCGGGCAGCGACGGTGCTACCGGAAACACTGGCCGGCGACCACGATCGGCTCTATCGCGCGCTGCAACGATCCCTGGAGATCGCGGGCACCGGTGCGCAGACTTTCTTGCACGGCGACAGCCACATCGGCAATACCTACATGACTTCCAGCGGCCGGATGGGATTCACCGATTGGCAGGTCGTTTTGCGAGGCAGCTGGGCATATGACGTCGCCTATGTGATCGGCTCCGGTCTCGCCGTGCCCGACCGGCGGGCCTGGGAGCGCGAGCTGCTGGCCGTCTATCTCGACCGCCTCGCGGACTGCGGCGCACCGGCGCCCGATTTCGACGCGGCGTGGCTGGCCTATCGGCAGCAGGCCCTGTATCCGTATTTCATCTGGTTGGCGACTATCGGCCACAGCGCCATTCAGCCGAAATACCAACCGGACGAGATCAGCCTCGGCATCATCGAGCGCACCGCCAACGCGGTACTGGACCTCGACGCCGTGAACGCCCTGGAGGAGGGGTAAGCCGCGCAAATCGCCAGTAGCCGCTGCCGCACGTTCGAACACACGGTGACGGCGGGCGTGGGCGTGCGTGACCCGCGCTCAGACCTTGCGGTTCTCCGACTTGATCATCCACGCCAGCTTCTCCAGCGACTCGATGATCTGGTGCAGCAGATCGCTGGTGCTGGGGTCCTCGGCGTCCACGTCGTCGTGCACGTCGCGGATGGTGTCGATCGCCGCGTAGGTCCGTGTGGTGATCAAATCGACGACGTCGGCGCTGTTCACCTCTTGGGCGGGGAACGGCGGGAGGCTCGTCGTCGCGGCGATGGTGTCGGAGCGCCCGTCGGGCACGAGGTCGAGCGCGCGCATCCGCTCGGCGATGGTGTCGCTGCTCTCGCGGGCCGCGTCGACGAGCTCGTCGAGCTGCAGATGCAGGTCACGGAAGTTGCTTCCGACGACGTTCCAGTGCGCCTGCTTGCCTTGCAAGTGCAGTTCGATGAGATCGACGAGCACGCGCTGCAGACTGCCCGCCAGCCGGGACGAGCCGGTGAAGTTCCGGACATCGTCGGCTAGACGCCGGTTGGTCCGCTGCTGAGCCCGAGGTGCTGCGGTCATGGTTGCACTCCTTTCGAATCCTTCGGTGGGTAGAACCACGACTTAGATTGGAATCATTCCAGATTTCACTGTAGCCTGGGTCACTCCCAGCACCTGTATGACCCGCTCCGCCGGGCGGTGGTCCGTCGCTGCTCTACGGTGCCGCAATCGCGCGTTCCCGGGTGCGAATCTCGCTGTTCTTCCTGGCTGCTTTCGGTGCGATCTACTACGTGACGCAGCATTGGCCGACGCGGCCTGCGCTCCAACCTCGCAGCGTGGGCACAGCTGCGTGCCCACGCTGGCTGACGGCAGCGGTACGAACCGCGCGGTTCGTGACCTGCGGTCCGTAAATGAATTCCTGCAACGGCGACTGCGGTGGGATGACCGGCGCGATCACCGCTGATCACCCGCGCCAGCAAACCTTTCGCAGGCGGCGATGTGTCGCGATCTGGCAGACGTGTCAGCAATCGGTCCAGGTCAGAGTGTGTTTCACTGATGGCCTCCGTGTGTGCGAGTGTGCTCCAACACGCGGCACGAAAAAGTGTCACGACTGACGGGAATAGGTGCGCGAGAGGGGACTTGAACCCCTACGTCCGTGGACACCAGAACCTAAATCTGGCGCGTCTGCCAATTTCGCCACTCGCGCTTGATGGTACGACCGTCCAAACTCTACCGGGCCAATCGGTCATAGCGAAGCATTGGGTTGGCGTGGCGTACTGGCCAGTAACCCCACCTGGGATTATAACGATTTGGCAAACGTCAATATGAGGGGCACTCATGTTTCGTACGCGTTGGTAACCCGATGGACCAGCGGCTTCAAACATGAGGCAGAGTCATGTTCACCACTATTCTGGTACATACGTACCGCAATACTCCTAAGTAGCGGCCACGCCCGGGGGCAAACGTGAGGATTTCCTCATGATTCTGTGCCATCCTCGCCCGTATCAGGCCGATCACCCGCGATCACTCGTGAACCGGTAGGGACCGGCGTGTCGCCGAGGCATGTCGCATGGAGAAGGAAGTCGAAGCGTCTTGACGATCAACGAGAGCACCAAGACCGAATCCGGACAGAGCACGAAGGTGGTTGCCGCCGCCGGGAAGGCCGCGTCGGGCGGGGCGCGGTCGCCGCTGTTGGATCGTCTGCTCGGCGGCGTGCCGTACGCGCTCGCCTTCGGGGGACAGGGTGCCCAGTGGCTGAGTGAGCTGGAGGAGATCGGGCGCGACAGCGCGCTGGAGCCGGAGCTGACCGCGCTGGTCAACGAGGCGGCCACGCTGCTCGAGCCGGTGGCGGCGCAGTTGCTGGTGGTGCGTCCGGTCGGCTTCGATCCGATCGGCTGGATGCTGGAGAACGAGCTCGCCGACACCGAGGAGGGCGAGACCTCCGCCGCTCCGGCCGAGCCGGTGCTGCGATCGGCCGCGGTGTCCATGCCTGGCGTGCTGCTGACCCAGGTGGCGGCCGTGCGGGCGCTGCGGCTGCAAGGTCTGGATCCGGCCGAGCACGCGCCCGTCGCGATCGTCGGGCACTCGCAGGGCCTGCTCGCCGCCGCGGCGGTCGAAGCCGGTGGCGCGCGGGACGCCGAGCTGCTCGCGGTGGCCCAGATGATCGGCGCAGCAGCCGGTTTGGTGGCGCGGCGACGTGGGCTGATGCCGGTGGGCGAGCGCTCGCCGATGGTCGCGGTGTCCAATGTCGATCCCGAGCAGCTGCGCACCGTGGTGGCCGAGGTGTGCGAGGGAGCCGATCCCGCCGCGAGCGTGGTGGTCTCGATCCGCAACGGACGTCGGCGCGCGGTGCTCTCCGGGCCGCCCGCGCAACTCGAGCGGGTGCGCCAGCGGTGCGCGCAGATCCACGACGAGCAGGCGCGCGAGCGTGACGCCAAGGTGCGCGGTGGCTCGGTGTTCGCGCCGGTCTTCGAGGACGTGGCCGTCGACGTGGCGTTCCACCACCCGGCGCTGGCCGACACCGTCGACCTGGTGAGCAGCTGGGCCGCCCAGTGCGGGCTGGACACCGAGCTGGCGGGCCGGTTGGCGCGGCAGATCCTGGTCGATCCGATCGACTGGGTGGAGGCCGTGGAGGGCGTGATCGCCGCGGGCGCGCAATGGATTCTGGACCTGGGTCCGGGCGACCTGCTGTCCCGCGTCACCGCGGGCACGTTGAAGGGCACCGGCCTCGGCATCGTCGCGGCCGCCACCCGCGCCGGGCAGCGCAGCCTGCTCACTCCCGGCGCCGCGCCGGAGCCTGCGGCCCCGTGGTCGGCGTTCGCGCCGCGCCCGGTGCGGCTGCCCAACGGGCGCATCGTGGTCGAGACCGCCTTCACCAAACTGACCGGCCGCTCGCCGATCCTGCTCGCTGGCATGACCCCCACGACGGTCGACGCGAAGATCGTCGCGGCCGCGGCGAACGCGGGCCACTGGGCGGAGCTGGCCGGCGGCGGCCAGGTGACCGAGCAGATCTTCGCCGACCGGGTGGCCGAGCTGAAGAAGCTGCTGCACCCGGGTCGCTCGGTGCAGTTCAACTCCTTGTTCCTCGATCCGTACCTGTGGAAATTGCAGCTGGGCGGCAAGCGGCTGGTGCAGCGCTCGCGTGCGGCGGGCGCCCCGTTCGACGGCGTCATCGTGACCGCGGGCATTCCGGAGCTGGAGGAAGCGGTCGCGCTGATCCACGAGCTCACCGAAGCGGGCATCGCGCACGTCGCCTTCAAGCCGGGCACGGTCGCCCAGATCCGGGCCGTGCTGCGGATCGCCGACGAGGTTCCGGACTACCCGGTGATCATGCACATCGAGGGCGGCAAGGCCGGTGGCCACCACTCCTGGGAGGACCTCGACGACCTGCTGCTGGACACCTACGCCGAACTGCGCAACCGCGCCAACGTGGTGGTCTGCGTCGGTGGCGGCATCGGCACGCCCGAGCGGGCGACGGAGTACCTCACCGGCCAGTGGGCGGAGCGGCACGGTTATCCGGTGATGCCGCTGGACGGCGTGCTGGTCGGCACGGCGGCCATGGCGACGCTGGAGGCCACCACCGCGCCGGAGGTCAAGCAACTGCTGGTGGACACCCCCGGCACCCCGGACTGGGTCGGTGCGGGCACCGCGTCCGGCGGCATGGCCTCGGGCCGCAGTCAGCTGGGCGCCGACATCCACGAGATCGACAACGCCGCCTCGCGCACCGGCCGCCTGCTCGACGAGGTCGCGGGCGACGCCGACGCGGTCGCCGCACGCCGCGACGAGATCATCACGGCGCTGAACTCCACCGCCAAGCCGTACTTCGGCGACCTGGCCACCATGACCTACCAGGACTGGCTGGAGCGCTACGTCGAGCTCGCGGTCGGACTGGACCGCCGCAAGGACTTCGACTGCGGCAGCGACCTGGGCGACGCGATCGCGGAGGCCACCCGCTCGGTGTGGCTGGACATCACCTGGCGCGACCGGTTCGCGGAGATGGTGCGCCGCACCGAATCCCGGCTGCATCCGGCCGATCGCGGCGAGATCCCGACGCTGTTCGCGAGCGACGACGACTTCGAGGACCCGGTAGCGGCGCTGTGCGCCCTGAAGGACGCCTACCCCGCCACGGCGCAGACCCTGCTGCACCCGGCCGACGTCCCGTTCTTCATCGCGCTGTGCAAGACCCCGGGCAAGCCGGTGAACTTCGTGCCGGTGGTGGACGCCGACGTGCGCCGCTGGTGGCGCTCGGATTCGCTGTGGCAGGCGCACGATCCGCGCTACTCGGCCGATCAGGTGTGCGTCATTCCCGGCACCGTTTCCGTCGCGGGCATCACCCGGGTCGACGAGCCGGTCGGTGAGCTGCTCGATCGCTTCGAGCAGGACACCGCCTACTCCCTGGTGCGCGCCGGCGTGACGCCCGCCCCGGTGGACGCGCGCCGTACGGCGGGCGTCACCAGCGGCCCGATCGACGCCGTGCTCGCCGCCCCCGACGTGCAGTGGGCCGGACGCACCACGATCAGCCCGGTGCACCGGCTCGGCGACCTGTCCGAATGGGTCGTCGACGGCAAGGGCGCGGTGCACCCGCCCAGCGGCGCGACGCTGGCCGAGACCACCGGCCCCGAGCCGGAGCACGCGTACCTGGAGCTGACCGTTCCGCTGCTGGCGGGCAACGCGGTGCGCATCCGGATCACCGTGCCGACCTCGATCTACAACGGCGGCGCTCCGGTGGTCACCGAAGCAGACGCCGACGAGGCCATGTCCGCGCTGCTCGCGCTCGCCGCGGGCCAGGATCTGCCCGAGGTCAAGGGCAAGGTCGCGCATGTGAACCTGGCCTGGACGCCGGATCTGATCGCCGACCACGCCGGGGTGACCGGCTCCGGCCTGCCCGCCACGCTGAGCACGCTCGGCCGCACCGTGCCCGACGTGCTGGTCGGCGCCTGCTGGCCCGCCGTGTTCGCGGTGCTCGGCGCGACCCGCACCGCGCAGGGCGAGAGCGTCATCGAGGGCATGCTCGACCTGGTCCACCTGGATCACCAGGTGCACCTCGCCGGTGAACTGCCCGCCGAGACCAGCGTGCTGGCGGTGCGCGCGGAGGCCGGGGAGACCCTGGACACCGACCTCGGCCGCGTCGTCGAGGTGCACGTGCGGATCACCGCCATGCTGGACAAGCCCGAGACCGGGATGTCGATGCCGGTGCTGGCCACCCTCACCGAACGCTTCGCGATCCGGGGGCGTACCGGCGCGGGTGAACTCACCGATCCGCCGCGCGCGGCGGGCACGGTGTCCGACGCGGCCACCGACACCCCGCGCAGGCGCCGTCGCGACGTGACGATCGTGGCGCCGCGCACGATGCACGCCTTCGCCGCTGTCTCCGGCGACCACAACCCGATTCACACCAGCGATGCCGCCGCGAAGCTCGCCGGGCTCGGCAGCCCGATCGTGCACGGCATGTGGCTGTCGGCCGCCGCGCAGCACGTCGTGTCGGCGGTGGATCCGGCCGCTTCGGTGCCCGCGCGGACGCTGACCGCGTGGACCACCCGCTTCCTCGGCATGGTCCGCCCCGGTGCGCAGATCGATGTGCGCGTCGAGCGGGTCGCCGTCGACGCGGGCAGCGAGATCGTCGAGGTCTCCTGCCGGGCCGAAGGCGAACTGGTGATGACCGCGACCGGTCGCACCGCTGCGCCGAAGACCGTCTACGCCTTCCCCGGGCAGGGCATCCAGCGCAAGGGGATGGGGCTGGACGCCCGCTCCCGGTCGAAGGCCGCCAAGGAGATCTGGGACCGCGCCGACAAGCACACGCGTGCCGCACTCGGCTTCTCGATCCTGGCCGTGGTGCGCGACAACCCGACCTACCTGAAGGCGCGTGGCGTCGAGCACCGGCACCCGGACGGCGTGCTGCACCTGACCCAGTTCACCCAGGTCGCCATGGCCACGCTCGGTGTCGCCCAGGTGGCGGAGCTGCGCGAGGCCGGCGCGTTCGTCGAGGACGCGCTGCTCGCGGGCCACTCGGTCGGTGAGTACAACGCGCTCGCCGCCGTCGCCGGAGTGCTGCCGCTGGAGGCGGTGCTCGAGGTGGTGTTCCAGCGCGGGTCCGCGATGCACGAGCTGGTGCCGCGGGACGCGCAGGGACGCAGCGACTACCGGATGGCCGCGATCCGGCCCTCGCAGATCGGTCTGCCCGACGCGGAGGTCGTCGGCTTCGTCAAGGAAGTGGGCGAGCGGGTCGGGGAGTTCCTCGAGGTAGTCAACCTGAACCTGCGCGGGTCGCAGTACGCGATCGCGGGCACGGTGGCCGGACTCGACGCGCTGGAGGAGGAGATCGACCGCCGCCGTGCCGAATTCGGCGGCAAGCGGGCGTTCATCCTGGTCCCCGGCATCGACGTGCCGTTCCACTCGACCGTGCTGCGCAAGGGCGTTCCGGAGTTCCGGCAGAAGCTCGAGCAGCTGTTGCCGGTGGATCTGCGCCCGGAGACCCTGGTCGGCCGCTACATCCCGAACCTGGTGCCGAGGCTGTTCTCGCTCGAGCGGGCGTTCGTTCAGGAGATCGCGGACCTGGTGCCGTCCGAACCGCTCGCGCAGGTGCTGGCCGACTTCGACAGCTGGGCCGCCCGTCCGACCGAGCTGTGCCGCGTGGTGCTGATCGAGTTGCTCGCCTGGCAGTTCGCCAGCCCGGTGCGCTGGATCGAGACCCAGGACTTGCTGTTCACCGATCCCGCCCAGGGCGGCCTCGGCATCGAGCGGTTCGTCGAGATCGGTCTCGGCGCCACGCCCACGGTGGCCAACCTGGCCTCCCAGACGCTGAAGCTGCCCGCGTTCGGCGGCGCCACCGTCGAGGTGCTCAACATCGAGCGCGAGGCGGCCATCGTCTACGCGACCGACACCGACCCCGCGCCGGTGGACGAGCCGGTCGAAGAGGTCGCGGCCGCCGCGGCTCCGGCAGCGGCCGTCGCCGCCGCCCCCGTGGCCGCGCCCGCCCCGAGCTCGGGCGGCCCGCGTCCGGACGACATCGCGTTCACCGCCGCTGACGCCACCCGCGTGCTGATCGCGCTGTGGACCAAGCTGCGGCTGGACCAGATCGGCCCGGTGGACACCATCGAGGGCCTGTGCGACGGCGTGTCGTCGCGGCGCAACCAGCTGCTGGTCGACCTCGGCTCCGAGCTCTCGCTCGGTGCGATCGACGGCGCGGCCGACGCCGACATGGGCGCGCTGTCCGCGACGGTGGAGCGGCTCGCCCGCACTTATCGTCCCTTCGGCACGGTGCTCACCGACGCCATCGGCGACCATCTGCGCAAGGTGTTCGGCCCGTCCGGCAAGCGTCCGGCCGCCATCGCCGAGCGGGTCACGAAGGTCTGGGAACTCGGTGACGGGTGGGCCAGCCACGTGACCGCCGAGGTGTCGCTGGGCACCAGGGAAGGCACCAGCGTGCGCGGCGGCGACCTGGGCGGACTGGTCTCCGGTGCGCTGAGCGACGCCGCCTCGGTCGACGCGGCCATCGACGCGGCCGTGCAGGCCGTCGCGGCCCGCCGCGGTGTCGCGGTGTCGCTGCCGTCGGCGGGCGGCGGTGGCGGTGCGACCGTCGACGCCGCCGCGCTGGGTGAGTTCACCGAGCAGATCACCGGGCGTGACGGCGTGCTGGCCACGGCCGCGCGCGTCGTGCTCGAACAGCTCGGCCTGTCCGAGCGGGTCTCGGCGCCCGAGGCGACCGACGACTCGCTGGTCGACCTGGTGTCGGCCGAACTCGGTTCGGACTGGCCGCGTCTGGTCGCGCCCGCGTTCGACGCCCGCAAGGCGGTCCTGCTGGACGACCGCTGGGCCACGGCGCGCGAGGATCTGGCCCGGCTGTGGCTGGCCGACGACTCGGGCAGCGCGAACGGACCGGTCACCGGATTCCTGGGAGCGGGCGAAGCCGTTGCGGCACAGGCCAACTGGTGGCGCGAGCGCGCGAAGCACGAGGCGCGTTCGGTGCTCGCCGGGCTGTACGAGCGCATCGCCGAGGCGGCGCTGAGCACCGAAGAGCCGGGCCTGTGGTCCTCGGACATCGCGGTGATCACCGGCGCCAGCAAGGGATCCATCGCCGCGGCGGTGACCGGCAGGCTGCTCGGCGGCGGCGCCACGGTGGTGGTGACCACCTCGACGCTGAACGACGAGCGCCTCGCCTTCTACCGCAAGCTGTACCGCGACAACGCCCGCCACGGCGCGGCGCTGTGGGTGGTGCCCGCGAACATGGCGTCCTACCAGGACATCGACGCCCTGATCGACTGGATCGGCTCCGAGCAGGTCGACAGCGCGGGCGGCGCGAAGATCAAGATCAAGGACGCGATGACGCCCACCCTGCTGCTGCCCTTCGCGGCGCCGCGGGTGGCCGGTGATCTCGCCGACGCGGGCGCGCGCGCCGAGATGGAGATGCGCGTGCTGCTCTGGTCGGTCGAACGGCTGATCGGCGGTCTGTCGAAGCTGGGCGCCGAGCACGATGTGGACGGGAAACTGCATGTCGTGCTGCCCGGTTCGCCCAACCGCGGCATGTTCGGCGGCGACGGCGCCTACGGCGAGTCGAAGGCGGCGCTGGACGCGGTGGTCGCCAAGTGGCGGGCCGAGAAGTCGTGGTCGGCCCGGGTCACCCTGGTGCACGCGCTGATCGGCTGGGTGCGCGGCACCGGTCTGATGGGTCACAACGACCCGATGGTCGAGGCGGTCGAGAAGGCGGGCGTGCAGACCTGGTCCACCGCCGAGATGGCCGACGAACTGCTCAAGTGGTGCACCTCGCGGGCCCGTCAGGTCACCGTGACCGGCCCGCAGCAGATCGACCTGACCGGTGGACTGGCCAGGGCCAAGCTGGATCTGCCCGCGCTGGCCAAGCAGGCCGCGGAGCAGGCGGAGGAGGAGACCGACGCCGACCCGGGCCGCACCATCGCCGCGCTGCCCGCGCCGCCGACCGTGACCTCCGCGCTGCCGGTGCCCGAGTGGGGCGAGGTGACCGCGGATCCGGCCGACATGGTGGTCATCGTCGGCGCGGGGGAGCTGGGCCCCTACGGCTCGGCGCGCACCCGCTTCGAGATGGAGGTCTCCGACGAGCTGTCGGCCGCGGGCGTGCTGGAGCTGGCCTGGACCACCGGCATGGTCACCTGGGAGAACGACCCGAAGCCGGGCTGGTATGACGCCGCGTCCGGTGACTACGTGCCCGAGCACGAGCTGGCCGAGCGCTATCACGACGCCGTGGTCGCCCGCTGCGGTGTGCGCCGCTACGAAGACGACGGCGCCATGACCGACAATTCGGCCCCCTTGATGACCTCGGTCTTCCTCGACCAGGACCTGTCGTTCACGGTGGGCGGTGAGGCCGAGGCGCGCGCCTTCCATGCCGCCGATCCGGAGCACACGGTGATCACGCCGGTCGAGGGCTCCGGTGACTGGACCGTGACGCGCAAGGCAGGCACCGAGATCCGCGTGCCGCGCCGGGCCAAGCTCTCGCGCACCGTCGGCGGCCAGATCCCCACCGGCTGGGACCCCACCATCTGGGGCATCTCGCCCGACATGGCCGCTTCGGTGGACCGGGTCGCGCTGTGGAACATCGTCTGCACGGTGGACGCGTTCGTCGGCTCCGGGTTCAGCCCCGCCGAGCTGCTGAGCTGGGTGCATCCTTCGCTGGTCGCCAACACGCAGGGCACCGGCATGGGCGGCATGTCCTCGATGCGCTCGCTGTACATCGACAATCTGCTCGGCGAGTCGCGCCCGAACGACATCCTGCAGGAGGCGCTGCCGAACGTGGCGCTGGCGCACGTGGTGCAGTCCTACGTCGGCAGCTACGGCGCGATGGTGCACCCGGTGGCGGCCTGCGCCACCGCCGCGGTGTCGGTCGAGGAGGGTGTCGACAAGATCCGGCTCGGCAAGGCCGATCTGGTCGTGGCCGGCGGGTACGACGACCTCGGCATCGAAGGCATCGTCGGCTTCGGTGACATGTCGGCCACCGCGGATTCCGCGGCCATGAGCGCCAAGGGCATCAGCGACCGGTACTTCTCCCGCGCGAACGACCGCCGCCGCGGTGGTTTCATCGAATCGCAGGGTGGCGGAACGGTCCTGCTGGCGCGCGGCAGCGTCGCGCTGGAGATGGGCCTGCCGGTGCTGGGCGTGGTCGCCTACGCGCAGTCCTTCGCGGACGGCGTGCACACCTCCATCCCGGCTCCCGGCCTGGGCGCGCTGGGCGCCGGTCGCGGCGGGAGTGAGTCCAGGCTGGCGACCGAGCTGCGCAAGCTGGGCGTGACCCCGGACGAGATCGCCGTGGTGTCCAAGCACGACACCTCGACGGCCGCCAACGACCCGAACGAGTCCGAGCTGCACGAGCGCCTCGCCACGGCCATCGGACGCTCGGACGGAGCTCCGCTGTTCGTCGTCTCGCAGAAGACCCTCACCGGGCACGCGAAGGGCGGCGCGGCCGCCTTCCAGCTCATCGGCCTGTGCCAGGTGCTGGAGCAGGGCGTGATCCCGCCGAACCGCAGCCTCGACTGCGTGGACGAGAAGATGCTGGCCTTCCCGCACCTGGTGTGGCTGCGCGAGCCGTTGCGGCTGGGCGATCGCCTTCCGCTCAAGGCCGGTCTGGTCACCTCGCTCGGGTTCGGCCATGTGAACGGTCTGCTGGCGGTCGTGCACCCGGAGGCGTTCATCCAGGCCATCGCGCCGGAGAAGCGGGAGGAGTACCAGCGTAAGGCGCAGGAGCGGCAGCTGTCCGGGCGCCAGCGGTTCGTGGAGGCGATGTGCGGCGGCGCGCCGCTGTACGAGCGTCCCGCGGATCGCAGGCTCGGCGGGGACGGCACCCCGGCCAAGCGGGCGCGCGAGCTGGAGGCCGACGTGCTGCTCTCGCCGGACGCGCGCCTGGCGCAGGACGGCGCCTACCGGGCCAAGGGCATCGGATGCGCGTAACCGGAAGGGCGGCGGGGCAACTCGCCGCGCCGGGTCCGCGCGCGGGCTCGTCGAGCACGTCGTAGGCTGCCCGCCTATGACGATCCTCGGTATCGGCTTGGACTTGGTGACCATCTCCGAGTTCGCCGAACAGCTCGAACGCGCTGGAACAACCATGCTCCGGGAAAGTTTCACCGCGGGAGAGCGGCGCTACTGCCAGAGCAAAGGGACCGACCCGGCGCGCAGCTACGCGGCGCGGTGGGCGGCGAAAGAGGCGGTGCTCAAAGCCTGGGCATCGTCTCGGTTCGCCCGCCGCCCGCAGATCGGGGACAACCCCTATCCGCTGATCGAAGTGGTCAACGACGCGTGGGGCAGGCCGAGCATCAAGCTGCACGGCCTGGCCGCCGAATTCCTGCCCCGGGTACGGGTTCACCTGTCGCTGACCCACGACGGCGACACGGCCGCCGCGATGGTGGTGCTCGAGGACCCGGGCGAGTTGGCCGACCTCATCGAAGGCCGCGACAACGCCGGGTGAGCCGCGCGGTGGTCCCGGTTCCCGCCGGGACCACCGTCATCGTTCGCTGCCGGTGCGCGATTCCTTCTCCGCGACGAGCAGGTAGGCGACCATCAGCCGCTTCAGTTCGGCGACCGCTTCCGCGCTGCTCTGCTCGTCCTGCACCGAGAAGTTGAGCATCGAATAGACCACGTGCACCAGCACTTCGGCCATCATCGTGCGCCGCGCCCGCGGGGTGCGCGGGGTGAGCGGTCGCAGCATCTGCGACACGACCTCGGCGAACTGCTTCTCGTGGATAGCGCCCGTGGCCCGGGTGGACGGCGTGGACTGCATGGCGAGCCACACTTCCCGCCGGGACGGGTCGGTCATCCAGAGGTTGGCCAGGTGGTCGACGAACTGGTTCATGTGCCGCAGCCAGTCCAAGGACGGGATCTCGCCGTGGAAGTCGGCCAGCTCCTGGGAAACGGCAACCAGGTCTTGGCGGTTCAGCTCACAGACGATGACGTACTTGTTGGCGAAGAACTGATACAGCGTGCCGATCGGCACCTCCGCCCTGGCCGCCACCTCTTCACAGGTGAAGGACTCGAACCCGACCTCGACGAGCAGTTCCCTGGACGCCTGGAGTAAGGCGTCGAACTTTCGTTTGCTGCGTTCCTGCGTCGGCCGGCGTCGCGGCATGAGCTCCTGTGGGTCGTCCTGCAGCTCCAACGCAGGGTCCAGACGGTGCTTCGACCTGGCCTCCGCGCGTACTTCCACGCATCCAGGCTAACGGTAGGGACAAGCGTGCGATACGCGCATCCGCCGTTCGCGTCCCGGCGACTCGATTTCCGCTACCCATCCGTAACCGATGTGGTGCCGAACACTTACCGAGCGCGCGTGCATCGCGACGTGTGTTCCGAGCAGGGGAATCCATGGGGCTCATGGCTTTCGGCAAGCCCGTGAGCTCGGTCAATGCACAGAGGGAAGGCGTGATCAGTGGTGGCTGAATCTGTGGTGACTCTCGGCGTTTCGACCGAACGCGGTGCCGTGCACGCGGTGGCGCTGGCCGACGGCAAGAAGCTGGCCGACCGGGTGCTGCTGCGCCGGGTGGTGCGAACGGACGGGGACGGCAAGGCGGAGGTGGCCGCGGCGGTGGAGACGGCGCTCAGCGCGCTGACCGCCGGGCTCGGCGCGGAGCGGGAGGTCGGCGGCGTGGCGGTCGCCTACCGGGACCCCGCGGAGCGGCGCGCCATCGTGACCCGGCTGGCGGCCGGTCCGTGGCACAGCGCCTCGATGGTGTCGGTGAAATCGGCCCACCTGAGCGTGGCGAGCATGATGACCTGGCTCGACGCCTACGACAACCTGCTGATCTGCGAGGTGGTGCCTGGGTACCACGCGTTCACCCTGGTCGATCGCGGCCGCCGCCGGGTGCTCGCCGCGGTGGGGCAGGCGGGCCGGGCGACGCCGCGGTCGCTCGGTGTGAGCGTCGCGGCCACGGGGGAGCAACTGGAGGCGGCCGCCGCGCGACCCGACGCGGTGGCGCTGATCGGTTCGGCGGGCGCCGGGTCGGCGGTGCTGACGGCGGTCGAGACGTTCGGGGTGCCGGTGATCCCCTGCACCGTGGGGGCTTTCGCGTCGGCCGCCGGTGCGGCGTTGAGCGCGCGGCTGGAGCAGGACGGTTACGCCGGACCGGTGAGCGAGCCGCAGCGGGGGCGCGGCGGGGTGGCGGTGTTCGCCGCGGCCGGTGTGCTGGCCAGCGGAATGGTCGTCGGCGGGAGCTACCTGCTGAACGATTCCGCACAGCCGTTGCCGACCGTCGTCGCGGCGGACGCCCGGATCGAGGGCACCGGTGCGGGCCACGCGACCGAGCCGGTGCCGCTCGCGGACACCGAGGCGGACGGGTCGGTCGGCTCCGCCTCCACGGCTGGGGCGCAGCTGCCCCAGCACGGCTGGGGTGCTGCCCCGCGGAGTCTTCCGCTGCCGTTGGTCGCGGCCGACGCCACGGACGGGCCGGCGGCGGAGGCGGAGGGCACTGAGCCGCTGGTACCGGGTACCGGGCTCCCGTCCGATCGCAAGGTGGGCGCGCCCGACGGCGCGCTGCTGTTCCCCGGTGAGGCGCCGCCGCCCGCCGCGTTCACCCCGGAAGCCGCCGACTGGTGGGACGAGCATCTCCGTCTGATGGCGCAATGGGCCGCCCAGCAGGTCTGGCAGGCCTGAACCGAGCCGCAGGACGACCTCGGCCCGGTGTCCCTGCGGCGCCGGGCTTTTCGTCGTCCGCGCTACACCGACAGGTCGCGACGCAACTTGGCGACGTGCCCGGTGGCGCGGACGTTGTACTGCGCGACGGCGATCTTGCCCGCTTCGTCCACCAGGAAGGTCGAGCGGATGACGCCGACGACCGTCTTGCCGTACATGGTCTTCTCGCCGTACGCGCCCCAGGCGGTGAGCACGGTGCGGTCGGGATCCGACAGCAGCGGGAAGGTGAGCTGTTCCGCGTCGCGGAACTTGGCCAGCTTGGCGGGCTTGTCCGGCGAGATGCCCACCACGTCGATGCCCGCGCCGTCCAGGTCGGCCAGATTGTCGCGGAAGTCGCAGGCTTGCTTGGTGCAGCCGGGCGTGCTCGCGGCGGGGTAGAAGTACACGATCACCTTGCGACCGCGGTAGTCCGACAGCGAGACGTTCTTGCCGTCGGCGTCGGGGAGCGTGAAGCCGGGGGCGGTGTCGCCCGGGGAGAGTCGTTGGTTGGTGGTCACCTCCAGCACGGTATCCGAAGGCGGTGACCGGAGATCCTCGCGCGGCCGGTTGGCGCGGCGTGGCGGCGGATAGACTCGTCCGCGAGCCCCGGGTGCCGCACGGACGGCCGGACATGCGGCGTGATCGTGCACCGGGTGCGGCAATCGACAACAGGAGGGTGGAACGTGGCAAGGGATACCGAGCGGATCGAGCAGGAGATCGAGGCCGCCCGCACTCGGCTGGCGAGCACGCTCGACGAACTCGCGGTACGCGCGGACCCGCATCGCATCGCGGACGACACCAAGCAGATCGTGGTCGGGAAGCTGAACGAGCCGAAGGTGAAGTACAGCCTGATCGGCGCCGCCGCACTGGTGGTCGGGCTGGTGCTGCTCAAGATCTTCCGCTGAGCTGGAAATACGACGACACCCGGTGTGGCATCGCCCACCGGGTGTCGTCGTTTCGCGGTCGGTTCAGACCGTCGGGCAGGCGAAGCCGTCGCCGTCGGGATCCAGATGCGGCCCGAAGCCGGGTTCGCCGCGGAACAGCGGCGCACGGCCGGCGGCACGGGCGTCGTCGCAGTTGGCGAAGGCGCCACCGGCCGAACCGGTCTGCGACAGACCGGCCGAGCCGGTCGCGGCGGAGCCGGTGTCGACGGCCGAGGAGCCGGTTCCGGCGGATCCGGACGGAGGGGCGGCTAGGGCGGCGGGAGCCGCGAGAAAGGTCAATCCCGCGACGGCCGCGCTGACGGAGAGCCGGCGAACGTTCATGTATTCCTCTGTGTGGTTGCTGCGGTGGATGGGCGTCCGACCGGACGCCGCATCCACTGTTGTGACGGGCCGCTCTCTTGTCAACCTCGGGGGGATGGAACTAGGGCATTAGGGGATCGCGCCCATCGTCGTCGCTCAGGCGGTGGTCCCGGCGCCGCGGATGTGCTCCGCGGGGATGTTTCCCATGCGTCCGGCCTGGTAGTCCTCCATCGCTTCGATGATCTCGGCGCGAGTGTTCATCACGAACGGCCCGTACTGCACCACCGGTTCCCGGATCGGCTGTCCGCCGAGCAGCAACACTTCCAGCGCTCCGGTCCGATTGTCTTGGCGCGCATCGGCTGTCACGCTGATCGCGTCGCCGCGTCCGAAGACCGCCAGCTGTCCTTCGCGCAGCGGCCTGCGTTCCGCGCCGACGCCACCGCTGCCGGACAGCACGTACGCCATCGCCGTAAACTCTTGCGGCCACGGTGTTTCGAGGATCCCACCGGGCGTGATCGACGCGTGGGCGTAGGCGATCGGGGTGTAGGTCGATCCGGGACCGGTGAATCCGCCGACCTCCCCGGCGATGAGCCGCACCAGCGCGCCGCCGTCGTGCGAACTCACCAGGGTCAGTTCGCGTGCGCGCAGATCTTGATAGCGCGGCGTGGCGAACTTGAGCGCGCGCGGCAGGTTCACCCACAGCTGGATGCCGTGGAACCACCCGCCCGAGGCGACCATCGCCTCCGGCGGCACCTCGTCGTGCAGGATGCCGGAGCCCGCGGTCATCCACTGGGTGTCGCCTTCGCCGATGACGCCGCCGCCGCCGTGCGAGTCGTGGTGCACCATGGTGCCGTCGAGCATGTAGGTGACCGTCTCGAAGCCCCGGTGTGGATGCCAGGGCGCGCCTTTCGCCTCGTGCGGTTCGTAGGCGACCGGGCCCATCTGGTCGAGCAGGATGAAGGGATCGGCCGTGCGCAGATCCATGCTGGGGAACGGCCTGCGCACCTCGAATCCCGCGCCCTCACGTTGGGTGTGCGCGGTGACCACGCTTCGGACCGGCCGCTCGCGCAGGGTCGCGTCGGGGCGGGGCAGGCGGGGCAGAACCATGATGTCGGGAACGGTCACGGCGGGCATCGGAACCTCCTGAGGAGTTGGTGTCCATGTCAACCAACCGCGACTACACTTCATTCCCATGGTCCGGTGGTTGAGTGACGACGAGCAGGCGACTTGGCAGGCCTATGTGCGGCTGCGCCAGCGTTTGGACGGGGCGATTTCCGCCGGGCTGGCCGAGGACGGCCTGTCCCTGGCGGACTACGAGTTGATGGTGGCGTTGTCCGCCGCCCCGAACGGCTGTCTGCGCGCCAAGGAACTGGCCGCGGAGGTGTGCTGGGAGAAGAGCCGGTTGTCCAAGCATCTGGCCAGGATGGATGCGCGCGGCCTGGTCGAGCGGCGGCCCGCCGAGGAGGATGCGCGCGGCATCATCGTTCAGCTCACGCCGGAAGGGCGGGTGGCGCTGGAGCGAGCCGCCCCGAATCATGTCGATCTGGTCCGTCGCGTCTTCGTGGAGCCGATGACGGCGGACGAGGCTCAGGTGCTGCGCGCGCTGGCGGACAAGGTGATCGCCGAGGTGGAGCAAGTGACCGAACTCGGCGCGTGAGCGGCGGGATGGCGCCGAGCTACCCGGCGTCGGTGCCGTTTCTTCGCCGCCGCCACCACCGGCGGCGGGGACGAACTGTCACCTCGTCGGCCTGCGCTGGGGAAGGCGCTGCGCTCCGGCTGCTCGACTGCTCGCGCCTCGGCCGCGCGGCCCCGCGCGCGTTCCGCCACTGCTCGACGATCTCGTCCGCGTTCACCGGAGCGATCGGCACGAACGGTCCTTCCGGCATCCGCAGCCAGTCCACGATACGTTTGTTGAGCTCGCTCACGGCCGCCCGCACCTGGCGTTCGCTGGTCGCGTCGCGCACCTCGTCGGGCAGGTGCTCGATATCCCGTCGCAGCAGCAGCGACGGTGGCAGCAGCGCCTCGCTGCCGACGCCTTCGCGGCGCAGATATCCGCGCAGCCACCAGTCCTCGTCGTAAGCCGTGCCCGCCCCGGGGATCGGTTTGCCGGTGCCAGGGAGGTTGTCGAATTCGCCGCGCTCGGCCGCCTCGCGGATCTGCTTGTCGACCCACGATTCGAAGGTCTGCTTCGGCGGCTTGCGCTCGGTCATCGTGACGGCCGGGGCGGCGGGTGCATGGCACCACTCTACGGAAGTTTGTAGTAGACGTGGAAAGTATTGTGTCGCAACTATTTTAGAAACAATCAGGACCACGGCCGGATCGGCGGCTTCACCCAGAGCAGCTTCTCGTCGGTGTGCTCGCGCCGGGCAGCGGGATGCCCCGGATGGCGGGCGGCCCAGTCGTCCTTCTCCGCCAGCAGCCGCGCCACCGTTGTCCAGGTCTCGTCGGTGCTCGGCGGATTCGTCGCGGCGGCCCTGGCCAGTTTGCGCCGGACGGGCGCGGGCATCGCGAGCACCTCGGGACCGGTGATGCCGCGGTGCCAGAGATAGCTCGCCAGCCGTCGCGCTTTCTCGGCGCGGCTCTTGGCCGCCGCGTCGTTGTGTGCGTAGTCGGTCACGGGATGTCCACGGGGTCGCAGGTGCCTCGACCATAACGGACGCGGCCGGACGTCGTCCGTCGACGGCCTGCGCCTGGCCGAGGAGCACGGAGCTGCGCCCGGCCGCCGGGCCGGAAGGGCCGGAATACGCCGGCAGCCTCCCCATCCGTGGATGGGGAGGCTGCGTGGCGGTTGTGGCTCAGTACGCGCTGTTGACGTTGTCCATCGAGCCGTAGCGGTGCGCCGCGTAGTTGCAGGCGGCGACGATGTTGGCCACCGGATCCCAGATGTCGAAGGGCGTGCCCGCGACGTGGTAGGCGGCGAAGGTGGGGTCGATCACCTGCAGCAGGCCCTTGGACGGGATGCCCATGGCGGCGTTGGAGTCCCACAGGTTGATGGCCTGGGGGTTGCCGGTCGACTCACGCATGATGTTGCGGTGGATGCCCTCGTAGGTGCCGGGGATGCCGTTAGCCTGCATGATGTCCAGCGCCTGGCGGATCCAGCCGTCCAGGTTGTTCGCGTAGACCGGCGGGGCCGGGGCGGGCATCGGGGCCGGGACCGGCTCGGGGGCGGGAGCCGGAGCCGGAGCCGGAGCCGGAGCGGGCAACGGCGCCGGGATCGCCTCCGCGACCGGTGCGGCGGCCTGCTCGGCGACCGGAGCGGGCGCGGCCTCCGGCTGCTGCTCGGCCACCATGGCGATGCGAGACGGGACGCTGTCATCGGCAACGGACGCCGCGGAGCAGGCGGCCACGGCAACGACACCGGCGGCGGCGACCGCGACGGTGACGGTTTCGCGGAACGAGGGGCGGCGAAGGGTGGAAAGGCGTCTGTCAGGCATTGCGAATCGGTTCCTTGATCGGGGACTTACTCGATCCGGCCGCAGTTGGGCAGCACGGATCCTGCGGCGTACGCTCGTGGACGCGCGCCGAAAACGGCCATGTGCTGTTGTGTGGTTTTGTTGTGGGGGACGTTCACGTCCCCGGAACGCGACGCGGTTCGTGCGGCGCCGGATCGCCCTCGCTGGGGCTCGGCCGCGGTGTCGCGCGGGACTTCGCACCTCGATGCGAAGAGACGGGCGGAAGTAGGTTCGCGGGTCCGTTGCCGGATTCCGCTCCGCTGATCACTGGCGGGCAACTGCCTGCCGTGTGATCGTTACCGAATCGGTGTCTACAACTCCTCGGGCTGACCAAACTTCAGGTCGCTTTGTGACCTGATTGCAGAATGGTCACGCTTGGTTAACAGAGGGTGAACGAATCTTGAATGGCAGATGCTGTCGATCTTGGAAAGCCCAGGACGCGGTAGCCGAATCGTTATCCAAGCTGGGAGTTTGCTGCTAAACCTCTTGTGCTGTACATCACAGAACTTTTCGGCCGAATAGCTGGATTTCGGCCGCCTCGGGGGCGTACCGCTGTCCGAATTGAGACCACTGGGGCTTCTGGGAAAAAGCCCAGGTCACGGTCATGTCACGGCGGCTGGGCGCGCGGGGATGAAAAAACCGTGCCCTTGCCGACGAATACGGCAAGGGCACGGTTCTCGTGTTGTGCGCCATCAGGGACTCGAACCCCGAACCCGCTGATTAAGAGTCAGCTGCTCTGCCAATTGAGCTAATGGCGCGTGCTCCGTGTTCCGGTGCGGGACAAACCTTAACAGGCCAGGGCCGCAGAAGTGAAATCGTGCCCTGACCGGCGGTGATGCGATGCGCTCCCGCGCCGGTAACGCGGGGGATCGCCAGGGTGATCTACAGGTGGTAACGCTGCAGTGACGGACAAGGTGTTCACATTGGCGCGAACGTGACGCACTGGCAGAATGTCCGATTGTGGTTCCGACCGCCCGCGTACGCGGCGGGGTGAGCGGCGTGGCGGTCGGGAGACTTTGAAACGGGGTTGAAATGAGTGTTGGTCCAGGTCGGCACAAGCGCAAGCCGGCCGCACGTTGGTTGCGCACTATCGCGGGACCGGTGATCGTCGTCGCGGTCGCCGCACTGGCATCGACGGGATGTTCGGCGTCCGACGCCAAGGATGCGGCGCAGGTGGCCATCGACCGCAACCCCATCACGGAACTGATCAAGCCCAAGCTGCTGTCGCCGGTGAAGGACGGGGAGGTCGGCGTCTCGCCGGGCGTCCCGCTGGCGTTCAAGGTGGAGGATGGCAAATTCACCAACGTGACCTTGGTCAGCCCGCAGGGCAAGGCGGTGGAGGGCAAGCTCGCCGCCGACGGGCGGTCGTGGGAGACCACCGAGGTGCTCGGCTACGGCAAGACCTACCGATTGAAGGCCGACGCGATCGGGCTCGGCGGCGCGAACTCGGCGACGCTGAGCTTCACCACCAGTTCTCCCGGTAATCAGACCAAGCCCTACCTGGTCCCGGGCGAGGGCGAGGTGGTCGGTATCGGCCAGCCGGTGGCCGTCCAGTTCGACGAGAACATCCCCGATCGGAAGGCCGCGCAGTCGGCGATCAAGATCACCACGGAGCCGCCGGTGGAGGGCGCGTTCTACTGGGTGAACAATCGCGAGGTGCGATGGCGGCCGGAGCATTTCTGGGCGCCGGGGACGAAGGTCACCATCGACGTGAACGTCTATGGGCGTGATCTCGGCAACGGTCTGTTCGGGCAGGACAACATCCACTCGTTCTTCACCATCGGCGACGCCGTGATCTTCACCGCCGACGACAACACCAAGCAGGTGACGGTCGAGCAGAACGGTCAGGTGATCCGCACCATGCCGACCTCGATGGGCAAGGACAGCACGCCCACCGACAACGGCATCTACATCGTCGCCGACCGGCACGAGAAGATCATCATGGATTCCTCGACCTACGGCGTGGCGGTCAACTCGCCGGACGGGTACAAGACGCCGGTGGACTTCGCGACGCGACTGTCCTACAGCGGTATCTTCTTCCACTCGGCGCCGTGGTCGGTCGGTGCGCAGGGCTACAGCAACACCAGTCACGGCTGCCTGAACCTCAGCCCGGCGAATGCGCAGTGGGTCTTCCAGAACGCCAAACGCGGTGACATCACGATCGTGAAGAACACCGTGGGCGGCACCCTGTCCGGCGTGGACGGCTTGGGTGACTGGAACATCCCGTGGCCGGTCTGGAAGGCGGGCAACGCGGACGACAATCGCTGAGCCACAGCGGAACAACCAACGGGCCACCGGAGCGAATCCGGTGGCCCGTTCGGCGTTTCGGGGGCGTCAGGGCAGCATGTCGCAGCCCAACTGAGCGTCGCCCAGGATCGCGATCGCGCTGCCCGTGGCGGCGCACAGCAGCTTGCTGCCCGCCGAACCGCTGCCGGCGGAGCCCGTGGTGGCCAGGCCGCCGGCCGAGCCGCTCGACGCCGAACCGGACTCGGGCAGCGGGGGTAGCCCGATGCCCGCGACGGCGGTTCCGCTGGATCCGGTGAGGAGGGTGGCGCCGACGAAGGCCGCGATCACCGCAGAACGCATCACGAGGTGTGTCTTTCTGGTCGAACCGGGAGAGCGCCCCAGCGACGCCGTCCCCTGTGCACCGCAGTCTACGGAGGCGGGGCAGATTCTGGAGGGTATTCGTTTCACATTGTGCCGGCGCGGGAGCGGCGAAGGGATTGTGGCGCAACGAAAAAGCCCGGGTGACTCCGATCTCTCGGAGCCACCCGGGCTCGTGGGGTGAGCGACGGGACTCGAACCCGCGACAGCCAGGATCACAACCTGGTGCTCTACCAACTGAACTACGCTCACCATCGCCGGTAAGAACCGGCGGGCTAGATATTAGCGTGTCAACCCGCCCACTCCCTAATCGGCGTCTGGCGAGCCGTTGACCTGCGCCGATTCGGTCCGTTGTGCGGCGCTCTCGGAGACCTCGGCGGCGACTGCGGCGATTTCGGTGGTGGACGGACCGGGCGGCGCGACGAACACGGTTCGCCGGTAGTACTCCAGTTCCCGGATGGACTCCTGGATGTCGGCCAGCGCGCGATGGCTCAGGCCCTTCTCCGGCTGGCCGAAGTAGATGCGCGGGTACCAGCGGCGGCACAGTTCCTTGATCGAGCTCACGTCGACCATCCGGTAGTGCAGGTGGGCATCGAGCAGGGGCATGTCCCTGGCGATGAAACCGCGGTCGGTGGCGATCGAGTTACCGGCCAGCGGCACGGTGCGCGGGGTGGGGATGTACTCGCGGATGTAGTCGAGCACGCGCTGCTCGGCCTCTTCGAGGGTGACGGTGGAGCGGCGGACCTCGTCGGTCAGCCCGGAGCGCGCGTGCATCTCGGCGACCACCGCGGGCATCGCGGCCAGCGCGTCGTCGTCGGCGTGGATGACGATGTCCACGCCCTCGCCGAGGATGTTGAGATCGCTGTCGGTCACGAGTGCGGCCACCTCGATCAGCTTGTCGCTGTCCAAGCGCAAGCCGGTCATCTCGCAATCCATCCACACCATGTATTTGTCGGACACCCGTGCAACATTATCCGGGCGTGGGACCGGCGCCTGCGGTACGGCGCGGCAACCGTGTGGCAGCTGATCTCGCCCCGAAGCCGACCGGCGGGGATACAGTTCTCCCAGATCGGCACCCGGTGTTTTAGGTGCAGCAGCAAACATCGGGTAACGCAGTTCCGGCGGAGCCAGGACGGAGGACGCGCGATGACCACTCCTCAGGAGAAGGCGGCCGCGGCGCGCAAGGCGGCCGACGAAGCGGCGCGCATCGCGGCGGAGGCGGCCGCGGCCGCGGAGGCCGCGGAACGCGAGCTGGCCGAGCGGACCGCTACCGGAGCCGGTTCGGCAGCACGAGACGAACCGTCCATCGACGGAGAAGAGGCGTCCGCCGCGCAGGCGATCGCCGCGGGGTACGCCTTCGAGGGCGCTGCGCTGGAACTGGGCGCCGTCGTGGTCGATGGGACGGTGGATCCGGATGCGCGCGTGCGCATTCCCCTGCGGATGATGAACCGGCACGGTCTGGTGGCCGGAGCAACCGGCACGGGGAAGACGAAAACCCTCCAGGGCATCGCGGAGCAGCTGTCGAGCGCCGGGGTTCCGGTGGTGCTGGCCGATATCAAAGGCGACCTGTCGGGGCTGGCCGAACCGGGGCGGTCGGACGAGAGACTCGCGGCGCGATGCGCGGAGACCGGCGCCGCGGACTGGGCGCCGACCGGTTTCCCGACCGAGTTCGTCTCGCTGGGTACCACCGGGACGGGACTTCCGGTCCGCGCGACGATCAGCTCCTTCGGCCCGGTGCTGCTGAGCAAGGTGCTCGAGCTGAACGAGACGCAGGAGTCGACCCTCGGCTTGATCTTCCACTGGGCCGACCGCAACGGGCTCGCGCTGCTGGACCTGAAGGACCTGCGCGCCGTGATCACTCATCTGACCAGCCCCGAAGGCAAGGAGGACCTGAAGGGCATCGGCGGCGTCTCCGCGGCCACCGCCGGGGTGATTCTGCGCGCGCTGGTGAATCTGGAGGCGGGTGGCGGCGACACGTTCTTCGGCGAGCCCGAACTCGACCCGGCCGACTTGGTGCGCGTCGTGGACGGGAAGGGGGTGATCACGCTCTTCGAGCTGGGCGCTCGGGCGGCGCGGCCGGTGCTGTTCTCGACCTTCCTGATGTGGGTGCTCGCCGACTTGTTCCAGACGCTGCCCGAGGTCGGCGACGAGGACAAGCCCGTGTTGGTCTTCCTTTTCGACGAAGCCCACTTGTTGTTCGCCGACGCTTCGAAGGCGTTCCTGGATCAGGTGGAGCAAACCGTCAAACTGATCCGGTCCAAAGGGGTGGGTGTGTTCTTCTGCACCCAACTGCCCACCGACATCCCGAATCCGGTGCTCTCCCAGCTCGGCGCGCGTATCCAGCACGCGCTGCGCGCGTTCACCCCGGACGATCAGAAGGCGTTGTCCAAGACCGTCCGCACCTATCCCCGGACCGGCGTCTACGACTTGGAGCAGGCGCTGACCTCGCTCGGCACCGGCGAGGCCATCGTGACCGTGCTCTCCGAGCAGGGCGCACCGACGCCGGTGGCCTGGACCAGGCTGCGGCCGCCCCGGTCGCTGATGGACGCCATCGGCGCGGACGCGATCCGATCGCGGGCCCTGTCCAGCTCGCTGGCCTCGAAGTACGCCCGGACCATCGATCGGGAGTCGGCCTACGAACTGCTCGCCGCCAAGGTGGCCGGGGCATCGCCGGAGCCGGAGGCCGCATCCGTGCCCGGCCGCGCCGCGACCCGTGCGGAAGAGGATTCCGCGGCCGAGCGGATCATGAACAACCCCGCGGTGCGCGGCTTCCTGCGTTCGGCCGCCGAGGCGGCCGGCCGTCAGATCACCCGCAGCCTGTTCGGCACCAGGCGCCGCTGAGTGCGGCGGTGGTGGTCGCTGACGCTCAGTTGCCGAGCTTCTTGTAGAAAGCGCCGGCGATCGGAGCGGTGACCGCGCGTGGGCCGTATTGCCCCGCCACGCTCATTCCCTTGCTGATCAGGCCGGGGACCACGCGCATCTTGTTGCGGGCGAGCGCGTCGATGGAGACCTTGGCGGTGTATTCCGAGGAGACCCACATGAAGTCGGGCACCATCCGGTCGACGATGGACGCTTCGGCAGGATCGGGAGTATCGGTGCGGACCGGTCCGGGCGCCAACAGCGTGACGTGCACGCCCGAGCCTTTCAGCTCGCCGCGCAGCGATTCGGAGAAGGTGTTGGCGAACGCCTTGCTCGCGGCGTAGGTGGCGTTGTTCGGGATCGGCATGTTGCCCGCGGCCGACCCGCTGATCAAGATGCCGCCGCCGCGCCGGGCGAGCATGCCGGGCAGCACGGCCAGGGTCAGATCGTGCACGGCGACGGCGTTGAGCTCCATCTGCGCGCGCTCGTAGGCCGGGTCGAGTTCCGCGACCGCGCCGAAGGTCGCGATGCCCGCGTTGTTGCACAGCACGGCGATGTCGCGGCTCGCCAGTTCGTCCACCAGCACACCGCGCTGCTCGCGGTCGGCCAGGTCGACCGGGCGCACCTCGGCGGTGATGCCGTGGGCCAGGGTCAGCCGCTGCGCGAGCTCGGTGAGCAGCTCCTCGCGGCGGGCGACCAGGATCAGCGAGTAGCCGCGGGCGGCGAGTTCGGCGGCGAGCGCGGTACCGATGCCGGAGGAGGCGCCGGTGACGACCGCGCGGTTCTCGGAGGTGGGGGAGGGCAGGCTCACCCGGTGCAGCCTAGGCGATCCGGCGCGGTGGCCCGCCGCACGATCCCCGGCGAAGTCTCCGCGCCGCCCGATCACAGCCGGGCGGCGAGCCGGGTGCCCTGGTCGATGGCCCGTTTGGCGTCGAGTTCGGCGGCGAGTTCGGCGCCGCCGATGAGATGCAGGCTGACCCCCGCCGCGCGCAGCGGGGCCTCCAGGTCGCGCACGGATTCCTGGCCGGCGCAGACGACGATGTTGTCGACGGGAATCAGCTGGGGCCGTTGCCGTTTCTCGCCGAAGCTGATGTGCAGGCCGTTGTCGTCGATGCGTTCGTAGTTGACGCCGCCGAGCTGCTCGACGCCCTTGGCCTTCAGCGCGGCGCGGTGCACCCAGCCGGAGGTCTTGCCCAGGTCCTTGCCGAACGGAGTCGTCTTGCGTTGCAGCAGAACGACTTCCCGCGCCGCGGGAGCGGGTCTGGGCGCGGTGAGCTGCCCGGGGACCTGCTCGTCGTCGGAGGTGACGCCCCACTCTTCCTTCCACTCGTCCAGCTTGAGCGTGGGATGGCCTTCCACGGTCAGGAATTCGCTGACGTCGTAGCCGATGCCGCCCGCCCCGATCACCGCGACGCGCTTGCCGACCGGCCTCTCCTCCCGGACCAGCTGCGCGTAGGACAGCACCATGGGGTGATCGATACCGGGGATGTCGGGGATGCGCGGCTGCACGCCGGTGGCCAGCACCACCTCGTCGTAGCCTCCGGCGATGAGTTCGTCCGCGCCGACCCGCTTGTTCAGATGCACTGTGACGCCGGTGCGCTCGAGCATCCGGTTGTAGTAGCGGATCGACTCGCTGAACTCCTCCTTGCCCGGGATGCGGCGTGCGATGTCGAACTGGCCGCCGATCTTGTCGTCGGCCTCGAACAGGTCGACGCGGTGGCCGCGTTCGGCGAGGTTCACCGCCGCCGAGAGACCGGCCGGGCCCGCGCCGACCACCGCGATGCGCTTGCTCCGGCGGGTCGGCAGCAGCTTCAGTTCGGTCTCGTGACCCGCGCGCGGGTTGAGCAGGCACGACACGGTCTTGTGCTGGAAGGCGTGGTCGAGGCACGCCTGGTTGCAGGCGATGCAGGTGTTGATCTCGTCGACGCGGTCCTGCGCGGCCTTGTTCACCCACTCCGGATCGGACAGGAACGGACGCGCCAGCGAAACGAGGTGGGCGTCACCGCGAGTCAGGATCTCCTCGGCCACCTCCGGCATGTTGATCCGATTGGACGCGCAGACCGGTATGCCCACCCGCGCGGTGATCTTCGCGGTGAACTCGACGAAGGCGGCGCGGGGCACCGAGGTCACGATGGTGGGCACGCGCGCCTCGTGCCAGCCGATGTCGGTGTTCAGGATGTTCACCCCGGCGGCTTCGAGTTCTTGTGCCAGCGCGACGATCTCGTCGAAGGTCTGCCCCTTCTCCACCAGCTCGGCCATGGACAGCCGGAACACGATGATGAAGTCCGGGCCGACGGCGGCGCGGGTGCGGCGCACGATCTCGACCGCGATCCGGCGCCGGTTCTCCGGCGATCCGCCCCACGCGTCGGTGCGCTTGTTGGTGCGCGGCGCGAGGAACTGGTTGATGAAATAGCCTTCGCCGCCCATGATCTCGCAGCCGTCGTATCCGGCGAACTGAGCGAGTTTCGCGCAGCGGGCGTAATCGTCGATGGTGCGCTCGATGCCCTTGGCCGACAGAGCGCGCGGCCGGAACGGGTTGATGGGCGCCTTGATCGATGACGCCGACACGCTGCCCGGCATGTAGGAGTAGCGGCCCGCGTGCAGGATCTGGATGGCGATCTTGCCGCCATGGGCGTGCACCGCTTTCGTGATCGTGCGATGCCGGTACGCCTCGGTTTTGTTGGTCAGCTTGGCGCCGAACGGCAGCAGCCAGCCCGCGCGATTGGGCGCGTAGCCGCCGGTGATGATCAGGCCCGCGCCGCCGCGTGCGCGTTCGGCGAAATAGGCGGCCAGTTTGTTGGTGTCCCAGGCGCGGTCCTCCAGCCCGGTGTGCATCGACCCCATGACCACTCGATTGCGCAAGGTCGTGAAGCCGAGATCGAGCGGCTCGAACAGATGGGGGAAGGAGCTCATGGGTGAGGTCGCCTTTCTCCGTCAACCGCGTGCGGGGCTGATGCGCGCGGGTGCAGTGCTTGCAGAACTTCGTCGCACCATTCGACGAACCCCGACTCCACGCGAATGCCCGCGCGCAGGACGAGGTACTGGTGCAGGGCTGTCCCGCCGAGCCGGTCGGGGGCGGGGAAGTCGCGTTTCTCGATGTGCCGGTACAGCTCGAGGCGCTGGGCGTGCTGGTCGCGATGGCGGGCCACTTCGGCGCGCAAAGCGGTGATGTCTCCGTACGCGGCCGCGCGGATCTTCACCGCGAGCTCGTTGCGCGGGGTGCCCGAATCGCTCGGTGCGGCGATCCAGCGCGCGAGTTCGGCGCGGCCGGCCTCGCTCACCGAGTACACCTTCTTGTCCGGCCTGCCTTCCTGCGCCACTGATTCACCGTCGACCCAGCCGGATTCCTCCATGCGTTTGAGGACGCGATAGATCTGCTGGTGGGTCGCGCTCCAGAAGTAGCCGATGGACTTGTCGAAGCGGCGCGCCAGCTCGTACCCCGAGCCGGCGCGCTCGGTCAGCGATACCAGCAACGCATGCTCGAGTGCCATGCGGTGAGGATAGCCGTGACATCCGGTACTATGCAACTAGGTGCATAGCAGGCCCTGCGTGAACCAGGGTCCGTTGCGATTTCCGCCGCACTCGCGACGGTCGCGCGCATTAAGCTGCGCGGCATGACCGAGGTGAACGCCCGGGCGACAGTAGGACAGGCCGCCGGGCGCGGGCAGGTGGTGGCGTGGGGGCTGTGGGACTGGGGGTCTTCGGCATTCAACGCCGTGATTCTCACGTTCGTGTTCTCGGTGTACCTCACCGACAAAGTCGGCGACGACCTACCCGGCGACGTCTCCGCCAGCGCGTGGCTGGGGTGGGCCTTGGGCCTCGCGGGCCTGATCGTCGCGTTGACCGCGCCGATCAGCGGACAGCGGTTCGACGCGTCCGCGAAGCGCAAACGCTCCCTCGGCGCGCTGACCGCGCTCACCATCGCGGCGATGACGCTGATGTTCTTCGTGCACGACGACTATCGCGACCTGTGGCTCGGTCTGGTGCTGCTGGCGTTCGCGTCGGCCTGCTTCGAGCTGGCCAATGTGCCCTACAACGCGATGCTGCGGCAGGTCTCCACGCCCGCGACGGTCGGCCGGGTCTCCGGATTCGGCTGGGCCATGGGCTATTTCGGCGGCATCTTCCTGCTGCTCATCTGCTACTTCGGCTTCATCGCGGGAGAGGGCGACAATCGCGGATTGCTCGGCGTGCCCACCGACCAGGGACTGAACATCCGCTTGGTCGCCGTGCTGGCCGCCGTCTGGTTCGCCGCGTTCGCGTTGCCGGTGCTGTTCGCGGTCCCGGAACTGCCGCGCACCGGCGCCGATCCCGGCGCGGCGAGCGCCGGATTCCTCGGCTCGTACCGGGTGCTGTGGCGGGACCTGCGCGAGCTGGGGCGCATCGACCCGCGCACGGTCGGGTTCCTGGTGGCCAGCGCAGTGTTCCGGGACGGTCTCGCCGGAGTGTTCACCTTCGGCGCGGTGCTCGCCGTGCGCGTCTACGGCATCGCCGACTCCGATGTGCTGCTGTTCGGCATAGCGGCCAATGTCGTCGCGGCGCTGGGCGCGATCGTCGCGGGGCGTTTCGACGACCGGAACGGCCCGAAGGTCGTCATCGTGGTGTCGCTGTCGGCGATGCTGGTGTGCGGGCTGGCGCTGCTCGTGGTGTCCGGACCGCTGATGTTCTGGATCTTCGGGTTGTTGCTCACCGTTTTCGTCGGTCCCGCGCAGGCGGCGGCGCGGTCGTTCCTGGCCCGCCTCGCGCCGCCGGGCCGTGAGGGTCAGCTGTTCGGCTTGTACACGACCACCGGGCGCGCGGTGTCTTTCCTCGCGCCGAGCCTGTTCGGCGCGTTCGTCTGGCTGTTCGACGCCGACCGCGCGGGCATCGCGGGCCTGCTGATCGTGCTCGCGGCGGGATTGGCGATGCTGCTGCCGCTGCGGTCGCCGGAACCGGTCGCCGTCGTCCGTGGCGACGCCGAGGGGCCCCGCCCGGCCGAGTGAGGCGCGCACGCGGCCCGGATCAGCGCCGCCCGGGTGGCCGCCAGCCGCCCATGCCGAGAGCGATCAATCGCATCTGCTGGACGGTGCGGTCGATGATCGCCTGTGCGTCGCGCGGCGCGGCCGACACATAGGCGGCGATTCCGTCGGTCACCGTGGTGACCATGAGATCGGCGGCGATCTCGAGGTCGCGCGGCGTCCAGGAGTCCAGGGCCCGGATCCGGGACAGATCGGCGACGAGCTCGCGCACGATCAGCTGGATCTCCCTGGCGATGGCCGTGCGCAGCGCCGCGGACCCGCCGTGGCGCTCCCTGGTGAGGAAGCCGAACAGCTCACGCTTGGGGCCCACCTGTGCGAATACGAAGCGCACCGTGTCCGACAGGCTCGCGTCCGCGTTGCGGCGGACCTCGCGCAGCGCCAGTCGCAGCGCGGTGACGCCGTCGTCGACCAAGGTGGCGCCGAGGTCCTCCAGCGACGCGAAGTGCCGGTAGAACGCCGTCGGCACGATGCCGGCCGAGCGCGCGATCTCACGCAGGCTGAGCGCGGCGAATCCGCGCTCGGCGGCCAGCGCGAGGGTGCCGTCCAGGAGTGCCTGCCTGGTCCGCTCCTTGCGCTCGCCTCGGGTAGCTGCCTGCTCATTCATCCCGGTGAGCATACATCCGTTCACCATTTGACCTATCCGTAGATGTAGTTCGAGTCACATGTTTCGCCGGTTGACACCTGGCCCGGGTCATCGGTCACACTAGTTGAGTGTACAGACGTGCACTGAAAACAGGTCGCACGTCGTCAGCCCGACAAGAGGCACGGAGAACTAATGGTGGATCTCATCAACCTGGTGCAGACCCTGACCTCGCCACACCCGCTGGACCGGTATCTGGAGCTGGTCCGCCCCACCCTCACGGTGCGGGACATGCGGGCCGAAATCACGCACGTCCGCCGCTCGGCGCCGGGCTCGGTCACGCTCACGCTGCGCCCGACCCGGCAGTGGAAGGGCCACGCCGCCGGGCAATACGTCCAGATCGGCGTGGTGATCGACGGTGTGCGGCACACGCGGTGCTATTCGCCGGTCAATCCGGAAAGCAGGCGGGATCGCCACATCCAGCTGACCGTGAAAGCGCATCCGGGCGGCCTGGTCTCGCAGTACCTGTACCACCACGCCACCGCGGGCATGGTGGTCGACCTGACGCCCGCCGACGGCGTGTTCCGGTTGCCCGCGCCGCGGCCGCAGCGTTTGCTGCTGATCAGCGGGGGCAGCGGCATCACGCCGGTGCTGTCCATGCTGCGCACGCTCGCCGCGGAGGACCATCCGGGGGAGGTCGTGTTCCTGCACTACGCGAAGTCGCCCGCGGTGCTCCCGCACCGAGCGGAACTGGACGCGATCGCCCAGCGGCACCCGAACTTTCGCATCGAGCTGCGTTATCCGCACCGCACCCGCGACGTGACGGGCGTGGATCCCGCCGCGCCGTGGGTCGACCTGCACCAGCCGAAGGGCAGCGGATACTTCGACTACGACGAACTGGAGCGCGTCGCGCCGTGGTTCGCCGACGCGCAGACCTACGTCTGCGGTCCGCAGTCGCTGATGGACGCGGTGCGCACGATCTATCAGGCCGAGCAGCTGGAGGACCGGCTGCACACCGAGGAGTTCACACTCTCGCTCGCCCCGGCCGACGCCGCGGACGCGCAGGGCACCGTCGACTTCTCGGCCAGTGGCGTGAGCGCGCCGAACAACGGCGCGACGCTGCTCGAACAGGCCGAATCCGCCGGGCTCAGTCCCGAGTACGGCTGCCGCATGGGGATCTGTTTCTCCTGCACCGCGGTGCGCCGCTCCGGGTGCACGCGCAATCTGCGCACCGGCGAGACCGACAGCGACCCCGACCAGCCGATCCAGCTGTGCATCAGCGCGCCGGTCGGCGACGTCGAGATCGACATCTGAAGAACGAAGGGGAGCCAATCATGACCATCCTGACCGAAACCGAGCACGGACCGCTGGTCCTGAGCCCGGACCAGATCGACGAACTCGGCCGCGAACTCGACGAGCTGCGCGCCGCGATCGTCGCCGACCTCGGCGAGCGCGACCGGGAATACCTGTACTCGATCATCAAGGCGCAGCGCGGCTTCGAGATCGCTGGCCGCGGCCTGATGTATCTCGGCTTCCTTCCGCCGTTCTGGCTGGCCGCGGTGGCCGCGCTGAGTGTGTCGAAGATCCTGGACAACATGGAGATCGGCCACAACGTGATGCACGGCCAGTACGACTGGATGCGCGAGCCCGGCCTGAACTCCCGGGTATTCGAGTGGGACACGGTCTGCCCGGCCGATCAGTGGAAGCACTCGCACAACTACCTCCACCACACCTACACCAACATCCACAACAAGGACCGCGACATCGGCTACTCCATCCTGCGCATGGACGAGGCCCAGGAGTGGAACGTGCTGCGGCTCGGGCAGCCGCTGTACGCCTTCGTGCTCATGCTGCTGTTCGAGTGGGGCGTGATGGGCCACGACCTGGAAGTCGAGAACATCCTGGCGGGCAAGAAGAAGTGGCCGGAGGTCAAGAAGCTGCTGCTCGGCCAGTGGCGCAAGGCGGGCAAGCAGGTGCTCAAGGACTACCTGGTGTTCCCCGCGCTCACCGGACCGCTGTTCTTCCACACCCTGGCGGGTAACGCCACCGCCAACCTGGTGCGCAATGTGTGGGCCTTCGCCATCATCTTCTGCGGTCACTTCCCGGCCGGCGTACAGACGTTCACCGAGGAAGAGACCGAGAACGAGACCCGCGGCGAGTGGTACATCCGGCAGATGCTCGGCTCGGCCAACATCACCGGGAGCAAGCTGTTCCACATCATGTCCGGGAATTTGTCGCACCAGATCGAACACCACCTGTTTCCGGACCTGCCCGCGAGCCGTTATCCGGAGATGGCGCCGACCGTGCGCGCATTGTGCGAAAAGTACGGCTTGCCGTACAACACCGGCCCGCTCGGTAAGCAGATCGGCTCGGTGTGGAAGAAGATTTTCAAGCTGGCACTGCCGCCGCGCTGGGTCGAGAGCGAGCCGTCTCCCGGTGTTATCGTGATGCGACAGCGGAAGGCTAGCGAAGCGGGCGTGTGAATGATCGGGAAATTCGAAAGCAACAAAGACCTCATTCAGGAATTGACGTCCTCCGGCGCCCGGCATGTCGGCAATATCGCCAACATCATCACGGGCACCGTCGCCGAAGTCACCCGGGAGATCGGTGAGTGGATCACCGACGCGATCGAGATGAACGAGGCGGCGGCCGCGGCGCGCCGGGACGCGGCGGCGCAGCGCGATCTCGATCGTGACCTCGGCGACGAGGCCGAGGTCCCGGTCACGAAGCCGCAGGCGGATACGAAACCGCAGGCAGCGGGGACGGAGAGTTTCCTGGACGCCGAGGTCGTCGAACCCGAGGTCGACGAGCCGCGCTGATCACCACACCGGCAGCCTGCGCCGATGCGCGATGACGTCGGTGATCAGATCCTGGTAGCCGTCGATCAGCTCGGCCAGCCTGGTCCACTGCAGGTGGGCCGCGTCGCCCGCCTGCGCGGGCTGCGGCCCCGCCGTGACCTCGTCGCCCAAAGTGTGACGAGCCGCAACCCATTTCGCGGCGATTCGATCGATGACCGCGCCGAGGGTCTCGGTATGCAGGGATGCGCCCTCCCGGTGCTGCACGTTGGCCGCGACCCAGGCGTCGATCCGTCCGATCCATTCGGCACGGCAGCCGTCGATGTCCTCCACTTGCTGGCTGCACGCCGCGACGCTGGTGCTGGACGCCCCCGGCGCGTGCGCTCGCGTCAGCGTGCGCTGCCGCCGCTCGTGGCAGTCGACGAGCTGCCGCGCGGCGTGCAGCACGCTGTGGCGGTGCTGGTTCTCACCGGGCTCGCGGATCGCGCGCAGCAGTGCGGCGGGCGGTGGTAGCTCTTCGGTTCCGAAACTGCGCTGAGCGTATTCGGTGGGCATGGGCGTACCTCTGCGACCTGACGACTCCGTGGATACGCCAGGGCCGAGGGGGATTTCGGGGAGGGGCGCCCCTCGGCTCCGGCGCAGTCCCGCAACCGGATGTCGTCCCACGGTCCACCAGCACGGCAGAGAAACCGGGAAATCCGCGACGATGCGAGAGAAGACGTCCGAGAAAATCGGGACACTTTCAGGAAAGCGCGGTAGCCGAATCCGCGCAACACTCTGCTCTGCGAATCCGGGAGCTGCCGGGAAATCGTTATGTTCCGTTACGGATCGGTCAACCGGCGCGGTTCGTCGCCCGGCGTTCTCCCATTCCTCGAGCGCATGAGCAGCAACCGATTCGCCGCGAGCGCTGCGCGCTGCCGCCCGATCCGCTAGCCTCGGTGTTCGTGCCCGCCTATGTGTCATCGCCCGAGTTGACATTCGGCTTCATGTTCGCGCTGGAAGACCCCGAGCGAATCGCAGAGGTCGTGCGCAATCTGATCGTCCGCAAAACCGTCTCGGTCTTTCGTCTCGCCAGGCTGTCGGACGACGACGGCCCGCCGGAGCGCTACGTGGTCAACTGGGCGGTCATCCCGCAGATCTCGATCACCACCGCCGCGCCGGATCACGAGGAGTTGCGGGCCACCCGCACCATGCTGGTCAACGCCTTCCTGAGCGAAGACGGCGAGGTCAGCCTGTATTCGGCGCAGTCGAGCGGGCCTGCCTGACCGGGCCGCCCCGGATGGCACACATCCGGGACGGCCGCACTGCTCAGCCGACCGGGACCGGCGCGTCGAGTCGTCCGGACCGGGCGAGCGCGAACAGCCCCGCCGCCGCGGCCGCGCCGACGGCGACGAGCACCGCCCACGCCAGCGCGCTCATCCCGGCTTCGCGCGTGGCGTCCAGCAGCGCTCCGATGCCCAGGTTCCCGAGCAGAATGCCGATGCCGACAATGGTGTTGTAGAGGCCGTAGTGCGTCGCCACCAGGCGGTTGCCCGACAGCGCGACCACCGTGTCCATTTCGAACGGAAACACCGCTGCGGCACCGATTCCCAGCGCCGCGGCGGTCAGCAGCAGTGCGCCGATCGCAGGCCAGACGCCGAAGCGGGTGCCCGGAATCGCCACCAGTGGCGCGAACGCCGACGCGAGGATCGCCAGCCCGGCCACCAGGCTGTGCGCGCGTCCCCATCGCCGGCCGAACCACCGGGTGATGCGCAGCTGCCCGGCGATCGCGATCAGTCCGGACAGGACGAAGACCGTCGTCATCAGCACGGTCGCCGAGTCGCCCGCGATCCGCGCGGCGTGCACGGGCAACGCCAGGTAGACCTGGAAGGCCAGCACCGAGGAGCCGATCATCGCCGCGGCGAACAGCAGGAACGGGCGGTTGGCCAGCACGACCCGCCAATCGTCCAGCACCGAGCCGGTTTTCGGCTCGCCCGCGTGCTGCGGGAGCGCGCGTAACTGGGCCAGCGTCAGCACGCCGAACACCACCGCGGCGCCGGTGGCGGTCGCGCGAAAGTCGACGGCCATCAGCGCGAGCCCGACGATCGGGCCGACCAGGATGCCAGCCTGGTAGAAGACGTTGAACACGGCGAACGCCTCCACCCGCCGGTCGCCGGAGTCCGCCGCGAGATACGCGCGCACCGCGGGGTTGAACAGCGCACCCGCGAAACCGGTCGCCGCCGACGCGACCAGCAGCGCCGGCAGCGTCTCCGCGACCGCGAGCAGCGCGAAACCGCCCGTGCGCAGCAGGCATCCGGCCACGATGAGCGGTTTGTAGCCGAGCCGATCGGCCAGCGTGCCGCCGAGCAGGAACATGCCTTGCTGGGCGAAGTTGCGGATGCCGAGCACCAGCCCCACCGCCCACGCGGCCAGCCCGAGCGGGCCGGCCAGGTACCCGGCCAGGTAGGGCATCAGCATGTAGAACCCGGTGTTGATGGCGAACTGATTGACCATCAGCATGCGGCTGGGACGATCGAAGCCGCGGAAGGCGGCGATCAGGTCGGTCATCGCGTCCCCTCCTCGCGTGCGCCGCCACGGGGATCGATGACCGTGGCGCACCGGGTCCAGGACTCCGCGACGGCGTCGCCCGGATGCGCGATGTGGCGCGGCGCGGCGGGCGGGGCGGCGCCGAGCAAGCCGTGCGCACGGCAGTACTCGTCGTTGTACACGGTGTCGAAGTAGCGCAGCGGACCGTCGGGGAAGACCGCGGCGATTCGCGTGACCGGGTCGCTGGTGCGGGCCAGCCAGCCCGCGACCAGGGCGACCGCGCCGACGCTCCAGCCGCCTGCGGCGTGGTGGGTCGCGGCGAGCCTGCGGCAGGTCCACACCGCCTCCGCCGGCGCGACCCAGTGGACCTCGTCGAACGCCGGATAGTCGACGTTGTCCGGGTGGATACTCGACCCCAGCCCGCGCATCAGTCGCGGGCCCGCAGGCTGCCCGAAGATCGTGGACGCCACGGTGTCGACGCCCACCAAGCGCAGGTGCGGGAAATACCGGCGCAGCGTGCGGCTGATCCCCGCGGAATGCCCACCCGTGCCGACCGAGCAGACCAGGACGTCGATCCGTCCCAGCTGGGCGACCAGCTCGAGCGCCAGGGTCTCGTAGGCGTCGCGGTTGTCGGGGTTGCGGTACTGGTCGGGGCACCATGCTCGCGGGTCCCGGGCCAGCAGTTCGGCGACGCGGTCGCGCCGCGCCTGCTGCCAGCCGCCGGTGGGGTGCGGCTCGGTGACCAGCTCCAGCCGCGCGCCGTAGGCGGCGAGCATGCGTCGCATGAGCGGCTCCAAGCCGGGGTCGGTGACCAGCGTGACCGGGTGGTGATACACCATGCCCGCCAGCGCCAAGCCCAAACCGAGGGTGCCGCTGGTCGATTCGATGATCGGAGCGCCCGGTGCGAGGTCGCCGCGGGCCCTGGCGCGCTCGACCATGTGCAACGCGGGCCGGTCCTTCATCCCGCCGGGGTTGGCGCCTTCGAGCTTGGCCCAGAAGCCGCGGCCGTCCGGTCGCGTTGTGCTGTCGAGTGGTTCGGTGATCCAGAGCACCGGCGTGTTGCCCACCATGGTGTCCGGACGCGGGCAGCGCTGAGCGGCGGTCAGGAGACTCGCCGGGCTCACGAGCGGAGCCGGGGTAGCCGGTTCGCGCGGAGCGGGTTCGGGCACAGCCGGGTTCTGCAGCGCAGAAGTCATGAGGAATCGTCGATTCTGTGCGGTCGCTGGGTACAGCGACGGTGTGAGTGCGGACGTCGCACGAACACCGGCCGGGCCCCGGCAGGCTCCGGCCTGACGCTGACCGATCAGTTCCGATCGATGCCGAATCGCGTGAGTTTGTCTCTGCCCGGCCACACCGGGAGGGCCGCGACCGGAGGCGCCCGCACGCCGCCGCCGAGCCAGGCCGCGGGCGCCGCCAGGAACAGCGGCACCGCGGCGACCAGAAGCAGCACCAGCAGCGCGGCAGCGCGCGGCAGGGCGGCGAGCACCATGTCGGCGGGTACGTGCCGGTCCGGCTCGGCGGCGTGCTGATGGCGGTCGAGGAGGATCGCCGGAGCGGCGGGGGAGGCCATGACGGGACCGGACGCTTCGATGTGCGCGTGCGGCGCGACGGCATGGGTGAAGACGTGGCACTGCGGCACCGCCATGGCGACCACCCAGACGGTGTACGCGAGAGCCACGAGCACCCGGGCAACCGGTAGTCGCAGCGCGCCGAACGTCACGGTTCCCGATGGTACAAGTCCGGCACCGGCACGATCCGCCGGTGTGCGCGGCAGCGCGGTCGATTCGATTGCGGCTCAAGCCCGGCCGTGCGCCACAGCCACCCTCCTCGAACCCTGTTCGTTGGCGTGTCGGTATCAGATGGTGCCGTTCTCGAACGGCCGAATACGGGACAATCAGGACACCTACTGGTTGTGGCTTGGATCACAGCAACCGTAAGGAGCATCGCTCATGGAACTCGAGAAGCCCGTCGTCCCGTCCGACCCCATTCGCGTGCGCGGCGATCTGGATCCCGCGCTGTCGCGGTGGTTGTGGCTGGTGAAGTGGCTATTGGCGATACCGCACTACATCGTGCTGCTCTTCCTGCACATCGCCTACGCGGTGCTCACGGTCGTCGCCTTCTTCGCGATCCTGATCACCGGCAAGTACCCGCGGGGGCTGTTCGACTTCAATGTCGGCGTCATGCGCTGGGGATGGCGGGTGACCTTCTACGCCTTGTCGGTACTCGGCACCGACAAGTACCCGCCGTTCAGTCTGCGGGCGAACGCCGACTACCCGGCCGACTTGGAGATCGACTACCCGGAGACGTTGCATCGCGGCCTGGTACTGGTGAAGTGGTGGCTGCTGGCCATTCCGCACTACCTCATCGTCGGCGCGGTGGTGAGCGGCGGCGTCGCGTTCGCGGGCGGCGACGGTGACGACTGGGGCGGCGCCTCCATTTCGCTGCTCGGCGTCCTCCTGCTCGTCGCGCTGGTCGCGTTGCTGGTCACGGCGCGTTACCCGCAGGGCCTCTACGACTTCGTGATGGGCGTCAATCGCTGGATCATCCGCGTGCAGGCCTACGCCGGTTTGATGCGGGACGAGTACCCGCCTTTCCGGCTCGACCAGGGCGCTCGCGAGTCCGACTGAACTCGATATTTGCCGGATCCGCCCGCCCTGTCAGCGGGCGGATTCGCGCGCTCGGGGCCGGAAAGGGTTCGGCGCTGTTTCCGGAAAAGGCCACACCCGGCAGGCATCGGTGTTAGAAACACTGTCACTTCAGATTTTGGAGCGCTCGCGCACGACGAGTAAGGATCGCCATGACCGTCGCCGAGATGACTGTTTTCGAAACACTCGAATCGAACGTGCGCGGGTACTGTCGCTGTTGGCCCGCCGTCTTCGACACCGCCAGCGGCGCGTGGTTACGCGACGAGAACGGCAAGGAATACCTGGACTTCTTCGCGGGCGCGGGCTCGCTCAACTACGGCCACAACAATCCGGTGCTCAAACGCGCACTCCTGGACTACATCGCCGAGGACGGCATCACCCACGGGCTCGACATGTCCACCGTCGCCAAGCGGCGGCTGCTCGAAGCGTTGCGCGACAATGTCTTCGTCCCCCGCAGCCTGGACTACAAGGTCCAGTTCCCGGGACCGACCGGAGCGAACGCGGTGGAGGCAGCGTTGAAGCTCGCCCGCAAGGTCACCGGGCGGCAGACCGTGCTGAGCTTCACCAACGCCTTCCACGGGATGTCGCTCGGCGCGCTGGCCGTCACCGGGAACGCCGCCAAGCGGTCGGGCGCCGGGGTGCCGCTCGGGCATGCCATGCCGATGCCCTACGACGGCTACCTCGGGATCGCCGACGACCTGCTGTGGATGCGCAAGGCGCTCGACGACCCGTCGTCGGGTTTGGATCTACCGGCCGCGGTGATCGTGGAGACGGTGCAGGGCGAAGGGGGCATCAATGTCGCCCGCGCGGAATGGCTGCGTGGGCTGGCCGAGTTGTGTTCGTCCCGGGGGATCCTGCTGATCGTCGACGATGTCCAGATGGGCTGCGGCCGCACCGGGCCGTTCTTCTCCTTCGAGGTCGCCGGCGTTGTGCCCGACATCGTGACGTTGTCGAAATCGATCGGCGGCTACGGCCTGCCGATGGCGCTGGTGCTGTTCGGGCCGGAGCTCGATCAGTGGGCGCCGGGCGAGCACAACGGCACCTTCCGAGGCAACAACGCGGCTTTCGTCACCGGACGAGTAGCGCTGGAACATTATTGGTCGGATTCCGCGCTGGAGGCCGCGACCGCTGCCAAAGGTGAGCGGATCGCGCGGGCCCTGAGCGAGCTGACCGCGGCCTTCCCCGGTGTCTCTGCTCGTGGACGTGGCCTGGTCCACGGCGTCGTCTTCGAGGACGCATCGCTGGGGGAGAAGGTCGCGCAGGCCGCCTTCGACCGCGGTCTGCTGGTGGAGACCTCCGGATCGGCCGATGAGGTGGTCAAACTGATGCCGCCCCTGACGATCGCCGAGGACGAGATCGACCACGGCATCCGGCTGCTGGCCGGAGCCATGGAGACGATCTGCGCGTGAACGCTGGTCGGGCGTGTTGCCGAACCATCCTGGCCGCCATCGTCCGCTGACCGACGACATCGGCTCCTCGCCCGTGAGGGCCCAGCGGCGGGAATGTCGACAGGGGAGCCCGGGGGATTCGGGGTTATCGGGCCGTCGGCGGTGATCGAAACTCGGTTCGATTTGGGACAACCTTCGGCGCGCCGTCCGCAGCGGCGGTGCCGGGTCGGGGGTATGCGTCGGTGGAGCAGCAGCCGGCGCCGACGCTAGCCTGTCAGTCGATCGGGGTGTCGGTCGGCTGCTGCTCGGGTCTTTTGTCGCAGGCCTGCGGTGGTCGAGGTGTCGGCAACGTGTGGTCTTGCCATAGCTGGTGAATACGCGCATTGCGCCCGGACCCGAAGTGCGAAATCTTCGAAGGTTAGGACATTCGGATCCTGACGAGAACCAATCCAGGCGAATGTGGGAACTGCTCGTGAACTGCTTGCGGTCGATGTCGTGCGTCGGCGCCTCCGGCGGCTTCAGCGCGTTCGTCGTTCCCGGAACGCGGAGAGCGCCGTGACGCGGGCCGGGGATGAGGATCTCGCCGGGTTCACCGAGCGGATCGCGGATGGGCTGCGTGCGGTGGCCCCGTCCGGATGGCAGCGGCTGGAGGCGTGGTTCGCGATGACCGTGGTCGCCGAATCGGCGCTGCTGGTGGTCGACGACGGTTTCCGGTCGTTCCGGTGCCAGGTACCGGATGCGGTGTGGAATGCGGTGCGCCGACACCGGCAGGTGTCGGCAGGGGCCGCCGGCGGGCCGTGGTGGCGGTTGCTGGTGCGCATCGATGTGGACGGTGTAGAGGCCGTCGCCGATCACGGTGCGGTGCCGTTCCCGGGCGAGCAATTGTTCGCACCGGAAGCCTATCTCGCCGACTTGGAACGCTATCCGCGGGATCGGCTGCCGGTTTGGCTGGCGGCCTACCTCGGTCGCGGCGAACGTCGAACACGGTCGCCGCGCGCTGCCGCGGACGCGATGCGTGCGGACCGGCGTGCGGGTTTGCGGGCGGTGGCCGTGGACAACGAACTGCCGGAGCTGGCCGTGTTGTGGGCACGGTGGGCTGTGCTGGCGGCAGCCTTCGTGGCGGTGGGGTCGAAGCAGGGGCCGCGAATCGGTCCGTCGGTGGGAATCTTCGAAGGCGGGGGACGCAGTGGTTCGACGTTGACCCTACTGCCCGGTGACCGGGCTGTGCTGTCGGGTGGTGTGTGGGACGCGCCAGTCCTGGACGCCGCGTACAACGCGGGCGCTGCGATGCCGGATTTGTTCGCGGGAGCGCCGGCGTGGGTGGCCGATCCGGTGCTCAACCCGCGGGCGACAACCGGTCTGCTGTCGTTTTGTTACTGGTGGGAGGCCGGTCGGTGGTATCGGGGTGAGTCCGCGCCGATACCGGAGTGCGCGCCGGCGCTGCCCGCGGTGTGGACGGTCGGCACCGTGGCGGGTGTCGTCGGCAACCTGCTGGACGACCGGTCGAGCGGTACGTCGGCCGCGGCCGAGTTGTTGGTGTCGGCTGCGCAGGCCGGTGCGGTGACCCGCGAGGCCATTGCGCAGGCTTTCGGTGACGCCACCGACATCGATGGCGCGATGTTCCAGTTCGTGCTCGCGGATCTGGCAGCGAACCACGCGGAGGGGATCGGCGAAGCGGATGCGCTCGACCTCGTCCGGGATCACATCCGACGACGGGGTTATGAGACGACGGGATACCCGCTGTCGAGGTTGCGAGCTGATCGCATCAGCGTGGGATGGGTGGTGCGTTCGCCGGTGCCGGACGGCGAAATTGCCCTGGACCGGGCGGTCTTCTATGTCGCCGACGATGGTGTTGTGGAGCGCTCGACCACGTCGGTGCCGTTGTCTGCGTTCGTCACCGGTTTCGAGCGACGGTTCCGGCTGCGCGGGAACGGCCGCAACACGCCGGAGGGGGTCACGACGTGAACCAAGTCCGGTTGGATCCGGACAGCCTGCGAAATCGGGGAGCGCGGCTGGCCGAGCTCGGGGACCGCGTGGGGCAAACCTATGCCAGACTGCGCGATTCCTTGGCGCAGGCTGAAGGCAGTTGGGGCGACGACGATCTGGGTGTCGCGTTCGCCCGTGAGTTCAAGCCGCAGGCCGACAATCTGCTGGCCGGCGTACGGGCCATGGAGGAGAGTCTGCGCGGCACGGCCGCCGGAATAGTGGACGCCGCCGGCCAATTCGAAGCGCACGACAGGTTCGGCGCCAGCCGGGTCAGCACCACAGCCGCCTCCCTGGCCCCGATCGGCGAGCCGACGCTGCCCTGGCCGGAGGGCAGCTCGTCCTCGCCCGCAGGCCCCCAGGGACCCGTGACGGCGGATCCCCCGACGACCTTTCCGGCGGCGGCGAACCCGGCGTATCCCACGGATCGGGCCGACCCCGCCGAATCACCCATCCCCGGCGGGTCACGGACACCGGATGCGTCCGTGGGACGCTCCACGCCGGAGGGCGGTCCGCAGCGAGGTCCCTCGGATCGGGCAGCGGGCCGAGAGGGGAAACGGGGAGCAGGCGGACCGGGCAGCGGCAACTCCGGCAAGCCCGCCGCAGACCCCGGTCGTTCTCCGGCCTCCACGACGGCCCCTCCGGCCGCCGCACGCGCTTCAGCCGCTGACTCCGGTCGCCGTCCTCCGGCCTCCGCGGTGTTCCCTCCCGCCGCTACCCGGGATGCACCTCCTGCCCCGGGCGGGCGGCAGGCCGGGGCACGCTCACCGGGCGGTGGGGGACGACGAGACACCCCGTGGTCCGGGCAGCCACCCAGAGCGGCCGGACCACCCGCCGGTGCCGAGCCGAGACCCCCTGGCCCTCGGTTCGGTTCGCCGCCGCGGAGGCCGAACCCCACCGACGAATCGTCGGGGGAGCGCGATCGGCGTCGCTCCGGCGCACGGCCGGCCGCCGATCCCGTGGTCGGCTGGCTGGCGCGGATGCTGGCCGAGCACCACGACGTGCGGGTGGCCGGATTCGATACCCCTGGGTTGCAAGTGCCGGTCGTGCGCGAATTCGTGGCCGCTGTGGACCAGGTGCTCACCGACTACCCGGTGATCGCTCTCGACGTCGTCGCGGTGGCAGAACTCGATGCCGGATCGGGGCCGGTGCGGTGGAGTCCCGACCCACGCGATACGCGGGGTACCAGCACAGGCCGGTCGATCACCCTCGACCAGCGGACCGCGCTGGATACGAGGCGAGCGACCGGCACCGCGGAGTCCGAGGCCGAGTCGGCGGAGCCGGCAATCTACCTGGCGACGCTGCGCGAATTCGGCCGGGCACTCGACTGCGCCGGTGGCGGTCTCGCTCGCAGGCAGGCGCAGCGCGTCCTGATCGCGGAGTACCTGCGTCTGGAGGCGGGACGCGACAGCACACTCGCCGAGGTGGTTCGCGGTTACCGGCGCTGGCGCGCCGTGTTGGCCGGGGACGCTGCGGACGCGGGCGAGTTCGACGTGAGCCGGGCGCTCGGCGCCGCGTTCGCCGATGTCGTGCTGCGCGGCGACGAGGCGAGCCGCCAGGCGCGAGCACTGCACGCGGTACTGGTCGACGCGACGTCGCGGCGGGGGTAGGCGGTGCCGGTGGACGGTTCGTTGTCGCTGAACCCGGTCGTGGAGCTGCGCCGCTTGTTCGAGGGTTTGCCCAGCGCGGTGCGTCGCCCGATCGAGTTGGTGGTCTTCGGGGGAGACCTGCCGCGCGCCGATGTGTCCAGGATGCGCTGGATGGCCGCGGAGTTGCGGGCCAAGGCCGACGCCATGAACGAGCACGCGGAGGATGCCGGAAACCTACTCGCGCAGGAGGATTCGCTCGGCAGCCTGGGTGACCGAGTGCGCGAGACATTGCATCTGCACCAGGAGGGCGCGGCCAGGCTGCGGGAGGAAGCGCTGGCCTTGGCCGATCAAGCTCACGGGGCCGCCAACGATGCGGAGAAGACGCTGTGCGTGATGTTCGCGTTCGGCGTCGAACTGGCCTGGCGCATCATCAGCACATTGGCGGCAGCCGCCGCGGCCGGTCCGGCCGGGCAGGTTGCGGCGGCTCCCGTGGTGGAGTCGATGTTGATCGAGGGCCGAGGCAGGGTCGCGCTGATGCGCGCGGGCCTGGAACAGGCATACAAGGCGGGCGCGGCGAAGACGGCGACCCGACTCGCGGCATTGGGGCCGCACCGGTTCGTTCTCGCGGTGGGCACAGCCGCCGCGCTGCCCGCGGGTGTGGATCTCGGGGTACAGATCGCGCAGGTCGAGTCAGGCGACCGGACCGCGACCGTCAAGGGCCCGAACGGGGAGAACCCGAGGGGTATCGATCTGACGTCGGTCGAAGCCGCAGCAGTGTCGGGCGCCGGAGGCGCGGTGGGCGGCATAGCCGCGGGCAAGGTCGCGCCCAAGCTTCTTCCCCGGCTGCAGACCAGCCGCTCGGCACTCGGACTGGTGCAAGGGGTCGCGGGCGCGGTGTCCGGTCTGGGTGCGGCGGCATTGGTCACGGGCTGGCCGGAACACTTCGAAGACGTCCTGGCGTCGTTGCTCAGCGGCGGATTCGGCGGAGTCGTGGATGTCCACCGTGGCGTCCACCCGGATCTCGGTTCCTCCCTCGCAGAGGTGGTCGACGGCGGCGGCGCCTACGTTCCTCCGGATCCATCCACGGTGAGTCTCAGCAAGGATGCCGTGCTGGGACTGGCGGGGGCTCCCCAGGGTGTGAAATCGCTGACGCCCGCTCCGCCTGCCGGGCCGGTGGACAGCACCACCCTGCAGCTCGCGACCTCGGCCGTGCCCGGCCACGCTACGGATGCCGGAGGATCGGAGCCTGGACGGAACCTGGTTTCGTCCGGACCACCGGAAGCGACGGGTGATGGGTGGCACCAGCCGGATGAGGCCGGGGACCTGGCACAGCGCCTCGCCGATTCGGAATCGGGTGAGCAGGCTCCGGCCCCAGCGGACCACACGGACGGTGGGACGGGAGCGGATGGGTCACCGGGTGAGCCTGCGCGGCAAAGCGACCGGGCAGCGGCAGACCATGCCGGCGATCGAGAACCCGGAGTAGACCTTCCCGCCGGTCGCGATGAGACCTCTGGCGGCGGCGCGCGGGCCGGTGCGGACGTGCCGGGTGGTAGTGGCGCTGCGCAGACCGGTGATCTCGCGCAGGCCGATGACGAGGTGCAGAATGGCGCTCACGCGCAGGGCCGTGATGGCGCGCAGGGCCGTGACGGTGCGCAGGGCGGTGATGGGCACGAGGGCAGCGGTGGGCGAGCCGGTGACGTCGGCAATGCGCGAACCGGGGACAGTGGGCAGACGGGTAGTGGCGGTGTGCAAGCCGACCGTGCACAGGCCGGTGGTGCGCACAGCGCCGACGGTGGAGGCAATGCGCACGCCGGTGGTCCTGGCCCCGGTGCTGGGGGTGCGCAGGCTGCGGGGGGTATGGCTTCCGCTGCGCTGGTGTCGAGCGCGGGTGGTGAACACTCCGGTTCGGAACCGCCGCACTCGCCGGCCCCGGGCGGGGACCACGCGCGTGCGGCCGGTGGCGGCCCGCGCGCCCGGGTTCCGGCCAGCGACGGTGTGGCTGGGCACGAGCCGGCGGTCGCGCGGCCGGGACGGGGGCCGGGGAAGCTCGATCCGCCGGTGCAGGTGGGCGAAGCGTCGGGCCGCCACGGTGCGGGTCCTGACGGCCTCGCCCGGGTGACGGCGCCGAAGTACGCCGACGCACCACCGGTGCACGAGCCACCGGCTGTGGAGCCGTCCAAGGACGCCGTGCCCGCTGACGTTCGCCCGTCCGTGCACGACGGACCCGACCGCCCGGCGGCGGAGCTGGTAGCGGAGCTAGCGGGGTTGCCGTCGGCGGATCCGGCGACGAAGCAAGACCTTACCGCCGACCAGCAGACGCAATTCAAAGTTGCGGCGAAGAAGGCGCTGGCGTTGTATCGGCTGCGGCACGAGGAGCTGGCCGCTGAGTCGTGGGAGCAGCGCAGGCACGCGATGGAGCATGGTGATCGGGCCGAGTCGCTGCTGCGGTACATCGACGCGATGCGCGAGGGTACCGGGAAGACGCCGCGGTGGAATCAAATCAAGGCGTTCCTGCTCGGCGAGCACGGGTTCATGCGCCAGATGGGCACGGGGCAGGGCAAATCCATGGTCGGTGCCCTGGATACGTTGCGGCAGTTGTCGCGCGGGGAGCCGGTGGAGCAGGCGAGCGGAAAGCCGGTGCGGGTGCACCATGTGATCACCACGACCGAGGTGCTGGCCAACGAGGGGGTCCGGGAATTCGCGCCGATGCTGCGCAGTCTCGGGTACGAGGTCGCGCGCTGGGATCCGCACAACCCGCCGGGCGAGACGGAACGCCCGACCGTGTACTACATGACCTACGACGAGCGCGCGACCGCCGAGCTGTTCGACCGGCCGCCGCCGGGGAAGACCGCGACCATCGATGAGGCGGATGCGGTGCTGGTGCACAACCAGACGGTGCACTACCAGTCCGACGGACAGCGGGAGCTCGCCCCGGAGGTGGAGGCCGCCGCGGTGTACCGGGTGCGTGACTTCTTGAAAGCCATGTTGCGCAGCAGAATCACGACGGCGGAGGACCTGTCGGTGCATCTCGAGGAAGCACTCCACGACGGGCCGCTGTCGGTGGCGGAGGGCGGGGCGGCGCGGCCGCTGTCGGCGGAGGAAGTCGGGGCGGCACGGACGCTGACAGCGCGGTTGCTGCGCGAGCAACCCGAGCGGTGCCTCGATACGGTGAGCAGGTTGTGGGAAAGCCACGCCGGGCGGGCATTCACCGCCGAGGAAACCGAGATGGCCCGTGCCTTCTTGGACGTCAGAGCGGGCCGGTTGAAATTGAATCGGGACTTTCAGATCTTCGGACAGGATGCCGAGAAGAAGATCCAGATTCTCGACGAGTACGGAAAGCCGCGAAGCGATCCGAAGATCGGCACCGAGAGCCGGTGGTTCGGAGGCCGTCACAAAATGGTCGAAGCGATGTTCGGCGCCCCGGTGTATTCCGATGGGACGGGATCGAAACAGGTCACCGTGGAGGACGTCCTCGGCGGATACGAACATCTGCATCTGATGTCGGGCACGCTGGAACGGACCGCGGCCGAGATCAAGGAGAACTTCCCGGTCGAGGGTGGTCTGGCGAAGGTGGAGGACTTCGGGCGGTCGAAACTGGCGGGGGAGGAGGATCGGATATTCCTCACCGAGCCGGACAAATTGCGGGACGCGGTGACTCGGGTACAGCAGTTGCAGGCCGAGGGACGGCCGGTGCTGGTGATCTGCCCGTTCAATGATCTGGCGCGGAAATTCTCGCTGATGCTGACCAAGGCGGACGTGGAACACACTGCGATCGATGCCCGGTGGTTCGCCGAGCACCGCGACAACAATGCCGCGGAGGAGCACTTGCTGTCGGTCAAGGACACCGCGGGTGTCCGGGGCGCGGTAACCGTCGGCACGGGCATGCTCGGCCGGGGCTTCGACGTATCGATCAGCGACGAGGTCGACCGGTTGGGCGGGGTGCACGCGCACATGCTGGGGCGTTCGCCGACGAACCCGGACGAGGATCATCAGTGGTCGGCGCGGGCCGGGCGCAACGGCCGCAACGGCAGCTTCTGTTTCAACGTCGCCGCGTCCGACCGCCTCTACAGCGACGCGCAGGAGCATGGTGCGCGCGTCGCGGTCACCCACTATCGGACCGCACTGGCCGAGCACGCCGAAGCCACCGCGGAATACACCGAAGCCGTCCGCCGGGTGGGCGGTACGGATGCGGCCCGACCAGGTGAGGCCGTGCAGGCGGCGCGGACGAAGGTCGCGGCCACCGCGGCCGATGTCGCCGCGGCCGAGCGGGAGATGCGCAGCCTGACATCCACCCTGCAGAACGACGCGGCCGACCGCATGTATCTGGAGCGTGCGATGCGCCGCGCCAATCAGGCCCACGCGCCCCCGAGCGCAGTTGTTCCCGCCGCCCCCTCGTCCCAGACCACTGTCGCTCCGGGCACCCTCCACACCGAGCCGGGCACTGCCCATACTTCGGCTGATGCCGGACAGACCGGGGCAGACACCGGCCCGAGCAGGTCGGACACCGGCCACGTCGGAGCGGATATCAACCGTGCCGCGATGCGGGCTTTGCACGCCGGTCCTGATGCCGTCCAACCGCACCTGCGGGGGGACCGGTTCGCACGGCTGGCCGGGTGGCTCGGGATCCCGGCATCGGTCCAGGCGGCCGCGGCTGTGTTCGACAACGACGATGCCGACGACCCGTTGAGCCGACTGCTGGAACGAGCAGGCGTCTCCTCCGCCGCCGTGGAAGCGCTGAACCAGCACCTCGACCACGCCCCGCCCGCGGCGGTGCTGCGGGCGGACACCCTTACCGACGAGCAAGCACTGAATCGACTGACGCCGCAGCGCAACCGGCTGGCCGCCGAACTGGGCTGGGAACCCGCCCAGGTCGCAGGCGCGGAGGGGGTGCGCCAGGTCGGCGCCGCAGTCGACACGGCCCGCGCAGAGCTGGCGGTCCTGCTGGACGTTCCCGTCACCGAGGTGAACGCCGCCACCGCCCGCGATGTGCTCGCCGACGCGGTCGCACGCCTGCTCGCCCGCACCGAGATCGCCGACGACCCGGCCACCGAACTTCTCGTTCTCGCCGCTTCCACCTATCTGGCCGTCGCCGCCCTGCTCGACCTCGCCGTCGCCATTCACCAGCGCAGCCCGAAGAGCTGCGTCAACAACGGCGTGACGATGATGCGGGTGCTGTACCCGGACAACGAGCACGCCTACCACCTCCCGGACGACATGCCACTGCGGGGCCACGACGCCGAAGCCACGGAGCGGGCCTTCGGCGGCGCCTTCCGGGCATTCCGGTCGCTGGACGAGGCTGCCGAATCGCTGGAAGAGCGGCCCTGGGGTAGCCAGGCCCTTGTCTACAAGTGGATGAACAAGGGGGAAGTAGAAAGTCACTTGGTGCTGCTGGTCAACGCCAGTGACCGGGCGGAGGCCCCGAACCTGGTCGTCCTGGACATCGCGGCCGCCCCCGGACAGGCTCCGATCACCGCGGCGGATCTGGCGGCCCGGCCCGCGCTGCTGAAAAAGGCGGTCCCGTTCCAGCAGTGGCGGCGTGAGCAGCAAGCGTTCATCGACCGACTGACGGAGGCCGATCGCCGCGTTTTCGCCATCGAGTTCGACCACAAGGGCGAACCCCTCGTCCGCCTTTCCGCCACACGGCGTTCTGCTGTCGCCTCCCAGGACCCAGGACTCCCTCCACCATCGCTCTGGTCGAGCCGTGCCCCACCGCTGCGACGGAACCAGTTCGCACTCGCCGGTCATCGCCCGGTCGGCGACGGCTCGTTACCGGGGAGCTCCGACGAGCCGGAAAGTCGCGGCACGGGAGCGGACTCCATCGGCCACTCCGGCGAGGACAGTGATGGCGAACCACACCTCGCAGATGAGGGCTCGATCGGCGGTCGATCACCCGAGGCGATTTCGTTTCTTCCTGCGGGGGATCTCGCCGCTGAGCAGATGACAGGGCCTGTTGTCGTTCCCGGGCAGCTTCTGCTCACCGAGGAGCATGCCGTCGCACTGTCGGACGCACTGACCGAACGCGATCAGGCAGTCCACCGAATCACCGAACAGCTGCGCGAATTGGAGCACGCGCTCGCGCCACTGGTCGGTGAACCGGGAACGGTGGACATGGTGTCGCTGATGGGTGTCCGCGATCAGCTGAGTGCATTCTTGGGCCGGCGGTTGGTCGAATACGCCGAAACCGCAGAGGGACAGCGTGATCAGATGATCGCGACCCTGCGTGAGATCACTGCGCACCCGAGTCTCGACGAGCAGGATATTCGGGTGCTTGCCGAGATGGTCCCGGTCAAGCGCAATAAACTCATCGCGTCGCTTCCCGGGGTGCGAGATCGCTATGCCCAGGAGTTACGCACGGCGGCTCTGGTTCGGCTTGCGGAACTGGATTCGCGTCGAGCGGAGTTCTTCCGAGCCGATGACGCGATACGGCGTTTGCAGCGCGGAATCCAGGGCCGGCTCGACCGCGCGGCGGAAGTGCTTTATGACCGCGGTTCGCGCAGGACGATCCGGGGTTTGCTCGACGGCATCGACGCGATGCGGTCCGAAATATCGGCGGCGCGTCGGCAGATCAGCGTCGGCTGGCAGGATATCCCGGAAAATGAACTTGCACCGTTGCTGTCGGAGATCACCCGAGGTCTGCGTAGCAGAAAAGATGCAGTCGAAGCGGTAGCCGCCATTGCCGCGCCCCGGCCCATCACCATGATCGTTGATGACGCACTGAGGACTGTCGAAAAGTCCGCGGTAAGCATATTCGCCGAATCGTCGATACGAGGATTCGTGTTCCGGGATCACGATGCGAGGAACGTCAGGGCTCTGGCGGACGCCATTGCCCGCGTGCGCACCATGGTGCGTATTCCCGAGACCGCCCCCGATCTGTACACCCGAGTAGCAGACGAGTCGGCGGAGCGCCGATCCGATTTCGGCACCTTCGTGGATCCGGCCGACACACTGTATCTGCACTTCACCCCGAATATTCGCGCCATCGCCACAGCGGGCATGATTCGGTCCGGCGCACACGACGAGGTCGTCAACACCACGGCCGCCCATTCCGTCGGGGTGCATTTCATCAAGCCTGGGGACTGGCAGGGCACGGAAGACTTCAACATGTACGTCGGATACGCCGGACTCCGCCGCACACTCAGTGGCACTGTCTTGCCCGACCCGCTCGGCGCGATCGTCGTCCTGCCGCTCGGCGCGATCACGGAGACGACGCCGTTACGCAACGAAGCCAAGACGACCGCATCGGACGAGGCTCATCTGGCCAGCGACGCCACGTTCCGTCCATTGAACGGGAGTCCCAGATACGCCTACCCCCTCGACGACGCCTACGTCATTCCTTGTTACAGCGACCTGCAGGTCTCTCGGGAGCAGCGTCTGATCATCGATCCCGATACCGGGGAACGAATCGTGCGACCGGTTGCCGAGCCCATCCGCGACGCCTTTCGCCGCGCCGGATACGACGAGGCTTGGATCGACCGGCATGTCATCGAGCTACCAGAACGCATCGCAGCGGACCCCGACACTCGCGCCCTGCACGGGGAGTACGACCGTACCCAAAGGTTGATCCGGCATGCCCAGGACGAGATCAAGCGGCGGATGGCCGAGGATGGGACGTACACGGATCGACTCGTCGTCCCATTGACCACCGAGCACGGGCGGCAATGGGAGACCCTCGATCTGCACGGCACAACGCGGGCGGGCTACTACTCGACATTCGATCGCGCCATCGAACGGCTGATCGTCGCCGACCGGCACCCGCCGGTCAGTGGTGCGGAGAAGCCGGAGGGCAAAAGCACCCAGTGGAATCAAAGCGGCCGGCCGCGTGATTCGCGTCCGGAGACCGCGCCACCTGCCGACCGAGCTACAGCGCCCGGAGAGCAACTCCGTGCGGCGGTGGCGGGGCAGTCGAGTGATGGCGACTCCGAACAGCGTGCCCGGCCGCGCGGCCCGGACGGTCTCATCGGCCGCCGGCCATCGCTCGATCCGGAAGGTGGCGCCGAACGGAGAACGGCGGAGGCCGGTACACCGGGATCGGACGGTCCGATCGATGCCGGTGAGCTCGGTCGGCTGCTGGCCGAGCACGGTGTCGTGGTGGGACGTGCGGCGGCGGCGCGGGTATTGGGTTCGGACGTGTCGGGTGACCCGGATGTCGTCGAACTGTCGGTTCCGGAATGGCTGTACCGGCGGTGCGCGGCGGAAGGTTGGGCACAGGACGACCGACGGCGCTCGGTGCTGGCGCGGGGGCGGTTCCGGGTATCAGTGGGTTGGCCCGGCGTCGGGACCGATCTGGTGTCGCACGAAGATCTGGCAAACCGGTCGTGGCAGCCCGCCGAGGGAGAATCGAAGGTCGCCCTGCTCGCCGATGTCTATGCCTGGATGCAGGAGACGCAGGACCGGGCGGCTACCGATTGGATCAAGAATCACCTGCTGAGTCCGGCCGCTCCGCCGTTGCCCGTCGCGGTGATCGCGCGCGAGATCGACGAGGTCACCGAGATGCTGCGGGCGCGGGTGCCGCGGGAACAGCTCACCGATCCGGAGATCCGGCGCGGGATACGGCTGGCCGCCGAAGGACTTTTCGCCAACCGGACGCTGTACGGTCATCCGGACGTCGGCCGCGCCAACCACCTCCACGACGACGCCTTCGAACTGCGGGAATTCGGGGTGACAGCCCTGTACCACAACGGCATGGGCGTGGCCGAGGACCTGCGCCACATCGTGGACAACGGTGTCCTCCAGGGGGCCGACCTGCGCGAGATCGTCGCGGCGCTGGCCGCCGACGCGTGGAGCGATCTCGTCTACGGCGGCGGTCGGCGCAGCGACAACCCCGAGGGCTACGACGAGTTGCGCTCGGCGCAGTTGCTCCATGAGCGTGCCTTGTCGCACGGCTGTGACGCGAGCACAGCCCGGATGCTCGGATTCGCCGTGCACGGCACCAGTTTCGACGAGCGGGCCGGTACCCAGATGATCGCCTCACCCGTGGCCGTCGAGGAGATGCGGCAGCGCTGGGGGGCGATGACCGACGGCGAATTCGACGCCGCGCTGCGAGTTGCCCGGTGGGTCGCCGCCGCGGACCTGCAGACGTTGTCGGAACCCGACGCGGTTGTGCAGAGCATCGAATTGGCCTTCGAGGACCTCATGTCGCGCCGATTCGACCCGGCGCGTGTCTTCGGGCGAGTGCTTTCCGAATGGGGCACTCGAATCCACAACGTCGACGAAGCGCTCCGGGTCGCGGACCGGTTCGGGCGCATGCCGCCGGAAGGCGGCCATGTCACCGTGCGTCAGGCCTTCGTGAACCGCCTGCGCGGCGGTGCCGGCTTCATTCATCCCGACAGCGGATACCGGCCGCCGGACGGGTGGTTGCTGGCCAACCGGGACATGCGCCGCGACCACGCCGCGAAGTTGCGGGAGATCGCCGATCGGTTGGCGATCGACTCGATCTACACACTGATGGACGCCTACCGCGACGCCCGCGCGCACGCGGCCGAGATGCGGGACAAGTACAGCGGTTTCCATTGGCAGGTGGTTGTCGGGCCGGGCGCTCACATGTCCGACCCCGCGATGCTGGCCGCCACCGTCGCGGCTCGATTGCCCGAATCGGATTCGTCGGGGATGTCGGACGGCGTGATCGACGCGATACCGCGGATCGCGGAGATCGCCCGCTCCCGGACCGGGGATGCTCCTGTGATCGTCGTGACCTCCGCACAGGACACCGACGGCCGGCCGCGATTGGTCGCTCAGTTCGACTACACCCGGCCGGACGCCACCGACCCCGATCCTGGTGTGACCCTGACGGAACTGCGCAGCGAGCTGTCCGAGGCGGACTGCCGCATCGACATCGAGACCGCCGATCCCGTGCCTGCGGGCCAGGTCTGGCATCGACTGCGCTTCGACTTCACCAGACAGCGGATTCTGGTGTGCTGCCCCCAGTGGGGATTGGGCGGAACCGGCATGGCCACGCTGACCGTGGGGCTGTGCCAGGCACTGGCGGAGGCCGGGCACGCGGTGACGGTTCGGACAGGAGAGGTGGGACGCGCTCCCCGGATCCAGGGTGTGCAGGTGATCGGCCACCGCGAAAGCGGGCCGTTCGCTCTCACGCGTGAGCGGATGCTGTCCAACTGGGACGAACTGCCGGAATCGATGGATCTGGTGATCGTGCACGATGCGGGCGACGGTCTCGCCGCTGCGCTGGCTGCCGAGGAGCGGTACCCCGCCGCGAAGCTCGTTCGCGTCAACCATCTGACGCCGATGCTGTTTCACACCCTCGGCAACAATCCGGAACGTGGCCGGGCCAAGCTCGCGGCCGATGTCTATCTGGCGCGGCGTGCACATCTGGTGGCAGGGCTGGGACCGGTGCTCGCTGCCGACGCGCTGTCCTCGGCGGTCATGGCGGGGCACGGCTCGGTGCACGAACTGCAGCCGGGTCTGTTGCCGGCCGAACAGCCGCCGGTCCCCGCGCCGGGGGACCCGGCCCGAATCCTGTTGTTCGGACGTGCGGACGACCCGTTGAAGGGGGTTGCGGAGATCGCCCGCGTGGTGCGGCGGCTTCGGGCCGGCGGGCGAGACGTGCGGCTGGTTGTGCGCGGTTATCCGAGACGCGGTGTCGATTCGGCCCGCGCCGAATTGGTCAGGCTGGTCGGCCACCCGGACGCGGTCGAGGTGGCGCCGCGGACTTCGGATCGTGCGGTGCTGCAGGCGGATATCCGTTCCGCGACGGTCGTGGTGATGCCCTCGCGCGCTGAGGGTTTCGGCTTGGTGGCCGTCGAGGCGATCGAGCAGGGGGTGCCGGTGGTGGTGCCGTCGTCCAGCGGAGTGGGCAGGTTCCTCACCGAGCTGGGCGAGTATCGCGAGGAGGCGGAACGGTTCAACATCGTCGAGCAGCATCTCGGTGCGGCGCCGCAGATCGACATCTGGGTTGCTGCGCTCGGCTCGGTACTCGACGATGTGCCTGCGGCCTGGGCTACCGCGGGCCGGCTGCAGCAACTGCTGCAACCGTTCACCCGCAAACGCAGCGCGAAGATGCTCGTGCATGCCGCCGTGAACGCCGATCCACACCCTCCCCGGGACATCCGGTCGTCTCGCGCCCAGGTGTCGCTCGAAAACGGGCATGTGGTGGTACGCGGTGAAGGAACCGACTACGAGCTGATACTCGACGTGGCCGACGCGATGGAAACCGATCCCGCGGTACGGCGGGCCGTCATGGGCTACACGGTCGTGAAGTTCGCGCCGACGCGAGACCCGCTGCCCATCCGGCTCGCGGCGGCGCCGGTGGACGAGTGGCTCTTCTGTCGGTCCGCGAAAACCGCCGCGCGACTTCACGGTTCGCGCGCCGGCATCCTGCAGGCATTCGTGGCGACGGTGGCGGCGCAGGGATTCGGCGCGACCACCATCGACGAGGTCTGCCGGCGCGGGCGGATCTCGCCGCACGCCTTCCTGGACCACTTCCTGACCACGTCCAGCGCTCTGGCCAAGGCACACCGGGAGGCCCTGAGCAACCTGAGCCAACTGGTCGTCGACGAAGTGGCTGCCGTGCCTGCGTCCGACCGCGCCGCCCGTGTCACCACCGCGGTGGATACGTATGTGAGCGCCCTGGCCGCACGCCCGGCCACGGCGCGCCTCCTGCTCGTCGAGGGATTCGCCGCGGATCCGGGGACACGCGCCGAACTCGAGGTGGGCGTGGTCGAGGAGATCGCCGCCACGCTCGCGACCGTGTTCGAGGACTCGAACACGTCGACCCCGCGACGCCGCGCCCTGGCGGCGGCGGTCCGCGGCGTGCTCGCCGACTGGGCCGCGACCGGCGACGCCACCGCCGTGCCTGACCTTCGCCGAGGACTCCTCGATCTGCTCCGAAAGGGCACGATGGCCCCGGCAGTGGGCTCGGCGGCCGGCGACCCGGCCGATGCTGCCGGCTCGGCACGGGAACAGCGCAGCGGCTCGGCGGGACGGGCGGAACCCGAGGAGCGGGAGCGGATCCTCACACAGCTGATCGCGGTCACGGCCGAGCAGGGTTACGCCGACATGTCTCCGGAGACCGTTCAGCGGCGCGCCGGAGTATCACCTCAGACGTATCAGAACTTGTTCTCCGACAAGCGAAACGGTTTCGAGGCCGCCTGCGCGGCGGCCGTCGAACGGGTGCGGATCGCCGTCCGGGCCGCGATGCCGGCCGCCGTGCCCGACGACCCGTCGGCACGGCTGCGGGCCGCCGTCCACGCCTACCTCACCGCCCTCGCAGCGCATCCGGACGAGGCCCGCGTGCTGCACTTGGACCTGTTCGCACCCGGCCCCGGAGCGCACCGGCTGCACGACCGGCACCGGGCCATGCTGGCCGCGCATTTCGACGACGTGGTCGCGGAGGGCGACGCCCGCACCGCCCGGCTGCTCGCCTCCGCCGTCACCGGTGTCGTCACCGATCGGATCCTCTCCGGCCGGAACACCAGGACCGGAAGCCGACGGTCCGCCCAAGGCGAGTCCGAGCGGATCGCCGCCCTGCCCGGATTCGCGCCGGTGGTGGCGGCCGCGGTCGGATCTCTCCTTCCCGGCATCGGCGGGACCAGGACCGCCGACAGTGGCGCTCCCGGGCACCAGCCCACCGGACCGGACCGGCCGGACAGCCACATCGGCAGCCGCCCCGAGGAATCCACGCCTCGGCCCGGCGGCCCGCCACGGGACCTCCCGGCGCAGCAGAATGAACCCGCCTCGGCCAGGTACCGCGAGGATGCGGGCGGCGCCGGCCTCACCAGACCGTCTCGTGATTCCCAACCCGATGCGGTGCCATCCGGATCGGAGGCGGTCGTCCCGGTCCTCGGCCCCGGTCCCGTGCCGCCCGGTTTCCGGCACGCACAGCGGGGCTTGCAGCGGCAGAACGAGGCGGCGTTTGTCCTCGCTCGGGCCGGCTTCCGGGTCGAGCAGCACCCTGACGAATCCGGCGCGCGGCTGCCCGACTTCCGTATCGAGGGTCGGATCTTCGACTGCTACTCGCCGACTACCGGCAAAGTCAGCAATATCTGCTTCGAGATCCGCCGCAAGGTGTATGTGAAACGCCAGGCCGATCGGATAGTGGTGAACCTGACCGACTCGGCCGTGGACCCGGCCGAATTGAGTTCGGCACTGCGTCGGCACCTCATCCCGAACCTGCGCGAAGTACTGGCGATCGACCGGCACGGTACTGTGCTGCGGCTGGCGCCGGGACCCGTAACTGTCGTCGTCAGCCCGACCGCCACAGACGACCAAGGATTCATCGGTAGCAGACCGCGAGAGCGGGCCGGTGAACCGGAGTCCGATATCGAGACAAGCGAGCAGAACCGGCCGACGCCGTGGACTACGGCGAGGGCACAGCCGGATGACCCACCGATTCCACCGGTGTCGCGCGGCAATTCCGCGCAAGGCGAGGGCGGGACGGGGCCCGGCGGATTCATCGGGAGCAGACCGCGCGACCCGGGTGATTCCGCAGACAGGCCCACGCCGTGGGCGCGGCTCGGCGGCGAGGGAGAAACGGCTGGGATGGTCGGGGCCGACGCGGTGGAAGACCCCGCGGTACCCGCGCCGGCCGGTGTCGTGGAGTTCTTGCTCGGGTACGTCACCCGGAAAGACACGTTCTACTGGTGTCAGCTCGATCCGGACAGCCTCTTCGCCGACTGGGGCTGGTCGAGTGACGAACGGCTCCCCGACGACGTGCCGCGCAGCTGCATCGACATGGTGGTGGCCGCCGGCGTCGCCGCCGGTGCACTCGGGCGCGAGCAGGTCCCGGCGATCTACAACTGGAACGATCCCGACGACTTCGCCCAGCGCTGGGTGCGCGAACTACCCGACCTCCTCGTTCCGTCCGGACGGCAAACCCTCTCCGACCCAGACACTGGGCCACGCCCACAGCGGGGTGACGTGGTGATGTGGTTCGGCGCTGGTGAGCCGGGCGGACCGGAGCGGTTGATGCATGCCGCGGTGGCAAACGGCAATGCCGATGGCAGGGCTGACTCCGCCTCCGTGCTTTCGTTCGGCGCCGATTGCTCCTGGCTGGTGTCTCAGCCGCGCCGCGGCGCGACCAAATTGAGCGGGGTCGAACTTACGACGATCGCGGCCCTCAGCGAAACCATGCTGGCGAATTGGTCACATACGGTACGGGTCGAGTTCGGACCCGGCTTGTGGACGCAGCCCTCGGCGACCGGCGGGGAGCTGCGCGTGCCACCGAGCCGGGAATCGCGGGCCTTCCTGCCGTTCAACAAGAAGAATTGGCGGCGTGAGTTCCAGGGCTTGGCCGAATGGGTGCAACGACGGCCCGACGCACAGCGATTGATTGCCAGGTTCGACGAGTGGGAGCGGGCCGAGGATGCCGCGGGTGCGCCGACGCGACTGGCCGAGCTGGTCGACGCCGACGTGTCGGGCGCGCTGATCGAGGAGACGCTGCGGTCGCCCACCGTGCTGCCGATCGAGGGGCACCCGCAGGTGGCGGTACGGATGGACCGGGACGGCGAGCCGACCGGCCTGATCGTCGCGAGTATGGGCGGGCACGGCCGTGTCCTGCGCGAGTTGTTCACCGAACGCCCGGACCTGCTGGACACGATCCCGCGCGACGGTGGCCGCCTGCGGATCTCGTACACCGCCGTGCGGCTGCGGTCCGACGGCGAGGTCCGCGACGAGCATCTGCGGCCCGACGACGCCGATCCGAGCCGGAGACTGGTCCCGGGCCGGCTGCTGCACGAGTACCTGCGGCTGTGCAGCGTGGGAGCGCTCGACAAGCCGGGAACCAAACCTGGGAAAGCGTCGAAGCGACCGAGTTTCGAGCAGTGGATAGCGGCGCTCCCGCCGAGGGTGTTCAAGGGCCCCGGTGACACCGCCTACACGACGACGTCCAGCGGCCACCTACTGACCGACCGGGCGGTCGAGGAAGCGTGCAGGCCAACCCGGGCCGACGACCCCGACGATCCGCACGGCGCCCTGGCGGCGCTGCGCCGAATCGTCCTCGAAGCCCCCGGAGATATCGTCCGCTCCACACCGATCACGGAACAACAGGCGCCGTTGACCGAGCGCTCGAGCGAAGTGCTCGACCTCGGTGGCATGTCAGCGCGTGTCACGGTCGGTAAGGACCCATCGGGCCGGTGGCGTCTGCTCATGCAGCCGTACGCACCCGAGTACCCGGGCGATGTGCTCACGCAGTGGTGTGCGCAGCTCGAGGCGGGCAGCCGCCGCCGTTTGCTGAACCTCATCCGACGGCAGCTGAACGGCCGAGTGGTCGGCTCGTCCACAAGCCTCGATGCCGGACCGAGCGGCTATATCGGCAGCAGGCCGGAGGACTCCTCCGCTGCGGAGCCGCCGAGCCGGCCGACCACGAACGACGGCTCTCTCGGCAACCGCCCACCGGGTTCCGCACCGGAGCCGGACGGTCGGCGGCCCGTCGAGGAAGATTCAGCGGTCCGGGACGACGCCTCGATGCCGGACCCGGTGTATGCCACGCACCAGGAACTCACTGACTGGGCCGCCCAGCTGTCGGATGGTGCAGTACAGCGATTCCTCGCCGAAAGGCAGGCTGAATCGTCGGCTCATATGGCAGCCGTGCATCGCGGCCGACCACCCGCGGTCGACGTGGCCATCGGGACGGCGCGAGCACAGATCGCCTTGGCGACAGAGCGATGGCGGCGGCTCACCGACAGCGGTGCCAGACCGTCGATCGCCGATGCCCAGGCCGCAGCCGACGCCGCGACCGCCGTCTTCCACCTCATTGGAGCGCTCCCGATGGCAGCGACGCCGCTATCGGCGTCCACCGACGATCCCGATGGTCTGCTCGACCTGCTGACCCGATTCCCGGAGCGGCTGCTGATGGCCGCCGAGCGGGGCCAGGCAGCCGGGGCCGACGCAGGGGACTGGGCGCGACGCGCCGATGCTTTCCTGACCGAACACCGAGGCGGCGACTGGGATGCGGAACTGATCCGGTCGCTGCGGTCGCTGCCCGCGGAGGCAGGAGAATTCGCGCACGCGCTCACCGGCTCGGATCGCGCCTTCGGCGCGGCGGCCGCGCAGTACATTCCGGATGCCTACCGCGCGGCACTGTATTTCCTCACCCGAACCCGAGATGTCGATCAGGCGGTGGATCGGCTTCGCGAGGTGGACCACGCGGTCGCGGCAGCGGTGGATCGTCTCGGATCGTCCCGGCCCGCCGCCGACGCGGGCTTGTCGCTCCTCCAGCTGCGCATCGATATTCACGAAGCCCTTGCCTACGCGGCCGACGCGGCGGCATCCGAGATGCGGTCCAGCACTCTTCGCGGGCTCGAGAAGAATCCACTGTTGCCGCAGAGGGTGACCCGGGTCGTCGATGATCTCACCGTCCTGGCCCGCCACGGTTCGGAAACGCCGAGACCTATCCGGCCCGCCTATGCCTCGCATCCGGTGACGTCCGAGGAACCGTTCACCGACGACGACTATCGGGAAGCCATCGGCGCGAATTTTCATCCTCGGGTGCTCGGCGTACGCGACGGGCAATTCCTCACGCTGCAAGGCACGTCATTCGAACCACTACGGACCGGGGCAGAAGGGATTTCCTTTGTCATGGACCGGTGGGGCCGGATGGTCGGTGAGAACGAACACGCCCACATCATGCACGTGCTGGCTGCCATGGGGGACGAGGCGGCCGCCTGGGGGGTGGTCTACACCGACGAGGACGGCCGCCCGGTTGGGCAACTGTATCCCTATGCATTGGGCGGCCTGTCCGACCCGATGTGCACAACCCAGTTACGCGATGTGCTGATACGAGCAGGATTCGACCTCACCGACACCAGTTTCAACAACGAATCCCTCGGTCGGCTGTGGCAGGGCGAATTGCCATCGCTGCCGGATCTGTTCACTATGCGCAAGTGGGGCCTGCTGAACAGCATCGAGGCGACCTTCGGCGTGTACGACGACCGTTTCTGGGTGCGGACCGATCGCGAAGACATCACCCAAAGCCCCGATGAGGTGCGGGTGCCGCTGACACTCGGCCCATTGCGCCGAGCGCCCGGACACGTCGATGTAGTCGTCTATCGTGAGGGCGAACACATCATCGTGCAGTACCGCGACTGTGACCCAGGTGCCGAAGCCGAACAGGTTTCACCGGTGTTCAGGGCCTTTCACGAGCGGATGACGAGGTGGGTATCCGAGTCCGACGGTGTCATGTTCCACCCCGATACCGATGATGTGGTCGCCACATTCGTTCAGCCACAAGATCCTCCGGGTAGCTTCCGAGACCGCCCCGACGGCATCATCGGCAGCCGCCCACCGGACTCCCCAGCCGATTCGAACGATTCACCTCGCCGCGTATCCGCGGTGTTCGCACCTGATACACCTGCGTCAAAGGTACGTACTTCGCTGGCGGAGTCGTTGACTTCTCTCACAGCGGCCACCACCTCGGTCCCCACCCAACTGGTCGATGTCGCCGCGTCGCTGGTGAACTACGGTCTGGCCGCCGCGGCCGGCGACAGCGTCGAAGTTTCGCTGTCGAGCAGAGACGACGACAACGGCATCACGGTCCTCGGAACGCTGTCCGGATCGACCGTGGTCCGCGCCCGTCGAGCTCTCGAGTCGGAGTTGCTGGGCAAAGGGTTCGGCACGTTCGAATGGCGGGCTCGGGCAGGTGAAACGGAGTCCTGGTCGGTGCACCTGTGGGTAACTCGAAAAAGCATCGTAGCCGTAGACTCCGCGCAGTTCGCGGGGCTGGCAACGGATTTCGGTGCAGACCAGGTGAGTTCTGCGGTATCCGCAGCGGTCGGGCGGGCATCACGGCGCTGGGGTGGCCTGAAATACACCGGCGCGCTGGCGGTCGAGGCGCACGATGGGCGGCTGCGAGTGCGAATGCTGGCGACCGTTCCGCTCGAGGGTGTCGCTTACGAGCCCCCCACGCTGTTCGACGAAACCATCACGCCGCCCGGCCCGCACCGGCCCGGCGGGTTCATCGGAAGTCGGCCGCCCGACATCTCGGACCCGGCCGATCCCCAACACCGAAGCAAGCAGACCGCCGGGGCATCCGGGTCCGTTCCGAAGGCCCTCGCCGAAGCCCTCGAGATGGTCCGAAGTGTCGACTGTGACCCGGCCATCGCGCCGGACGCGACGCGTTTCGTCATGAAGTGCTACGAGGAATACCGGCAGCGGGAACAAGAAACCGAACAGGCAGTCCGCCGGCGTCTCCTCGAGGACGAGCACGCGGCTACACCCGAGCTTGCCGCGCAGGAGGCTCGCGAATACGTCAACAGCCCCGCGATGCGCGGGACCATCCGAAAGTCGGCCGCCGAACAAACTCGCAGACTGGTCTTCAATATCCAGAAGCGTGCCAAGCGACAAAAAGTGAGCCTCCCCGACCGTCTTGCCCAGCTCTACCGGCTAGGCGCGACTGCGAAGAGTGCGAAGGAGGTGCCGTGGCCGAAGTCGGCGACGCCTGCCGACGGTCCCCCGCGCACCAGCACAGACCGGCCCGGTGGCCGGATCGGTAACCGCCCGTCGGAGTCCGCGCCCGAGCCAGTCGGTCGGCGGCCGGTGCACGAGGATCCCGCGCTGCGTATCGAACCCGCGATGCCGGATCCCGTTCATGCCGAACCAGAGGGCGTCGAGTCGCCGGAAGGCGATCGCCCATCCGGGCTCCTCGGGAACCGTCCCCAGGATCAGTCGACGCCGTGGTCACGCTCGACCAATCGGACCGGCGCGTCCGACCCGGCGGATTCCACCCATCGCCCCGAGCCGTCGGGTACCACTCCGTGGTCCCTGCCGACCGACAGCTCATCGTCGGAACAGGCGAGGTCGCTCGAACAGGCCGACGAAATCATGAGAGGGCTCGACAAGGTCGCGGAGACGCCCGATGTGAAGCAGATCCAGGCGATGCGGGGACGCCCGGGTGTCACGATCGACTTGCTGACCTTCGAGGACGACATACAAGTCCTCCGGGAGGTCTACGACGATGTCGATCAGGCCATGGCGGAGTGGACGAAAGCGATAATCGGCAGATCGATGGGCGCGCCGATCGCCGAGGTGCGACTGGAGCCACCGGTGTACCACGTCCTCTTCCGGGATTACGTGGCCGAGGGAGCGCTCGACAACCCCCGCGCAGTCGACATGCTGGGCCTCTTCGCGGCGATCACCGGCAAACCGAGCCCCTTCGCCGCCGTCTTCGTTCGCGACGTCAACGGCCGCAGAGTGTGGCAGGACCACCACCTCCATCGGCAAGACATCGTCGAGATCGGACGGCTGGTGAAGTCCGTTGGGGACTCGCTGGCACGACTGGCATTTCCCGAGTCGATCTCGAGGACAGTGCTCGATACGCAGATGGCGGCTATGTCCGCGTTGCAGAAGGTGGCGCAGCACGCCCCCGAGCATCCGCTGTGGACGGCCGGGCTCGACGATGAAGCACAGGCCAAGACCAGATTGGTCGCGAACTTCGAGCTCGATCACCCCTATATCGAGCTGTCCGGGCTCATCAGTCCTCATATCCCGGAGAGAACGGTACGGGAAGTCCTGGGGAAATTGGATGACCTGCTCGGCAGATATCAGTACGCTCCCGGTTTCCGCAAGCTCATGACCAACATCCGCGTCTTGAAGATCGATTTCTTGGTGGGGGCGCGCGCCACTGCCCGCGGTCTATGGACGAAGAACGTCGAGACCGGCAAGCTTTCCCCTGCCCGAACTATATTGACAGTCAGTTTGCAGTATGCATCCGATCGGAAGATGGCTCTCGCGGAGGGCGACCGCCGTCGCCTATATGGATTGCATCCGAGCAGTGCGCAAACATATGCGGACGATGTCTGCCACGAATTCGCCCACGCTATCGATCACGCCACCCACTTTGCGCTCAGCGATGATCTTGTCACTGTACTGAAAGACGCCCACGGAATGTTGCAGAGATACGGTTTGACCGAGAGCTACGGGGAATGGCGCAGTCGCCTGCCCGCATACGCCTTCGAAGATTCGACCAAGACCAGAATTGATCCACGAGAGGCCATCGCCGTCGGATTCGCCGACGCGGAGATCAACGGCATTATCGTCGGCACGCCGCAGTGGGTCATCCACGAGTACGTCACAAAACTTCAACCGCCGGAGATAAGGCCGCTACACGTCGACGCGTATCAGCGGCATCGTCCCGAAGTGTGATCGGCATACCCGGCCTCCGCGCGCTCGCCATCACCAGCGGAAGATCCACCGAGGGCCGCCCCGCGGTCCGGGTCCTCGGGTCGGCGAGGGGGCGGAATCGAATCGAGCGGATGACTGCTGCTCGATCGCGTTCGCTGTCCGGCTGAACTGAGCGCAAGCCCGGCATGACTTCGCGGCAGCAGGTGTCGATCGTTCCCGACGACCTGTTGTGCTGCCGCAACTCGCTCGCGAAGTCCTCGGCCGGCGCTCGCTGGATCGTCCCCTGCAGAACGTCCACAGGCCGAGTTGCATGGTGTTTGAGCATTGCGCTCGGTGGGTAATACCCCTGTGACCTGGCGTATAAGCAGGTCACAGGGGTGGTTGCGCCCCCGGCAGGAATCGAACCTGCGACCTAGGGATTAGAAGGCCCTTGCTCTATCCAACTGAGCTACGGAGGCAGCGGGTTCCACGATGGCCGACATTGGCCGTGCTGTCCAGCGCGTCGATTATAGCGACCGTCCAGGTGGCTGGGTTCTTAGCGTTAGCAACGTTTCAGCCATCCCGAGACAGTAGGTGACGCGCCGGTGGTGATCCGCGGCCAGGATATCGGTACAAACCCGACCGGGCCACGGAATACTCGCCGAACTACGCTCAGTCGTATGTCGTCCGTCCCCCCCTCGTCCGCCGCTCCCCGAGCCGAGGCTGCCCGGTCCGGGGCGACGTTCGCGACGGTCACCGCGCTGGCCGGCGCCATCGCGGCGGTGGTCGCGGCGCTCGTGGTGGGGCTGTCGGCGGCGCAGGCGCTGAGTCTGCTCGGCATCCCCGACCCGGGCGCGCCGACCACCTACGGCCTGCCCGCGATCCGGGCGCTCGCCGATCTGTCGGCGGCGCTGACGGTCGGTTCGCTGCTATTCGCGGCCTTCCTCGTCCCACCGCAGCGCAACGGGCTGCTGGACGTCGGCGGGTACCGCGCGGTGCGCCGGGCGTCCAACTTCGCGGTGCTGTGGGCGTGCTGCGCGGCGCTCTTGGTACCGCTGACTGTTTCGGACACCACGGGGCAGCCGGTGGGGCAGGTGTTGCGGCCGGATGGTCTGTGGCGGGCGATCGGTCAGATCGAGCTGGCCGGGGCCTGGCGGACGACCGTCGTCTTCGCTCTGATCGTCGCGGTCGGTTGCCGGCTCGCCCTGCGCTGGGGCTGGACCCCGGTTCTGCTCGGCGCCGCGATCGCCACCATGATGCCGCTGGCGCTGACCGGCCATTCCTCCTCGGGCGGGTCGCACGACGTGGCGACCAACAGCTTGATCCTGCACCTGGTCTCCTCCGCGGTGTGGGTCGGCGGCCTGTTCGCGGTGCTGGCGCATGCCGTGCGCGGGGGCGCGTACACCGACGTCGCGGCGCGGCGCTTCTCGCTGACCGCCACGGTCGCGTTCGCCGTGATCGCCGTCAGCGGCGTGATCAACTCCTGGGTCCGGGTGCCGCTGGACGAGCTTTTCACCAGTACCTATGGCAGGTTGGTGCTGGCCAAAGCCGTGGCGTTGGCGATACTCGGCGCGTTCGGCTATCTGCAGCGCCGCGCCGCGTTGCCCGCCCTGGCGGCCGATCCCGGCGACCGCACGGCGCTGATCCGGTACGCGGGCGTCGAGGTGCTGATCTTCGCCGCGACCATCGGCCTGGCGGTGGGGCTCGGTCGCACGCCGCCGCCACCGCCGGATTCCGTCCCGACTCCGGTCGAGGTGGAACTGGGCTACGACCTGGCCGGGCCGCCCGGCGTCGCCCGCCTGCTGTTCGACTGGCGGTTCGATCTGATCTTCGGGACGTTGTCGATCGTGCTCGCGGTGCTCTACCTGCTCGGCGTGCGGCGCCTGCGCGCACGGGGTGACGTGTGGCCGGCCGGGCGGACGCTCGCCTGGCTGTCCGGCTGTGTGGTGCTGCTCGTCGCGACCTCCTCCGGCGTCGGCCGGTACTCGCCCGCGATGTTCAGCGTGCACATGGGTGCGCATATGGCGTTGTCGATGCTCGCGCCGATCCTGTTCGCGCTGGGTGGTGCGGTGACGCTGGCGCTGCGCGCGCTGCCACCGGCGGGTCGCGGCGGCGTGCCAGGTCCGCGGGAATGGCTGCTCGCCGCGGTGCACAACCCGGTGTCGCGTTTCCTGACCCACCCCATCGTGGCCTCGGCGATCTTCGTCGGCGGGTTCTACGCGCTGTACCTGGGCGGAATCTTCGACGCCTACGCCGACTCGCACGCCGCGCACCTGCTGATGAACCTGCACTTCCTGCTCAGCGGCTACCTGTTCTATTGGGTGGTGATCGGCATCGATCCCAAGCCGAGGCAGGTGGAGCCGCTGACCAAGCTGGCCATGGTGTTCGGCTCGCTGCCGTTCCACGCGTTCTTCGGCATCGCGCTGATGAGCATGACCACGGTGCTCGGCGGCTGGTTCTACCGCGGTCTCGGTCTCGGCTGGAACGGCGATCTGCTCGGCGACCAGCGCACCGGCGGCAGCCTCGCCTGGGCCAGCGGTGAAGTGCCCCTGGTGGTGGTGATGCTGGCGTTGCTGATCCAATGGTCGCGCAGCGACCAGCGGCTCGCGCGGCGCACCGACCGCGCCGCCGAACGCGACAACGACGCCGCTCTCGCCGCACACAACGCGATGTTCGCCGAGCTGGCCAAGCGAGATGGAGAAGTGCGTAAGTGAGTGAACGCGCCACCATGGTCTCCCCACACAGACCGGCCGGGCGGGTGGAACGGTCGCACGTGCGATCGGCACGCAAGCGGCTGGCGGGCCGGATCCGCAAGACGCCCGTCTTCCACACGTCCGTGGCGAGCCCGTCGGGCCCGGTGCCGGTGACGATGAAACTCGAGCACCTCCAGCACGGCGGCACGTTCAAGGTGCGCGGCAGCCTCAACGCGTTGCTGGAGTCGGGCGAGGGCGTCGATGAGGTGGTGATCGCCTCCGGCGGCAACGCGGGCATCGCGGCCGCGCTGGCCGCGGCACGGCTGGACAAGAGCTGCACGGTCGTCGTCCCGGAGACGGCGCCGCACACGAAGGTCGCCGCGATGTGGTCGCACGGCGCCGAAGTGCTCTGGCACGGCACCACCTACGCCGAGGCATTGGCGCACGCGACGGACCTGGCCACCGAACGCGGCGCGCTGTTGTTGCACGGCTACGACCTGCCCGCGGTGGTCGCGGGCATCGGCGTCGTCGGGCTGGAACTCGAAGAGCAGGTGCGCGGGCGTCCGCCGGTGCTGGCCGCGGTGGGCGGGGGCGGACTGGTGGCCGGGATCGCGGCCGCGATCGGGCGCCGTCAGCAGGTGATCGGGATCGAGCCCGAGGGCGCGGCGGTCCTGCGCGCAGCGCTGGCCGAGGACCGTCCCGTCGACATCGTCGGGTCCGGAATCACGGTCGACACCCTGGGGCCGACGCGGATCGGTGACATCGCGCTCGACCTCGCCCGCAGGCACGACGTGCGGTCGCTGCTGGTGAGCGACGACGCGATCACCGCGGCGCGCGAGTATCTGTGGCGCGAATTCCGCATCCTGGTCGAGGTGGCGGGCGCCGCGGCGCTGGCGGCCGTGCACAGCGGCGCGTACGTTCCCGCGCCGGACGAGCGACCGGTGATCGTCCTCTGCGGAGCCAATACCGACGTGGCGGTGTTCTGACCGCGCGAGCGTGAAAGCTCGTTTTTCACATTCAGGGGAGTTGTGCACATTCCGGGAACGGGTCGCTCGGCTTTCGCGGAATCGGCGCACCCTGGAAGTGCCTCCTGGAGGGGGAGGAAATCCGGGCAGACCCGGATCCGAATGTGAAGGGGCGTAATCATGTACGAGGCGAACGCGACCGTGATCGGAACGATCGCCACCCATCCGGTCAAGCGCGATCTGACCAATGGCGAGCAGGTGGTCACCTTCCGGCTGGCGAGCAATTCCCGTCGGCTGGATCACACGTCGGGGCAATGGGTGGACAACGGAACGTTGTATCTCACCGTCAGCTGCTGGCGCAGGCTCGTGGCCGGTGTCGACGCGTCCCTGCGGCGCGGCGATCCGATCATCGCCTACGGCCAGCTGCGTTCGCACGAGTACCGCAGCAAAGACGGCGTCGAACGACGGGATCTGGAGATGCGCGCGACCGCGGTGGGACCCGACCTGTCCCGCTGCACCGCGCAGGTGACGCGGTGGTCCGACCTGCCGTCACGGAATACTTCCGAGGCTTCCAGCGCTGAAGGTCGGGTGCCGGTCGGTGACGCGCCGGGGGAGAATGTCGCTACCGCCGGTTCGGCGCCGGCTCGCGGCAGCGCGCCCGAGCCTGTCGACGCTTGATCGCACGACCGGTCTTCGTCCTGGCGGCAGGGTAGCTCTGCTTCGTCCGCTCATCTCTCGCACCGATAGGCTTCACACTTATGGCTGAGTTCATTTACCAGATGAAGAAGGTTCGCAAGGCGCACGGCGACAAAGTCGTGCTCGACGATGTCACCTTGAACTTCCTTCCCGGCGCCAAGATCGGCGTCGTCGGCCCGAACGGCGCGGGTAAATCCAGCGTGCTGAAGATCATGGCCGGACTGGACCAGCCGAACAACGGCGACGCGTTCCTCGCCGCCGGCGCCACCGTCGGCATCCTGCAGCAGGAACCTCCGCTCAACGAGGAGAAGACCGTCCGCGGCAACGTCGAGGAGGGCATGGGCGAGATCAAGGTGAAGCTGGATCGCTTCAACGAGATCGCCGAGCTGATGGCCACCGACTACTCCGACGAGCTCATGGAGGAGATGGGCAAGCTCCAGGAAGATCTGGATCATGCCGACGCGTGGGATCTGGACTCCCAGCTCGAGCAGGCGATGGACGCGCTGCGTTGCCCACCGCCGGACGAGCCGGTCACCAACCTCTCCGGTGGTGAGCGCCGCCGGGTGGCACTGTGCAAGCTGTTGCTGAGCAAGCCGGATCTGCTGCTGCTCGACGAGCCGACCAACCACCTGGACGCCGAGAGCGTGAACTGGCTCGAGCAGCACCTGGCCCAGTACCAGGGCGCCGTGCTCGCGGTCACCCACGACCGGTACTTCCTGGACAACGTCGCCCAGTGGATCCTCGAGCTGGATCGCGGCCGCGCCTACCCGTACGAGGGCAACTACTCCACCTACCTGGAGAAGAAGGCCGAGCGGCTCGAGGTGCAGGGCAAGAAGGACCAGAAGCTGCAGAAGCGGCTCAAGGAAGAACTCGCCTGGGTGCGTTCCGGTGCGAAGGCCAGGCAGGCCAAGAACAAGGCCCGTCTCGGCCGGTACGAGGAGATGGCGGCCGAGGCCGAGAAGATGCGGAAGCTGGACTTCGAGGAGATCCAGATCCCCGCGGGCCCGCGCCTGGGCAACGTGGTGGTGGAGGTCGAGCACTTGGACAAGGGCTTCGGCGACCGCCAGCTGATCAAGGACCTGTCGTTCACCCTGCCCCGTAACGGCATCGTCGGCGTGATCGGTCCCAACGGCGTCGGTAAGACCACGCTGTTCAAGACCATCGTCGGGCTCGAGCAGCCGGACAGCGGCGAGGTGAAGGTCGGCGAGACGGTCAAGCTGAGCTACGTCGACCAGAACCGCGCGGGCATCGATCCGAAGAAGACGGTCTGGCAGGTCGTCTCCGACGGCCTGGATTACATCGAGGTCGGCCAGCAGGAGATGCCGTCGCGGGCCTACGTGAGCGCATTCGGCTTCAAGGGCCCCGACCAGCAGAAGCCCGCGGGCGTGCTGTCCGGTGGTGAGCGCAACCGGCTGAACCTGGCGATGACCCTCAAGCAGGGCGGCAACCTGATCCTGCTCGATGAGCCGACCAACGACCTCGACGTAGAGACCCTCGGCTCGCTGGAGAACGCGCTGGAGAAGTTCCCCGGCTGCGCCGTGGTCATCTCGCACGACCGCTGGTTCCTCGACCGCACCTGCACCCACATCCTCGCGTGGGAGGGCGACTCCGACAACGAGGCCAAATGGTTCTGGTTCGAGGGCAACTTCGAAGCCTACGAGGCCAACAAGGTCGAGCGGCTCGGCCCGGAGGCGGCCCGCCCGCACCGGGTGACGCACCGCAAGCTGACCCGGGGCTGATTTCACCGCGGAGTGGGTGCACGGGCCGCACCCACTCCGCCCCGGCAACTCTCCGCGCCCGTCCCCGTTCGATATGGGCGACGGCCGGACCGGATGTCGGCGAGTCGATTTCGCCGTGTGCGAACCCGCTGCCACTGCGGGCGTGCGTACGGCGTCGGGGCGGCTACTGCCTGGTGTTTGCTGATGTGCCGTGGGAGGCGGCGAAGCCGGAGAGCAGAGCCGGAAGGGGAATCGAACGCTCGCGGGGGGACGGCGCGAAAAGTCTTTGTCGCGAACGCGGAACAGGAGTGACACCTACCCGTGCGTAGCTCGCTAGGGTGGGAGACGTGAATGCGCAGGCGCAGTTCGAGCAATCGGTGGCTTCGGCCGCCGGCGCGGTGGTCGAGCTGACCCGAGGTACCGGTGCGGCGCCGCTGCCGCCACGGATGCGACCTGTAGCGCTCACCTGACGTTAGCGGGTCCGATTCTGTGTTGTGGTCCGAGGTCGTCGCCTGCGACCCCGGCACACGAGCGGCGAATTCCGCGGTCGTGGTGAACACCCGGATGTCGAAAGGGATTTCACCCACGCGTCATCGGCGCACAGATACCCTCGGACCGGCGTCACTTTGTTACGGAACCGATATCCGAGGGAGTTGGCGAAAAATGACCGTCTCGTCCGAATTGTCCAGCGCGGCGTGGGCCGCGGGTTTGCCGCAGTCGCTGCGCGGCGAACTCGCTGCGCTCGAGGAGGCGTACTTCCGCCACGTCGACGCGGGCGATGTGGACTGTGCGATCACCGGCATCACCCAGATCTTCCGCAGGCACCTCGAGCTGGCGGTGACGCGCCGCCCCGGTCGCGCGCTGGTGCGGGTGTATCACCCGGATGACGGCTCCGGAATCGGTGCGGCGGTGCAGATCGTCACCGACGACATGCCGCTGCTGGTGGAGTCGATCAGCTCATCGCTGAGCCGGATCGGCGTGAGCGTCAGCGAGATCATCCATCCGATCTTCGAGGTCGAGCGGGACGAGCAGGGACAGCTCACGCACGCCGCGGCGCACGAGGTGGACGGAACCGGCGCCGCGGGCCTGCGCGAATCCTGGATGCACGTGCAATTGCACCCGTCGACGAGTGCGGCGCTGCTGGCCAAGGTCGAAGCCGCGGTGCCGGACGTGGTGGACGACGTGCGCCAGGTGATCGGCGACACCGAAGCCATCGAGGACGTGCAGAGCAAGCTGGCCGACGACCTGGACCTGGCCGCGCAATCCGGGTCCGCGCCGTTCGCGCCGACCGAACTGACCGACACCGCCAAGCTGCTGCGCTGGCTGGCCGGGGGGAACTTCACCCTCCTCGGCTACGCGCGCTACCGGCTGAACACCGACCAGGGCCGGGAGATGTCCACCGTCCTGCCCGCCACCTGCCTCGGCGTGCTGCGGCCGGACGTGGGCACCGACTTCCACGTGCCGGTCAACGGCGGTGACCGCCCGCTGCTGACGCTGACCCAGGGGCTGGTCCCCGCCACCGTGCATCGTGCGGTGTACCCGTACTTCGTCAGCGTCGCCGACTTCGACGCCGACGGGACGGTCGTCGGTGAACACCTGTTCATCGGTGTCTTCACCGTCACCGCCGTGCACGAGAACGTCCTGGACATCCCCGTGATCGAGCGCCGGGTCCGCTCGGCGATCGAGGAGAGCGGATTCGACCTGGATTCGTTCTCCGGCCAGGCGATGCTCGAGGTCATCCAGTCCTTCCCGCGCACCGAGCTGTTCTCCGCCGACGGCGAGACGCTGCGCCGCACCGCCACCGCCGTGCTCGGCGTGAGCCTGCGCCGCCAGGTGCGCCTGTTCCTGCGCGCGGACACCTACGGGCGCTACGTCGCCTGCCTGGTCTATCTGCCTCGCGACCGATACACCACCAGGGCGCGACTGGAGATGCAGGACATCTTGGTCCGTGAACTGGGCGGGGTGTCCATCGACTACTCCGCGCGGGTGGGCGAAAGCGACTTGGCGCGGGTGTATTTCACGGTGCGCATGCCGGAGGCCGAACTCGGCGTTCCGCGCCGCACGACGCCCGCCGCCGACACGTCCGAGCCCAACCGGCTGCGTTTGCAGGCTTTGCTCGCCGAGGCCATCCGCACCTGGGACGACCGCTTGAACGACGAGGTGAGCACGTCGACGGTGCTCGATCCCGCCGTGGTCCAGCGGTACGCGGAAGCCTTCCCCGAGGGCTACAAACAGGATTTCGCCGCGGCCCGCGCGCTGGCGGACATCGTGCGGCTGGAGCGGCTGCGCGACGGACGGATCGATCAATATCTGTATCGGAAGCCGGACTCGGCGCCGGGTTCCTGGCGCTTCACGCTGTATGTCGGCGGCAGCGGTATCTCCCTGAGCCAGGTGCTTCCGCTGTTGCAGAGCCTCGGCGTCGAGGTGGTCGACGAGCGGCCGTACCAGCTCGAGCTGGAGGCAGCCGCCGACGGCGGAGCCGGCGGTGAGCGGTGGATCTACGACTTCGGCCTGCTGGCCCGCCCGGAGCTGCTGCGCAGCTCGCTCGATCGGGATCTGGACGCGGAACTGCTCGAGTCCTCCAAGCGCGCCGATGTGCTGGAGGCGGAGGTGCGCGGGCTGCGCGAGCGGTTCGTGGAAGCCTTCGAGGCCATGTGGTACGGGCGCGCGGAGGCGGACGGTCTCAACGAACTCGTGCTGCGCGCCCGGCTGCCGTGGCGGGCCGTCTCGATCCTGCGTACCTACGCGAAGTACCTGCAGCAGGCCGGTTTTCCGTACAGCCAGGCCAATATCTGCCGGGTGCTGCTCACCTATCCGGATATCGCGCGCCTGTTCGTCGACTTGTTCGCGGCGCGTTTCGATCCCGACACCGTCTCTCCCGAGCGCGCGGAGGAACTGGATGCCCAGGTGCGCGGGCGGATCGACGAGGTGGTCAGCCTGGACGCGGACCGCATCCTGCGCGCGATCCTCGGTCTGATCAAGGCGACGCTGCGCACCAACTACTACGTGACCGACGTGGAAGGAAACCCGCGCGACTACGTCTCGGTGAAGGTCGAACCTCGGGAAATCGCCGAATTGCCGAAGCCGAAGCCGCAATTCGAGATCTTCGTGTACTCGCCGCGGGTGGAGGGCGTGCATCTGCGCTTCGGACCGGTGGCCCGCGGTGGACTGCGGTGGTCGGACCGGTTGGAGGACTTCCGCACCGAGATCTTGGGCTTGGTCAAAGCGCAGGCGGTGAAGAACGCCGTGATCGTGCCGGTGGGCGCCAAAGGCGGGTTCGTGGTCAAGCAACCGCCCGCGGCCACGGGCGATCCGGTTGCCGACCGGCAGGCGTTGGGCGCGGAAGGCGTCGCGTGCTATCGCACGTTCATCTCGGGCCTGTTGGACGTCACCGACAACGTGGACCGCGCCAGCGGGCAGGTGCTGCCTCCTGCTCGGGTCGTGCGGCGCGATGGTGACGACACCTACCTGGTCGTGGCCGCCGACAAGGGCACGGCGACGTTCTCGGATATCGCCAACGACGTGGCGCAGAGTTATGGTTTCTGGTTGGGCGACGCGTTCGCTTCGGGTGGTTCGGCGGGTTATGACCACAAGGCCATGGGGATCACCGCCAAGGGCGCGTGGGAGAGTGTGAAGCGGCATTTCCGCGAGATGGAGATCGACACTCAGACCCAGGATTTCACCGTCGTCGGTATCGGTGACATGAGTGGTGACGTGTTCGGCAACGGGATGTTGTTGTCGGAGCACATTCGCCTGGTGGCCGCGTTCGACCACCGCCACATCTTCCTGGATCCGGATCCGGATGCGGCGCGTTCCTATCGGGAGCGGCAGCGGATGTTCGCGTTGCCCAGGTCGTCGTGGGCGGATTACGACACCTCGCTGATCAGCCCCGGCGGCGGTGTCTGGGACCGCACGGTGAAGTCGGTGCCGATCAGCCCACAGGCCAGGTCGGCCCTCGGCCTGGGCGATGACGTCGTCTCGCTGTCGCCGCCGGAACTGGTCCGCGCGATCCTGCTGGCCCCGGTCGATCTGCTGTGGAACGGCGGTATCGGCACCTACGTCAAGGCGAGCACCGAAACCAACGCCGACGTGGGCGACAAGTCCAACGACCCGGTTCGCGTCAACGGGAACCAGCTGCGGGTCAAGGTGATCGGGGAGGGCGGCAACCTGGGCGCGACGGCGCTGGGCCGCATCGAGTTCTGCCGCAACGGCGGCAAGATGAACACCGACGCGCTGGACAACTCGGCGGGCGTGGACTGCTCCGACCACGAGGTCAACATCAAGATCCTGCTCGACGCCGTCGTCTCCGGCGGTCAACTGCCGCCGGACGAGCGCAATCCGCTGCTGGCCTCGATGACCGACGAGGTCGCGCAGATGGTCCTGCGGGACAACGTGGCCCAGAACTTCCTCATGGGAATCTCGCGCACCGAGGCGACGCAGATGCTGAGCGTGCAGATGCGGCTGATCGAGGATCTCGAAGAGCGGCGGGGCCTCGATCGCGAACTCGAGGCGCTGCCCTCGGATCAGGAGATGAAGCGCCGGCTGGAGGAAGGCTCCGGACTGGCCTCGCCGGAGCTGGCCAATCTCCTGGCGCATGTGAAGCTGTCGCTCAAGTCCGATCTGCTCGATTCCGACCTGCCCGACAGCCAGTACTTCGCCACTCGGCTGCCGGATTACTTCCCGACGCCGCTGCGCGACCGATTCGGCGCGGCGATCAAGCGACACCGGCTGCGGCGGGAGATCGTCACCACGATGATCGCCAACGAGATGGTGGACTACGGCGGCATCACCTACGCGCACCGGCTGAACGAGGAGGTCGGCGCCACCACCACCGACGCGGTGCGCGCCTTCGCGGCGGCGAGCGGAATCTTCGACCTGCAGGAGAGGTGGGCGCGTATTCGCGCCTGCGACGCGCCCACCGCGGTGCGTGACCTGCTCGAACTGGAGACCAAGCGCACCCTGGACCGGGCGTCCCGCTGGCTGCTGAGCAACCGGCCGCAGCCGATCGCGGTGGGTTCGGAGATCAGCCGGTACCGCGCCGACGTGCGGGCTCTCGCCCCGAAGGTGCCGGGGTGGCTGCGCGGACATCACGTGTTCACGCTCACCGACCGGTCCGCCGAGTTGATCGCCCGTGGCGCGCCGACCGACCTGGCCACCGAGGTCTTCGGCCTGCTGCACCTGTTCCCGCTGCTGGACATCGTGGACATCGCCGACATCACCGACCGGGACGGCGACGAGGTCGGGTCGCTGTACTACGCGCTCAACGATCACCTCAAGATCGACTGGTTGCTGCAGGCGGTCAGCCACCTCGAACGCGGTGATCGCTGGCATGCGCTGGCGCGGCTCGCGTTGCGCGACGACATGTACGGATCGCTGCGCTCGCTGACCCTCGATGTGCTGTCCGGCGGCGACCCCGAGGAGACGGCCGACGAGAAGATTGCATACTGGGAGTCGAAGAATCAGTCCCGCCTCGGCCGAGCCAGGGCGGCGCTGTCGGAATTGTTCGAGTCCGGAACCCACGATCTCGCCACGTTGTCGGTTGCAGCGCGGCAAGTGCGGAGCATGGTGAGCGGGGTGGGCGCTCAATCGGAGGTACCACGTTGACGAGTTCGGTGAGCGGCAGCGGAAAAGCGTCGGGCAGTCTCGTGCTGCCCAGGCGTTTCCACGCCAAGGTGGACGTCAGGTGGTCGGACATGGACGTGTTCCAGCACGTCAACCATGCCCGCATGGTGACGCTGCTGGAAGAGGCGCGGATTCCGTGGCTGTTCGAGGACGGCCGCCCGACCGCCCCGCTGCGCGAGGGTTGCGTCCTCGCCGACCTGCGGGTCCGGTATCGCGGTCAGCTGCGGCACGAGGACACGCCGCTGGATATCGCCATGTGGATCGAGCAGTTGCGCGCGGTCGACTTCACCATCGGTTACGAGGTGCGGGCGGCGGGCGCGCAGCCCGATTCGCCCGCCGCCGTGGTCGCGTCCACGCAGATCGCGGCGTTCGACATGCGGGCGCAGCGGTTGCGCAGGCTCACCGATGCCGAGCGTGATTACCTGTCCGAATGGATGGAGTGAGCGTCGGCGCTGGTCGAACACCGACGGCGGAGCGGCCGTGATGACGGAACAACGAGTGCTGCATGTGCCCGATCCGGCGGAGCGAGAGAATCTCGCGACGTTTCTGACCAGGGCCGTGCGGCTGGACCCGGCGACGGTGGTGCGTCTGCGCCGCCGCGGGGAGAAGTACGTCGCGGCCTGGGTGGCGACGGGTTTCGAGGCGTTGGCGATGCGCACCGTGGTGGCCGAACTCGGCGTCGACGACGTGACGGTCGGCGCCGATCTCGTGTTGGCCGGTTCGGCGAGCGGCAGCCCGATCGACCTCGGATACTCGATGGACTCCGCGTGGCGTGGCGCGTTGCCGCCCACGGACGGGTTCGCGCACGTCGATGACGTGCCCGCGCGCACCCTCGTCGACCTCGCCGAGCAGGGTGCGCAGCTGGCGAAGGAACACGGCAGTGGCCATGGCCCGCCGGCCTCGCTGCTCGATCAGGCGGTGCTGACCGTGTCCGGCGCGGGCACCCGGGTGGAGGTGCCGATGCGAGTCGTCTTCGCGCTCACGGCGATGGACTTCATCCCGCATTCGGGGGAGAAGGCCGACCCCCGCCGCATCCCGCCGTCCGAGATCGTGCGCGTCCGGGCGACGAAGACGTGGCTGCGGCTCGACGCTCGCTACGGTTCGGTGGCTCGCCGTCTGGGCGGAGCAATCCCGCTGCTGCCGCACTGACCGCGCGGATCCGACGAACGTCGCCGGATCACGGACTGAAATCCGAAGTAGCACAAACGTGCACGGGTGCGATCGATAGGTCGGGCGGCGCCGTCGGCAGGAGGGGACGGCGCCGCCTCAGTGGTGGAACCGGTTGCGGCGCAGATTCGGGGCGTTCACGAGACGCCGAGCACGCGCAGGAGCGCCGTTGTCGCGGCGGCCGCGACAATGACCAACAGAATGGGTCGTCGGAACCACGCCACCGCTCCGCCGACGAGAACCCCTGCGGGCATGGCGTATCCGAGGTCCGCGGTGCCGAGCGGCAGGGTGGTCACGGCCACGAGGGCGGTGAGCAAGACGACAGCGCCGATCTCCAGCAGACGCACCACCCGCGTCGGAAGGCGCACTCGGTCGCGCAGCGCGGGCCCGGCCCAGCGAAACGCGTAAGTGCCCGCGGCGAGTGCGACGATTCCGGCCGCCAGCATCACGCCGCTCCCAGCGCGGTCGCGGGTTCGGGCTTTTCCCGCGCCGCGACGAGCACTCCGGCCAAGGCGAGCAGGACGGGCAGCCCCGTGGGCAGAAAAGGAGCGCTCAGCAGCGCGATCGAGCTGCCCGCACCGACCGCTGCGAGCGTGGTCCGATCGCGCAGCGCGGGCAGCACCAGCGCGAGCAGGACTGCCGGGAACACCGCATCGAGGCCGAGCGCCGAGGTGTCGGTGACTACGGACCCGAGTATCGCCCCGATGGCAGCGCCGCCGGGCCAGGCGAGCAGCACACCCGCGCCGGTGATCCAGTAGGCCGCCCGCCTGCGTGGCGCGTCGGGCTGCGCGATGGTCATCGCGACGGACTCGTCGTTCATCAGATGAACGCCGAGCGAACGGCGCCACCCGGTCCCGACCGCGTCCGGAACCGACAGTCCGTACGGCACATGCCGCGCGTTCACCAGCAGTCCCGCCAGCACCGCCGCGATCGGACTGCCACCCGCGGCGACTATCCCGAGGAAGAGGAACTCCGAGCTCCCCGCGAGCACCACGCACCCGAGCAGGACGGGCAGCCAGACCGGGAAGCCCGCCGCGACCGCGGTCGCCCCATAAGAGATCCCGATGACACCGACAGCGAGGCACACCGCTCCGATGCCGGCCAGTTCGTACCGGCCGAGTGTTCGCCATGTCGAACGCATGTTGTTTATGGTGAACACGGCGGAGTGCTTCGTCAACCCGCTTTCTGTCCCGGTTCGGCCGGGCAAACGACGTCGCGACAGGGCCTATACCACAAACCATCCAGCAGCCCACCCCGCCGACAGCCCCCGAAAGCAGGGCATAATCACGGCAGCAGAACACGTAAACAACCCTGGGGACGCGATCGGACGGCACAATCACGGCAAGCAACCAGGCGGACCAACGGCGACAGCCTGATCGGGGTAGCGCCACGGCCGAACCAAGCGGACGGCGCAACCGTGGCACCGTCAGTAGGCGGCGCAAGGCGTAATGGCGTACCGCGCGGCACTATGGCAACGCGCGCAGGTGGGTACACCGTGGCAATGTCGGCAGGCGGCGCGATGGTGGTAACGCCGTACCGCGGCACCATGGCAACGTCAGCAGGTGGGGTACACCGTGGCAATGTCGGTAGGCAGCGCAACAGCGGCAACGCAAGCCGCGCGCACAGCTACGGGAACGCGAGCAGGCGGCGTCACCCGCTGAAACGTGGTTGCTGGCGAAACCGCCGGACGCAACCACACGGCCCGATCACAGGTTTCGAGCGAAGCGAGACCTAGCATCGTCCGTTCGCGGCCCGCGAGCCATAAAGGGGCCGCGAACACGCCGCGACGCAGTCGCGGCCGAACAACAGAGGTGGGAATGACGCAGCCGGACGCGACGACAACACCGCAGGCGGTGATCGCCGCCGCGCTGCGCCGCGAGCGCACTCGGGCCGGATTGTCGTTGAGCGAGGTCGCAGGCCGCGCGGGCATCGCTAAGTCCACGCTGTCGCAACTGGAATCGGGAGCGGGGAACCCGAGCCTGGAGACATTGTGGGCGTTGTGCGTCGCACTGGACATGCCGTTCTCCCGGCTGCTCGACCCGCCGCGCCCGAAAGTCCACGTGATCCGCGCCGGTGAAGGCCCGGTGGTGGCAGCCGAGCAATCGGAATACCGGGCGACCCTGCTGGCGGCCGGGCCGGCCAACTCCCGCCGTGACCTGTTCCGCATCACCGCGGAACCGGGACATGCACGCCGATCGGATCCGCATATCGCCGGTGTGGTCGAGCACGTGCTGCTCGCCGAAGGCCGCGCGCTGGTCGGGCCGGTCGACGCACCGGTCGAGCTGCACCCGGGCGACTACATCGCCTACCCGGGTGATCGGCCGCACGTGTTCGAGGCATTGGCGTCGCCGACTTGGGCGACGCTGGTGGTGGAGTACACCTGATCCGTCAGGCGGCGCCTTCGCCGAGGTACTGCAACCACACCGGGTCGAGTTCGGCGGTGGTGGACAAAAGGCGCCAGTGCGGTCCCTTCGGGGAGACCAGTGGGGCCCGCAGCGTCCAGCCCAGCTCGCTGAGCAGCTTGTCGGCTTTGCGATGGTTGCACGGCGCGCAGCTGGCGACGCAGTTCTCCCAGGAATGTGCTCCGCCGCGGCTGCGCGGGATGACGTGGTCGATGGTCTCGGCCTTGCCGCCGCAGTATCCGCAGCGGTAGCGATCCCGGTGCATGAGGGCGGCGCGGGTCATCGGCACCCGGGCGCGGTACGGGACGTGGACGTAGGTGCGCAGACGGATCACCGAAGGAATGGCCACCGACGTCTCGGCGGAGTGCACTACCGGGCCTTCGTCGTTGTGATGAATCGCGTCGGCCTTGTCACAGATGAGCAGGACGATCGCGCGGCGCGCGGACAAAGCGGTGAGCGGCTCGTAGGTGGCGTTCAACAGCAGCACCCGGCTCTTGAGCCAGTTCGTGCCCTCGGCGGGCGGGGCGGTGGGGCGGGGGCCGTGGTCGTGATGGCCACGATGTCCACCCGGATATCGTTCGGACAAGATGTGCAGCGGAGTAGCCCCCGACCCACGATTGTGGACGTCGGCGGGCTCGAGTTGTCGGTGCGCTCGCGCCTCGTGTGATCGGGCGCCGTGCCGCTGCTTCATCTCGACCTCGATTTCATGATTGGCAGGATCATGTGGTATCTGCAAAGCAGAGACTGTCACCCAGTTGACCATGGAATGTCGGGCATTGCACGGTGATTTTCGACAATGTCCGGTTAACTGTGGCTGAAGTGCCATTCCGGCGCGATGTTCCGGCTGCCGAGCGGCGGCGGATGGGTGGTGCGGCGGCAGTGACCCGGCGCGGGCACAATGGACGGCGACGCATCCGGTGAATCGAGAGGGTCTATGACTTCGGGCGAGCAAACGGCGACGTCGTTCTACGAAGCGGTCGGCGGGGCGGAGACGTTCCGGCGGCTCGTCGCGACCTTCTATCGGGAGGTGGCCACCGACGAGGTGCTGCGCCCGCTGTATCCGGAGGAAGATCTCGGCCCGGCGGAGCGTCGTCTGCGGATGTTCCTGGAGCAGTATTGGGGTGGTCCGCGCACCTACTCCGACGAACGCGGCCATCCCCGCCTGCGCATGCGGCACATGCCGTTCACCATAGGCCCGATCGAGCGGGACGCGTGGTTGCGGTGTATGCGCATCGCGGTCGCCGAGATCGAGCCCGACATCCTGGACGACGAGCATCGCAAGGCGCTGCTCGACTACCTGGAGATGGCGGCCAATTCGCTGGTGAACGCCCCCTTCTGACCGTGTGGCGCCGGTGTGTTTTCTACCGCGTTGTGGTGGCGGCGGATTCGCTGATCGCCAGCCGGTGACCGGACCCTCGCGCGTGAGAAACGTGGTGGAGCAGTGCTTTTCGCTTGGACAGCTGGCAGTGCTGATCATTTGCCAATGCTCTGAATCGTCATAGTGCGCGAGCACTCGACCGTCGAAACTTTGGCACTATTGCGATGTGAGTGATGCACCAGCCTTAACGGCGCCGGCGGATCCCACCACCCCGTCGTGGTGGCGGTCCGCCGTGTTCTACCAGGTTTATCCCAGATCCTTCGCGGACTCGAGCGGCGACGGGGTCGGCGATCTCGGCGGAGTCCGGGACAAACTGGGCTATCTCGAACTGCTCGGCGTCGACGCCCTGTGGATCTGCCCCGTGATGCGTTCGCCGATGGCCGACGGTGGCTACGACGTTGCCGACCCGCGCGACATCGACCAGCTCTTCGGCGGGCTCGCCGCGATGGACGCGCTGATCGCCGAGGCGCATGCCCGCCGGATCAAGGTCACCATGGACCTGGTGCCCAACCACACCAGCGACCAGCACCCATGGTTCCGGGCGGCGCTGGCGGCGGCTCCCGGCAGCCCGGAACGCGACCGGTACATCTTCCGCGACGGCCGTGGCCCCGATGGCGCTTTGCCGCCGAACAATTGGCCGAGCATCTTCGGCGGTCCCGCGTGGACCAGGATCACCGAACCCGACGGCAGGCCCGGCCAGTGGTACCTGCACATCTTCGCCCGCGAGCAACCCGACCTGAACTGGGCAGATCCCGAGGTCGCCGCCGATTTCGAGCAGACGCTACGGTTCTGGCTCGACCGCGGTGTGGACGGTTTCCGGATCGACGTCGCGCACGGCATGGCCAAGCCCGACGGTCTGCCGGACATGCCCGAGTTGTCCGTCTCGGCCCTGCTCGCGCACGACGACAGCGACCCCCGCTTCAACAATCCCGCCGTGCACGACATTCACCGCAGGATCCGCAAGGTGGTCGACGAGTATCCGGACGCCGTGACCATCGGCGAAGTCTGGGTGAACGACAACACCCGCTTCGGCGAGTACGTGCGCCCGGACGAACTGCATTTGGCGTTCAACTTCCGGCTCGCCGAATCGGCGTTCGACGCCGACGCCGTGCGCGACGCGATCGACAACTCGCTCGCCGCCGTGGCGCCGGTCTTCGCCGTGCCCACCTGGACGCTGTCCAACCACGACATCGAGCGGGAGGTCACCCGGTACGGCGGCGGCGCGCTCGGCGTCGCGCGGGCACGGGCGATGGTTCTGGTGGAACTCGCGCTGCCGGGTGCGGTCTTCATCTACAACGGCTCCGAACTGGGGCTGCCCAACGTCGACGACCTGCCGGACGACGTGCTGCAGGATCCGGTGTGGGAACGGTCGGGGCACACCCAGCGCGGCCGCGACGGCTGCCGGGTGCCGCTGCCGTGGGAGGGCGTCGCGCCGCCGTTCGGGTTCACCACCGGGACACCGTGGCTGCCGATTCCGCCCGACTGGGCGCCGCTGACCGTCGAGGCGCAGCTCGAGGAGCTGGGGTCGACCTTGTCGCTGTATCGCCTGGCGATCGAACTGCGCGCACTGCGGCCGGAGTTCGCGGGGGACCGGATCGAGTGGTACGGCAGCCCGGCGGGTTGTCTGGCGTTCCGCCGCCCGGGCGGGCTGGTCTGCGTGCTCAACGCCTCCGACGCACCCATCCAGCTACCGCCGGGAGACCTGCTGCTGGCCAGTGCGCAGGCCGAGGGAGGCCAGCTGCCGCCGAACGCGGCCGCCTGGTTGGTCTGAGCTACGACGGAAAACCCCAGCTCGGCACGGGTTCGACCGACACGGACGGCGGTCCGGCTCGACCGGGCGGAGAACTACTACAGAGGATCGTCTACCTTTGATCCGTGAGCATTCTCGAGACAGTGCTGATCTTCGCCGGCATCCCGCTGGTGATCTACGGCGTGATCGCCGGATTGTCGTTCCTCGGTAAGCCACTGCCTGGCGAGAAGCCGGTCCACTTCGCCCTCGGTCAGAAGTGGACCCAGCAGCCGGTGCTGTGGAGTGCCACCGAAGAGGTGATCGGCTCCGGTCACCACTTCGCGGAAACCCCGCATGGACTGCATGCGGCCATCGAGTCCACCGAGGTGGAGCTGATCGGAGGACGGGCAAGTGGCAGGTTCTAAGTGGCCCGCGGTGGTCGAAGCCGATTTGCCGCACGGATACGCGATCACCAGCAGTGGCCGCGTCTCCGGCGTGCACGAGGCGGGCGACGTGTTCAAGGAAGCGCCGTTCAACGATGAAGAGCGGCTCACCATGGACAACGTGCTCACCGAGGCCACCCGCGCGACCAAGGTGCGCTTCAACGTCTACATCGGCGATCTGGGTGAGGATCCGGCCGCGGGTGCGGACGCGATCTTCCCCGGTACGCCAGAGGCGGCGCACTCGGTGCTCATCGCCGTCTCGCCCAACGACAAGGCGATCGAGGTGCGCTCGGGCCGGGCGGTCGCCGACCGCGCGAACGACCGCGTCTGCCAGCTCGGCGTCACCGCCGCGCTGAGCTCGTTCCGGCAGGGACAGCTGATCGACGGCGTGGTCTCCGCGGTCCGCGTGATGGCCGCCGCCATCGGAAGGTAATAAGGAACGCCGCACCGGCGCGTCCACCCGAACCGGGTGGACGCGCCGGTTTCGTTCACGGCTGTGCGTCGAACGCGCGGGCGCGCAGCGAGCGTTCGATGCCCGCCTTGCCCTCGCTGACCAGGCGGCGCAGCGCCGGAGGATGGTCGCCGGCGAGGAACTTGTCGGCGACGGCCACCGCGTCCTCGCTGATCGCCCAGTGCGGGTAGAGGCCGACCACCACGGTCTGGGCGACCTCGCTGGAGCGACGCTCCCAGACGCCGGGGACCTCCGCGAAGTACCGCTCCACGTAGGGGGCGAGCAGCTCACCCTGACCTGCGGGCGCGAAGCCGCCGACGATCGAGCGAGCGGTGACGTTGGGCACCGTGTCGTCGCCCATCACCGTCGCCCACGCCTGCTCCTTCACCTCGGCGATCGGACGCGCCGTCGCCGCGGCGGCCGCCTGCCGCTTGCCCGCGGCCGTGGGGTCGTTGGCCAGTTCCTGGTCGATGACCGGCGTGTCCAGGCCCTCGGCGTCCAGCTCGCCCGCGGCGGCGAGTGCGGAGACGATTCGCCAGCGCAGGTCGGTATCGATCACCAGGCCGGGCAGCCCGACCTTGGCCGGGTCGCCGTCGAGCAGTTCGCCGAGCACCTCGGTGTGCCAGGCCGACAGCTTCGCGCCGGTCAGCGCGTTGACGAAGGCGAGCTGGTGGTCCGAACCCGGCTCCGCCTCACGCGCCAGCTCCAGCAGCCGATTGGCGAATTCCGGCCAGCCGGTGGTCGCGGCCCATTCCGGATCGGCGTAACTGCTCAGCGCGGTATTGGCTTGCATCAGCAGCCGCTGCACCACGCCGATCTCGCTCTCGGCGCCGACACCACGCTCGACCAGCGCGACGAAATCGCGGGCGCGGAACTCGGCTTGGCGCGTCATCTCCCAGGCCGCCGACCAGGCCAGCGTGCGCGGCAGCGGCTCCGCGATGTCGGCGATGCGGTTGACCAGCACGTCGAGCGAATCGGCGTCCAGACGGATCGAGCAGTAGGTGAGGTCGTCGTCGTTGACCAGCACGAACTGGCCGCGCGGCACGCCGACCAGAGCGGGCACCTCGGTGCGCTCGGCAGCCTCGAGGTCGAGTTCGACCCGCTCGGTGCGCACCAGCTTTCCGTCCCGCTCGTCGTACACGCCGATCGCCAGACGGTGCACGCGCCGCTCGCCCGCGCCCGGCTGCGCGCCCTCCTGCACCACCGCGAACGAGCTGAACTTCCCGTCGCCGTCGACCTCGAACTCCGGGCGCAGGATGTTCAGCCCGGTGGTCTTGAGCCACTGCGCGCCCCAGGTGGACAGGTCGCGTCCGGACGACTTCTCCAGCGCCGACAGCAGATCGTCGAAGGTGGCGTTGCCGTAGGCGTGGTCGGCGAAGTACGCGCGCAGACCGGCCAGGAACGGTTCCAGGCCGACGTAGGCGACCAGCTGCTTCAGAACGCTGGCGCCCTTGGCGTAGGTGATGCCGTCGAAGTTCACCTCGACCGCGGCCAGATCGGGGATGTCCGCGGCGATCGGGTGCGTGGACGGCAGCTGGTCCTGCCGGTAGGCCCACGACTTCTCCACGTTCGCGAACGTGGTCCAGGCGTTGGCGTATTCGGTGGCCTCGGACTGGCACAGCACCGAGGCGAAGGTGGCGAACGACTCGTTCAGCCACAGATCGTCCCACCACTTCATGGTGACCAGGTCGCCGAACCACATGTGCGCCATCTCGTGCAGCACGGTCTCGGCGCGGCGCTCGTAGGACGCCCGGGTGACCTTGGACCGGAAGACGTAGTCCTCCAGGAAGGTCACCGCGCCCGCGTTCTCCATCGCTCCCGCGTTGAACTCCGGGACGAACAGCTGGTCGTACTTGCCGAACGCGTACGGGACGCCGAAGTTGCGGTGGTAGAAGCCGAAACCCTGCTTGGTCTCGGTGAACAGCCGCTCGGCGTCCATGTACTCGGCCAGCGAGGCGCGGCAGTAGATGCCGAGGGGGATGTCGCCGTGGTCGTCGGTGTAGACGTCGGTCCACTGCGCGTACGGGCCGGCGATGAGCGCGACCAGGTAGGTGCTCATCCGCGGGGTAGTGCGGAAGACGTGCTTGCCCGGCTCCGGCGCGACGGTCTGCACGACGGCGGCGTTGGAGATCACCTGCCAGTCCTCCGGTGCGGTGACCGCGAGATCGAACGTGGCTTTGAGGTCGGGCTGGTCGAAGCAGGCGAACATCCGTTTGGCGTCGGCCGTCTCGAACTGCGAGTACAGGTACACGGCGTCGTCGGTGGGGTCGACGAACCGGTGCAGGCCCTCGCCGGTGTGCGAGTACTCGCAGTCGGCCTCCACCACCAGCTCGTTGCGCTCGGCCAGGTCGGTCAGCGTGATCCCGGTCGACTCGTCGTAGCCGGAGACGTCCAGCGCGGTGCCGTTGAGCACCGCGGAGCGCACGCCGCGCGCCACGATGTCGATGAACGTGCTCGCGCCCGGCGTCGCGGTGAAGGTGACGGTGCTGCGGGAGAAGAAAGTCTGCTCGCCCGGGGCGCCCGCACCGTCGGTGAGGTCCAGCTCGACGCGGTAGTTCTCGACCGACACCGTCGCGGCGCGTTCGATCGCCTGGTCGCGAGTGAGATTGGGTGCGGACATAAGGCTCCTTCGGGGTCGAAGAACTGGCACGGGCGACACCCACAATGCCACTTCGGTGCGGCGGGCCGCGCGGGACTTTCCCGAGAAACCCCGATGTCCGTCGGCCCCTGCGCGCCGGGACGGCGGACGGCGCGACGGCCGCGCTCGGGGCCGGCGGTATTGTGCCTGGTACAGCACGGTTCACCAGCACGGATTCGGAGGCTCGACGTTGAAGCATGTGCACGCCGGGAAGGTGCGTGACCTGTACGAGGACGGCGACACGCTGCTGCTGGTCGCCTCCGACCGGGTCTCGGTGTACGACGTGGTGCTGCCGACGCCCATCCCGGACAAGGGCGCGCTGCTGACCCAGCTGTCGAACTGGTGGTTCGAGTACTTCACCGACGTGCCCAACCACGTGGTCTCCGCCACCGACGTGCCCGCCGAGTTCGCTGGTCGTGGCATCCGGGTCAAGCCGCTGAAGATGGTCCAGGTGGAGTGCATCGCGCGCGGTTACCTGACCGGGTCGGGGCTGGTGGAATACCGGCGGACGGGCTCGGTGTGCGGGGTCGAGCTGCCGCCCGGACTGCGCGAGGGCGACAAGCTGCCGGAGCCGATCTTCACACCCACCACCAAAGCGTCCGAGGGCCACGACGAGTCGATCACCTTCGCGGACGTGGTGAACCAGGAGGGGCGCGAGGTCGCGGAGCGGCTGCGCGACCTGACCCTGCACATCTACGCCCGGGGCGCCGCGCACGCCGCCGAACGTGGTGTCATCGTCGCCGACACCAAGGTCGAATTCGGCTGGGACGGCGACGTGCTCACCCTCGGCGACGAAGTGCTGACCTCCGATTCGTCGCGGTTCTGGCCCGCCGACGAGTGGGAGCCCGGCCGCGCGCAGCGCTCCTTCGACAAGCAGTTCGTCCGCGACTGGTCCACCTCCACGGGCTGGAACAAGGAGGCGCCCGGCCCGGAGATCCCCCCGGACGTCGTCGACGCGACGCGCCAGAAGTACGTCGAGGCCTACGAACTCATCACCGGCCGGGCCTGGGCCGCCGTGCCGCGCTGACGGTCAGTCCGCGAGCAACTCGGCCAGCCGGTCCACACAGGGCCGCTGGCCGGCGACCAGCTTCGCTCGCGCGGTGGGCGCGTCGAACCACTCCGCGCGATCGATCTCCGGGAACTGCGCGAACCGGCCGGAGCGCGGCGGCCATTCGAGCTCGAAGGTCCCCGGCACCACGGCGGCGGGGTCGAGGTCGCCTTCGACGGCCCAGACCGTGAGGATCTTCTTGCCGCCGCTGTAGCGCGTCTCGCCCAGCGGCAGCCACGCGCCGTCCGGGACCGGCAGTCCGAGCTCCTCGGTGAACTCGCGGCGCGCCGCCGTCCGCGCGTCCTCGGCCTCCGGCTCGTACTCGCCCTTCGGAATCGACCAAGCGCCCAGATCTTTTCGCGCCCAGAACGGACCGCCCATATGCCCGAGCAACACCTCGACGGCGCGGTCCGGGGTCCGGCGGAAGAGAAGGACTCCCGCACTGTGTTTGCCTGCCACACCGCGTAGTCTGCCCGGTCGCGATCGGCGAGCGTCCTCGCCCGCTATCGCCCGGCGCGTCGCCGGAGCACCGGAAGGCAGGTTCACCCAGCGAGATTCGCACGCGCTTCGTGGCGCAGCCGCGCCGCGCGAATGGTGAGATAGTCCCGCTCCGGGACGCTCGTCGTGCGGGCGGCGGCCCTGGTGTAGCAACCGATGGCCGCGTCCACCGCGCCGGCCATCTCGTGCAGGTGTCCGCGCACGGCGTCGAGCCGGTGGGTCCCCTGCAGCCGGTCGTCGAGCGTCTCGATCAGCGCGAGACCGGCTTCGGGGCCCGACACCATCGCCGTCGCCACCGCCCGGTTGAGCGTCACCATCGGATTGTCCGAGAGCTGTTCGAGCCGCTCGTACAGCGCCAGGATCTTGGTCCAGTCGGTGTCCTCGGCCCGCGGCGCCTGCGCGTGCAGAACCGCGATGGCCGCCTGGATCTGATAGGGGCCGCGCAGTCCGCCCGCGAGCGTGCCGGTGACGAGGGTCGTCCCTTCGGTGATCAGCGTCCGATCCCACAGCGCGCGGCGCTGTTCGGCCAGCGGGATGAGTTCGCCGTGCGCGCCGGTGCGTGCCGCGCGGCGGGCGTCGGTGAGCAGCATCAACGCGAGCAGGCCGGTGACCTCGGAGTCGTCGGGGAGCAGCCGGTGCACGGCCCTGGTGAGCCGGATCGCCTCGTCGGACAGATCGGTCCGCTGCAACGCGGGCCCGGAACTGCTGGTATGGCCCTCGTTGAAGATCAGGTACAGCACGTGCAGGACCGCGCCGAGTCGTTCCCGCCAGTGCCGGTCACCCGGCTGCGCGAAGGGCCGCTCGACCGTGGCCAGCTTCTTCTTCGCCCGCGTGATCCGTTGCGCCATCGTCGCTTCCGGCAGCAGGAAGGCGCGGGCGATCTGTTCGGTGCCGAGTCCGCCCACCGCGCGCAGCGTCAGCGCGATGGCGGCGGCGGGCGACAGCGCCGGATGACAGCACAGGAACAGCATGGTGAGGGTGTCGTCGTGGTCCACCGGGACCGCGTCGGTCACCTCGCGGTCGAAGGCCGTGGTCTCCCTGCGCCGCCGGGCCACCTCCGCGCGCACGGCGTCGGCCATGCGGCGCTGCGCGACCTGGATCAGCCAGGCCCGCGGATTGTCCGGCAGGCCGTCCCGCGGCCACTGGGTCGCGGCCGCCAGCAGCGCCTCCTGCAGCGCGTCCTCGGCGGTGTCGAAGTCGCCGAACCGGCGAACGAGCGTTCCGAGGACCTGCGGCGCCAGTGCGCGCAGCAGGTCCTCGGTGCTCGCCGGGAGCGGTGTGTCGTCGGGCACCGCACGCCGGTCGCTCATTGCTCGGTGGCGGGGGCGCCCATCACCGCGCGCACTTCGATGTACTCGCCGATCGGTTTACCGCCGGGGCCGGGTGCGGCGGAGGCCTGCGCGGCGATCTCGTAGGCCCGTTCGGGACTGTCCACGTCGACGATCCAGTATCCCGCCAAGAACTCTTTGGTCTCCGGGAACGGCCCGTCGGTGACCACCGGCGCCGATCGACCGTCCGAACTGACGATCCGCGCCTCTTCCGGCCCGGCCAAACCCTGCGCGTCCACCAGCTCGCCCGCCTCGGCCAGCTGCGCACCCAGCGCGCGCTGGAAGTCTATGTGCGCCTGGATCTCTTCCGGGGACCATTCGTTGATCGGTGTGTCGCAGTACGCGGTGGGTCCGTAGGTCTTCAGCAGCATGTACTTCATGATTCGTTTCCTCTCCTGCGTTCGGTCGCGTGGAGCGCCCCGGTGGCGCTCGCGAAGAGGTCGGAGCCCAGCGCGCGGATTCGACATGTCCAGTCAGTGATCCACATCACAGCTGCGCCGTGGCGTCTGCCAGCCGGTCCGGGTCGACCGGATCGCCGGACAGGATCAGTTCCTTGATCCGGTCGGTCACGTCCCACACGTTCACGTTCATCCCGGCGAGCACGCGGTTGTCCGCGTCCAGCCAGAAGGTTACGAACTCGCGCTTCGCCGTGTCACCCCGGACGACGACCCTGGCGCACTCGTCCGGCGCGGCGAACCCCGTGTATTCCATGCCCAGGTCGTATTGGTCGGTGAAGAAGTACGGCAGCCGATCGTAGATGGCCTCGTGGCCGAGCATGGTCGCGGCGGCGACCGCGGGTTGGTTGAGCGCGTTCGCCCAGTGCTCGACCCGGATCCGCCGGCGCAGGACCGGATGCTGCTGCGCGGCGATGTCGCCCACCGCCACGATGTCCGGGTCGCTGGTGGCCAGCCGCTCGTCGACGAGCACGCCGTCGTCCACCGCGAGCCCGGCGTCGGCGGCCAGTTCCACGTTCGGGCGCGCGCCGACGGCGACCAGGACGGCGTCGGCCTCGATCGTGCTGCCGTCGGCGAGCCGGACGCCGTTGGCGACCGCCGTGGCGATGGCGTCCTCGGTGGTGATCGCCTCGACCTGGGCGCCGAACCGGAAATCCACGCCGTTGGCCCGGTGCAGGTCGGCGAACACCTGGCCCATCTCCGGCCCGAGCACCGCCAGCAGCGGCAGATCGGCGCGCTCGACGATGGTCACCTCGACGCCCGCCGCCCGCGCCGCCGCCGCGACCTCCAGGCCGATCCAGCCCGCTCCGATGATGACGATCCGGCGCGTCGCGTTGGCGAACAGCTCGATCAAGGTGTCGGAATCCTCGATGGTCCGCAGCGTGTACACGTTGGGCGCGTCGGCGCCGGGGACCGGCAGCGTCCGGGGCGTCGAACCGGTGGCCAGCGCGAGCTTGTCGTAGGGCAGGGTGGAATCGTCGGGCAGGGTGATCGTCTTCGCCGCGGGGTCGAGCCCGGTGACGGTGGTACCGAGGCGGACGTCGACGTGGTGGTCGCGGTACCACTGCGCGGGAACGACGGTGAACTCCGGCAGCGCCTTCTTCCCGGCGAGATGCTCCTTCGACAGCGGCGGCCGGTCGTAGGGCAGCTGCTCCTCGGCGCCGATCAGCGTCACGCTTCCGTCGAAATCCTTGGCGCGCAACGCTTCCGCGAGCTTGGCCGCGCCCAGTCCGCCGCCGACGATGACGAAACGCTGGTCAGGACTCATAGCGGACTCCTTCTCCGAAGGGAACCAAGCTCCTGCCGATCAACCCTACTGGCCGCCGTGCGCGCGGCTGGTGGAAAACGGCTCCCCGGGTGGGAACGAATCGGCAGCCGCCGTGGTTGGTCGAGGTAGGGCGGCGAAGTGTGCGCGCCGTCCGTCCGCATGCGATCGAGAGGAAGCCGCCCGTGACCGACGAAGTCACCAAGGACGTCGCCGATTTCTGGTTCGACCCGCTGTGCCCGTGGTGCTGGATCACGTCCCGCTGGATTCTCGAGGTCCAGCAGGTGCGCGACATCGAAGCCCGGTTCCACGTGATGAGCCTGTCGGTGCTGAACGAAGGCAAGGATGTGCCGCCGCAGTACCAGGAGCTGCTCGACACGGGCTGGGGCCCGGTCCGGGTCGCGATCGCCGCGGCGCAGGAGCACGGCGACAAAGTGCTGTTGCCGCTCTACACCGCGATGGGCACGCGCATCCACAACCGCCGTGCCGAGTACGAACGCGACAACCGCAAGGAAAGCCTCGCCGCGGTGATCGCCGACTCGCTGGCGGAGGTCGGCCTGCCCGCCGAGCTGGCCGCGGCCGCGGAGAGCACCGACTACGACGAGGCGCTGCGCAAGAGCCACCACGAGGGGATGGACAAGGTGGGCCCGGACGTCGGCACCCCGACCATCCACATCAACGGGACCGCGTTCTTCGGTCCGGTCCTGTCCCGGATCCCGCGCGGAGAGGAGGCGGGCAAGCTCTGGGACGGCGCCGTGGCGTTGGCGTCCTACCCGCACTTCTTCGAGCTGAAGCGCACGCGGACGGAAGATCCGTCGTTCGACTGAGCAGTGTGCGCGGGTGCCGCCGGGCGGCACCCGCATCGGTCAGAGCACGGACTTCGGCGGGCTCGCGGGTACTTGACCGTAGGAGCTCGCGTAGCCCGCGGGCACGCCCGCGCCCGCGGGCGGCGCCGGGCGCAGGAACAGCTTCCCGTGCCTGCTGCGGTCGCGCAGCGCCCACATCCGCCAGGTGAGCACCGGGTGGCTGGACAGGGCGTTCACCATCCAGACGAAGAATCCCTTCTCGACAGCCGCGCGATCGGCCATCTCGTCGAAGCCGATCAGCCGGTTCATGTACTTGCCCGCGGCCAGGGTGCCCATGGCGGCGGAGGCCCCGGTGTGCCGGTTGCAGTAACCGTGGTTGTCCGCGGTGTACTCCTGCGCGCGGATCAGGCTGTTGCCGATGATCGGCAGGAACGGGACGAGGAACATGCCCAGCTGCCGCCAGTACGACGCGTGCCCGGCCGCGATGTGGCCGACCTCGTGGCCGATGATGAACGCCAGCGCGTCGGGTTCGCGTGCGGCGCCGCCGATCTCGAACAGATCGCTGTAGACCACCACGTAGCGCCGGAAGCCGTGGCCGCTGGCGAACGCGTTGATCTGGCCGTTGCCGAGCACGACATACGCGTCGGGCACCTTCGCCATGCCGAAGCGGGCGGCGGCGTCCACCACCATCTGATAGCCCTCGGGGAACTGGGTCGGCGACATCTTCACGCCGTTGACCCGCTGACCGGCGTAGTTGATGCCGCGGCCGAACCACAGCAGCAGGGGGGCGGCCGCGAACGCCAGCACGTACTGGTCGAAGTTGCCGGTCGCGAGCAGCACCAGCGCGATCAGGTACGCGAACACGGTCAGCACCACCACCACGACCAGCATCGGGATCTCCCAGCTGTGCCGGGCGGGCATGCCGAACGGCGACAGGCCGCGGGGCTGCCGCTGCGGCGGCGCTGGGGGCGGCACCGGGAGACCGGGGTAGGAGCCGTACGGCGCCGGGTACCCGATCGGGGGAGCGGCCGGATGTGAGCCCGAGGTGTACTGCTGGCCGTAGGATGCGGCAGGCGTGTCCGGAGCCGGGACCCACCCGCCCTGCGGGGCGTACGGGTCGGCCTGTCGGCCCGCCTGGTCGGGCGGCTGGGGTTCGAACGGCTGCATGCGATGAACTCTATTCAGTTGCCGGGAACGGGGTTGGCGCGTCGGCCGTGTCACCGGGCCCTGTGGCCGCGAACACAGCTGTCGTACCGGTCGATTCGCGCGGGCCCACCGCGGTGTTAATCGCGGGGCGTGCCCTGTTGCCGTCGCGTCGCGGACGCCTGACACAATGCCTGCCATGCGCGTTTACCTGGGTGCCGACCATGCCGGTTTCGAACTGAAGAATCACGTCAAGGCCCATCTCGAGCAGGCGGGCCACGAGGTCGTCGACTGCGGCGCGCTCGAGTACGACGCGCTCGACGACTACCCCGCCTTCTGCATCGAGGCGGCCCGCCGGACGGTCGCCGACCCCGGCAGCCTCGGTCTGGTGTTCGGCGGCAGCGGCAACGGCGAGCAGATCGCCGCCAACAAGGTGCCCGGCGCCCGCTGCGCGCTGGCCTGGAGCGTGGAGACCGCGAAGCTGGCCCGCGAGCACAACAACGCGCAGCTGATCGGCATCGGCGGCCGCATGCACTCGACCGAGGAGGCGCTGGCCATCGTGGACGCGTTCGTGTCCACCCCGTGGTCGGACGAGGAGCGCCACCAGCGGCGCATCGACATCCTGGCAGAGTACGAGAAGACCGGCATCGCCCCGGCGGTTCCCGCGTACTGAGCGCACGGAGGTTGTAACCGGCTGTGCCGGAGGGACATACACTGCACCGTCTCGCGCGGCTGCATCAGCGTCGGCTCGTGGGCGGTGTGGTGCGCGTGTCGAGCCCGCAGGGCAAGTTCGCCGCGGGCGCGGCCCGGGTGGACGGGCAGGTGCTGACGAAATCCGAGGCGTGGGGCAAACACCTGCTGCATCACTACGACTCGGGCCTGGTCGTGCACGTGCATCTGGGTTTGTACGGCACATTCACCGAGTCCGCGCTGCCGATGGGAGAGCCGGTCGGGCAGGTGCGGATGCGCATGTTCGGCGGGCCGGACGGACAGCCGGGCTTCGGCACCGACCTGCGCGGACCCACCGCGTGCGAGATCCTGCTGCCGCCGGAGGTCGCCGCGCTCACCGACCGGCTGGGCCCGGATCCGCTGCGGCGCGGCGCCGATCCGGACCGGGCGTGGCAGCGCATCCGTCGTTCCCGCAGGCCGATCGGTGCGCTGCTGATGGACCAGCAGGTGATCGCCGGGGTCGGTAACGTCTATCGGGCGGAACTGCTGTTCCGGCATGAGATCTCGCCGCATCGTCCCGGAACGGATCTGTCCGCGGGTGAATGGGCCGACATGTGGGCTGATCTCGTCGCGCTGATGCGGGTGGGCGTGCGCGTCGGGAAGATGGTCGTGGTGCGACCCGAACACGATCACGGCGAGCCCTCCTATGCCCCGGATCGTCCGCGCACCTACGTCTACCGCCGCCAGGGCGCCCCGTGCCGGCTGTGCGGAACGCCGATCGCCCACCAGGTGATGCAGGCCAGGAATCTGTTCTGGTGCCCCAGCTGCCAACCCGGCTGACCGTACCGCCGCCGTGCGGCGGTCCGGTCAGCCGGCGACGGCGGTGTCGATGTCCGGCTCGTCCGCGAGGGCGAAGCGGCGGCCACCGGCCGTCTTCGCCGAGTACATCGCCCGGTCGGCGCGGCGGAGCAGATCGGTGAAATCCAGCGGGCTGCCCGGCGGGTTGTAGGCGGTCCCGACGCTGGCCGACACGGGTACCGGCCCCGCCGACGACCAGACCGGGTCACGCAGTGCGGCCACGATCCGGTGCGCGAGATCACCGAGGTTGTTGTGGTGCGGATTGGTCGCGAGCACGAATTCGTCGCCGCCGTACCGGCAGATCACCGTGTCCGGCGGGCAGGCTTCGCGCAACCGGCCGGCCAGTTCGACCAGCACCTCGTCGCCGATCGCATGGCCGTATCCGTCGTTGATCTGCTTGAACCGGTCCAGGTCGATCAGCAGCAGCCCGACGCCGCGGGTCGGGTCGGTGGCCATCAGGCGGACCTTGTCCTGCAGCAGCGTCCTATTGGCCAGGTCGGTGAGCGCGTCGTGGGTGGCCTCGTGGCGCAGTCGGTGCTGCAACGCGGCGATCTCCTGCACCCGCAGCGACACCTTGGCCGACAGGTTTTGCTCCTGTTGCGCCAGAGCGCGCTCCTGCAGCGCCTGGGCGTAACTGTCGATGGCCTGACTGGCGATGAACGGCCAGCGGGTGGCCACCAGCGAACCGGGCGCGCCGGATGGGAAACCGAGCAGCCAGCGCGTGGCCTGTGCCAGCATCCGGATCCGGTCGAATGGCGCCTCGGCGAGCCGGGCCCCGAGCATCCGCGCTTCGGGCACCGGGAACGGCTCCGACCTGGCTAGCGTCAGCAGGCGCTCGACGATCTCGATCAGCACGGGTTCCAACTGCTGGGGCGCCGCGCCCGCCCCGGGCTCGGCGCAGACCGCACGGGCCCAGGCGCGGGCCATGGCGGCTACCGGGGGCTCGATATCGGCCGACATCGGACTCACCCGGTGTGAGCGACGTCGGTACCCGGGTGCCCTGTACGCGCACAGGTGCCGGCGTCACCCTGATCGTTCCCACTGCTACGCGGTTGTGTCCACCTGGTTCGGCGCACGCTCACCGCCCCCTTTCCAGATACCCCCGTCCGGCAAAAAGGATCCTAGCAAGCCACTCGGCATCGAAAAGTGGCGATTTGCAACGTGTTCTCGATGCCAGGCGAATGGCGATCGGGTATGTGATCGTTCCCGTCGCGTTGGTGTTACACCCGATTCCGGTTTGCCGCAAAATCGCGCCGCGACGCGCTGGCGACACGCGGTACGAAGTGAGCGGCGAGTGGTGCGCGAGTCGCGGGGACGGCCCGGACCGGCCCAGTGCCGCCCGCTTCACGAGGATCTGTTCTCGCACGCGACGTCCTTGTCTTCCCTGTCGAGTTCCGGATGATGGTGCCGAGCGTTCCGGTGGCAGGCGCCTACTCGCTATCCGCCCGCGGCGGCGCGGCTCCGGTAGGCCACCGCTCGCGGGCGGGATGTCGGTGCACGGCCCGCCCGGGTGGGCGATGAGCGTCCGGCCGGGTCGCGGGAGCGCAGGCGCCTCCGGAGGCGGAGTCGGGGCGCGATCGGCCGGGGGACCATGCGAGGGACTCGCTCCCGGAGCGCACCGCATCGACTCCCTCCGGGTCCATCGGCCGTGGCTCGGCGACATGCCGAGCGCGTCGGCCGTAACGGCGAGTCGTGCGGTCCTCATCGGAATTCCCTCGAGCGAAGTTCCTGGGGTGACAGGTGTGTCATTCGAGTTTCGCCCACCGGAATCCGACACGCCAGAGTTTCAATGAAAAACAGCCTTTAAAATTTCGTGTGAGCGCGCCGCCGGGCTCCGGTGGCCCCGTCGTGCGACACTGGGTGCGGCAACCCCGGAGCGCTCCGGCGGGCAACCTGCGAGATCGTGCTGCGCGGGGGGCTGATTGGCGTTTCGGAAGCCGGGTTCGGTACAGTCGGATCGCACACGACATCGTGGCGATCCCATCGGTGTCGTATGCCTGCGGGTGTAGTTCAATGGTAGAACCTCAGCCTTCCAAGCTGATGGTGCGGGTTCGATTCCCGTCACCCGCTCCACGGAGTATTCATCCTCGTCGGCGGCCCGCCCCGGTCGCCGCGAGGGCCACGGGGTGTAGCGCAGCTTGGTAGCGCATCCGCTTTGGGAGCGGAGGGTCGCAGGTTCAAATCCTGTCACCCCGACCATCGTTCGGGGGGCTGGTTCGGGACCGAATCTCGTTCGACGCCGGGGTGGTCGCATCACTCCGCCGTCTTCGTTCGGCGCATCGATATACCTACGTATCTCAGTAGGTTTCGCCTCTGCGGAGGCGCGGACGCTCGCGCCGCCGCGGGAGTGTGGGTTCACCGCTCCGGTCCCGGGAAGCCGCCGCCGGGCACCTCCTGGCAACTCTTCGGCACTGGTCAAGCCCGGGTATGCGCACAGGTTCGCGGGGAGCCGAGTTCGATGCGCAAAAGGCGAGCGCACCGGATTTTCGCTCCGGCACTGTCGGCGCACCGCTCGAAAGAGCCGAACGGATTTATCTACCTAAGTATTGGACAGTGCCGGATGGAAATAGGAGAACGGTCGGTTCGCGGCCGTGCCGTCACTGCTCCGCTTGCATCTGCGGGCTGGAGGCCACCGTGGGCGGCGGCAGCTCGGAGTGCCGGGCGAACGCCTGGTCGATCAGCTCCGACGTGGCCCGGGTGACGATCAACCGGGCGATCGCCAGATCGGTCTCCAGCTTCGTGCGATCGCGGGGGGTCCGTGCGGATTCTTCGTAGGTCTGCCCGGCGAGACGGTAGAACAGTTCGGTGGCGAAGCGGTCGGCGATGCGATCGCAGTCCGCGCGCAGTCGCTCGACCAATTGGAACGTGTCCTGCATCGGCAGCCCGGTGTCGGCGAGCCGGGTGGCCAGATCGCAGCACCGCGGATTGGTGACCCGGTACGCCTCGAGCGGGTCTTCGCTGGAGGCCAGCGCCTGCTTCGCGTAGTCCGGCAACTCGGCGTAGCTGTCCTGTGGCTCGGTGGTGGCTTCCGGATCCGGTTCGGCTGCGTTCGCGTTCTTGACGCCGAGTACATCGGCGAGTCCGTCGCCGCGGTCCCAGGCCTCGAGCAGCTCCCTGATCCCGTTCAGCTTCATGCCACGCCCCAGCAGGCGGCTGATCGTTTGCAGCCGGTTGAGGTGGTCCGACCCGTAATACCCGATCCGCCCGCGCACCTCCGGCGAGGGCAGGAGCCCTCGCTCGTGGTACACGCGGACGCTGCGCACGGTGGTGTCGGCTGCCCGTGCCAGTTCGTCGATCGTGAATTCAGAGTCTGCAGCCATGTTTAAAAGGAAACCATAGTCGGGCCCCCGTGGAAAACGGTCCGTTTCATAACGTGCCGTTAAAGACGGTAGCTGGGTGTTGCTTCAAGGTCAACGAGCCGTTACATAGCGGCACAAGAGGTTGTGTGCTGGGCAACAGTGGGCTACCGTGCGTAGACCAGCTTATCGCGGCTGGGTTCCGGGGACTGTTGAGCAGCCCTGATGACCGTCCGATCCATGGGCCACGCACCTGCCAGAGGTGTGTGCTCGGCATCCCCGGAGATGGCTATGAGCATTACGCGAACCCTTCCGATGGACACGGGATCCATTGCGTCAGCAAAGGTCTCGTCGATTCCGGCAAAGTCGAACCAGCGGCCCCCGTGCGCCGACGTCCCCGACAACTGGGACATGGACACCGGGAATCCGGATGCCTGGCGAGCAGCGGTGCGCACCTGCCAGAGTTGCCCTTTGCTCGTGCAGTGCCAACAGCTGGCGCAGGCGCTGACCTCCCGCGGTGACGGCCCCCGCGCGATGATCTGGGCCGGCGTCGCCTATGACAACTCCGGCGGCGTCATCGAGAACCTGGACCGCCACCGCGCCGCGCCGATCGACCACAAGCGCCCCATGCGGATCATCCGTACCGGACCGCGTCCGCTGCGCACCGTCTCCACTCTTCCCGCGCCCCGTCGGCACATCGTGCTCGGGCAACCGCTGAAACCGACCGGCACCGACGGTCTGTGACTATGCTGCGTGCACCTTTTCGCGTCGAGTCCTTCGGTGGTGTGTAACTCATGACAGTGCTGGCATTGGAGATCGGGTCGTCGGGCTTCGCGGCGACCAGGGTCGCCGACGATGTCGACACCGACGACATCCGCAGGATCCCGATCCCGGCGACGGGCGCCTGGGACCGATGCCAGGAGCTGCTGCTCGAGGTCGCGGGCGGTGACCAGGTCACCGCCCTCGGCATCGCTTCGGCCGGGCCGATCGACATGGCGGCCGGGGTGATCGCTCCCGCCGATGTTCCGGAGTGGCGAGCGGGTTTCGGGATCGTGCAAGCCGCGCGGAAGCTGTTCCCGGACGCGCAGGTTCCGCTCGCGCTGGACGGCGTCTGCCTGGCGTTGGCGGAGCGAGGTTTCGGCGCGACGAGCGGAGTGATGGACAGCCTGGCGATCGGGGTCTCCGATCGCATCACCGGCGGGGTCGTGGTTGGCGGCTTCAGCTTGGTGGGGCGTACCGGCAACGCGGGGCACGTAGGTCATGTCCTGGTTCCCGGCTTCGACGATCGGTGCTCCTGTGGCGGCCGCGGATGTCTGGAGGCGGTCGCCGGCGGCTTGGCCGTGGTGCGCTGGGCGCGGGAGCAGGGCTGGGCGGGCACGTCGGTGCCGGAATTGCTGGATGCCGCGCGCGTGGGCGAGGACATACCGGCCGCGGCGCTCGGGCGGGCGGGCACGGCGCTCGGCCGGGCGATCGCCTCGGTGGCGGCATTGCTCGATATCGACCTCGTGGTGCTCGGCGGCTCGCTCGCCGGAGCCGGACCCGTGTTGTGGAAACCGCTGGGCGAAGCCGTCGCCACGCACGCCAGGCTGAGCTTCCTGCCCGGATTGCGCGTGATTCCTTCGCAGCTCGGGGACATCGCGACGGTCTTGGGTGCAGGTGTGCTGGCGCTGGCTGGAAGGAACGCCTGATCTTTCGCGCTGCGGCACAAGCCCTGGGCGAGAAAGGGTTCCGGTTGCGGGCCAAACTAGCCACGAGAATGCTACGGGCCTCGGATGGCGGCTGCTGTTGATCTTGTGCGCTGGTTTGCGGCGGATGTGCCGTCGCGTTGCGCGCCGGTATGAGGGGGCCTCGGCCGAACTTAACGTGAACAAAATGAACACGCCTGCGTGTGTCCCATGAACATGACGGAGACTTCATGAGAACGGACGGTTCTCTCACGGGTTGATTGAGCCGCTAAATAACGGTACATTGCCTGAGTCACAAGATGTCTCATCCGGGTTGAGGCGGACCCGGAGGAACGGCTGGTCGGGCAAGTGCGAAGCGAAGTGGCGCAGTGATTCCTTGGGTGACGATCGAGACGTTGGCGCCGGACGGCATGTCCGTGGCCTCGGTGGGGGACGCACCGCGTGAGTTCGCGAGCTGGCAGCGGGTGTTGCAGCGGACGCTGTCCAAAACGCCCGCGTTGTACGACAAGCTGACGACCGCGGGCCTGACCGAGGCGATCCATACCGCGCACGACCAGGCGCAGGATGTCGATCTGGCCATTCAGACGCGCGCGGGACGGCACCAGCTACTCATCCGCCCGATCTTCGGCCCGGCCGGCGACGTGCACGCGGTCCGACTGTGGCTCGGACCGGCATCCGAGCGCGTTGCCGCGCCGCGCCCCGCGGTGGGCGCCATCTGGGACCTGAGCAGTCAGACGATCCAGCAGCCCAGCGGTATCACGCGACTGTCCGGCAGCACCGTCGAACAGTACGTCCCTCGGATGTCGATCGCGGAACTGTTCCACCGGGTCTCGAGCTTCGATCGGCACGCGGAGGTCCTCGATCTCCTCTACGACCCCAAGCCCGGTGAGCGGATGCAGTTCGACACCACCGTGGTGCACGGATTCGGACGCCCGGCCCAGTGGCGGATCACCATCCGGGCCCGCGACGACGAGCGCACGCGCGGTGCGTGGTGGCTGATCGAGGATGTGACCTCGGAGAACGCGCCCGCGGCGTGGCCCACCTTGGAGCGCATCGGATTGCGTGAGGCGCATCGCCGGGCGGGTACGCATCTGGCCGTGGTCCAGCTCGAGCACACCAGCATCTCGCACTGGCTGACGGACCCCGCGCCGTGGGTGCGGTGGGACTATCTCTTCCGGCCCGTCGACGTCTTCCATCCGGAAGACCGTCCCAAGCTGGCGGAACTCGGCGATCGGCTGCGGTCGGGCGACAGTTGCGGCGTGACGTTGCGAGTACTCAACTACGGCGGTGGCTACACGCCCACCTCGTTGCTCCTCTATCCCTATCCCGGGTACTCCAGCAGACAGCTGGCGATCGCTCAGCTGGTCCGGGTCGCCGACGACGTTCCGCTGCTGGAAACCCATCGTCAGGTCCTGGAACCGCGGCAGCGCAGCGCGCCGATCGGCTATGACGAACAATTGCGGCATTGGCTTGCGGGGCGGATGAAAAGCAGCCCGGCCTGCTGACGATTGATTCCCACGACTGGGAACTACCGGCCGGTTAAGAACGCCTGTGCTCTCTACCATTTCGGGAGTGAGGACAGTGGTTCGGGGACCGGCAGATTCGGGTGAGGCACTGCTTCGCCGGATGGCCGCCCGCCGCCGTCGCGACAACATCGTAGTCGCCGTGCTCGCGGTACTCGCCGTACTCGGTGGCGGCCACGCGATTCTCAGCGTCTTCGATTCGGGTCCGCCCGCGCCGTCGGATGATTCGACGACGGCTATTGTCGGGCATGCGCAATTGGCCGGGTCTTTCGCCGAGCAGTTCGTCGTCACCTATCTGACCGCCACTGCGGGACAGCAGGATCGGCTCGGCGAATTCGTCGGCTCCAATCAGCAGATCACGCTGCCGTCGTCCGCGCGCCACGTCTCCGACCCGTCGGTCGTCTATGTCTCGCGTGCGCTCGCGGCGGGCGGGCTCGAGGTCTGGTCGGTGACCGTGTCGGTCCGAGTCGGCAAAGCCGCGACCGCCGCTCCGTCCGACCAGCGTCAGTTCTATCGTGTCGCGGTCTCGTTCTCCGACGGGCGGTTGCGCGCGCTGTCGACGCCGGCGGTGGTCCAGCCGCCCGGCAAGGGCGTCGACCTCAAACTCGCCTATGGCGCGCCTTGCGCACCGGATACGCCCCTCGGGCAGGTAGCCGCGGGCTTCCTGAGTGCCATGCTGGCCGGGAATGGCGATGTGGCGCGCTACACCACCCCGGATGCCGGGCTGGCCGCGCTGAAGCCGCCGCCATTCACCGCCGTCGAGCTGACCTCGCTCACCACGGACGATTCGAGCTGCGGCTCCGGTGGTGCGAAGGCCCAAGTGCTGGCCACCGTCAACCCCAAAGCCGACACGGGCGCCACCTCGACACTGGCCTACCCGCTCACCATGATTCGCAACGCGGGCCAGTGGCAAGTGGTGTCCATCGATCCGATTCCCGCCTTGGCGAGTCCGCTGGCGGTGGTCGTCGGTCAGGATTCGCGCGGCGGAGCGCCGCCCACCTCCACCTCGTCTTCCTCGCCGTCGGTGACGATTCCGCCGGCGACACAGAACTGATCCGAGAGGCAGCCCGATGGGTAATCTGAGCAACATCCTCTATGGCATTCTGATCTTTGTCCGATGGGGTGGGATGATCATCATCGCCATCGTCACGATCGGTGTGGTGATCTCCGAGGCGGCGAAATCCAGGCTGTCGCCGGCGCGGATCATCGTCGTCTTCGGATCGGGGTTGATGGCCGGGGTGGTGATCTGGATTCTGCCCACGACCATCAATTACGCGCGAACGGACGCGAACCTCATCGTTCCTGATCACCCCATCGGTGGCTATCGATGACCCAAGTGATCAAGGTGTTCACGCCGATCAAACGTGTGCCCACGATGATCGGCAAGGCGCAGAACGGGCAGAAGCTGCCGTTCGGCCCCTACACCCTGCCGCAGGTCGCCGCCGCCGTGGCGATGATGTCGGTGACGTCGGTGGGCGCGATGGCGTTGCCGCTGAACCCGGCCGTCACTTTCATCACGGGTCTGGCAATCACCATCCTGGCGGTCTTCGTGCTCGGGCTCGTGCCGTACACGGGCGTCCGGATGCTCTCGCGAGCTTTCTGGCTCAGCAGGCTCATCGTGTACCGCAAGCCGGTGTCGGCCTCGGGGATGCCGATCACCAGTGACTCCGTGCGCCACACCATGTTCATCGAGGAGACCGTGGTCCTCCTTCTGCCCGATCGCCCGGGCGCAGCGGTGGCCGCCGAGCCGAAATCCGGCATCCGCCTGCTCGAGGTGGTGAGTGGAGGCGGTAAGGCCACCGACCTGTGGCGGCGACTGAACGGCAACGACAACGGCGACAGCAACGGCACAGCCTCCGGAGGACGCCCCTGATGGCACTCGGACGAGATCTACAGCCCACCGCGGCGATTCGCGGCAATCTTCAATTCACCCATTCGGGTCTGGTCACCGCGACCTACTTCATCAACCCGCTCGGCTACGGCTTGCGCAAGGCCGGTGACAAGTACGACGTGAAGATGGCGCATCACGCGCTGGTCACCAATTTGCCGAGCGGATCGCTGTTGCTGGGCATCCAGGCGCGGCTGAACACGATCGACGTGCTCACCAAGATGGTGGAGGGTGTCGACCTGGACGAGTGCGAGGACTACGCCGACGAGGTGGTGGCCTCCTACGAACGCGTGCACGCGATCATGCCGCAGACCCGCATCTTCCTGTTGTCGATCCCGGTCGGAGCCAGCAACTCCAGCATGTCCGCGCTGTCGCGCCTGTGGCGTGGCAGCACCCCCACGATCGATGCGACCGCGATCTCGCGCGCCGACCTGGACGAATACGACGAGAAGGCGAACGAGATCCTGTCCAGGATCGGCGGTGACTTCGATCCGGCTCCGGTGCCGGCGGCCCTGTTCCAATGGCTGTGGGAGCACTATCTCTCGCGCGGCGCCGCAGGGGACCCGGTGGCGCCCACGCGTGCGGGCGCACTGGACGACGCGACGGCGGCGGTGTTCCGCTCCGCCGCGCTCGACGAGGGAGCACAGGCCGACAGCAATCGGCGTATCCGTCCCTCGTTCGTTCCCGTCATCAAGGTGGTACAGCCGGATTTCGAGTACCGCCCGTCCTACCAGGCGATGCTGACGCCGCACTCCTTCCCCTACGCGGGCATGACCTTTCCCGGCGGCAGCGAGTTCCTCAACGTGCTCGAGGGTCTCGGCGACGTCACCGTCGACTGGGGCATGCGGATCTCGACCAAGCCCGCCGAACAGGTGTTGAAGAACAACGAACTCAGTTTGCGCAGGCTCGGCGAGCAGATGGATCAGCGGGACCAGGAGGTCTCGTTCGCACAGAACACGTTGGCCTCGAAAGCCCGCATGCTCGGCGAGTACAACCAGCACTTCGAGGTCAACGGCGGGGAATCGGAGGTCTCGTTCACCACGGTCATCGCCATCGGCGGACCGACGCGGGACGCCACCATGGACGCGGTCAACACGCTCAAGCGGCGCTACAAGCGGTTCCAGGTCGACATGACCGCCCCGGTCGGCGCGCAGGTCGACCTGTGGTCGATGCTGATTCCCGGCAGCCCACCGCGGCGTGCCTTCGACGACTTCGCCCATATCCTTCCCTCGGACATGTGGGCCGGTTTCGTGCCGTTCACCACCAGCCAGATCGGCGACGACAGCGGGCCGGTGATCGGTGTCAACCTGCTGTCGGGCCATTTCGAGCCGATCCACTTCGGCATCATGGAGGCCGCGCTGCACGATCTGTCCGCCTCGTTCGCCGTGACCGGCGAACTCGGCTCGGGCAAGTCGTATTTCCTGAAACTGATGGCGGTGCTCGTCCACGACATGGGCGGGCAGTTCCTCGCCATCGACCGCAGTCAGGTCGGTGAGTGGGAGCACTTCGCGCGGTCGATCGACGACGCGGTCATCATCGACTTGGCCAATCCCACGGTGTCGCTGGATCCGTTGCGTTTGTTCAACCCGCGGATTGCGGGTGAACGCGCGCTGGACTCGATCCTTCCGCTGCTGGATCTGTCGCCGACCTCCGGCGCGGGCGCCGCGGCGAGCAATCTGCTGTCACCCAGAGGCATGGCCGAGCACAAGATCAAGAGCCTGCTCGATCTATACCAAGTGGTGCGCCGGTTACGGGAGCATCCCGAGCGCGGCGAGGAGTACGCCGATCTCGCGGCGCGACTCGGCACCGTGGTGGAGCGGGTGCCGGTGCTGTTCGACCCCAAGTTGCGACCGCTGCGCCTCGACGCCGCCGCGACCGTCGTCCGCAGTCACAATCTGCAACTGCCGAGTGCCGAGGAACTCACCACGCCGCACCTGTACAACCGGTTGCCGCTGACGAAGCGGCTCGGCACGGCGCTGTACGAACTGGTCGGCGTGGCGGCGCGAGAGGCGTTTCTCTCCGACAACGGCAGGTTCGGCCTGCTGGTCGGCGACGAGGCGCACCACTTCACGCAGACGCAGGTCGGCTCGGCGGTCACCTCGGATTTCAGCCGCGACGGCCGTAAGCACCTGGCCGCGATCGGGCTGGCCTCGCACGACCCGGCCACCGACTTCCAGGGCGCGGCCCACAACCTGATCCCGAACCGATTCGTCTTCCGGCAGCGCGACGAGACGTTGGCGCGCAACAGCTTGGAGTGGCTGGGCGTCGATCTGGAGGAAGCCCCGTTCCTCTTGCAGATTCTCCGCGAGGAGACCTCGCCTCCCATCGGTCCGGGTCGTCAGATTCCCGAGGAGCGTCGTGGCGAGATGTTCATGCGTGACGCGCTGAACCGCATCGGCCGCGGCAAGGTGCTCGGTCCGGCGCGGCCGGACCGAGCCGCGGCGATCACCAGTACGCCGACCAGCGTCAACAATGCGCGTTCGGCCCTGCCCGAGCGATTGGGACGCTGATGAGAGCGATACTCGGCTCCAGAATTCGCACCGAACAGTCTTTCGGGATGCCTTGGGAACCGCAGTTCTGGGACGCCGACCGTTGGCGACCGCAGATGGTGTTCCGGCGATTCCGCGCTTGGATCGCCGCGTCGCGCCGTCGTAGGCGAATCGCGTGGATCGTCGTGGCCCTCTTCGTGCTGTTCGTCTTCCCGGGCCTCGTCCACGCGGTGTCCATTGCGCAGACAGGCACAGCGACCCAAGGGGCCGCTCCCAACAGCGCGACGAGCTGGATGAATGTCAAGGACTCCTATGGCGTCAATGTGTCGAGCTACATGTTGGTGGTCGATCGCGGCGGAGTGCTGAACATCGGGAATTTCGCGCTGTGGATCATCCTCATGCCGCTGTTCGCGGTATGGCAACTCTTGACGATCACCGGGGTCTGGCTGCCTGGCAAGGCGCTGGACTTCCAGTGGCTGAATCTGATCAGCGCGCCGCTGCAAGCGATGGCCCGCAACCTGACGGCGCAGATCGCGACGCCGCTGCTGGCGTCGACGGCGCTTGCGATCGGTGCGTTCTTCGTGGGCTATTTCATCGTTCGCGCCTTATACGCGAAGGCCGTTGCACAGGTCGTGACGATGATTGCCTTCGCGATCGCGGGCGTGTTCTTCCTGACCAACCCGCTTGCGGAGGCGTTGTCCGACCACGGCGTGCTGGTGCAAGGCCGTAACGTGGGGCTTTCGGTCGCGGCGGGTCTGAACGGGGACAACAACCCGAATCCGGACCAGTTGGTCGGCACGCTGCAAGCGACCATGGCAACCAATATCATCCGGCTCGGGTTGCAGGTCTGGAATACCGGGCACGTAGTGGACAACAACCCTTCTTGCCGGGCTGCGTGGTCCGCCGGCATGGCGGCGGGCAGCGAAGACCGGGTGCGGAACGGGATGAAGTCGTGCGGTGACAGCGCCGCGTATGCCGCGATGGGGGATCCGAGCGTCGGTCAGATCGGAGCCGGACTGCTGCTGTTGCTGTGCGCGCTCATTCTCCTGGCCTTCGCCGCGTACCTGTCCTTCAAGATCATGTGGGCCGCGCTCGACCTCATCTACTACGGGTTCGCGTCGATCTTCGGGTTCGCCGCCGGGGGCTACATCTACGGTCCCACGCAGACATTCACCGTGCGTTGTGTGGTACACGGCTTCATCGCCGGTGGGAAAATGGCCTTTTTCGTCATCGGCCTCGGCATCTACGAGCTGTTGCTGGGCAGTCTGTTCCGAGCGGCGAACGGTCAGATCATGGTGGTGTTCGTGATCGGGGCGGGCGTCGAGATCGTCGCCATCGTCCAGGTGCGGCGTCTGAGCAGGAATATCGACGAGGCCAACGATTGGGTGACCCACCGCATCGGCGCGGCGATCCAGAACCCCGGAACGGCGCAGGGTGCCGCTGGCGGCGCCCCATTGGGTATGGGTTTGGGCATGGGCAACTCGGGCGCGGCCAACTCGATGACCCCGCTCGCCATGCTCGGCGCGATCAGCACCATAAACAGCTCGCCGGTCACGGCGTGGATGGCCGGTGGCCGCCTCAATCCCCTCAATCCTTTCTCCCGGGTAGACCAGATCGACAAGAGGAACAAAGCGAGGGGCCTGAGGACTCGCGACCTGAGGGAGGCCGCGCACGCCTCGGCATACGATCGTGTGGCTGCTGCCAATTATGCCCGGGAGGGGATAACCAGGTCCGGGTCGCGCCGGAATAGTGAAAGGTCTGCCGCCTACGCCGCGGAGAATGTCGCGCATATGACAGGCATGATGGGCAGCGTGCAGTACGCCCTCCGTATGGCCGGTATCGGTTGGACTCGAGGACAACGGGCGACGATCGCGCGCGCGGATATCATCCGGCACGCGGACGACGAGCCGCTCGCATCGAAGCACCTCGGCCGGGTCGTCGCGGCGCACAAGCACTTCGAGCGGGACTTCCATACGAATCCGAGAATGATGATGGCCAGGTTCCACGGGTTGGAGGCCAGCGTCGATCGGTATCGAGGTGATTACCAGGGCGGTGTGCGAATTTCGGATGAACTGGCCCAGCTCGGCAGGGATTACATCGACAATCCGACCAGAGAATGGATTGATGCGTTGCAGGCCCATGCATCGGGGCCGATCAGGGACGCGTCAGCCGCGCGGCTGCGGGTCAATGGCCAGGACCTCTCTCAGAACGATGCGGACAGGTTGAGGCAGTGGATCGCGAACGAGCATGCGCTGCGGATCCAGGCGGCCACCAACTGGGTCGCCGAGAATCCACAGGACTTCGATCGGATTCGAAGACTGCGTTCCGAAATCGACAAAGCTGCCCAGACCGACCAATGGCAGGCGGGCCGCAATATCACCGGTGCTGTCTCGCTCCCGCAGCCGGACCCCGCGGCGAATCCGCTGCCCGACATCCCGGACCGGATCCTGAATCCCCTCAGGAACCCGCGCGGCCGCTGATCATCCCTCGATAAGGGCAAGACAGTGGGGCAGATATCACAGAGAGGCACGCGATGATCGGTCGTCTTCTAACGCTCGTACTCATGCCGATCTGGGTATGGGTAGTGCTGGGGGGCGTGGGCGTCCTGCTCGTGTCGATGATGGTTTTGCTAGTGGTCATCGGCGGCGCGACGTCGGCGATCGCCTCCGACCTGCACTATCAGTGCGACAGTGCGGTGGGGCCCGACCCCTCGCAGACAGTGACCCCCAGCCGCGCGACGACAGCGGCGCGGCCGACCGCGAAGAGCGCACCGGTGGGTGGAACGACCTCCACTCCCACCACGAATCCGTACGCCGAGCTGACCATCGCACCGGACGACACCCACGCCTCCGATTGGGATCGTGCCTGCGCCACGGCGATGAAGTACGCGCCACGCCAGGATCCTGCCTTGCTGTACGTCAACGGGGGCATCGGTGTGGAGTGTGCGCGTCAGCTCGCTCTGGCACAGCTGACGGCGAGCGGGGCCGGCACCGGCTCCGGTAGCCGAGCCGGCGCCACGGAGTTCACCAGATCTGTGATCTACCAGGCATCGGCCGCGCAGATAACGGGTCGATGCGCGACTACCGAGGCGGCGGTGGCGCAGCCGTCGGTTGGGGACGGCGCGGTTCAGCCGAGCGTTCCGGCGCGGCGGGCATGCGGACAGCTCGGCGAAGCATCGGTAGTCGTGTTGCCGAACACCATTGCGGCACAGGCCGCGTGCGGCCAGCGAGTGGATCCCGTCGCGGTATCGCCCGGCGATCTGGTGTTCTGGAATTACCGAAACAACGCGCCGACCCAGGTCGGCATCGCGGTCAGTGACACGCGGCTCGTCACCACCGATGCGACGACCGGTGAATTCGTCGAACTGAGCATCCCGAGCGTGAACGACGTGCGGGTGAAACGAGTACTCGGCAGCGGGATGTGATGAGTAAGCGATGCCGCCAACAGAGGTAGAGCCCCAGATAGAAGCCGGCGAGGATGCCGAGGCGCCGCCGGTACCGGTGACGCCGTGGTCCAACCGGCCCGATCAGCAGCGGCCGCGGCAGGGTGGGGTGCCGGGATCGCCCGGCAGTCCTTCTCCCGGGACGGGGCAGCCTCCCGGAGCAGGTCAGCCAGGATCCGGTCAGCCGAATGGTGGCGGTGACGCCGGGGTTCCGGGTTCGGCTGGGGTGCCTGGTAGTCCGACCGTGCCGGGTGCGGCGGCGCCTGGTCAGGCGGGTCAGCCGGGTGGTGTGCCGGGTCAGCCTGGTGTGGGTGTGCCTGGTGGGCCGGTGCCGGGTGGTCCGGGTGGTGTGGTGGCTCCGCGGGTGGAGTCGGCGCCGGGTCGGGGTGGGGGTGCGGGTCGGGAGGAGGAGCGGGAGCCGGAGCCGTTGGTGGATCCGGAGGTGGTGGCGGGTGTGCTGCCGATGGCGGGGATGATGGCGATGGGGATGTTGCCGATGATCGCCTCGGCGTTGGCGGGTTTGGGTGGTGGGGGTGATGGTGGGGGTTCGGCGCCGGTGGCCTCGGGTGTGGGGAGTGATGGTTCGGGTGCGGTCGCGGGGGGTATGTCGCCGGAGGCGGCGCGGGCGATGGATGTGTTGAAGCAGTTGGAGGGGGTGTACGGGGAGGGGGAACCGGTTGATCCGCAGGCGCGGGAGTTGCCGCAGCAGTCCGGCGGTGTCTCGGGTAGTGGTGCGACGACGCGGGCGATTCGGGCCAAGCGGTTGTTCCAGCGCAACGCGGCGAAGGCGTTCAACAATGTGGACAACCAGTTGGTGTCGTATGTCCAGGGTTTGAAGGGGTCGAACAAGGTCGACAAGAAGGCGATCATCAAGCTGGTGCGTGAGGTGAACGTGGCGTTGGCGGAGTTGGGGCCGCAGGCGTACACGAAGGCCGGGCAGCAGAAGGTGCATCAGATCCTGACCGCGGCGTTGCTGAAAGCGCAGTCGATCGTCTCCGGTGGCAGCGCCACCTCCAGTGACACCGCTGCCGCGATCAACCGGTTGACCAAGCAGTACCTGTACAACATCGCGGGCAAGAACTACACACCACCCACCGGCACCAACGGCACGAGTGGCAGCGCCGACAACATTCCCGGGGGCTCGAACGCCAACCCGGCGGACATCTATCGCTACCTCATCTCGAAACACGGACTCACGCCCGCACAGGCCGCGGGGATCGTGGGCAATATTCAGGTCGAGTCGGGGTTCAAGACCAGCGCGTACAACTCGGGCGAAGGCGCTATCGGTCTGTGCCAATGGCGGGGTGGGCGACGGCAGGCCCTGGAGCGATTCGCGGCAGCTCGCGGTAAGCCGGTCACCGACTGGAAGACTCAGGTCGATTTCATGATGGCCGAATTGCGCAGCAACGAATCCACCGCGTACGGATATCTCCGGGCCGCGCAGACGCCCGCCTACGCGGCGGCCGTCTTCGATCAGTATTACGAAAGAAGCTCCGGTGAGGCGAGAGGGCAGCGCATCGCCTACGCCAACAGCATCGCCTCGGCGATGCGCAACGTCGCCGTTTGACGCCGCCCGGCCTTCGCCCGGTCGCTCGGTGCCTTTTTCCCACCAAGGCGCCTCGCGGTTGTCGCCCGGCCGCTGCCGGGACGCGGGACGCCCGGTATTCCCGTAAGCGGGAACAGAATAGGCGTGCTCCGGAGATACTTACGTTAAGCTGCGGATACGCTCCAGGGCGGGTGCCGGGGAAGAGGCATTCCGAGTCGGATGAGCCGACAGCCGGGCAAGGCGGCATGAGTTCACCGCATCGGCGCGGATAGCGACGTCGCTGCCGCGTCGGCTGTGCACTCCTCCGGCTCCAGCACGCACTGATCGTGTCCGGCGATCGGCAGTGCGCGTACCGGGGCATCCGGCGGAAGGTGAATCATGGCTGCCTCTGTGGTCACCGTGCGTAGTGTCCGCGCGCATCGGGGAAACTGATGGCTCCGACGGATCGTACTGGCCCCGAGCGAGATCCCCATGATCCCGGCGATCCTCGCGACGTGCGCGCGAGCGCCACTACCACCGCGCCGCACCGCCCCGCCAAGTCCGCGACGCGCGGCGCTCCCACCCCGATCCCGCGGCCACAGCCAGGTGCGGCTGCCGCGGCGCCGACCAGTGCGACGGCTCAGGGGCGCGCGCAGAATGCACCGCAGGCATCCGAGACGACTTCCCCGGCTTCGGGTTCCACCTCCGTTCCGCGCTCGGACGCGCTCGGCATGGGGGGCTCGTCCACGCCCATGGCGGCCGCGGCGATGGGCGCGTTGGCGGCCATCGCCGCCCAATACGGTGACGGCCCGCCGACTGCCGTGACGGGACAACCGTACGCGCCGCCCGATCTCGACGCGGCACGGCCGAGCGGACCCGTCGTGTGGGACGGTGCGCTCGGTTCCCGGTACGCCGACAGCAATCTGAATCGAGCACGCCACGGCGATGCCACACAGTCGATGAACGCCGAGTTGGAACGCATCCTCGGCGGCGCGGTGGACAACAGCACGCAGGGACGCGCCGCGATCGGCTCGATCATCGCCGAGGTGAACACCGCCCTGACCGCGCTCGGCAATGTCCAGGACGCCAACGCGAGCAGGCAGTTGGTGATCTCCACCTTGGACAACGCCTTGCAACGGGCGGGAACCGTGCTCGGCCAGGGGCAGGCCGCGGCAGTGCTCACCGCCGATCGGGTGGCTGCCCTGGCCGACCGCTACCTGCGTGAGTCGCGTCCCGTCCAGCCGCGGCGGCCCCGCCGCACGGCGCACTCCGGCGTGCACGGGCCCAGCGGCGGTCCGCCACGCTCGCGGCCGTCCGGCCAACAGGGGCAATGGATCAACGAAGCCTTGCAGGTGTTGCGCCAGCACGGCTACGACACGCGCCAGATCGATCCGGCCGACATCGCGGCGATCATCCAGCACGAGTCCGGCGGCAACCCGAACGCGATCAATCTCTGGGACAGCAACGCCGCGGCCGGAATTCCGTCGAAAGGCCTGATGCAGACGATCGATCCGACGTTCAACGCGTATTCCGTTCCGGGGCATCGTGATATCTGGAATCCGGTGGACAATATCGTCGCGGGCGTTCGGTATGCCATCGAACGTTACGGGTCGGTCAGCAATGTGCCGGGAATCGTGCAGATGCGCGGCGGCGGCTCGTACGTGGGGTATTGATGCCGGTTGCGGCGAATCACGTCCGATCGGGCCGGGAACGCAGCGCACGCGGGTCCAGCTGATCGGAAGAATGCGGCACGCGCGAGGCTTCGTTCGCGCGAGGTGTCCGCCGGGCGCGATCGACTGCCGATCACGCCCACCGCGCGGCCGCGTAACTGCTGGGCAGTTTCCGGTACTGGACGTGGCCGCCGGTACGGGGAGCTTCGACACACATGCCGTTGCCGATGTACATGATGACGTGGCCCGGATTGTTCGGCCCCTTGAACGAACTCGAGGGGAAGATGAGATCGCCGGGCTTGATGTCTCGCGGATTCACCTTGGGCAGGGTGCGGTATTGGTCGGCCGCGACTCGGGGAATCCGGACCCCGGCGGCTGCCGCCGCGTATTGCATCAGGCCCGAGCAGTCGAAAGCGTTCGGCCCTTCCGCACCGTAGACGTAGGGGTCGCCGAGTTGGGCGAGTGCCACCTGGATGGCTTTGGCGGCGGCTCCGGTCGCGCCGGTGCTGCCGTTGGTGCCGGTGGGTGGTGTGTAGTTCTTGCCCGCGATGTTGTACAGGTACTGCTTGGTCAACCGGTTGATCGCGGCAGCGGTGTCACTGGAGGTGGCGCTGCCACCGGAGACGATCGACTGCGCTTTCAGCAACGCCGCGGTCAGGATCTGATGCACCTTCTGCTGCCCGGCCTTCGTGTACGCCTGCGGCCCCAACTCCGCCAACGCCACGTTCACCTCACGCACCAGCTTGATGATCGCCTTCTTGTCGACCTTGTTCGACCCCTTCAAACCCTGGACATACGACACCAACTGGTTGTCCACATTGTTGAACGCCTTCGCCGCGTTGCGCTGGAACAACCGCTTGGCCCGAATCGCCCGCGTCGTCGCACCACTACCCGAGACACCGCCGGACTGCTGCGGCAACTCCCGCGCCTGCGGATCAACCGGTTCCCCCTCCCCGTACACCCCCTCCAACTGCTTCAACACATCCATCGCCCGCGCCGCCTCCGGCGACATACCCCCCGCGACCGCACCCGAACCATCACTCCCCACACCCGAGGCCACCGGCGCCGAACCCCCACCATCACCCCCACCACCCAAACCCGCCAACGCCGAGGCGATCATCGGCAACATCCCCATCGCCATCATCCCCGCCATCGGCAGCACACCCGCCACCACCTCCGGATCCACCAACGGCTCCGGCTCCCGCTCCTCCTCCCGACCCGCACCCCCACCCCGACCCGGCGCCGACTCCACCCGCGGAGCCACCACACCACCCGGACCACCCGGCACCGGCCCACCAGGCACACCCACACCAGGCTGACCCGGCACACCACCCGGCTGACCCGCCTGACCAGGCACGACCTGACCAGGCACAGGCGAACCCGAAACACCCGGCGAGTTGGACGGATTCGACTGCCCGGCGCCATTGGATTGACCGGGTGCCGGAGCGCCCACTTGCCCCGGCGGAGCGGAAACAGCCGGTTGTCCCGGTACGCCCGTACCCGGCCGTGACCGCTGCTGATCCGGCCGGCTCGACCACGGCGTCGCCGGGCCGGTCTGCTGATCTTCCGCCGTTTCCGGCTCTTGCGCTGCTACCTCGACCTCGGTGGGCCAGATTTCAGCAGAGGTCATGATCGTCCCCCGGTTGTCGGTGCCGTCGGCAGGTGGAGGATGCCCGAGCGGTAGGTTCGAGCAATGGGTCGCAGACGTTCATCCAACCCGTCCTCACAAGTCGCTGTGAACTGATCTGGCAGCCTGGACAATTCGCGCATGTCAGTGTAGATGGATCCGGACCGGCCTCCCCGGTTCTGCCAGCGCCGCGCTTCCCGCAGTTGGGAAGCCTCGACAATGAAGACGTCGAAAGTAGGTCTCACTCATGGTCGATCGTCGCGTACACCCGCTCCGTTCGACGATGGGGAGTTCGATCGAAAGGCGGACTTTGCCGTGGTGAGGCACGAGCCTTGCGAGCCTCTGACCCAGGTGGTGTCGGCCGCAATGGACGCAAGTGATGACCGGTCGACCGCCGCGCACCGGCGTGCCGCCTAGCAACCGGGAGGTGATCTCATGGGCTTCTTCGGTATTCCTTGGACGAATGTCGCCAAGTTCGCGTTGACCACAACTGCCACCGTTGCTGGTGGCGCGGTCGGGTCGCTTATTCCCATTCCAGGCGTCGGCACCGCGTTAGGCGCTTCGGCGGGGGCCTTCCTGTCGGAGACGCTGTGGGACGGCTTCGCCACTGGCGACTGGGGCGAGGCAGCGAGTAATGGCGCCGAATCCGGCGCCTTGGCATTGCTCGGAGGCGGGGCCGGTGGTGCCGCCCGGGGTGCGTTCGCGACGCTGGGTGGGCGCAATCTGGCGAGGCGGATGCTCGACGGTGCGATTCACCCGGCTGTTCGAAACCCGGCCGCGAACGTCGGAGCCGCATGGACCGCGCGAGGCGCGTCCTTGAATGCGGCTCGCGGTTGGTTGGCCGGTGCCGGCGTAGGTGCCGGTCTTTCGAGCGCCGGGCATTCCGGGGGTCCGGGGTCGGCCCCGGGACAAGGGCAGTCATATCCGGCGACGTTGCCGACCAAGCCACTCAATGCATCGACAACATTCAGCACTAGCTGAGGGGCAGTTCTATGGTGGACATGCACCCGATGCTGATGCCCGACCGGAAGAAGATCCAGGAGGGCAATTATCCGGCCGAATGGGTCTTCTCGGTTTTCACCGATTCCTGCTTCAAGAGCCTGTATCAAAACTTCGATGGGATCTGGAAGAGTCTCGGAAAAGATTCGAAGAGTGATCCCCCCAAAGCCCCGGATGTGCCACAGGTCGCCCCTGCGAATATCGGCAGTTTCACGAACTACGCGGAAGTGGCGGTGCAACTGAAGCGGTCGTACAGCGACCTGAACAGCAACGTCACCGAACTGGTGAACTCGATACGAGAATCCGGAAAATGGTCCGAGGCGGGACAGCAGGTGACCAACAAGGTGATCGACGAGAAAATTGTGGCGATGGCGCCTACCGCACCGCCCCAGGGCATACAGATCGACAGTTTCATCTTGACTTGGGTGACGGCCGCCAACGATTCCCTTGCTACCGAGATAGATACCGTCAGGCAGGGGCAGAGCGGCGTGGCCAGGGACATCGATGATCAGACCAAGATGATCAAGGAACTACAAGATCAGATAAAGAAGCTGGAGGCGGCGGCGAACAACCCGGCGGGCACTCCGCCTCCCGTCGACACATCGAACTGGCCGACGACTCCCGGTGTCACCGACCCGACTGTCCCCCCCGCCGTGGACAACAGTGACTTCCCCCCTGGCCTGGACGGTCTCGACGATCCGACGAGTCCCAGTACGACGCTGCCCGATCTGGACACCCCCGGCAGCCCCGGCTCGACCGGCCAGACGCCGAGCAGCCTCGACCCCAGCGGGACCACGCCGGGCGTGACGACACCCACCACGCCGAGCGTGCCGGTGACCCCCGCCACGTCACCGATGGGCTCCGGCATGGACCTGATGAGTTCCATGCTGCCGATGATGATGCAGCAGGCGATGATGCGGAACATGGCCGACCAGGACTTGAACAGTCGCCGCAGGGACCTGGACCCGAGCCGCTACGACGACGAGCTCGATGCGGTGGCCCCGCCGCCGGTCGCGCCGCCGGTCACGGCCCAGCCCGCCGTCGCGCAGCCGTCCACGACGGCCCCGGCGACGCAGCACGCCACGGCCCCCACCGGCACGACGTCCACCCAGCCCGCGGTCGCGCCCGGACGAACACCGGACGCGGACGGCAGCGTGACCTACACCTTCCCCGACGGACGTACGCAGAAGGTGTCCGCCATGGTCGCCCAAGTCCTCGACGCGGCGTTCGGCAACCACGCGAGCACCGACGGGCAGAAGGCATACGAGAAGACGCCGGCGAAGTGGTCGGACAAGAAGCAGATCGGCCAACGTGTGGGTGATTACCAGCTGATGACCGGCGACGTCGCCACGTGGACGAACTCGACCGCGATCCTGGTTGTGTTCCCTTCCGACCAAGGTGGCACATTGGAGGTCATCGTCAAGGGCGAGCTGAAGCCCTTCGACCCGAAGATGCCCGAGATCGCGTCGGAGACGAACACTTTCGAGGGCTTCGCGCACCCGAACGGCATTGAAGTGACCGCGCCGGCGGACGGGGGCGCGCCCTCGGGTACGCCGGGGTCGGCCGATCAGTCCGCGGCCGCGGCAATGCCGGTTGTCGCGACACCCGCGGGCTGATCGCGCGAGCAGTGCGGCAGATGAGGAGAGGAGGTCGCGATGGCGCTGAAGGTGGATCCGCAGGAACTCGTCGCTGCGGCGTCGAAACTCGCCGCGATGGCGCGCGATACCGGCGCGGCGATGCCTGGGGGTTGGGTCGTGCCCGCGGGGGCTGACCCGATTTCCGCCGCCGCGGTGCCGCAACTCAACGCGCAGGCCGCGTCGTTGTTCAACGGGATGGCGGGCGTTCTCACCGATATCCAGCGGACCGCGTACAACATCGGCGCGGCCGCCGCCGATTACACCGCGGCCGACGACGACGGCGCTCGGACCATCAACGGCAGCGGCGGTGAACTCCTCGCCAACCCGGTCGGCGAAGTGCAGGAGATCGGCCAACGACGCCCGCCCGGTCTGCGGTTCCCTGCCGCGGGCGGCGCGGTCGACCCGTTGACGTTCGCGCAGCAGCTGCACTCGGGCCCCGGACCGGGTGCGGCGAAGGGATTCGCGGACGCGCTGCGCAAGTTCGCCGGCGGTCCGCATCTCGCGGCGATCGAGGGCGTGACCTCGGCGGCGAAGTCGATGCAGAACTGGGAACCGGTCGGCTCCGCGGCCGCAGCGGAGCTCGGCCAGCGCCGCGGGTGGCTGGACCAGCTCGGCCTCGGCCTCGGGATGCTGGCCGACGGAATCGATACCTACAGCGACGCATTCCGGACCGCGAAAGCCAAACACCCCACGCCGGAGGAGATCATCGCCGCGCGCAAGGAGCTCATCGCGGCGATGCGCTCCAAGAACGAGGTCGGCATCCAGGCCGCCCTGGCGAAGTTCAACGAGCAGAACGCGCGTTCGGCGGAGACGATCACCGGCTACTCCACCGAGGTCGGCTCGAAGGTGGGCGCGAGCGAAGGAACCAGCGAAAGCGCTGGAAAGGGCAGCGGCAGCGGTGACAGCAGCGCGTTGACCCAGATGCTGCCCGCCCTGATGAGCGCGATGGCTTCGGCCGGGATGCCGCTGAGTCAGCTCGGACAGTCGGATACGTCGGACGCCTACGACGACTACGGCCTCGACGACTACGGTTACGACGACCTCGGCATCCCCAGCGGACTCGGTACGGGCAGCCCGAGCGGGATGCCCGCAGGCAGTCCTGGCCTCGGCATCCCGGATGTCGAAGCGGAAACCGTTGCGGCGGCGAGCGCCTTGCCGGTGGCCGCCGCGGCCAGCCTGGGTTCGGGCATGCCGCGCACACCGGTGATCGAACCTCTCGGTACGTCGTCGGCGGCCAACGCCGCCGCCGCGCGCGGCGGATCGCCGATGATGCCGTACATGCCGATGGCGCCCGGCATGGGCAACTCGGGTGGCAACAACGACCGCAACCGCGTCGTGGCGTGGCATCCCGACCGCTTGATGTACGTGGACGACACGCCGCACACCGAAGCGGTGATCGGTGAACGGCCGACCATTGCCCCGACCGTGACGCCGCCGACGCCCGCGCCGAGCAATCAAACCCCTTCCCAACCCGGAGGTAACGCATGAGTGAGCGCAGCGAGGTGGCGTCGTGAGTTCCATCCACCCGGACGTGCAGGCGGCCTTGGACGCCGCCCGGGATCTGCGGCACCGGATCGCCGAGATGCGAGAGAAGATCGACAACATTCGCGCCCGCAGGCCGTCGCCCAGCGGCGCGGTCATCCCGGAGGTCGACGCGATGGGCAGGCTGACCGATCTCTACCTCGCGCCGGGCACGGCCGACCGGCTCACCTGCCCCGAACTGGTCACCGAGATCATGGCCGCGATCCGGGAGAGCACCGCCGACGCGGCGCGGCAGTATCAGAGCGTCATGGAGAACCCCATCGACGCCGACGAGCCGGTCGGCACCGCTTCGGGGCAGGCCTGATGACCGAGCCCGCACCGGAGGTCACCGTCGCGGATACGGTGCGGTGGCTGCACGACGAGGGGCTGGTCCGGCTGGCCGGGGTGGCGGACGGCATCTCGGAGATCATCGTCGCCTACACGATCGATGTCGCCACCGGAACCGTCTCCGCGCATCCCGCCACCGGTGGCGGCGCCGGCGCGGACGTGGTGTCCCTGGCCGCCGACGACCTGCCGTATCCGACGGGCACCGCCCGCCGTCTGGTGATCGCCGGTGTCACCACTACCGACGCGGTCCTGGTGATCGACCTGGCCGCGACGTTGACGATCGCGATCAACGCCGACCATCCTGAGCAGACGGCCCGCTCGTGGGTGCTGCAACTGCTGTTGAATCCGGAGGTCACCATCACCACCAACAGCGCCGGCGTCGCGATCGGCAGCAGTGCCAGGCTGCGGCAGAGTTTCATCCCGGGCGGCGGCGCGACGCTGGTGAACGTCGACGACACCCGGCCGCCGGTGACGGCGGTGACGTTGAACCCCGCCACGGAAGGCCCCGACCATCTCGACGTGGCCCCGGACGGCACCGGCGAGTTGTACCTCGGGGCCCGGTTCTGGCAGATGCGCCAGATCATGCGCATCGAGGACGCCGCCTGGTCCGCGCTTGCCGAGCGCCTGGAATCCATGACCGACGACGCCGACTACTTGATCAATCCGCAGCCCGGTGAACGATTCTCGGAGAGCAGCCGATGACCGACATACATCCGATCCACATGGACGATTACGACGTCGACGATGTCGATGAGGTCGACGAGCGGGAAGCCGTCGCGCCGGACTGGCGGAAGATGACCTACGAGGTGTTCAACCCCGACCACACCGTCGGCGTCGGATGCGACCGGGATGGCGAGATCATCGGCTTGTACCTCACCGATGACGCCCGCGAGAACGGCGACGAGTGGTTGGCGTCGCAGATCGTCAAGCTCGCGCGGCTGGCGCACGCGAAGTCGCGCGTGGGTCTGCGGGCGGAGATGGAGTACAAGGGCACCCGCTCCTACACGATCGATTCGTTCGACCTTCCGACCGAGGCGTCGTATCGCGCCATGGAGGAAGCCGAGTTCCGACGCGACACCTGAGTGCCGACCGCCGCAACGGCGAGACAGGACAGCGACATGACCGACAAATTCGATACCGACGATCCGCACGAGGTCGTCGCCGCCGCGCAGAAGTTCCGGACCGCGATCACCACGGTCGGCGGCCAAGTCCAGCAGATCAGCGGTGGTTTCGTCGCGCCACGGCGACCGGAATCGGAGATCGATCGGCGACTGGTGGCGCACACGCAGTGGATCAAGACCACGTTCGAGCGTGCGGTGCGGGCCAACGGCCGCCGTGTGGACGCGACGACAGCGGTCACCGCCCAAGTGTCGTACACCCACGGTGACGCCGATCGTGCGGGCGCCGCGGCGGTGCGCAGCCGTACCGAGTTCGTCTGACTCGCTGATGGAACCGGAGCGCGACAGTCCGTACTGGGACGCCATCGTCGGCGACAACTGGCCGGCGATCTCGCCGGGGGACTGGAGTGCGCTGGAACGTCTCGCGCGGGACGGTGCGGGGGCGTTGGACCTGCTCGACGCAGACCGCAGACGACGCGAATTCGACGAACGGGCCCGTTCCAGTGCCGGGCTGCAACCGGTCAAGGACGATATGGTGCGCCAGCGGATGAACCCGCAGGCATTCGCCGACGCGCTGGAGGCCGCGGCGGATACTTTCCGGGACTTCTCCGACCTGGTGTACCGGACCCGCAACAAGATCCTCGACATCGTCGAGGAGGCTACGGCGCGGGTCAACGCGACCAAGCGCGCGGCCGCGGCGGAGGACGACGAATCCGACGCTCAGGCCATCCGCAGCCGGATTCCCGGAATGATCGCCGCCGCGAGGGAAGACGTGGAGGATGTCGTCCGGGCGGCGCTCAATTCGATCAGCCCCCAGGGGCTGCCCAGTTTGGGCTTGATCGCCGACGCGCTGGGACAGCCGGGGCCCTGGGAGCCGGGCCATCGTAATGCGCACGACCACAGCGGAAACGACCACGGTGGAGACGACCGGGGACAGCACCGGCCCGCGACCGACCACTCCGGCGATCCACGGCACAACGGATCGCCGCGGACCGATCGGCCGAAGGACGATACGCCCGTTGTGGTGTTCCCGGAGAACGTGGACGAGCAGCCGGTCGTCGATACCGCCGACCCGTCGTCGCCCGGAGACGAAGTCGGGCGGCAGCCGGATCCCCGCACGAGCCAGGACACTTCGACCGAATCTCCGGCTACGGGCCCGGTGCCCGGCCAGTACCCGCCCGGCGGAACGACGACCGTCCCCGTGAGCAATACGCCCGGCGGAACCTCCGACGCGGGACCCGGCTTGACCGCCGCGGGCGGCCCGCCTCGCGGACAGCTCACGGATACCGAGCCCATCGCATCGGATCAGGGAGCCCCTGCGGACGGCGGTGACCACGATGCGCCCGGTTCGGACGCGCAGGATCCGCACGGAAGAGGCTCGGATGTCTCGGCCGACGAGGCCGAGTCCGGAACCCATGACCGCTCCACCACCGCTTCGGTGGCGGAAACGCACGACGCCGCGGCACCCGAGCGGATCACCGATGTCTCTGTGTCCGCGGCCGACCCGGCGGCGTCGGTGGCACCGCCCTTCGTCCTTCCTCCGCCCGGGGTGACGCCGGGTTACCTGGCGCCACCGGCACCGGCGCCCGCCGCCGCGGCGGCGGCCCCGAGCAGTCCGTCCGGACCGGCGGTCTCCGCTCCAGCGGCACAGGCGGGCTCGGTTCCGCCGCAAGTGCAGGCGAAGCAGACCACGGTTCCACCCGGCGAATCGCGCGGACCGGCAGCCGCGCCCAAGGTCACGGCGGTGAGCGCGGGACCGCCCCCCGGCGCGGGCGCGGTGGGCAAGACACAGCCGCCCGAGCGGACCGAGCAGCGCGCGGACGCGGGCAAGGACGAGGCGGACGACAGCGACGATTCGATGCGCAATGTCGTCGGTGCGGCCATGACCTCGGCGGCGGCTCCCGCGTTCGTTTTGGGCGCGCGAGTGGACGGGGACCTGGTGCTGGCCCGCACGCTGCTCGCGGGCGTCCTGGCCGCGGGCGGCGACGCGGTCCTCGGACTCGGGTGGGCGGTGTCGGTGATGCGCCACCAGAGCGGGATCACCGCGTTCGTCACCTCGAACGAGGGACGCGGCTGGATACCCGCCGGGTTGTACCTGCCGCGTGAGATGTCCACGCCGTGGGTGTGGGAGGTGGCCGAAAGCGCGTGGGAGGGCGTCGCCGACCCCGCGCGCGTGCTGGCCGAGTTCGGCCTCGCCTGGGGGCGCAAGTCCGGTGCTCGGCTGACCGCCGTCGTCTCCTCCGAAGGGATCGACGCCGAACTGCGACGGCAGTTGGGCGAGGTGCCGATCGAAGGGGAAGTGGCCGCCTCGTCGGCGATGGATTTCAGCGCGCCGCGACCCAGTCTGGTCGACCGCCTCGAACTGGTGGCGGCCCCGGCGCTGGTGCAGCGGGCCGCGGCCACGCCGGAGTCGGAGATCGGGCTGCGATGCTGGGAATTGGCCTCCGACGCGCACGTTCGGGTGCGCAGCGCCGGTCTGGGTTCCCCGGCCGCGCTGGGAGCGCCCGCGGCACGCGAGCGGATCCTCGGCGCGCTGCGGCAGCGCCGGGAAGTGCCACAGGAGTGGTGGGAGGAGCTCCGGGATGCCGACGATCTGCTCACCGCGACGATGCTGTCGCGGCGCGCCGATGTCTCGCGGGTCGCGCTGGGCGAGTTGCGCGCCGACCAAGGTGACGGCCGGTACGCGTCGGAGATGAGCGGCCTGCGCGCCATGGTCTTCGAACGGCGTTGCGACGAACTCGTGCTGCTGCTGGCGGAGGCGGCGACACGACAGGCGCTGCGCGACGCGATGTACGCGCACACGCAGATCGTGGGTCATCCAGGCTTCGTCGCACCGGCTCCCGCGCCCGCCGCGGCTCCGCCGCGCCGCCCGACCATCACCGCGGGGCCAGGCCGCTGATCAGTAGCTGGACACCGCCATCGTCGAGAAGCGTCGCCACCCGATGCCGCTGCGCAAGTGCAGATTCGGGTGACCGCACCGCGCTCCCCATTCCTGGGAAGGATCGACAATAGGGGGACGTGTGGTGGGAAAGGATCTGATCGAGCATGCCGAACAGCATGGAAATCGACCCTGCGGTTTTGCGTCAGCTGGCCGACCAACACAGTCGGGTCGCCGCCGACACCAGGGAATGGGCCAAACCGCCGACGGATTGGCTGGCGAACTTCCTGCCCACCTACGGCAAGATCGCCTACCCGGTCTATGAAGCGCTGGAGCGATACTACGACGCACGGCAGCGCGCGGGCGAGGCGCTGGCCAGTGAACACGATCGCACCGCGGAGTCGTTGCGTGCGTCCGCGGACGCCTACGAGCAATCCGACGACGATTTCGCCCAGTACATCCGGCAGGTGGCCGGCCTCACCGATCAACCGTCTCCGGTGCCGGGAAGCTCGCCCGATCCGCTCGGCACGGACCGCCCCACGACACCGTCCGTGTCCACGCCCGGTTCGTCGCCCGATGCCGGCCCGGTGACGGCCGGTCCCGCTTCCTCCGGTCGCGATTCGGCCGCCCCCGACGCCACGCAGACCGACCCGCTCGCCGCTTCGCAAGGCAAACCCGGCGAGGCGTCCCCGACCGGAGCGGGCGTGCCCGGCGCGACCGCCGCGTCGACGGACCCGGTGAGCACCAACGGCACCGGCACGCCGAACGCGACGGGAACGACGACACCGGGTGGCCCGTCGAGCACCGGCGTGACAGCGCCGTCGGCGGCCGGCATGCCGCCCGCCGGGGTCGGCCCGCTCAACGGGGCCCCGGACGATCGAGGCGCCACGCAGCCGCCCACCGGCGCGACGGGCCGGTCGGACCTGCCGCCCATGCCGATGCCGGTGGCGAGCCCGTTCGCCGCCGCCGTGGCGTCGGCGAAGGACAAGGAGGCCGAACCCGCGTACGTGGTGGGCGGCCAGGTGAACGACGATCTCGTGCTGGCCAGGACGCTGCTCGGGAGCGTGCTCGCCGCGGTGGACTCCCCGGTGGGCATGGCCTGGGCCGTCTCGGTGATGCGGGGTCCCGGTGGAACGGGTGTCTTCATCACGTCGAACGAAGGACGCGGGTGGTTGCCCGCCGGATTGTTCCTGCCACGTGAGGTTTCCACGCCGTGGAACTGGGACGAGTTGCTCGCCGCCGACGACGGCGCCGGATCGCCGTGGGAAGGAGTCACCGATCCGGCCCGGGTTCTGGCGGAATTCGGGTTGGCCTGGGGTGCGAAGGCGAACGCGAGTCTGTCTGCCCTCGTGTCCTCCGGCCCGATCGATCCGGGGTTGCGCAACCGCTTCGGTGAAGCCGCGATGGAGGGGCTCGTCGCTCCGTCCTATGACGTCGATCTGCGCGAGTTCACCCCGGATACGGCCGACCGGCTCGGCCTTGCCGGTTCGATCGCCGGCCTGGAACAAGTCTCGTCGGTACCCGACGCGCAGGTGCGATCGCGGTGCGTGGAACTGGCCCTCGACGCCCACGGGCAGGTCGGGCGCTCCGGACCGGCGCCCGTCGAAGCCGCGACTTCGCGCCGGGTCCGGGAACGGATTCTCGCCGAGCTGCAAGCCGGAAGGCCGGTGCCGCGCGAGCTGTGGGACGAACTGCGGGACGCCGACGATCTCCTGGCGGCCTCGATGCTGGGGCAGCGGGTCGACGTGGGCCGGGTGGAGATCGGGCAGCTGCGGCTGGAAGGGGCATCCCCCTTGCGTAGCATGGTTTTCGAGCGGCGTTGCAACGAATTGGTGCTGCTGCTGGCGAACGAGACGAGCAGGCAGACCCTGCGCGACGCCGTCTACGCCCACGAACAGGTCACGCTGCATCCACAGTTCGTCTCGACGCCGGCGCCGGTGTCCACCGCCGTGCAGCCCGAGCGTGTCGCCCCGCCCGCAGTGGTTCCTTCGGTCACCGCGCCGGAGGTCGCCGGAGGACCGCCGCCCACCGTCGTGGCCGCGCCTTCGACCCCGCCGCCGGTGGCGCCTCCGGAGCAGTCGTGAAAGCGCCACGAGCGTAGGTCATTTCATTGATCCGGGCGCGGCGTGGTGGGTGCGATCCCGCCGCGCCGCGTGCCGGACGTCGGTAGGTCTGTCGCTGAGGGTTCTTCCGGGGAGTCGGGCCATTGCCTGGGGACCACACATCGCCTCGGGCTGGTCCACGGACACTGACCGGAGCGTGGCGGCCGTTCACCAGGTTCGGCGGGATTCCGGCCCCGGACGGCTACTGGGTACCGCAATCGTGTACGAGAGCGCACATCATGCGCACGGTCACCGCCGCCGATTCGGCAGCGTTGATAGAGCGGGCGATCCGCACGGCGGCACCACGTTGCTACCGGGCTGCCGGTACCCGATCGGGTGATCGATGCACGCGGTGAGCGTGGCAGCCGAGCCTCGACATGCCGAACCCGCCGACGGACTCGACCTCTTCGAGTGCTCTCCGACGGCGGCTCGACGCGGCTACGCCTCGATGACGGGCGTTTCTTCCGGAGTCGGTTCGCCCTCGGCCTCCGCCTCCTGAGCGGTCTCGCTGCCCGTCCGGGCGGTCGCGGAACCGTCCCTGGTCCGCCGAGCCGGGATCACGCTGGGTGACGCGGTAGCGGCCGGAGCTCCATCCTGCTCGGCGGGCGGCGCGGTATTGGCTGCCGGTGCCGCGGTGATGCCGCCGGGCGGCGCGGTTTCCGGCTGCGCGGCGGCCGGCTGCGCGGCGGCCGGTTGCGCATTCGGATCGCCCTGCGGCGGCGCGGCCGCGGGCTGGCCTTGATTGCCGGGCGGCGGCGCCTGCCCGGGCTGACCCGGGGCCCCGTGATTCTGGTTCTCCTCGGCCTTCTTCGCCTTGTCCTCTTCGGCGTTCTGCAACATCTCAGGTATCTGGGAGATCAGCGGCATCGCGGCCATCGGCAGCATCGCGAGCATCGGCAGCAGCGAGGAAAGGCCACCGTCACCGCCGCCACCGCCGCCGCTGGTGCCACCGGCCGTGCCGCCCCCGGCGTTCTGGCCGCCGCCGTTCGAGTTGCCGTTCCCTTTGCCGTTGGCCATATCCTCGTTGAGGTCGGCGATCGCGGTGACTTTGTCGTACACCGCCTCCACGGCGGCGGCGACCGCCTCGAGCAACGGAAGCTCCTGCGCGGGCTTCAGTTTGCCGGTGCCCGCGGCCTTCAGCTTGGTGTTGAGCTCGGCCACGATGGTTTTGATGGACCGCAGCGCCGACACTTGTTCGGCGGCCACCGTGACAGAGGTCTTGACCACCTTGTCGTCCATCTGCAGCAACTGCAGTTGCCTGGCCTCGACCTTGTCGATCGTCTTGCGGTATTCGTCGTCCGCCTCGCCCTTGCCGAGCGCTTTGTAGAATTCGGGCTCGAGCAGGTCGGAGACTTTCGGCGGGGGAGTGGTCATGCCGCGGCCGAGTAGGTCTACGGCGGTCTGAATGGCCGTGTCCGCCATCGCGATATAGGCGCGCAGCCCCTCCGAGGCTCCGGGCGGGCAATGCAGGTCGACCGGCCAGAAATGCTTGACCTCGGAGGCCACACTGGCCAGAGGGCTGGACGCCAGCGCCGATGCTTTTTTGGCTTTGGTCTCCGCTGCCGTTGGGGCCATACCGTCGCCACCGCCTTCCAGAAGTCACACCCATTGTCTCGGCTTCCCGATTATGGGAAGTGGCGCATAGTTCGATTACCCACCCACGGATGGGAATACGACCGATTCGGTTCGGGCGACACAATAGCTGGAGAGTGTGAGAGGCGGTCGGTGATGAGCGATGGCGAGTCGGTCGAATGGCACCGGCACTGACGAACGACCTGGACGGAGTACTCCGATCGCTGCTCGCGCTGTACGGCGACGGCCAGCCCGCCGGCCAGGCGGCGACCACCACCCAGGCTCTCGCCGCCGATCTGCGTCCCCAGTCCGGGGCGGTGGCGCTACAACGGTACGGCGAGGCGCACGGCATGCAGATGTCGATCGCGGAATCCCATGCGGGCAAGGACAGCATCGTCGGCAAAGCCGTGGGCGAGTCCGGTGATGGAACGGTCAACGGCCGCGGTCGTCTGAACAACCACATCGCGGATTTCCAGAGCCGGATACAGGCGATCGCTTCGGTGGCCGACACCCGCTTCAGCGGGCCCGCGCTGCTGGATGCCGCACAGACCACCATCTCGAATGCCACCAAACAGGTCGACGCCGATGTCGCCGCCGCACGGCAGCAGGCCGCGCAGATCATGCCGCCCGCGACGCCGGCGACCCGGCAGGCCAGGCACGGTACGGCGCCACGCAGGCGGCGACGGACGCGCTCCAGGTCCAGCTCCTCGTCCCGGCTGCGCCGCAAGAGCGCCGTGCGCTCGGACGGGACCAGGGGCGGCAACGCGGTGCTGGCCGCGAGCAACTGGCTCGGCACCCCCTACGTGTGGGGCGGTGGCGGCGCGGGCGGTCCGAGCGGCGGCGGATTCGACTGCTCGGGTCTCACGCAGTACGCCATCGCCCAGGCGAGCAACGGCGAAGTGGTGCTGCCCCGGACCACATACGAGCAGATCTACAGCGGGGTCCGGGTGCACCCCGACGACGTACGTCCCGGCGACCTGGTGTTTCCAGGCTCCTCCTTCAGCACCAGAGGGCCGGAGCACGTGCAGCTGGCCGCGGGCAACGGCATGGTCATCGAGGCGCCCTACACTGGTTCGACGGTGAAGTGGTCGCGCATGGACAGCAACTCCGTCGTCGTGCGGGTGCTGTGACGCGGTGACCAGGGGGAGGATCGCGTGGCCATAAACATCCCCAGCGAGGTCGCGCTGTTTCTCAACATCTGCGGCATCCCCTACCCGGATATCAACGAGGACGATGTCCGCGCCCTCGCCGGGCATGTGCGCACCTTCGCCGCCCAAGTGCGGGACACGCACGACTCGGCGACCGGCGTGATCGATCAGATGGGCGCCTTCTACTCGGGTGAGTCCTATCAGCAACTGGTCGCCACCTGGGCGGGCATGAGCGCCAGCCACATGCAGCAACTCGACAGCGCGTGCAAGATCGTGGGGCAAGCGCTCGACGCCGCGGCGACGGTGATCACTGTGGTGAAGGTCGCCGTGCTGGCCGAACTCGCCGCCTTGGCCGCGGCCTATGCCTCGATGATGATCACGCCGCCGCTGGCGCCCTCCGCGCCGCTGGTCGCCGCGGCGGCTCGCAGGCTGTGCGAGGAGATGGCGCAGTATCTGATCGGCTACATCGTCGCCGAAGTCATCGGCAAGGCGATCGAACCGCTCGAAAAGGCCATCGACGACATGGTCAAGGGGATCGTCTACGACGCGACCCGGGACGCGCTCGACATCCCGTCGTCGGGCCGGCCGGCGCCGCTGCGCATCGATCCCGACGCGGTGCAGCACTTCGCGAAGGTGCTCGACGATCACGCCGACGACATCATGCGGCACGCGGCGACATTCGCCGAGAACGTCTCGACACTCGATTTCACGACATCGACACCGTTCGACGCGGCGCCGCCCACCGCGACGGACGCGAACGCTCCGCATGGTCCCGCCGTGCGAGAGCGCGAAAATCCGTTCCAGCGCGGCGAACAGCCGGTGCCGCCCTTCGGTCCGAACGCATCGGCGGCGAACACCGGTCTCGAAGGACCCCCAAAAGACGCGCGCGTCCCGGTCGGGCTGCGCGATGCCCCGAACGCGGCCGGCGCCGCGGAACGGCCGGTGGATCGAAACGGATTCCCCGCCGGCGCAGGTACGCCGGTCCCGACCGGCGAGCGATCTCCCTCGCCGGCTGGGTCCGAACCTCGCGAGTCTGTCTGGGAGTCCGCGAAAAGGACTGCGGCAGTGGGGCCCGTACCGAACGGTGTGGACGTGAACGCGGCGGACCGACCGGCAGGAGTCGAGCGCCCATCCGCGCTGTCCGCGCACGCTGGAGCGGATGCCGGACCGGTCGCTGCCCGCGGCGCGGCGTCCGAGGTTGCGGCGCGGCAGGTCGTCGACTCCGAGGCTCACCGGTCCGGCTGGTCGTCCGAAGCGGCTGGACCCGCTGACCGTGTGCGGGCAGCGGACGTGCCCGCAGTGGCGGGCCCAGACCTGGGAGATTCGCTGGGAGTGCCGCCTCCTGCGCGGCAGAGTCCGGGCGCGGCGTCCACCCCGTGGGGCCGAGCCGTGCCGCAGCCGGGCAGGCCGGACCCCGCGCCACCGAAGTCCGAGCGTCCGGCGAAGGCCACGTCGAAAGCGCGCAGGCCCGCGGTCACTCCGTGGACCAAAACTCGTCGTACCCGGGATGTCCCGGCCGTGGTGCACGCTCCGGCGACGCGGCCGCCACTGCGGTTGGTCCGGGAGAAGGAGTCCGAAGCGAACAGCACCGGTCTCGCCGACGCGTCACCCGCGCCGGCGCGGGTGACGGCTCCGGCATCCGATCGCACGGATTCGCCGCCTTCGCACGGCTGACGGGCGATCGGAACGGACCCTGCCGCCCTCGCGCGCGGGTCACGGGCCATCGACCGAAAAAGGAACTCCGACAAGAAAACCCATTCCCAAGCGCGGGAATGGGTTGCGGAGTGGAGGTGGCCGGAGTGGTAGACGTAGAAGAACACGCTACCGCCCGGGGTGTCCTTCCCCCCACAACGGCCGGTGGCCTGCCGGTGCCACCGGCCGTTGCTTATTGGGTTCAGATCGTCAGGATGAGGGACTGACGATCTGTGTTCAGACAGTACCCTCTTCTGTCGGAACGTTCAATAGCGTGCACCTAAATAGCGGCAAGAAATTTTCGTTCGGGCTCCGGCCTGCTGCGCGGCGGCTGGTGGACCGGATCGCGGCTGGCCAGCCGCCGCCGAAGGGGCCGTCTGCAGGCGGATGATTGCCGACCCCGAGGTGAACATACCGTTAACTGACGGCACGTTCAAAATTGGCATGTCGGTCGGCCGTGATGCCCGCCCCGATTGCTTCCCATGGATGGGAAGTGACCGAGTCCTGGGTGTGACCCCCGGAATCTATCGTTCGAGCAGGCTAGATCGGCGGAAGGGAAGTCCGAGTGTCAGCGGCCGAGGACGCGTTCTACACGGGTGTTCAGAATCTTGGGTTGGTCGCGGGTGGCGTGCGCAACGACCAGCACGCGGCGGCGGCGTTTCGGGCTGCCACCGATCTCGACCCGGACATGTGCGATGCCTGGCTCGGGCGTGCCATGGCCGGGGAGGTCACCTCGGAGGTGATCTACGGCGCCTACCGCTCGGTGCACAACCTCTACCGCGACCAGCAGCGGGCGGGTCTGGTCGACCGGGCCCTGTGGTGCCAGGTCGAGATCGGCATGTACGGCCTGCGCGTCGCGATGGCCGATCGCGATCAGATCGCCATCGCACAGGCGTGCTCGTACGCCGAAGGCGGTGAGTGGCAGGAAGCCGCGGCGATACTCGACGAGGTCCCGCGCGACGACGTCTCCGATTTCGTGCGCATGTCGCTGTATTTCCGGACGAAGCAATGGCCGGAGGTGCTCGCGTTGCGCAACGCGCGGCCGGTGCTGGAGGACGGCCTGCTGGACATCGCCGCGGAGCTGATGACCGCGCAGTCGCTGGCGCACCTGGGCCGCTTCGGCGAAGCCATGCCGCGCGCGCAGCGAATCGTGGAGGACAGCTCCTCGGGCAGTCTGTCCTACATCTGGGCCGATGCGCACTTCCTGCTCGGCATGCTGATGCGGCACAACGGTGATCACGACGCCGCCGACAAGGTTCTCAAAGGGCTGCAGGGCTCGGCCCTCTGGCCGGACCGCGAGGAATGGCAGCGCGCGGTGCGCGATAAAGCGTACCGATTCGAGGTCGTCACCGCGGAACTCATCGCCTCCCGGACGAACAGGTGGGATCCCAAGACGGGCGACGATCCGCGCGAGGCGGCTGCCAGCGCGGCGCGCGCGGAGCGCGAGAGTCTCCTCGCGGAAGCCTCCGATCTGCTGCAGGCGCAGATCGGCATGGATTCGGTCAAGGAGCAGGTCGACCGGCTCAAGTCCGGCGTGCTGATGGACCAGGTGCGCGCCAAGCGCGGGCTCGCCGTGGATTCGAAGTCGCAGCACCTGATCTTCTCCGGCCCGCCCGGCACCGGTAAGACGACCATCGCCCGGGTGATCGCCAAGATCTTCGCCGGCCTGGGTGTCGTGGAGAACGCCGAGGTCATCGAGGTCTCCCGCAACGACATGGTCGGCACCCACCTGGGCCATACGGCGCCCAAGACCAACGCGCTGATCGACTCGGCGCTCGGCGGGGTGCTGTTCATCGACGAGGCGTACACGCTGATCCAGGAAGGCCTTTCCGGCGGGGACGCGTTCGGCAAGGAGGCGGTCGACACGCTGCTGGCTCGCATGGAGAACGATCGCGACAAGCTCGTCGTGATCATCGCGGGATACGAGGACCAGATCGACCGGTTCCTGGCGTCCAACGACGGCCTCGCCTCCCGTTTCACCAAGCGCATCCGTTTCGCCAGTTACGACGCCGACGAACTGGTGCAGATCGCCGAACACATCGCGCGGAAGAAGGACTCGATCCTGTCCGAGCAGGCGCGGGAGGTGTTGCGCCTGAGGTGCGAGGAGCTGGCGGGACAGACCAAGAACGGCAGGCGGCTGATCGATCTGGCCGGCAACGGCCGTTTCGTGCGCAACGTGGTCGAGGCCGCCGAAGCCGAGCGTGATTATCGCTTCACCAGGGAGAACGCCGATATCGCCGCGATGAGCGACGAGGAGCTCATGACGATCGACGCGTTCGACGTCACCGCGGCGCTGGAGGGTTTGGCGCCGAGCACGCGGGTGTGAGGCGTCCGCTGGTCCGCTATCCCCGGTGCTGGGAATAGCGGTCGTATTCATGCTGTGACCGCTGGTTACGGTTTGGTGAGGGCGGCGGAAGGAACGAGAACCGGTGGCGCGCTTCCGGGTTGTGACCAAACACCAGATTTCCGGCTGGCGTTTTCTGCTGCGACGGATCGAGCACGCGCTGGTCCGCCGAGACGCGTCGATGATCGATGACCCACAGCGCGGTCGTTCGACCGCGCTGTCCATCGGCATCGCGCTCGCCTGCGTGATCATCGCGGGCGCCGCCGTGCTGGCGTTCTTCAAACCCGCCAAGAAAGTGGGAGATTCGAAGATCGTCGCGGAGAAGGACACCGGGGCGCTGTTCGTGCGCCTGAACAACCGGCTGTTCCCCGCGCTGAACCTGACGTCGGCTCGGCTCATCGTCGGTTCCCCCGACAATCCGGTGCAGGTGTCCCGGGACGAGCTGTCGAAATATCCGCGTGGGCCGTGGGTCGGCATTCCCGGTGCGCCCGGCAGCATCGTCGACAACAACGAGAAGGATTCCTCGTGGACGGTGTGCGATACGGCGCGCACGGGTGCGGCGGCGCCGGTGAACCCGGCGACCGGTCTGCCGACCGTGAGTCGCTCCGCGGTGCGGACGACGGCGATCGGCGGCCCGCTCACCATCGACGGCGACGCCAACCGCCCGCTGGGTGACGGCGAGGCCCGCCTGCTACGCGACGACACCACGACCTGGCTGGTGTACGCGGACGCCGAGAAAGGTGTGGTGCGCGCCGCGATCGATCTCGCGAACACCGCGGTGGCCATGGCGCTCGGCATCGACTCGACCGCTCCGGTGATGGCGGCCTCCAAGGGCTTGGTCAACGCGATTCCCGAAGCGCCGCCGCTCCGGGTCCCCGACGTGCCGGGCAAGGGCGAGACCATCTCGCTCAACAACGGCTTCACCACACCGGTCGGGTCGGTGGTCACCGTGTCGACACCGGATCAGGGCGTCTCGTACTACCTCGTCTCCCAGTCCGGGCTGGTGCGGATCAGTTCGGTGCTGGCGGCGATGGTCCGCAATGCGGACGCCCAAGGCTCGGTGACCACTCGCACCGTAGGACCCAACGTGATCGCGGCGAATCTACGCCCTGGACAGTGGCCCGGCACCGCGACCTACCCGACCCGTCCCATTCGCCTGGTCGACCCGGAACGGTCCGGCGTCACCTGCTTGCACTGGTCGCGCTCCGGGAACGATCCGAACGCGACCACCGAACTGCTGGTGGGCAGGCAGTTGCCGCTCACGCAGGACGAGCAGGGCCGCGCGGTCGATCTGGTGACCTCCTCCGCTTCGCGCGGCACCACCGCGGACGCGGCGTACCTGCCGAGGGACACCGGGCGTTTCGTGCAGGTGACCGGCGCCGAACCGGGATCGCCGCTGCGCGAATCGCTCTACTGGGTCTCCGACAGCGGGGTGCGCTACGGCATCATCACCGATCCGAACGGCGGGGGCACCGATCCCACCCTGACCGCGCTCGGGATGCGTACACCGGTTCCCGCGCCGTGGAGCATCATCTCGCTGTTCGCGGTCGGGCCCGCCCTGTCCCAGAAGGAAGCTCGCATCCAACACGACGGAATCCCGAACAACAAGATCGTCGCCGGGCTCGGTGGTACGCAGTGACCACGACTCGCCGGTTCGTACGACCCGCCCGGATGGTGCGCGGCCCCAAGGCCCCCGCGGTGACCGAGCTGCGGCTGCAACCACCGACCGAGCTGCCCAAGCCGGTCCCGCCGTCGCGGATGCGGATGATCATGCCCGTGGTCATGGTCGCCGCCATGTGCGGCATGATGGTCATGATGTTCCGCGGCGGCGGAGCCATGAACCCGATGATGCTCATGTTCCCCGCCATGATGCTGGTGTCGATGTTCGGCATGATGGGCGGCGCGTTCGCGGGCAACTCCAGCGGCGGCGCGGCCGGCCTGAACGAGGAACGCAAGGATTACCTGCGCAGCATCACCGACAACCGCAAGACGGTGCACGCGGCGGAAGCCGAACTCCATGCCTTCCTGCGCTACACCCATCCCGGCCCGGACGAGATCGCCCGGCTGATCGGCGGCAAGCGGATGTGGGAGGTGCAGGTCGCGAGCCCGCAGTTCCTGCGCGTGCGGGTCGGTCGCGGGCGCATCGCCAACCAGGTGCGCGTGATCGTTCCGGAAGCCGCGCCCACCTCCGATCTGGACCCGGTCGGCGTCGTCGAGCTGACTCGCTTCGCCAAGGCCTATTCCACGGTCGGCGGAATGCCGGTCGCGATCAATCTGCTGTCGGCGCCGCAAGTCGGCATCGACGGCGATCCGGAACTCGTGGCCGGGTTGGTCCGTGCGATGATCGCCGAGGTGGCGGTGCTGCACGGACCGGACCAGGTGGCGGTCGCCGCGGTGCTGTCGGACCCGGACGCGCCGGAATGGTCCTGGCTGAAGTGGTTGCCGCACAGCCAGCATCCCAGCGACAACGACGCGATCGGCTCCAGCCGGATGGTGTACCGCACCGTCGCGGAGCTCCGCACCAAGGTGCTCGCCGGGCTCAATCGCGGTCCGTTCTCCGCCAATTCGCAGCCCACCCTGGACCGCACGCACTACTTGCTGATCGTCGACGTGGCCGGGCCCGCGAGCGACCGTGACATCTCCGGCATCGATGGTTGCACGTGGCTACGGCTGGGGGCCACGGAGCAGAATCTGCCGCGCGCGCTGCGTTTCGCCGTGTCCGAGGACGGATCGCTGAACGAGGTGACCGTGCGCGGGCTGCGTCGGGTCGGCGTGGCCGACTCGCTGTCCACGGCGGCGATGACGGCGATGGCGCGCAGCCTCTCGCCGTACCGGTTGTCCACGGTGGTCGAAGCGGTGGCCGCCGAGCAGGCCAGCGGTGGGACGTCGTGGGAGGAGATGGTCGGCATCGCCGACCCCGGCAACATCCGCGTCGAGCAGGTGTGGGTCCGGCGGCGCGACGAGGATCGGGCTCGGTTGAATATTCCGTTCGGACACGATCCGGCCGGTAGCCTCGTCTATCTCGACATCAAGGAATCGGCCGAAGAAGGCATGGGCCCGCACGGCATGTGCATCGGCGCGACCGGATCGGGTAAATCGGAATTCCTGCGCACGCTGGTGCTCTCCGCGGTGGCGACCCATTCGCCGGATGTCTTGAACCTGCTGCTCGTCGACTTCAAAGGTGGCGCGACCTTCCTCGGTTTCGAACGGCTGTCGCATGTGACGGCCATCGTGACGAACATGGAAGAGGAAGCCGACCTGGTCACCCGTATGGAAGACGTCATCAACGGTGAAATGGCGCGGCGGCAGCGAATTCTGCGCGACGCGGGCAATTTCGCCAGCGTCGCCGATTACGAGCGTGCCCGGGAGCAGGGCGCGGACCTGCGACCGCTGCCGACACTGCTGATCATCCTGGACGAGTTCGCCGAACTGCTCGAGCAGCATCCGAACTTTTCGAAGCTCTTCGTGGCCATCGGCCGGTTGGGCCGATCACTGCGCATCCACCTGCTGCTCGCGTCGCAGAAGGTACCCGCCAACCGCATGGGCGAGTTGGAAGCGCACCTCTCCTACCGAGTTGCCCTGCGAACCAACCAAACCAGTGACTCACGTGACGCGATCGGTACCGCGGACGCCTACCACCTGCCGAAAAAGCCGGGGTCTGGTTACCTGCGAGTCGGCTCCGGTGACCTCCAGCGCTTCCAAGCCGCGTATGTGGGCGAGAAATACACTCCGCCCGCGCAGGTCTCCGCGGCCTCCGCGCAGCGCGCGCGACGACCCGGTGGCGGATACCGGCCGCCGCAGCGCTTCACCACCGGCCACATCGCCGACACCCGGCCCGCTGTGGTCGAGCCGATGGTGGCGCAGGAGACGCCCGAGGCCGCCGACGGCGAGTCGATCACGGTGATGGAAGCGGTGTTGCAGCAGTTGGCTCGGCACGGCCAGCCCGCCCACAAGATGTGGCTGCCGCCGCTGGTTACGCCGCCGACCCTGGAGCGGATGATCCGCGCGGTGCCGCAGGGAGCGTTGCAGATGCCGGTCGCGCTGGTCGACAAGCCACGGCAGCAGCGTCAGGACGTCTGGTCGGTCGACATGTCGGGCGCGGGCGGGCACATGGCCATCGTCGGCGGTACGCAGTCCGGCAAATCGACTGCGCTACAGTCCTTCATCCTGTCGGCGGCGCTGACCCACACCCCCGAACAGGTGCAGTTCTACTGCCTGGACTTCTCCGGCGGCGGCTTGGCGGCGCTGACGAACCTCCCGCACGTGGGATCGGTCGCCGCGGCTCGGGACGGCGACCGCATCCGGCGCACGATCGCGTTGGTGACGAACCTGCTCGAGAGCAGGCAGTCGATGTTCACCGAGTTCGGCATCGACTCGATCCGGAAGTTCCGCACGCTGCGCGACGGCGGGGGCACGCCGCCGTGGCAGGATCGCGATCCCTACGGTGACGTCTTCCTGGTCATCGACGGATGGGACGTCGGGTTCGGTACGAACGGTCCGTACTACGACGAATACACCCCGGTGATGGAGTCGATCGCCCTCCAGGGCTTGAACTACGGCATCCACCTGGTGGTCAGCAGTTCGCGCTGGATCGCGATTCGCCCCGCGATCAAGGACCTGATGCAGACCCGCGTCGAGATGCGGCTGGGTGACCTGGCCGATACGACGTTCAATACCCACCGGAACGTTGTCGCGGCGATCCCCGCCAATCGGCCGGGTCGCTGTATCTCGACCGAGGGCCTGCACATGCTCACGGCATTGCCTCGCATCGATGGGGTGGGCGATCCGAATTCGGCCGCCGAGGGCCTCGCCGCCGCGGCCGCCGAGATCACGCAGCGCTATCCGGGCAGGCGTGCGCCGCAGGTGAAATTGCTGCCGCCACAGGTGGGCATGGACGAAGTGCGTGCCGGATGGCCGGTGCCGCAAACGCTCGCTCAGCGACTGGTCGTGCCGTTCGGCGTCCGGGAATCCGATCTCAGCCCGGCGACGATCGATTTCAGTGTGTCGACCCATTTCATCGTGCTCGGCTCGACGGGATCGGGGAAGTCCACCACCCTGGCCGCACTGCTGGAATCCATTCGACGCCAGTACGACCCGTCGCAGGCGCGCGTGTTGCTGATCGACTACCGGCGCAGGCATTTGGAGACGGTGCCGCAGGAGATGCTCATCGGCCATGTGACCAGCGAGCGGGATGTGCGGGAGGCGCTGCCGGCGCTGGTGGAGAAGATGCGCTCGCGGCGCCCACCGGAGAACGTGACGCCCAGACAGCTCGCGGAGCGCTCCTGGTGGTCCGGGCCCGAGGTCTTCGTCGTGATCGACGACTACCACATGGTGGTGCAACGTGGCGGGATGAATCCGCTGGAACCGTTGAAGGAGATCATCGTCGACGGTCGCGATACCGGCTTGCACGTCATCGCGGCGCGCAACATCGCCCAAGCGGACACGGCGTTGTACGACAACGTGATCGGCCAGATGAAAAACCTCAATTCCTCGGGTCTGATCATGGACGGCTCGAAGCTCGACGGCATCCTGATCGGCGATGTGCGCCCCACCAAGCAGCCGCCGGGCCGGGGAATCTTCGTGGAGCCCATGTCTTCTCGCCGAGATCTCGTCCAGGTGGCCTGGGTGCCCCAGCAGATGTGACTTGGGCGCCCATCCCAAGGTTGGGAATAAATTACCGTTTTCCTTAGCAGCCGCTCGATCCGAGCTGGTAGTCACGCTCGATTGGAGTCTCACCATGGCACTCCCGGATCTCGGCATCGCGCCGCCGGACGTGCGGGAGGCCGCGACCGACCCATTCCGGACGCCATTGGAAGTCGGTGAGGGCGCCGCCGTTCTGCCGGGAGGCTACGGACCGCACGGTGCTACCGCCCCGCATCGGGACGTCACCGAAACGACGGGAATCCGAGATCCGGCGGCGGCAGTCGTTCCCGGAGAAACCCAGGAGGTGCCGGTACTGGAGAAACCCCCGGTAATCGGTGTGGCCGAGGCGGTCGATGGCCTGAGTCGCGCATCGACGCTTTCGGCACACACGCTGTCAACGTCCTCGGCGAATCCGTCCGAGGCATGGTAAACGCCTACAGGATAGGAATAGATATGGCAACCGGATACACCGGCGACCCGGCCGAGATCACCGCAGCCGCGAAGAAGTTCTTCACGCACGCCGACACCTTCCGAAACCACTTGGGTATTCTCGAAGGCATCAAGATGGAGTATGCGCCCGCCGTTCAGGGCGCAACCGGAAACGCCATTCAGACGGCCATGCAGGGTGCTCTCGACAAGGGCGGCAAGCTGCACCAGACCTTCATGGAGATCGTCGACGTGCTGAATTCCGCCGGCGCGAACTTCGATAGCAAAGACCAAGAAAACGCGGCGCAGGTCAACAAATACAACATGAATTTCTGATTCGCGGTTCACGCCAGAATGCAACCGGGAAAGGTTTCGAAAAATGGCTTTGAAGAATGATTACGATGCGGTTGAGGGCCTGGTCATCCGGACCGACAAGGTGCTCAGCGACATGACCATCGACGCGGGCGAGCGGGACGCGCTCGCCAAGCTGCTCGCGGAGAACTTCCAGGGTGACGCCGGTAGTGAGAACTATGCCCTGCAGGTTCGCATCATGAAGTTGATCGAACAGTACAACTCGGCACTGACCGATCTCAAGGCGGCCACGAAGGTCGTGTCCGGCATCGACGGTGAGTTCCGTGTCGTCGATACGGGTCAGGCGATGCGGTTCTCGCAGATCGGAACCGGCGGGGCTATGTAGTAGCCGAGATCGCCATCTCCGGTCCGGGGATTGTCGATCGAGCACGGACGCGGCGCTCGGGTTGTGCCGGTGCCGCAGCCGGTCGGAAATCGAATGCAATCGCCCTCGACGAATTCGTTCGCGAACATCGTCGAGGGCGATCGCATGTCCGGGATGCCGGTTGGCGGTATGGGCGGACGACTCATGTCACGTGACGCGTCCACTCGTGTGCCAAGTGTCTTCTGCAGGCGCCGAGGGAGGTGATCGGCAGGGCGAGTACGAGTTCCGCGCCGCATCCCCATCTCTGGGAATAGCCTAACGTTCTGATTGCACCGCTCGATGTCGATGTACTACTCGCCAAGAGTGGGTACTGGTCGTTAGGAGACTTCCATGCATCTCGCTGTCGATTGGGATCATCTCCCGGTTATCGCTTCGCAACTGGGCGTCAGCGCGGAGGATCTGATGCTGATGCTGGGTGCGGCCGCTCCCGCCGCTGTCCCGGCCCCGCCGGGTCTCGATGACGTGAGCGCGCTCATCCCCGTCGCCTGCGCCAAGCAGGCGGGGTTGTTCTTCCCCACCACGGCAAACGGAATCGCCCTCGGCACCGATGGTGCGGTCGCTCTACCGGAGATAGGTGCCGCTTTCGCAGCCGGCGACGTGATCGGCCATGCCCAGGTGATCAGCAGAGTAGCCGCGTTCTAGACGCGGACAGCGCGAGCGAAAGCTGACGAGATGCTTGCTGTGGTACTCGGCGCGCTGGGGCCGGAGGGGATCATCGCCCCGGTGCTCGCCGGCGATGGGGTCGCCACGACGCGGGCGACCGCCAAGGTTTATACGGCAATGGCCGCGCGATTGAACGCCGCCGCGGCCAACACCGACAGTTCGATGCTCCAGATGAGTGCGACGTTCCAAGCGCTCACCGCCGACCAGGCGCAGGCGGCGTTCCGGAAACATGCGGCATGGTTGCGTGAGCAGGCGGCAGTGGCTGAGGCGACCGGCCAGTTGCTGGACCGAGCGGCTGATATCTCCACCGCGGCGAAGGCCGCCATGGCGGTCCTCGCCGCCAAGGCCGCCCAGGTCCGGGTCCAAGAGGGTATCGCGCTCGGCGGCGGCTTCGGGCCGTTGAGCGGGGCGGCCCTACTCGAAGCCGAAGCCGAGTTGCTCGCGCTCAGAGGGGCTGCGCTAGGTGTGATGGGAGCTTACGCCAACGCGCTGGTGCCCACACTGGCCGCATTGCCGCCACCGCTCGAGGCGCCGCCGATTGTGACCGGCGGACCAGGGCCGGGCCCGCAGACGCAAAACGTGTCCTACGACAACCCGACCGACTACAACGGTAGCGACTTCACCCAGCAGACGGATATATCGAACACGTCGACGGGCGATGGGTCGACCGGATCGGACAACACCGGGACGGGCGATCAAAAACCCGGCGGCGATACCACGCAACCCAGTGATACGACCCAGCCGACGGATCCCACTCAGCCTGCGGATCCGACCCAGCCGGCGGATACGCTGGACCCCGCCACCAATCCCGAGCAATTGTCGCCGGACCCGAACGCCAATGGCTGGTCCGGGGATTCGGGAATGAACGGCATGGGAGACGGAGCCACGGACCAGTCCTGGTTGTACGGCACGTCGCAGAGCTCGCCGACGTTGGCCGCGTTGAGTGGTGGGGCCGGGAGTCTCGTCGCGCTCAATATGGCCCGCGGCGGCCTCGGATCGATGCCGGGCGCCGCGACCGGTTTCCGGTTGCCCGCCAGCTGGAATCCAGGAGCCGGACGGGCATTCGGCGCCATGCCGCAGCAAGCGGGATCCGGGCCGATGGCCCGGAAGGGACCGCCGCGCGGTGCGGTCGCGCCCAAGGCTCGAATGCGACGACGCCGCGACGACGAGAAGAGGTCGTCGAAGGTATTCGTCCCGGGCGAACCGCAGGATGTCCCGGTACTCGAGCAACCTCCCGTCATCGGGGTAATCGAGTACGAGGACCGGGACGGCCGAGACGAGCCGATGCTCGAATCGGTGCCGGCGGTGGGCATTATCGAGCGAAACGACAACGAAGACGAAGCGGTCCTCGCCTCCGCAGAACGTCCTCGGTGAAGCGCACCGAGGTCGATATCCAGTCGAAGGAGATGATCAATGCATTCGAGGAAGGTGTGGAAGACGATCCGGTCGCAATCGACCTGAATGTCGATGCCGCCCTGCTGTTACAGCATCTGGTCGGTTTCGAGTCCTATCCGCCGGTATTGGCGCTGTTGCCGAACATCTACCGCATCGAGGATCGGGATCGGGTATATGCCGTGGTCGCCGAGCAGCTCACCGAAGTGGGCGTGCTCGAGGACGGACGCGTGCACCCGGTCGTCGAGCATTGGCTGCAGTGCCTGTACCGGCCGGACGTGGAAATGGCGGTACGGATCCTGGACACCGGCTTGGACGGCGAGCCGAAAGGAATGCTGCGGATGTCACTGGTGCGCGCGGGCGAGACCCATGTACTCGCGGTGCGCTCCGACGATCATGTCGTCATCCAGTCGGTATTCCAGCAGGACGACCAGCTCGACACCTTGCCCGCCGCCGTCCTGGCCGCGCTCGGTCCGGCGCCGGTGTTGCAGTTCGAGCCGGTCGCCGCGACGGTGGAGCAATTCGGCGAGATTCCCGACGACCAGGACGAACGGCGGCGCGCCCTGGTAGAACTCGGGGCGGAACCGCACGCCGCCGCGGTGCTGAGCCGGGTGCTGGACGAGGTGGTCCGACGAGCCGAAGTGGTGATCATCGAGCACCACGACGGCAGCTCCGCGCAATCCGTATCCAGCGTGAACGTGGTGGATACGCTGTCGGGGCGATTCATCGTGACGCCGAGCGTCGCGATGGACGGACGGAAGTGGGCGAGATATGCGCCGGGCGATGATGCGGCCTTGCGGTCGGGTATCGGGGCGCTGATCGACCTGCTGCCCGGTCGAAGTTGGTTCGACACCAGCAGAACGAGCTGAACGTCGGACCGTGTTTGTCGAGAGGACGACGGAAATGAACCGAGCACCGAGCAGAAACGGTCATGAGGCCGAGTCCGCGCGCGCTCGCGGCGGTTACGACGCGTACTTCGCACCGACGAACGAGCTGACCGACGCGGCTGTCGCACCGGGCCCCGCCGCCGAGAAGAACCAGGACGCCGACAAGTTCACCCACGTCGAACCACCGGTCGGCGCGCCGCGCGAGCCGCGGCCGTCCGCGGGAGAACCCGATTCCCGCTCCCCGCAGGCGGTGACACCTCCTGCCGCCGCGGGCCCGCCACCTCGGCAGGCGAATGCGCCGACACCACAGGCGAACACGCCACCGATGCAGACCAACGTCGCTCCGCCGCCGCCGAGCGCCCCCTCGCCGGGCTATTCGGCCGCCCCACCCGCGGCTGCGCAGCAATCAGCGCAACAGCATTCGGCACAGCAGCAGTCCGCCGAGCAGTACCGTGCCGACCATGCCGCCGCTACGCCGTCCCAGGCCATCGCGCGCACCGACCCGACATCCGCGAATCAGCAGTGGTCTTCTGGATCGGCCACGCCCTGGGTCCCCGAGCGCGTCGATCACTCCGCCTACGAGCCGACGCCGCGCATCGAGGTGCTGCCCGCCGCGCTCAGCTCGATCGAACTGCTCGCCGACATCTCCGCCGCGAAACGCGCGCAGCTGCGCTCCAGCTCCGGTATGCGCGGCGCGCTCAACAAGGTCGGCTTCAATCTCGGGCTATCGCCTGCGGAACAGCGCGCCGAGGACCGCAAAGCGCGCATCCGGCGCCAGCTCACCACGACGTATCAGATCGCGGTGATCAGCGTGAAGGGCGGCGTCGGCCGCACCACCACCGTGGCGGCGCTCGGCTCGACCTTCGCGGGCCTGCGCCCGGACCGGGTGGTCGCGATCGACGCCAATCCGGACTTCGGCGACCTCTCCACCCGCACCTGCAGGCACCCGTACGGCCTGACCCTGCGCGATCTGGCGCAGGCGCAGAATCTCGACGCGTTCTCCGCGGTGCAGTCGTTCACCTCGATCAACTCCTCCGACCTCGCCGTGATCGCGTCGCCGTGGAGCACCGAGGCCACCGAGGCGCTGTCGGGCCGCGAGTACAGCATCGCCGTGGAGGTGCTGCGCAAGCACTTCAATCTGCTGGTGGTCGACTGCGGGACCGGTGTGCTGGATTCGGCGACGGCGACGGTACTGCAGACCAGCGACGCCGTCGTGGTCGTCACCCCGGCGACCGTCGGCGGCGTGACCGGCGCGGTGGCCACCTTGAACTGGTTGAGTTCGCACGGTCTGCAACACCTGATCGCGAAGTCGATCGTCGGCATCGTCCATCACCAGCCGCTGAAGCCGACCGTCGACGTGGACGCGATCGAGAAGCTGTTCGAGACCGCGCAGCGCCCCACCTGCGTGCTGCCCTATGACGCGCATCTGGCCGAAGGCGGCGAGATCGACCTGCGGTTGTTGGAGAAGGAGACGGTGCTCGCGTTCGAAGAGCTGGCCGCTTGGCTGGCCGATGGATTCCCTGGATACCTCTCCAGCGGCGCCGACAACTCCGGTGACCGCGGAGGGTGGCGATGAGTACTGCCGTCGCGCCCGCGCCTGCCGGGACGCAGCCGTCGGCGGAGGTCGCCCGGGCTCGGATCGCCGTGATGGTCTCCACCTATCAGGTCGACGTGGTGGTGCCGACCAAGTTCACCATCGAGACGTTCATCGATGATCTGCTGGTCGTGCTGGCCTCGGCGATCGATGACGAGAGCGTCGATTTCACGCCGCCGCAAGGACAGTGGAGCCTGGCCCGTCCGGGTGAGCTGCCGATTCCGCGCTGGCGCAGCCTCGCCGACCACGACGTCACCGACGGCACGATACTGATGCTGTCGGTCGTCGAGTCGGCGGAGGTGTTCACGCCGGTGGTCGAGGACATCACCGACGCGCTCGCCTTGATCAACGAGCGCGAGTTCGCCGAGTTCGACGCGAACACCGCCGCGATCGTCGGGCTGACCGTGCTGGGCATCGGGGCCTCGGCGGTGGCCGCGATGCTGGCTTGGTCGTGGACCATGACCGGTTCGGCCCTGTGGTGCGGGCTGCCCGCCCTGCTGCTCGGCGGGCTGTGCTGGGCGGGGGCCGCACTGGCCCGCCGCCGCAACGCGCCGGCCATGGTCACCCTGGGTTTGTCGTTGTCGGCGACGCCGCTGTTGTTCGCGGGCGGCGCGATGCTGGTGCCACCGGCCTACGGTCAGCCGGGCCCGTTCGCGGCCGCCAATCTGGCGGCCGGGGCCGTGGTGGCGGCGGTGGCCGCAGCCACCATGATGCGGGTGAGCGGCGTGGGCATCGCCACGCTGATGGCGGTGACGGTGCTCGGCGCGACGCTGACCGCGGCGGCCTTGCCGCTGACCTACGCGGATCTGTCCGTCGAGCAGGTCGCGGGTGGCGCGGTGTTCGTCGGAATCGTGCTGCTGACCATGGCGCCACGGTTGGCCGTGGTGATCGCGCGCATCCGGCCGCCCGATCTGCCGGACCCCGGCAACGAGGTCTCACCGACGACGCTGACCGACATCTTCGACGCGGAGACGGTGCGCGAGGGGGACGAGCACACCGCGGTCGGCGAGCAGCAGCGCCATGCCGCCGAAGCCGGTATCGAGAGCCGCGCCCGGCTGGCGGTGACCAGTCTGCGCGGCCTGATCGCGGCGATCTCCACGGTGCTCGCGGTCTCCGCGGTGGTCTCGGCCGTGACCAGCCCCGGCGGCATCCGCGAGATCGTCATGGCCGCCGCGATCGGCGGCCTGCTGGCGATGCGCGCGCGCTGGCATCCGGACCGGGTCCAGGCGATCGCGCTGATCGCCGGGTCCGCCGTGACCGTGTGCGGCGTCGGTTTCAGCTTGGTCGGCGCCTACGAGACCCCGGTCGCCCGCCTCGTGGTCGGACTCGTCGTCGCGACGGCGGCCTGCGCTGCTTGTGTCGCGGCGTTCCGGTTGCCGGGAAAGCGGCTCTCGCCGGTCACCCGCCGGGTCATCGATCTGGTGGAATACGCGCTCATCCTGGTGGTTCCGGTGATCGCCTTCTGGATCATGGGCGTCTACACCGCGATGCGAGGGATCTGATGAAGGTCGGCAGTGCCGCTGTGGCGGTCCTGGCCGGGGTGATGCTGGCAGTGACCGCCGCTCCGGCGGTCGCGCTGGAACCGCCCCAGGTCGTGGTCGGCGCGCCGCCCGCGGACGACCCGCCGGGCCCCGAGGAGCCGATGAAGCAGCAGAAAGGCTGCCTGGCCGCAGGTGTCCTGCCCGACAGCGACCTCAGCCGCACTCCGCCGCCGGAACTGGCGCTGGATCTGCGCCGCGCCAGGGCGCTGAGCCGGGGCGCCGGAGTGACCGTCGCCGTCATCGACACGGGGGTGCAGCCCCAGTCGCGCCTGCCCAACCTGGTCGGCGGCGGCGACTACCTCGCGCCAGGCGGCGACGGCCTGTCGGACTGCGATGCGCACGGCACGCTGGTCGCGGGCATCATCGGCGCCGCCTCCGATGCCACGGACGGGTTCACCGGGGTGGCGCCGGACGCGCGGATCATCTCCATCCGCACGCGTTCCGGCGCGTTCAGTCCCGAACGGCCGAGTTCCGATCCCAGCCAGCGGATCGCCGTCGAGATCAGGACGCTGGCCCGGGCGATCACGCGCGCCGCGAATCAGGGCGCCGGAGTGATCACCGTGTCGCTGCCGACCTGTATGCCGGTGGACGCACAGGTCGACCAGTCCATGCTGTCGGCGGCCATCGGCCATGCCGTCCACGTGCGCGGTGCGCTCATCGTGGCCGGGGCGGGGAACGCGGGGGGAGCCGCCAACTGCGCGCAGAATCCGGACATCGATCCGGCGCGCCCGAGCGACCCGCGCAACTGGCGCGACGTGAAGACCATCTCCACGCCGGGTTGGTTCGGCCCCGACGTGCTCACCGTGGGATTCACCACCGCGACCGGCGCTCCCATGCCGGATTCGCTCACCGGCCCCTGGGTTTCGGTGGCCGCACCGGGGACCGGCATCGAATCGCTCGGCCCCGGCGGCGGTGGCCTGATCAACGGCGTCGGCGAACCGGACAAACTGGTGCCCGTCGGCGGCGCGTCCTTCGCCGCGGCATACGTCAGCGGGGTAGCCGCCTTGTTGCGTTCGCGGTTCCCCAACGAGACCCCGCGCGAGATCGCTTCCCGCCTGCAGGCCAGCGCACACGCGCCGGCCCGCGGCATCGACAACATCGTGGGCGCGGGCGTGATCGACCCGCTCGCCGCCCTCAGCTACCGCACACCGCCGCAGCAACCCGCGGGCCTGTTCCGGTCCTCGGAACTGCCGATGCCCGCTCCGCCACGCGCGAAGGATCTGCGGCCCGCGATCACCGCGACCGTCGTCATCCTCGCGGCCGTGCTGCTCGGCCTCGCCGGAAGCCATCTCAACTCCGGGACGCGGAGGCGCCGGTGAGCTTTCCGAGCGTACGGGTCGCCGGCGTCGAGCGTGGTCCGTTCGCCGCCTTCGTCGTCGTCGGCAGCCCGCTGCTGGCGGGCCTGTCGGCAAAGACCCCGTGGTGGGTGAGCGCGGTGGTGGTCACGGTCCTGGTCGTGACGGTGACCGTTCGGGTGAACGAACGAACCGGCATGCGCTGGCTGCTCGACTGGGTGGCCTACCGCACCGGCCGCACCGCGCGGGCGCGCGAACGCACGCAGCCGGCGCGGATCCGGGACGTGCAGGTCGCCGCGGGAGTCTGTGGCGTCAACGAGGCCGGCGACACGCTGATCGCGATGATCCAGCTCGCGCCCAACCTGGACCTGCCCACCGTCATCGCCGAGCGGACCCTCTACACCGAGGACACCATCCCGGTGGACACGCTGCTTCCGATGCTGGACCAATTCGGCATCTCGGTCGACATCGACATCGTCACCACCGGTCAACGGGTCCGCTCCAGCGGCAGCTACAGCATGCTGTACGACCAGCTGATCGGTACCCACCCGGTGGTCGGTGACCGGCTGACCTGGTTGGTGGTGCGGCTCGACCAAGAACGCAATCTGGCGGCGCTCAGCAAACGCGGGCCGTGCGCGGTGGTCGCGCCCAAAGCGCTGGCCAGCGCCACGCATCGCATCGCTGGGCGGCTACGCGAGCGGGGGATCGCCGCGCACGCGCTGCCCGCCGCCGCCCTGCAGGACGCGACGCGCCTGCTGCACGCGGGCGTCGAGCTCTCCGACCTCCGGGAAACCTGGAGCAATCTGGAGTCGTCGGTGCCGGGACGGTGCGTGACCAGCTTCCTGATCGACTGGACCCGCCTGAGCGGGGTGAGCCTGGACGACTGCTGGACGTGGAACCGCGGCCGCACCACCCTCGTGGTGAGCCTGACCGACGACATGGCGGGTCCGCGTGCCATCGTCCGGTTCATCGGCCCCGCGGTCACCACCGACCCGCCGGACTATCTGCGACTCCTGGGTGGCGACCAGTCCACCGCCTTGCTGGCGTCGTTGCCCACCGGCGCGTCCGTCCGCGCCCTGCGCGGCTTCGAGTCCGGCGCCGACATCGCACCCGACGAACTCGTCACCGACCTGGCCATCGCGATCGGCCCGAATGGGCAGATCCTCGGTGCGATCAGTGGTCAGCCGCGCCACACCCTGGCGCTGCCGCTGTTCGACCCGGCCCGGTACAACCCGCGCAGGCGCACCATCGATGTGCACGCCATGCTGCCGGTAGCCCAGCAGATCATTCTGCGGGCGATGGTGGTCGGCGCGGACGTGGAGATCCACTCGGCGCGGCCGGACAGCTGGCGCCAGCTGGTGACCGCGGTCGGCGACCCGCGCTCGATGCGCTTGGCCGACCCGGGCGACGGGCACACCGGCGGCCACGACGCGGAGGCGGAGCCCCCGGCCACCATCGCGGTCTTCGACCACCTGCCGCCACGTGCGTCCAGGGCGCACACGACGGTCACCATCAGCGAGCCCGGCGGTCCGCGCAGGCGTGCGGTCGATCTCGCGATCAACCAGGTCAGCGCAACCGCGGTGGACGTGAGCATCCCGATGCGCACGGTGCGGGTTGACCTCATCGAGCCGAGAGGCGAAACACGATATTTCGATACTGTCGACGGTCCGCCCGCGCATCCCGCGCAGGCATCCGGACCCGTGGTTGCACCTCCGCAACCCGGTGGCCGTCGCGTGAGCTGATGGGAGCGGTCGGTTAATGTCTATCACCGTGGTAGCGGACACCCATTCCGATGGCGGCGATCTCCCTCATCCGGACGCCGGGGACGCGCTAACTCCCAGACAGGCCGCGGCGGCGATTTTCTCCAGCCGGTTGTCGGAGCTGATCGCGGAATCCGTCGTCTCGACCGAGGACGGATCGACGCGGTCGCTGACGCTCTACTCGCTGGCGCAGCACCTGGAATTGGCCTACCCGGACGTGCCGGTGTCGCAGTCGGGTTTGTACCGGCTGATCCACGGTGACGCGATCCCGCGCTTGGACCTGGTGATCGCGCTGGCGCGGGTGTTCGACGTGCCGCCGGAGTACTTCGTGACCGAGGAGAAGAAGCGCTGATCCGCCCGGTCGGCTGTTCTCTCCAGCGGGAATAGCGACGACTCGGCGGGTGACTCGGTCCGGATACGATCCGGGTCATGCCCGCCGAGGACCCGGGAGATGTCTTTCTCCGTCATCGAGGTGCGGTCCTCGACGCATTGCTCGCCGATCCTTCACTCGGGTCTTCCGCGACGCCGTCCACAGTCGCCGCGGATTTCGGCGGCGGCGCCGAACCGGTCGACAGCGCGGCGATCAGCGTCCCGTCGGTCGGTTTGCCGGATTTCGACTCGCAGCCGCGAGAGGCCGCGCCGCGGCGCCGCACCGGTGACGGCCCGAAGGCCAGCGAACGAATCCTGGCGCTGCTGAACGGGCAGGCGCAGGATTCCACCCCGGCGATGGATTTCGCGAACGACTACTCATCGGTCGCCGCGAGATCGAACGCGGAGGCCACGCCGGAACCGGAGCCGGAGCGTCCGTCGACGCCATCGGCCACCCGGCTCGCCCCCGCGCAGCAGATGGCGAAGGACGCGCTCGTCCAGCTGCGCAAACCCAGGGTCGCGCTGATCGTCGCCGCGGTGCTCGCCGTGCTGCTGGTGCTGCTGCTGATCACTACGGGCGGCCAGGAGAACACCTCGGCCAGCCAGGTGCTGGTCGTCACGCCGCCGCCGAGTTCCGCCGCGCCGTCGACTTCGCCCGCGCCACCGGCGAGTTCGATGATCCAGGTGAAGTCCGCGGACTCGAAGTGCCCGCCGGGCAGCACCTCGGCGATGGACGCCTTCGGCGGGCAGACCGGCAAGGCGTGGTCGTGTGTGCGGGCCTATAAGGTCGACGGTCAGGTCATCACCATCGATCTGGGCAAGACCTATCAGATCGATTCGATCGGCATCGTGCCCGGCTGGGATCACATCAGCGCGGACGGCACGGATCAGTGGGCTAAATACCGCACGGTCAGCCGGGTTTCGTACATGTTCGACGACAGCACCAAGACCGTCTACACGCAGCCGACCCTCGACCAGCGGACCCTGGTGGTGACCAAGATCGAGCCCGCGGTGAGCGCCTCGAAGATCGTGCTGACCGTGCTGGAGTCGAAGGGCGATTCGACGATCAACACCACCGCGATCTCCTCGATCGTCATCACGGGGCGCTGAGGTGTCCACACTGCCCGAACTGGTCTGCCAGTACTGCTCGCACCGCAACACCGGCGCCGATGCGCGCTGCGCGCACTGCGGAGCGCCGCTGCACACGGCCGTGGACAAGGTGAAGTCCGTCGCGGAGAAGCTGCCCGCCCAGGTCGCCGAAGTCGCCGAGAAAGCGGGCGGCGAGGCGAAGAGATTCGTGGACAAGGCATATCCGCGCTGGCAGTGGCAGGCCGTCGGGGTGCTCGCGTTGCTGATGGTCCTCGCCGCGGTCTGGGGCGTGCGTTCCTGTTCGCTGTCCCTGCCGTCGACGGTGCAGGGAACGGCGCCGGTGCGAGCCATGCCGGATCTGCTGCGCACCTCGGCGATCTGTCAACCGCTCGACTCGGGCGGGCAGCGGGAGAAGTGCGTCATCGCCGCCACCGACCCGATGTTGTTCGGCAATATCGCCGGCGGCCGCGACCTGACCTTCTACGTCGAGGTGCTAGCGCAGGATCGCTTGGCCGACAGCATCTCTCGATGGCGCGGCGCGGGTGGAGCGGCCCTCGTCGACGGTCCCGTCTACGCGGCGATCGGCCCCTCGGCAACCGTCTGGTACGCGGACACTCGGACGGGTCTGCGGTTGGAGACGGGCACCTTCGCCGGTCGAGCCGGTGCCCAGACCTTCTTGTCGCGAGCAGGACTGGTCCGCTGACGTCACCGCGGTCGTTCCACTGAGCCCCGGAAAATCCCTGATCCGGACGGCGTAACCCATGTTCGTCCTGGCAGATTATTGTTACACTGTTGATTGTGCCGTTATCCAGCGGTACGTTATTTGAAGTACGAAACACGTACGAGCGCAGTTCTCGGGAAGGCAACGGATCGATGGTGGCAACCACCCAGCAGACGATTTCACCGAAGCGGTTCCGCGATGATCCGACCGATCTGGAGGCGGCATATTTCCGGTGGATCCAGCCGGGATCCTCGACGTCGGCGATCACGGACCGGGCCGAGCGGATCTTCCGGCAGCACTTGGAGCTGGCGGCCACCCGCGCGCCCGGTTCGGCGACCACGAGGGTCTACCGGCCGGACGACAGCGCCGGGGTCGGCGCCGCGATCCAGATCGTCAACGACGACATGCCGTTGCTGGTCGATTCGGTGACCGCGGCGCTGCGCCGCCTGGGCGCGACGGTCACCGAAGTCGTGCACCCGGTCTTCGACGTCTCGCGGGACGCCGACGGACGGGTGCTGTCCATCGCGCCCCGGGACGGCGTGGCCGAGCCTGCGGGGGAGGCCGACGGGCGGACGCTGCGCGAATCGTGGATCCACGTGCAGCTGGGCGCGGGCCTGTCCGACGAACTGGTGGACCGGATCGAACAAGCCTTGCCGCCGCTGCTGGCCGATCTGCGGCGCGTGGCCGACGACACACCGACCATGGTCGAGGTGCTCAATACCGTTGCCGATCAGCTCGATCAGGCCGCGCAGTGGGCCGGTGACGCGGAGATCCCGCAAACCGCCGGGCTGTTGCGCTGGCTGTCCGACGGGCACTTCACCCCACTCGGCTACGGCTACTACCACTTCCGCCGCTCCGCGCCCAGCGCGAACGCCGACTTCGAGCCGTGGCAGCTGCCCGGCACCGGGCTCGGCATCCTCGGCAACGGCGCCGACGCGGACATCAGCGTGCCCGTGGTGGGCGCGAAGCGCACGGTGCTGCGGATGGCCAACGGCTCGGTCGATTCGCTGCTGCCGGGATCGCGGGACCTGTATTTCATCAGCGTGGCCGATTACGGCGCGAGCGACCCGAGCGGCCGGGCGGCCTGGGGCGACACCGTCAAGATGGTCAAGGGCGAGCACGTCTTCGTCGGCACCTTCACCGTCGCGGGCCTGCACGAGAACATCCTCGACATCCCGGTCATCTCCCGGCGCGTGCTGCAGGTCATCGAATGGGCGGGTTTCGGCCTCGACTCGTTCTCCGGGCAGGCCATGCTGGAGATGATGCAGTCGTTCCCGCGAGTGGAGCTGTTCTCCACCGACGCCCGCAGGCTGTTCGAAACCGTCTCCGCCGTCATGAATCTCGGGCTGCGGCGGCAGGTGCGGCTGTTCATCCGGCGCGATTCGCGCAGCGACACCATCTACTGCCTGGTCTACATGCCGCGCGACCGCTACTCCACCGAAGTTCGTGTGCGCATGGGCGAGATCCTGCGCGAGCAGTTCGACGCCGAGCAGATCGCGTACTCGGCCCGCGCCACCGAATCGGAGCTGGCCGTCGTGTACTTCACCGTGCACCGCAAGCCGGGCGCCGACGCCGCCGACATCTCCGAGGAGAATCGCGAGCGGATCCAGGAGCTGCTGCTGGCGACGACGTGGACGTGGGGCGACCGCCTGGTCGCCGAGGCCGCGGGTGCGTCCGACGTGCCGCAGGCGCTGGTCACCGAGTACGCCGCGGCCTTCCCGGCCAGCTACCAGCAGGAGCACGAGCCCGCGCACGCGCTCAGCGATCTGCGCAGGCTCGAGCGGCTGGCCGACGGCGCGATCGACACCGATCTCTACCGCCAGGGCGACTCCGCTTCCGCCGAATGGCGCTTCACGCTGTACGTGGCGGGCGAGGGTGTCTCGCTGAGCCGGGTGCTTCCGGTGCTGCACAGCCTGGGCGTGGAGGTGGTCGACGAGCGGCCCTACCGCATCGTGCTGGCGGACCGGCCGGACCGCTGGATCTACGACTTCGGACTCCGGGTGACCGCGGCGCCGCTGCGGGAAGCACTGGCCGCCGAGCCCTCGGCGCAACTGGCGCACTCCGTCGACGCCACGTCGCTGCCGGAGACCAGTGCGCGGCGGCGCTTTCCGGACGCGGTGACCGCGATGTGGTTCGGCCGCGCCGAAGTCGACGGCCTGAACGAACTGGTGCTGCGCGCCGGTCTGCACTGGCGCGAGGTGGCCTTGCTGCGTGCCTACGCGAAGTATCTCCAACAGGCCGGATTCGCCTACACCTTCGGAAACATCACCCGTGTGCTGCTCACGCATCCGGCGACCGCGCGGTCGTGCATCGACCTGTTCGCCGCGTACTTCGACCCGGACGGCGTCGGTACGGAGGCCACCGACCGGGCAGCGGAGATCGCCGCGCGGGTGCAGAGCGAGATCGACGCGGTGGTCAGCCTGGACACCGACCGCATCCTGCGCGCACTGTTCGGGCTGATCGAGGCGACCTTGCGGACGAACTACTACCGGCGTGACGAGGCGGGTGCCAGGCTGGACTACCTGTCGGTCAAGCTGAATCCGCACGCCATCGCCGAGTTGCCGAAGCCCAAGCCGCAATTCGAGATCTTCGTGTACTCGCCGCGGGTGGAAGGCGTGCATCTGCGCTTCGGTTCGGTGGCGCGTGGCGGCTTGCGCTGGTCGGATCGGTTGGAGGACTTCCGCACCGAGATCTTGGGCTTGGTCAAAGCCCAGGCGGTGAAGAACGCCGTGATCGTGCCGGTGGGCGCCAAGGGCGGCTTCGTGGTCAAGCAACCGCCGACTCCTACCGGCGATCCAGCCGCGGACCGGCAGGCATTGGGCGCGGAAGGCGTCGCTTGCTATCGCACGTTCATCTCCGGCCTGCTGGACATCACCGACAACGTCGACCGCGCTACCGGCGAAGTGCTGCCGCCCGCACAGGTGGTGCGCCGGGACGGTGACGACACCTACCTGGTCGTGGCCGCCGACAAGGGCACCGCGACGTTCTCCGACATCGCCAACGACGTGGCGCAAAGCTACGGCTTCTGGCTCGGTGACGCCTTCGCCTCCGGCGGTTCGGCCGGCTACGACCACAAAGCCATGGGCATCACCGCCAAGGGCGCGTGGGAGAGTGTGAAGCGGCACTTCCGCGAGATGGAGATCGACACTCAGAGCCAAGACTTCACCGTCGTGGGCGTCGGTGACATGAGTGGTGACGTGTTCGGCAACGGGATGTTGCTGTCGGAGCACATTCGCCTGGTGGCCGCGTTCGACCACCGCCACATCTTCCTGGATCCGGATCCGGATGCGGCGCGTTCCTATCGGGAGCGGCAGCGGATGTTCGCGTTGCCCAGGTCGTCGTGGGCGGATTACGACACCTCGCTGATCAGCCCCGGCGGCGGCGTCTACGACCGCTCCGCCAAAGCGATTCCGGTGACGCCGGAGGTGCGCGCGGCACTCGACCTGCCCGCGAGCGTGACCACCTTGTCCCCGCCGGAGATGATCAAGGCCATCCTGCTGGCCCCGGTCGATCTGCTGTGGAACGGCGGTATCGGCACCTACGTCAAAGCGAGCACCGAAACCAACGCCGACGTGGGCGACAAGTCCAACGACTCGGTCCGGGTGAACGCCGACCAGTTGCGGGTCAAGGTGATCGGTGAGGGCGGCAACCTGGGCGCGACGGCGCTGGGCCGCATCGAGTTCTGCCGCAACGGCGGACGCATGAACACCGACGCGCTGGACAACTCGGCGGGCGTGGACTGCTCCGACCACGAGGTCAACATCAAGATCCTGCTCGACGCCGTCGTCTCCAGCGGCGAGCTGGCCGTCGCCGAGCGCAATCCGCTGCTGGCCTCGATGACCGACGAAGTCTCTGATCTCGTGCTGCGCGACAACATCTCGCAGAACTTCCGGCTCGGGATGTCGCGGGCCGACGCGGCGGGCATGTCGGGCGTGCACGCCAGGCTGATCAACGACCTCGAGCAGCGGCGCGGTCTGGACCGCGAACTGGAGGCGCTGCCGACCGAGGCGGAGCTGGCCCGCCGCGCCGCCGATGGGACCGGGCTGACCTCGCCCGAACTGGCGAATCTCATGGCGCACGTGAAGCTCTCGCTGAAGGCCGACCTGCTGGCCGGTGATCTGCTCGACAGCGCGGCGTTCGCGTCGGTGCTGCCCGCCTACTTCCCCGCCCCGCTGCGGGAGCGGTTCGCCGCCGCGATCGGCAGGCACCCGCTGCGGCGGGAGATCGTGGCCACCGTCGTGGTCAACGAGATGGTGGACTACGGCGGGATCACCTACGCGTTCCGGCTCGCGGAAGAGGCCGGGGCGACCACCGACGACGCGGTGCGCGCCTACAAGGCCGCGGTGGAGATCTTCGATCTGCACACGCTCTGGCAGCGCATCCGGGAGACGCCGATGTCCACGGCGGCGCGCAACGAGCTGGAGCTGGAGACCAAGCGCACCTTGGACCGGGCGTCGCGCTGGCTGCTGTCCAACCGGCCGCAGCCGATCGCGATCGGCGCGGACATCGCCAGGTACCGCGACGGCGTGCGCGCCCTGTCCGGTCAGGTGCCCACGTGGCTGACCGGTTACCTCACCGACGATCTCGCCGAGCGTTCGCGGCGCTCGATCGCCCGTGGCGCGCCGCGGGAGCTGGCCGAGGAGGCGTTCGGGCTGATCCATCGCTTCCCGCTGCTGGACGTGATCGACCTGGCCGACATCGCCGAGCGCGACGCCGCGGAGGTCGCGGTGCTGTACTACGCGCTCAACGAGCACTTCCAGATCGAACGGCTGCTGACCGCGGTCGGCAAGCTGGAGCGCGGCGGGCGGTGGCGGGCACTGGCGCGCCTCGCGGTCCGCGAGGACCTCTACGATTCGCTGCGGTCGCTGACCCTCGACGTGCTGACCGCGAGCGAGCCGCAGGACAGCACCGCCGAGAAGATCGCGTACTGGGAGTCGACCAACCGGTCGCGGCTGGCCCGCGCGGGCGCGTCGCTGGCGCAGATCTTCGCCGCCGAGACCCATGATCTCGCGGCGCTGTCGGTGGCGGCGCGGCAGGTTCGCGGCATGGTGAGCGGCGGCGAATCGACGGCCTTGGCGCCGACGGTCGCGGGCTGATCCGGCCGCACGATGCCCGGAGGCAGGCGCTCGGCGTCAGCCTCCGGGCATCGGCGTTCCACAGTCGCCGCAGAACTTGGCGGCGGGCGTCGACGGGGCGCCGCAGCTCGGGCAGTGCCGTGGCTGCGGTGCGAGACGCGCCCCGCAGTTCATGCAGAACTTGGCGCCCGCCGGATTAGCGGCCTGGCAGGCGGCGCAGGTCGTCTGGGCGGTCTCCGGCGCCGCGGCGGGTGGTTGCGGCGCGGGGGAGTGGCCGACCTGATGGCCGATGGCGTTCAGACTCAATGCCGCTCCCAGGAATCCACCTTCCATACCGTGGTGGCCGCGTGCGAAGCCCTGGCTCGCGCCGAGTGCGAGCTCGCCGGCGGCGTAGCGCTGGAAATCACCGGTGAGGCGGATGTACTTGACGTCCTTGGCCAGTCGTTTCAGCCGGTCGGCGTCCTCCGGCGCCAGGCTGATGTCGAAGTTGCCCATGCGCGGGATGCGCAGCCCGTATTCGTAGAGCGCGGTGTTGGTCTGGCGCATCACCGCGTGCTCGATCGGCTGCAGCTGCGCCGAGAGCCCGAGCACGGGCCAGTCGCCGCGCGCGACCCCTTGGGTCACCGCGATCTTCATGGATTTGAGCAGCAAGTCGGCGCACCAGTTCTGCACCCGGTCCTGGTCGGTGAGATCGGCGGTGCCCGCGAGCGCGGTGAGCAGCTCGGCCGGGTCGCGCACGGTCAGGGCGAATTCGCCGAAGACGCGCAGTGTCACCACCTGCTCGCTGACCGGGTCGAGGATGTCGTCCAGCCGGCCGCCGAAACGGATTCCCGGGAACTCCCGCGTGGAGACGAAATACAGTTCGGCGCGGTAGTAGTTGCCGCCGGTGAGGGTGTCGACGAGCGCGCCGAGCACGGGCAGCTCGTCGGCGTCGATGCGGTGGCGGCCCGGGCCCATCGCGGCCACCACGCGCCCGGATTTGACGAAGAGGGCGAGCTGGTCGGCGTTGACCAGCGCGCGGCTGTAGCGGCGGATGTTGACATCCGGCCACTTGTAGACCAGCTGGTTCTTGCGGTCCTCGGGGACCGCGATGAATTCCCGCTCGAACCAGGCCATCTGCGCTCCCTCATCGTCCTATTTGTCACATTGAGCGTACCGATATGCGGTGGCACGATCAACGACTCCCGCGCCGATCGCCGCTGCTCGGACGCTGTTTTTCCAAAGTCTTTGATGTCCAGCGTGTTACAAGTCGCGACTCGCTATTGAACGTGCCGCTATCTAACGGTACATTGAGCGAAGTTATGATCGCCGTCACCTGAAAGGCCATCGCCATGACCACAGTTCGACCACCAGCGGATGCGCCCGCGCAGGCTGCCGCGCTCGAAGACGAGGACTCGGGCTACCACAAGTCGCTGCGCCCGCGTCAGCTGCAGATGATCGCGATCGGTGGGGCGATCGGCACCGGCCTGTTCCTCGGCGCGGGTGGCCGGCTGGCCAGCGCGGGCCCTGGTCTGTTCCTCGTGTACGCCATCTGCGGCGTGTTCGTGTTCTTCATCCTGCGGGCGCTCGGTGAGCTGGTGCTGCATCGCCCCTCCTCGGGATCGTTCGTCTCCTACGCCCGCGAGTTCTACGGCGAGAAACTGGCCTTCGCGGTCGGGTGGATGTACTTCTTCCACTGGTGCATGACCGGGATCGTAGACATCACCGCCATCGCGACATATGTCCATTACTGGGGAGCGTTCGAGGCGATCCCGCAGTGGCTGATCGCCCTGGTCTCCCTCGCGGTCGTGGTGAGCATCAACCTCGTGTCGGTGAAGTGGTTCGGCGAACTCGAGTTCTGGGCCGCGCTGATCAAGGTGATCGCGCTGGTCACCTTCCTGATCGTGGGCACGGTATTCCTCGCGGGCCGCTTCAAGATCGATGGCCAGGTCACCGGGCCGAGCGTCATCGCCGACCACGGCGGGCTGTTCCCGACCGGTTTGCTCCCGCTGGTGCTGGTCACCACCGGTGTCGTCTTCGCCTATGCCGCAGTGGAACTCGTCGGCACCGCGGCCGGTGAGGCGGAGAACCCGGAGAAGATCATGCCGCGCGCGATCAACTCGGTGATCGCCCGGATCGCGCTGTTCTACGTGGGTTCGCTGGTCCTGCTGGCGCTGCTGCTGCCCTACACCGCGTTCAAGAACGGCGAGAGCCCCTTCGTCACCTTCTTCTCGCGGCTGGGTGTGGAAGGCGCGGGCTCGGTGATGAACCTGGTCGTGCTGACCGCGGCGTTCTCCAGCCTGAACGCCGGCCTGTACTCGACCGGCCGCATCCTGCGCTCGATGTCGATGAACGGCAGCGCGCCGACCATCGCGGCGCGGATGTCCCGTGGCGGCGTGCCCTACGTCGGCATCCTGGCCACCGGCGCGGTCGCGCTCATCGGCGTCGGCCTGAACGCGGTCGTGCCGGAGCAGGCCTTCGAGATCGTGCTGAACATGTCGGCGCTGGGCACCATCTTCGCCTGGACCGCGATCGTGGTCTGCCAGTTGCAGCTGTGGCGCTGGTCGCGCACCGGCCGCGCGGAGCGTCCGTCGTTCCGGCTGATCGGCGCGCCGTACACGAGCTTCGCGACGCTGGTGTTCCTGGCCACCGTGGTCTTGCTGATGGCGTTCAGCGACGACCACGTGCAGCGCGGTGCGGTGATCGCGATGCTGGTCATCATGGTTCCCGCGCTGGTGGGCGGCTGGTTCCTCGCCCGTAAGCGAGTGCTGCAGATCGCGGAGATCCGCCAGGGCATCACCGGCCAGTTCCCGGTCCTGGCCGAGCGGCCGCTCCGCGCGACGGCCGACCCGGTGGTGATCCTCGACAAGCCCGACGACGAAGAGTAAGGCAGTATCCGCCCCGGGCCGTTCGCCCGGGGCGGAACTATTCCCAATGCCGGGAACAATACACGCGCGCATCGACAGGCGGCGGACCAGAATGAAACCGCGATTCAACGGCGGGTCTGAGAGGTTCGTATGCCGGAGCACCCCAGCGCATCCGACCGTCCACTTGCGCATCCATGGGCGAATCGGCGCATGCGCGGCACCGAGGTGCCTCGGCGAACTTCTCACCCTTGGGCAACTCGGCACCTGCTCAAGACCGAGGTGCCCCCGCGACTTCCCAATCCGTGGTCGACACCGCGGACGGTCGACAAACGACGTGCCGTCGCCGTCGACTCGGTGCCCAGCGACGGCGGGCCGCCGACCGGCCGCGACGACGGGGGCGAGGAAACCATCGGCACCGCTGAGCGGCTGCTGCTCGGCGCACTCGAGTCCGAATCGGATTCCGGGCGCAGCGCACGCTCGCGCCCGAGCGGGCGAAGATTGGGCGGTGGGCTGGTGTCGATGCCCAAGGTGAGCCCGCTCGATCCGCGCACCGCGGTGATGCAGAACCCGGAAGTGCCCGAGCACAAGCGGTTCTGCTGGAAATGCCAGCAGCCGGTCGGCCGCACCACCGCGGCGGGGCCCGGCGCCGTGGAGGGTGAGTGCGGCCGTTGCGCCTCCCCGTTCAACTTCCGGCCGCTGCTGCAGCCGGGGGAGATGGTCGCCGACCAGTACGAAGTCCAGGGTTGCCTGGCCCACGGCGGACTCGGATGGATCTACCTGGCGGTCGATCGCAACGTCAGCGATCGCTGGGTGGTGCTGAAGGGGTTGCAGAACCCGCTCGACTTCGAGGCGCATGTCGTCGCCCTCGCCGAACGCCAATTCCTCTCGGAGGTGGCGTATCCCGGCATCGTCAAGATCCACAACTTCGTCAAGCACCGTTCCGGGCGCGACGTGGCCGACGGTTACATCGTCATGGAGTACGTCGGCGGGCGTTCGCTCAAGCGGATGCTGGACCTGCGTGCGCCGGAACGGATTCCGGTCTCCGAGGCGATCGCCTTCATGATGGAGATCCTGCCCGCGCTGGACTATCTGCACTCGTTCGGGCTGGCCTACAACGATCTCAAGCCCGACAACATCATGGTCAGCGAGGACGAGGTCAAGCTGATCGATCTCGGCGCGGTGGCCGCGATGGAGTCCTACGGCAGCATCTACGGCACCCCGGGTTATCAAGCGCCCGAGATCACCGAGACCGGGCCCACCGTCGCCTCGGACATCTATACCGTCGGACGAACGCTGGCCGCGCTGGTGCTGGACATGCCCAAGAACGCCGACGGACACCAGCTGCCCGGCATCCCGTCGCCGGACGACGAGCCGCTGTTGCGCGACTATCCGGCGCTGTACCGATTGCTGTGCCGTGCCACCGATCCGGATCCCAAACGTCGCTTCCCGACCGCCTACGCGATGTACGGCCAGCTCGCCGGCGTCCTGCGCATGGTGCTCGCCTACGACACCGGTAAGGAACATCCGCAGGCGTCGCTCGAATTCGGTGCCATGCGCGGCGATTTCGGCATCGAGACGTTGATCGGGCAGACCGACGGGATGACCGACGGCCGGCACCGCCTGCCCGCGCTGGACGCGCCGAGCGTCGTCGCGGCCCTGCCGGTGCCGCTGATCGACGGCGAGGACCCCAGCGCCGATCTGCTGTCCACGCTGCTGCACGGCGATCCCAGGCACGCGCTGGACGCGCTGCGCCGCACCGCCGACCGGATCGTCTCCGGGACCATTCCGGAGCCGGAGACGTTCGAACTGGAGGGCACGCTGACCGCGGTCCGCGCCCACCTGGACCTGGGCGAGGTGGTGCCGGCCTGCGATCGGCTCGCCGACCTGCGGCCGGACTACGGCACGGATTGGCGGCTGGAGTGGTATTCGGCCGTCGCGGCCCTACTGGACGGGCAGTACGAACGCGCCTACGAGTACTTCGACCTGGTGCACGGCATGCTGCCCGGTGAGATCGCCCCGGCCCTGGCGCTGGCGGCCACCGCGGAGCTGACCCTCCAGCATCTCGGGGACGCCGCGGGTGACCGCTGGCATCGGCTCGCCGAGGAGTACTACCGCACGGTGTGGCGGACCAATCACGGCTTGGTGAGCGCGGCTTTCGGCCTGGCCCGCAGGCTCGCCGCCGACGGCGGTTTGCTGGAGGCGGTGGAAGTCCTGGATCAGGTGCCGGAGGCGTCGCGGTACCAGAGCGTGGCGCGCATGACGGGATGTCTGCTGCTGGTCTCGCAACCCATCCCGGAGACCACCGAGGCCGACCTGCTCGAGGCGGCCGCGCGGCTGGACGCCGCGCCGGACGAACCGCGGGCGCTGCAACTCCAGGTCATCGTGGTCGGCGCGGCGCTGGAGTGGGTGCGAGCGGGCGGCGCGGCGGCCGATCCGGACGCGACCCTGCTCGGTTTCCCGTTCACCCTGCTGGGCCTGCAACGCGGACTGGAGTCGAGCCTGCGCGCGCTGGCCCGGATCGCCCCGCATCGGCTGCACCGCTACCGCTTGGTCGACCTGGCCAACTACGTCCGGCCGAAGTCGAGGTGGTGACCGGTCTCAGGTCGTGCGCGCGGTGAACATGAAAAGGGCTGGCGCGGCCAGGATCACCAGCAGCCACAGCCAGTTGCCGGTGGTCACCGCGAGCACCACCGAGAAGACCACCGCCGCGCCGGCCAGGACGACCAGGCGAGGCAGCGGGTTGACCGGGGTGATCTCGGCGGGGGGTGGTGTGCTGCCGGGCAGGTCGGCGAACAGTTCCGCCAGCTGCGTCTTGGTGGTCGCGGCGGCGACCGCCGCGCTCAGTTCGTCGAACTCGGCCAGGCTCAGCCGGCCCGTGCCCAGATGGTGGGTCAGCTCGCGCATCGCGCGTTCGCGGTCGGCGAGACCGGCCGGAGTGCCCGCGGATTCACCCATGCCGGAAGGATAGGCGCGACGGCGGAACCGGGCACCGAGGGGATTTCCAGGGGCGGGAAGAAGCGGTCGGCGGGTGTGCGTGGCGAGCTGTTTCCGCCCCGCGCCGCCGATGTTTGCTGTTATGTCGCTGGAGACCGGTCGGTCGCCCCGACAATGGCCGCGCACCGGCGGTCGCTCCGTGTTGCGATGTGGTTTCCTTGAGGTATGACTGCGGGTGTGGAGTACACGATCGACGAGCTGGCGCGGGAGGCCGGTACGACCGTGCGCAGCCTGCGCGTCTATCACGAACGCGGTGTGCTGCCGCCCCCGCAGGTGAAGGGGCGTACCGGGTTCTACGGCGCCGACCACCTCAATCGGGTGCGGACCATCAGCAGGTTGCTGGACCGCGGGATCAAACTCAACGGCATCAAGGAATTGCTCAACGCCTGGGATCGCGGCGACGATCTCGGAGACATCCTCGGCGTCGCCGAACCGGATGTGACCGAGGCGCCCGTCGTCGACGCGGGCGACACGATCGCGGCGACCGAACTGGCCGAGCTCTATCGCGACGTGCCCAACGGCCTGGCCCGGGTCGTCGCCGCGGGTCTGTACGAGCCCGTCGACGCGGCGACCTACCGGATCGCGGATCGCCGCCTGGCGCACAGCCTCGATCAGCTGACCGCCGCCGGCGTTCCGGCCGACGAGGTGCTCGGCGAGCTGGAGAAGCTGCGCGCGGACGCGGAGCGCATCGCCCGGCGTTACGTGGACCTGTTCCGGCGAACCGTTTGGGCGTCGTTTCAGGCGTCCGATCGCGGCCCGGCACAGTCCGCCGAACTCGCGCAGCGGTTGGCGGCGACCAAGGCCATCCCCGCGGAGACCGCTGCCGAACTCGTGAACCGGCTCGTCGCAAGGTATCTCGACCAGGACGCCGAGCTCAGCGACGCGTTGCCGGAGGGCTGATCGTGCGGCGCGTATCCCGCCTGGTCGAAGTGTTTACGTTTCAGATTCCCATAGTTGGTGATACGTAGCAGTAACGTGCCGTTGTTCAACGGTATATTGGGCGACATCCGGCGCGCGTTCGCGGCGCCGCGAACCTACCTACGCTCGCCTACTTAGGTATGTCTCAGGCAACCTACCGATGCGCCGAAGTGTCGCTCCCCCCGACAATCTGGAAGTCGCACAAGGGCAGCAGATGGGTGTGGGCACATGGGAAGCGTGACACTGTGGATGCAGATGTCGCTCGACGGCTTCGCGGAGGGGCCGGATCAGGAGATCCACTGGCCGGTGGTGGACGAGGAACTGTGCGAGTCGTTCCTCGACGAATTACGCTCGGCCGACCTGTTCCTCTACGGCCGCAAGACCTACGAGATCATGGCGTCGTTCTGGCCGACCGCCGACGTGGATCCCGCGATCTCGGAGTTCTACGTGAATTTCGCGCGATGCTGGAAACAGACGCCCAAATTGGTGTTCTCCCGCACCCTGTCCACCGCGAGCTGGAACACGCGCGTGGTCAGGGAGGACCTCGTCGAGGAGATCACCGCGTTACGCGCCCAGCCGGGCTGCGACATGGTCCTGTTCGGCGGCGCGGAGACGGCCTCGGAGTTCATGAAGCACGACCTGATCGATGAGTACCGGCTGTTCGTGCATCCCATCCTGCTCGGTGGCGGGATTCCGCTGTTCCCGACGCCTGCCGTGGTCTCGGGGCTGCAACTGGTCGACGTGATGACCTTCGACAGCGCCGTGGTCCAGATGCACTACCAGCAGATGGCCTCCGCCAGGTAGCAACCGGCGCGGGGAACCGCGAAACGGGGTCCGTTGCCCAGGTAAACGGGGGCTTGACCACGCCGTAACCTGTGATTGTCGAGCGCGTTGCCGCGTCGTCGGCTAACTTTCGTTTTATGTCCCTGGTTCAGGCACGTGGCGACGTGCTGCCTGCATCCACCAGTGAATTCATCGGCCGGGAAACGGAATTGGACCGGCTGGGCACGCTGCTGGACGGCGGCGCCCGCCTGATCACCCTGGTCGGCCCAGGTGGGATCGGGAAGACGCGATTAGCCGCGGAGGCGTTGCGCCGTGGCGCGCGCACCCTGCGCAGGCCGGTGTACTGGGCGCGGCTGGCCGGACTGGAGGCCGACAGCACCGCCACCGCGCAGGATGTGATGCAGTCGGCCGTGCGCGCCGACCTGGACGCACCGCCGACCCACAGCGCGCTGGTGCGCACCTTCAGCAGCGGAGACCGCTCCACCGAGCGCGCCGTGCTGGTGCTGGACAACTGCGAACACCTGCTCGGCGCGGTCGCGGCGATGATCGCCGAGTTGCTGGAAGCCGCACCGGGGCTGACCATCCTGGCCACCAGCCGCGAACCGATCGGCTGGGCCGACGAGTACATCCTGCCCGTACCGCCGCTGTCGCCGCGGCAGTCGCTCGAATTGTTCCGGCAGCGGGCCCAGCTCATCGGCCGCGCGATCCCGGACGAGCGCGAGCCGATGGACGTCGCCGCGCGGATCTGCCTGCGGGTCGACCACAATCCGCTGTTCGTCCGCCTGGCCGCGGCACGCCTGCGGCACCAGCCGCCGGCCATGGTGTTGCGCGAACTCACCGGCGACGCGGACGACAAACGCCTGTACTGGAACCACGGGGCACGGGCGGGCGCCGAGCAGCGCCACCGCGGTGTCTACGACGTGGTGGCCTGGTCCTTCGATCTGTGCAGCGCGCCGGAGCAGTTGCTGCTCGAGCGGCTGTCGGTCTTCGCCGCCGGATACGAGACCGACGACGAGTCGCTGCGCGGCGGTATCGACCTCGACGCCGCGATCGCGGTGTGCGCCGATGACACCTTGCCCGCGAGCGAGATCGAGCGCCTGCTGGAGCGGCTTACCGAGCAGTCGCTGTTGTCGGCGCATCTCACCGCCACCACGGTCAGCTGGTACCTGGTGCAGAGCGTCCGCGTGTTCGCCCGGGACCGGCTGCGCCGACGGGATCGCGGCGAGGCCGACCGGCTCGCCGCGCGGCACCGCAGGTACTTCCGGGACAAGGTGGTCGCCGGGCAGGCCATCTGGCTCGGCCCGCAGGATCAGGCATGGTTGGCGTGGGCGCGGTCGGCCTGGAACGACATGGTGCTCGCCATCGAATCCGGCTTGTCGGACCCGGCGGAGGCCGTGGTCGCGCTGGAGATCGCCACCGTTCTGCTGTCGATGAAGGTGCCGTACGTCAAGTCCGGTGCGGGCGCGCTCACCCGGTTGACCGAGCGCGCGCTGGAAGCCACCCGGGCGTCCGGACTCGGTCCCTCCGGGCTCGCCGACCTGGCCACCGCACTGCTCGGCTGGATCTCGCTGTGGCAGGGACGGACCGAGCACATCCCGCAACTGCTCGCCGATCGCGCCGCCCTCCCTCCGGGGGCGGGCCCACGGTACACCGACACGGATTTCGGTCTGCCGGCTCCGGTCGAGTGGATGTGGGGACTCGAGCTGATGCTCGTATACGGCGATCCACGCGCGATCACCGTCCTCACCCGGGCCCGCCGCAAGTTCGCCGACCAGGGCGATCGCATCGGCGCCGAACGCAGCGAGGTCTTCGCGGCGTTCTGTTCCGCCCTCGTCGGCGACCGGCGGCAGGCGTTGGAGCACACCGCGCGATTCCTGGAGCGGTCGATGTCGACCGGCTCGACGTTGTCGCTGGCCTGGGCCGAGATCGCGCGCGCGGTGGCGCTGGCCAAGCACGGGTCGGCCGCCGAGGCCCTGACGCTGACCCACGGTGTGCTCACCCGCTACCGCGGCGAGCGGGACACCTGGACGGCGAGCTGGGCGGTGGGCGCGCACATCGTCGCGCTGGCCCAGATACTCGTCGCGCGGCGGGCCGACGGGAGTGATCCCGCCGCGTGCGCCGACGTCGCGACCGAGATCGCCTACTTGATCGGTGGTTTCAAGGCGCGGCAGCGTTCGATGGGGATCTCCGTCGACCGGGTTCCGCTGATCGCCGCCGAGCTGCGCGGCGCCGCCGAACTCGCCCGCGCGGTACTCGGCGATCGGGCCTACGCCGCCGCCGAACGCCGGACGCGACTGCGCCCCGAGCTGGACGCGCTGTGGTGTCCCACCCCGACCCCGGAGCAGGGGCAGACGGCCCGGCGGCCGGACCGACCGGCCGCTTCCCGGCCCGTGTCGCGGCGGCCCGCCTCGCGCTGGAACGACCTGTCGGAGGCCGAACGCGATGTCGCCGTCTTCGCGGCGGCGGGCTGGCCCAACAGCGCCATCGCCGGCCGTCGGCGCAGTTCCATCCGGACGGTCGACGCGCAGGTCGCCGCCATCCGGCAGAAGCTCATGATCGCCTCCCGCGCCGAGATCGCGGCCCACATCCCCGACGACCTCGCCGACCGGGTCCGCTACGAATCCGAGCGGCGGCCCAGCCGTGGCCGCAGAGGGAGGTCTCCTCGCGCCCATTAGGCTGCTCGAGCGGTGGTTTTCCGGATCGGTAGGTGCGTCGGCATGTCGGAGGTGAACGGCGGCGGTGGCAACGGCCCCGCCGCGCTGGGTGAGTTCGTGGGCAGGCAGGCCGAACTGCGGCGGATCCACGCGTTGCTGGACTCGTCGAACGCCAGGCTGATCACCCTGGTCGGGCCCGGCGGCATCGGCAAGACGACGCTGGCGGTCGAAGCCGTGCGGCGGTATCGCGGCGCGGCGCGGCACACGGTGTACTGGACCCGCCTGGCCCGGCTCGCGGCAGGCGCGGAGACCGGGGCGGTCGCCGAGGAAGTGCTCTTGTCCGTCGAGAAGAACGGCATCGTGGGCCGCTCCGCGTGGGACGGCTTGCTGGAGATCTTCACCGACGACGGCACGCACCGCACGATCCTGGTGCTGGACAACTGCGAACACGTGCTGGGCGGGGTGGGCCCGCTCGTCGTCGGCCTGCTGCAGGAGGTGCCCGGCCTGACCATCGTCGCGACCAGCCGGGAGCCGATCGGCTGGATCGACGAGCATCTGGTTACCGTGCCGCCGCTGTCCAGCGTGCACGCCCTCGAACTGTTCCGGCGGCGAGCCGAGCGCACCGGACGGCCGATTCCCGAGGATCCCGGCCAACTCGCCATCGCCACCCGGATCTGCGGGCACGTCGACAACAACCCGCTGTTCATCCGCCTGGCCGCGGCGCGGCTGCTGCACCGGCCACCGGCCATCGTGCTGCGCGAGTTGTCCGGCGACACCGCCGATCGGCGCCTGCAGTGGACGCACGGAGCCAGAGGCGGCGTCGGCGAGCGGCATCGCAGCGTGCGTGACGTGATCGCCTGGTCCTACGGTCTGTGCACCGCGCCCGAGCAGTTGCTGCTGGACCGCTTGTCGGTGTTCGCCACCGGCTGCGACGCCGAGAACGACGAGACGCAGTGCGGCGGAGCCGAGGTGGACGCGATCGTCGCGGTGTGCGCGGACGCGGCGCTGCCCGCCGAGCGGATCGAGGGACTGCTCGAGCGCCTGGTCGAACGGTCGCTGCTTTCGGTCCATCTCACCGCGGCCACGGTGCGCTATTACCTGCTGGAGAGCGTCCGGGTGTTCGTGCGCGACCGACTGGCCACGCGCGGTGACCACCTGGACGAGGCGCGCTTGCTGGCCCGGCATCGGCGGCACTACCGCGATCGCGTCGCCGCCGGCCCGGCCACCTGGTACGGCCCGCGGGAGCAGGAGTGGATCGACTGGGCGCGTGCGGCCTGGGACAACATCCTCATCGCCGTCGAGACCAGCCTCGCCGACCCGGAGGAGGCCGTGGTCGGGCTGGAGACCGCCGCGACGCTGATGGCGTTGCGCGTGCCGTTCATCACCGGGTCGAACCGGGCCATCACCAGCCTGACCGAACAGGCCCTGGAAGTCACCGCACAGGTCGATCCGCCGCCGACCCGGCTGCGGATCAACGCGACCGCGCTGGTCGGCTGGATCGCCATCTGGCAGGGCAGGCACGCCTACACCGCGCAATTACTGGACGAATGTGCGGCGGAGTGCCTCGATCCGGAGCTGCGGCACCGCTGGCGGGAGATGACGGCGATCGATGCGGGCCTGCCCGCCGCGGTGGAGTTCACCTGGGGTCTGGAACTGCTGCTGATCCATCTCGACCTGCGCGCGGTCGACGTGTTGTCCAGAGCGCGCGAGAAATTCGCCGCCTTGGGCGACCGCGCCGGAGAGCAGCGCAGTGAACTGTTCGAGGCACTCACCTACGCGAACCTCGGTGACGCGGATGTCGCGCTCGCGGCCGCGCGAGAACATCTGGACCGGGCCGTCGCCTCCGACGCGGGCTGGGCGACCTCCTGGGCGGAACTGGCCTGGATGATCGCGGTCTCCCGGCACGGCGATCCACGGGAAGCGGTGAAGCTCGGGCAGTCCACCCTGGAACGCCTGCTGGTCACGGGGGACACCTGGACGGCGGGCTGGGTCGCGCATTTCATCATGATGGCGCTGACCTACCTCCTGTCCGCCCGGCTCGAGGCGGGCGACACCGGGAGCGCCGAAGCGATCGCCGCCGCCACCGAGATCGCCCATCTGCAAGGCGGGATCGCCACGCTGCACCGTTCGATGGGCATCGTCGCCGACCGGGTGACGCTGGTGGCCCGCGGCACCGCTCGAGCTGTCGCGGCGGTTACCGCGGTCATCGGCGAGCAGGCCCACGCGGCGGCGGTTCAGCGCGGCGCCCGCCTGCGTCCCGAACGCGACGAACTGCAGTTGCTGCTGCTGGGCAGGTTGCCGGTCGACCAGCTGCCCAGCCCGCGTCCGCAGACCAGGCCGACGGCCTCGCGCTGGGACGAGCTGACGCCGGCGGAACGGGAGGTCGCCGTGCTGGCCGCGGCCGGCTGGGCCAACAGCGCTATCGCCGCGCGCCGGGGTAGCTCCATCCGGACCGTCGACGCCCAGGTGGTGTCCGTGCGCCGGAAGCTGATGGCGGCCACCAGGGCCGACATCGGCCGGCACGTCCCGGACCACCTCGCGGAGCGGATCAAGCTGGAATCCGAGCGGCGGCCCGCGCGAACGCGAACACGCCCGTAGCCGTCGCGACGGCTACGGGCGTGCGGGAGCGAGGTCGGGTCAGGTCAGGGAGCCGTCGTAGCACAGGCTCGACGACCGCCAGGACCGCTGCGGCCCGGTGCCGGGGTCGAAGGACCACTGGTCGATCGAGCCGGCGGCCTTCCACCACAGGGAGCCGCGGCCGTCCGAGACCACCTGGTAGACATCCTCGGAACCCTCGATGAGCTGGCTTCCGACGCAGTAGTCGTTGTATTCCGTGCCGTACTGGCGCGCGCCGGGGCTGAACAGGCCCGCGGGGTGGGCGTAGGCGCCCGGGTTGGGGACGGTGCTGGCCTGTCGCACGGCGTTGCCGCGGTGCCAGTAGGGCGCGCCGACCGCGTCGGTTCCGCAGCTGAAGGCCCAGCCGCCCGCGACGACCGTGGTGCCCTGGCCGTAGGCGTCACCGGCCCAGAGGCAGGCAGCGCCCTGAGCCTCGGCGGTGCCCGCGCCGAGGCTCAGGCCGCCCGCCGCCACCGCTGCCGCCGCCAGCAGGGTGAGCGTCCGTGCCGTACCGCCGCGCTTGTCGTTACACGCGGTCGTCCGGCGAAGCCCGTTGATCTTAAACATGTGCTTTTCTCTTTCGTGCGCTATCCCGGCCGGAGTGGATTTCCGGGATGGTGATGCTTCAAGTAATGTGCCGCTGAGTAGCGGTATGGTCAGTCCCGGAGGACGTCACGGAAGGTCGTGGGTGCGAGTGAGCGAGCCGATCCGGCGATCACTGGCACCAGCGGGCCTGCGGGCGGCAGACGGTGTAGCCACTGCCGTCGGGGCGGCCGACGCGCGACCAGCTGGGGCTGACGGAGGTGTCGCCCGTGGGGGTGTCGGCCGGTGCGGGCCGGCTCTGGCGCTGGTGGTAGTCGCGGATGGCGTCGTCGTGCTCGTCCGCGCGGCGCGGGTCGCTGTCGCGGTGGTTGTAACCCATCGGATCGATGTGGTGCCAGCCGTTGGTGTCCCCGGTGCCGTTGCGCGGGTCGGAGGGGTTCGAGTGCGACTCGGCGCCCGCGATACCGGCGGCGCCCGCGGTGAGCATGCCGACGATCGCGGCACAGGCGAACAGTCGCCGTGCGGCGGAGTGGGTGGTGGCGGTCATCGTAAGTCTCCGTTCGGATTTCGAGCCGTGCGCGGCAGCACGGTTCGAGCGGCGGCGGTGCGGCGAACGTCGATGGTCGGGGTTGCCGCGCGAGCTGGGGGCGGGGAAGGGATCGGGGCGGCATCCGTCGCGGAGGTGTCTTCCGCGGGGCGGTGCCGGTCGGCTCGGTCCCGGTCGTCGGGATGGGAAGAGCCCGGCCTGTCGTATCCGTGGCGGCCCGGGTCTGCGGGGCGCGGTGCCGCGACGGTCGCGTCGGGCCCGGCCAGCGCTTCGACCGGTGCCGGGGTTTCCGGCGTGGCCGCTATAGCGCTCACGATCAGCGGGCGGACGAGCCAGGTCTGTGTCCGTCGCTGGTGCGGCGTGATGCCGGTCATCGTTCGCGTCCGTTCATCTCGCCACCTCGGGATCGGAGATCGGTCCGGTGTGGTCCGATCGGCGGGTCCCTATCTATCGTGCCGTTGGATAACGTCACATTAATCGACGGGTCGATGTCTTGTCGAGCACTTTCCCGCAGTTGGGAAGGATGCTCTGTGTCTTTGTGCGGTCTGCGGCCGTCACCAGCCTCGATGTCCCCGCCATAGCGGTGGCAGTGCGGCGGGAAATGCGCTGAGCTCGAGTCGTCGCGCAGGCGAGCGCGTGTGATCGGCGCAGGCGAGACCGATGCGAGAGTTCGCAGTGATACCGATTCCCGCCGACTGTGACGCAGGCTGCGCTACCGGCCGGTGCGGACTGTGGCCCGTTGGCGCGCGGTCGCGGCCGGAGGGCGGGATGCTCGAGAGGCGCGGATGACTTGTCGGCGTGACTCGTTGCTGGGCGATGACCTCGCGCTGGTGGCCCGTCGACGTACGCACGCCTCCTTCGTGGCGGCCGACATGACCGTGGAGACTTCCGGCGGCGGGAGGCCAACTGCCTCTGATGCCAGGCATGCCGCGGCGCGTTCTCCGGGCATGGCATAGCGAAAGGGCGCCCGCCGTCTGGCGGACGCCCTTTCGCTGAATGTGCCGCTACGGCCCTGTGCGAACCGCGGCGGGCGATGTGGGAAGTCTCGGTCCGTCCTTCCGACGCCGTCGTGCGCCGCGGCGAAGGTGCGGGATCGGTCTCGCGATCAGGCTTCGGTGACCGCCGCGTATGCCGGAGCCACCGGATCCTTGGCCGCGGATACCCGACTCGGCTTCGCGGCGGCGGGGTCGCGGAACGGAGCTTCGATCACCGCGCGCTCGCGCCACAGGTAGTACAGCGCCATGGCGAAGATGCTGGTGCCGATCACGTTGGCCAAGAAGTGCCACCAGATGCGGTAGGTCGCCGCGCCGGGCCCGGGATCCAGCAGACCGAAGATGGTCGACAGTCCGATCGCCTTGGTGCCGAACGCGACCGTCAGGGTGAGCGCGAGGTGCTCGAGTCCGTGGATGCCTTGCATCAGCACGCCCATGCGACCCCATTTGCGCGCCTTGCTCTCCAAGGCGTGGTGGGTCACCAGGGCGACGCCGACCAGTCCGGCGAGGAAGTGGAAATTGCCGACCAGGTGCAGGATCTCCATCCCGAGCGCCGGCTTCATGTGGTTGACCTGACCGAACCCGTTGGCCAGGCCGGTGCCCCACGGGGTCATCCAGGCGGGCGAGTTCGGATGCTGGATCCAATAGCCGACCTGTGCCACGTGCTCCTGGAAGTGACCGATCTGGGCGACCACGCCCAGTGCGATCACGCCGAGCGCGGTGCGGAACATCCATGGGCGCAGGGGTTTACGCAACGCGACGACGAGCACGCCGACCGCCGCCCACATGACGACCATCCAGGCCACCATCAAGATCGCACCTAGGATTTCCATCCCGGTCGCTCCGGCTGTGTGGTTCATGGGGAACCGCCCTTCTGCGCGCCCTCCGGCAACGGCGACGGATGGGGGAGTTGCTACCGAAACGCGTCGAACGCGTTATCCGCAAGATACAAGGTGGCGGCTCGTTCTGTCCGAGATTTCCGAATGCCCTGGCTGTATTCACAATTGGGTGCGCGTCATACCCGGAAGGCATCAAGCGTGGTCAGGACGGTCGCAAGAAGCCCTCGACGATGCGGCGGGCGCGGTCGGCGGCATCCGGATCGCCGATCCGCAGTGCGATATTGGTCGCGCACAGCACCGCATCGATCTGGAATGCGGTCAGATCGGCATCCAGCTCGCCGATCTCACCGGCGGACGCCGCCGCGCGCAGTTCGCGCGCCAGCAGCCGCACCCACGTCCGCTGATCGCGGATGAGGGCGTCGCGAACCGGTCCCGGCTTGCTGTCGTGCTCGGCCATGGTCGCGACCCGGAAGCAGCCGCCCGCGAACAGCGGCGTCGTGGCGTAGACGATCCAGTGGTCCACCAAGGCGCGCAGGCGTGCGACGCCGCGCGGCGCGGAGCCGGCCGGTTCGACCACCGCTTCCACGAACCGGTCGCGCGCGTAGTCGACCGCGGCCAGCTGCAGCGCTTCCTTCGTGCGGAACAGGGTCTGGATGCCCGCCTTGCTCAGCCCCGTGTCGGTGGCGAGCCTGCCGAAGCTCAGGCCTTCCAATCCGTCCAGTGAGGCGATGTCGACCGCCTGGCGCAGCACGGTGGCGCGCGTTCGCGCACCACGCAGCAGACGCTTGTCGGTGATCTCGGCGATCTGCGGGCCACTTTCCATACGGTCGATCGTACGGGCGTCGCCGCGGTCGCAGGCTCACGTCCGTTGGTACGGCCACCTCCAGTCGGCGACCTCCGGGATGTCCGCGCCGTGTTCCCTGGTCCACGCCCGGGCCGTCCACCGCGCGTCGACCATCTCCTGTCGCAGGCCCGCGGCCCGCTCGCGCAGGGTCGGCACCCGATCGATCACGTCCATCACCAGGTGGTACCGGTCCAGGTCGTTGAGCATCACCATGTCGAACGGCGTGGTCGTCGTACCGCGCTCCTTATAGCCGCGGACGTGCAGTTCGCCATGGTTGGTGCGCCGATAGGTCAGCCGGTGGATCAGCCACGGGTACCCGTGGAAGGCGAAGATCACCGGCCGGTCCCGGGTGAACAGCGTGTCGAACTCGCTGTCGGACAAGCCGTGCGGATGCTCGTCCGGGTGTTGCAGACGCATCAGGTCCACCACGTTGATCACCCGGACGCGCAGATCGGGCAGCCGTTCGCGCAGGATCGCGGCCGCGGCGAGGGTCTCCAGCGTCGGCACGTCGCCCGCACAGGCGAGCACCACGTCCGGCGTCGTGCCGGTCTCGTCTCCGTGGCCGGCCCACGGCCAGATGCCGATGCCGCGCGCGCAGTGCTCGGCGGCCTCGGACACCGACAGCCAGTCGGCCTGGGGCTGCTTGCCCGCGACCACCACGTTGACGTAGTGCCGGGAGCGCAGGCAGTGATCGTAGGTGGACAGCAGGGTGTTGGCGTCCGGCGGCAGGTACACCCGCACGATCGAGGCCTTCTTGTTCAGCACCACGTCCAGGAAGCCGGGATCCTGGTGGGTGAAGCCGTTGTGGTCCTGCCGCCAGACGTGCGAGGACAGCAGGTAGTTGAGGCTGGGAACCGGGCGCCGCCACGGCACCGCCGCACTGGCGTCGAGCCATTTGGCGTGCTGGTTGAACATGGCGTCGACGATGTGGATGAACGCTTCGTAACAGGTGAACACACCGTGCCTGCCGGTCAGCAGATAGCCCTCCAGCAACCCTTGGCACATGTGTTCGGAGAGCACTTCGATCACGCGGCCGCCACGGTCGAGCTTCTGGTCGCGGGGATCGATCTCGGCCTGCCAGTTGCGGCCGGTGACCTCCAGGATGTCCTGCAACCGGTTGCTGGCCAGTTCGTCGGGCGCGAAGGTGAGGAAGTTGTCCGGATTGAGTGCGGTGACCTCCCGCAGCCAGCCGCCGAGCACCCTGGTGGCCTCGTGGTCGGTCGCGCCGGGAGCGGGCACCTCGACGCCGAACTCCCGCCAATCCGGCAGGCGCAGGTCGCGCAGCAGCGCACCGCCGTTGGCGACCGGGTTGGCGCTCATCCGCCGATCGCCGCCGGGTACCTGAGCGAGCAGTTCCGGCACCGGCTTGCCGCTGTCGTCGAACAACTCCTCCGGACGGTAGGAGCGCAGCCACTGTTCCAGCACCGCACGGTGGCCGGCATCGGTGCGGGCGCCGGGCAACGGGACCTGGTGCGCGCGGAAGGTGCCCTCCACCTGGTCGCCGTCCACCATCGGCGGGCAGGTCCAGCCTTTCGGCGTACGCAACACGATCATCGGCCAGGTGGGCCGCGTCCCATCGGCGCCGTCGCGTGCGGCGCGCTGGATTCGATCGATGCGTTCCATACTCGTATCCACCGCCGCGGCCATCGCCTGGTGGACCGCAGCGGGGTCGTCGCCCGCGACGACGATCGGCTCGTAGCCGTATCCGCGCAGCAGGGCCAGCAGCTCGGATTCCGGGATGCGCGCGAGGAGGGTCGGATTGGCGATCTTGTACTCGTTCAGCGCCAGGATCGGCAGCACCGCGCCGTCGCGCGCCGGATTGAGGAACTTGTTCGCATGCCAGCTCGTCGCCAGCGGCCCGGTCTCCGCCTCGCCGTCGCCGACCACGCAGAACACGGTGAGATCGGGATTGTCCAACGCGGCGCCGAACGCGTGCAGCAGCGAATACCCCAGTTCGCCGCCCTCGTGGAAGGAGCCGGGCGTCTCCGGTGCGCAGTGACTCGGCACCCCGCCGGGGAAGGAGAACTGGTGGAACAGCGCGCCCATGCCCGCGGCGTCCTGCGGGATGTGGCTGTAGCACTCGGAGTAGGTGCCCTCCAGCCAGGCGCACGCGTTCGGGCCGGGACCGCCGTGTCCGGGGCCCGCGACGAAGACAGCGCTCAGGCCACGTTGCCGGATCGCGCGATTGGCGTGCGCCCAGACCAGATTCAAGCCGGGCACCGTGCCGAAGTGCCCGAGCAGCCTCGGCTTGACGTGCTCCGCGCGCAGCGGTTCACGCAGCAGCGGATTGCCCACCAGGTAGATCTGGCCGACCGCGAGATAGTTGGCCGCCCGCCACCACGCGTCGATCGAGTTCATTTCGTCGCGTTCCAACGGGCCCGGTACGTCCGCCAAGCGGTAGGGACGCGGGGCGACGGTTCGTCCGCCGGTGCTGCCGACGTTGTCCGCCGAAGTATCGCCACCTGCACTTGCCATGTGGGTCATGCGCTGACTCTCCTCACGTTCGGGGCATCGGGGACCGCGGCGCCACGAGGGGACCACCGTCCCGGTCCTGCGACGGTCGCCGATCGGAATCGACAACGCCGGATGGAGAATTCACCGTCAGCCTAGCCGTCGCGGGCTCGGTGCGGCGGCCCGTGCGTGTCGCGGGAAGCTCGCGCCACCCGATGCCCGTTCGTGGTCTAGGGTCCGCGGCATGCACATTCTCGGAAGGATCCTCGGTATCGGCGCCCTCGCCGCGACGACCATCGCGCTGGCGGCTTGCGGCTCGGACGACGAGCCGTCCCCCGTGACCGTCTCGCCGACGAAGACCACCGCGGCGGCCGGGGCTTCCGCGCAGCGCCCGGCCACGCAGAGCAAAGGCCGGGAGTGCACCGCCGAGGACATCACCGTCAGCGGCGAGTTCGGCGCCGCGCCGAAGATCACCGTTCCCGACAACTGTGATCCGCCCAAGCAGCTGATCGTCAAGGACTTGAAGGAGGGCAGCGGGCCCGGCGCCGCGCCGGGGCAGGCGCTGACCATGAACTACGCGCTGGTCACCTGGTCGGACAAGAAGACGCTGGACAGCTCGTTCGACCGCGGTAAGCCGTTCCAGCTCACGCTGGGCGCGGGCCAGGTCATCGACGGCTGGGACCAGGGACTCGTCGGCGTCCGGGAGGGTGCACGGCGGTTGCTGATCGTGCCGCCGGAGCTGGGCTACGGCGCGGGCGGGCGCGGGATCGCGCCGTACGAGACGCTGGTCTTCGTCACCGACGCGGTGTCGGTGGGGAAGTAGCGCGGCCGCCGAGCCACCGCCGGGTGCAGGCCCGCTCGGCCGGTCAATTAACCTGGTCGGGATGCGTGGCGTACGCCGCACCCCTCGTCGTCTCGGCCGAGGCCGGGACTCCGGTTCGGATCGGCGCCGGTGGGGGAGTGCGGCAGCCGGCGTAGGGCCGCCGCGCCCGCCGTTTCCGACCCCGGAGCGCCGGCGGCGTGGCACCGCACACAGAACGTCAACCAGTACGAACAACGAACAAGGAGCATGTCCGTGAAGAGCACCGTCGAGCAGCTGAGCCCGACCCGGGTCCGGATCAATGTCGAGGTGCCCTTCGAGGAGTTGAAGCCGGATTTCGACCGCGCGTACAAGGCACTGGCCAAGCAGGTCCGCATCCCCGGCTTCCGTCCCGGTAAGGCGCCGGCGAAGCTGCTCGAGGCCCGCCTCGGCCGTGGCGCGATCCTGGAGCAGGTCGTCAACGACGCGCTGCCCGGCCGCTACAGCGAGGCCGTCACCACCTCCGAGGTGAAGGTCATCGGTCAGCCCGAGATCGAGATCACCAAGATCGAGGACGGCCAGGAGCTCGCCTTCACCGCCGAGGTCGACGTGCGTCCGGAGATCACCCTGCCGGACTACTCGAGCATCGCGGTCACCGTCGACGCGTTCACCGTCGGCGACGAGGACATCGAGGAGCAGTTGCAGTCGCTGCGCCAGCGCTTCGGCACCCTGACCGGGGTCGAGCGTCCGGTGCAGAACGGCGACTTCGTGTCCATCGACCTCTCGGCGACCGTGGACGGCCAGGAGGTGGCCGAGGCCGCCACGACCGGCCTGTCCCACGAGGTCGGCTCCGGTCAGCTCATCGAGGGCCTGGACGAGGCGCTGGTCGGCTTGTCGGCCGGCGAGTCGAAGGAGTTCACCTCGACGCTGGTCGCGGGCGAACACGCGGGCAAGGAGGCGGTCATCACCGTGACGGTGCAGAGCGTCAAGGAGCGCGAGCTGCCCGAGGCCGACGACGAGTTCGCCCAGCTGGCCAGCGAATTCGACACGCTGGAGGAGCTGAAGGCCGACCTGCGCAGCCGCGTCGAGCGGGTCAAGAAGGTGCAGCAGGCGGGCGAGATCCGCGACAAGGTGCTGGAGACCCTGCTCGAGCAGGTCGAGGTGCCGCTGCCCGACGCCGTGGTGCAGGCCGAGATCGACGCCGTGACCCACGACGCGGTGCACGGCTTCGACCACGACGAGGCCAAGTTCGCCGAGGCGCTCGAGGCGCAGGGCAGCACCCGCGAGGAGTTCGACGCCGACACCAAGCAGTCCGCCGAGAAGTCGGTCAAGACTCAGCTGCTGCTGGACGCGATCGCCGAGGCGGAGGGCACCCAGGTCGGTCAGGAGGAGCTCACCGAGCGGATCCTGTTCCAGTCGCAGCGCTACGGCCTGTCCCCGGAGCAGTTCATCCAGCAGGTGCAGCAGGCGGGCCAGCTCGGCGCGATCTTCGCGGACGTGCGGCGCGGCAAGGCGCTCGCGGGCGTGGTCGGCCAGGTGACCGTCACCGACTCCGCGGGCAACCCGGTGGACACCGCCGAAATGTTCGGCGCGCCCGCCGATTCGGCGGACGAGGACCAGGCCGGTGAGACGGCCGCGGCGGACGCCGAATAATTTCATGGAATGTCGGTGTGATCGTCGCCCGCGAGGTGCGCTGATTGCGCTGTGAGCGAAGAAAGGGCGGTACCGGGAGTTCGGTGCCGCCCTGCTTCGTTAATGTTTGTGACGGCAAGTTGGATGGCCCTGTCCGACCGGGTGCGGCATATCCAACCAGTGATGGCTATGTGGCAATGGGCAACGAGCCGGCGAGAGAAGGCAGGTATCCGTGACAATCAACCAGGCAGGGGTCATGACAACCGCGACTGCTGGTCTCAACCTCAGTGATTCGGTGTACGAGCGCCTGCTGCGTGAGCGCATCATCTTCCTGGGCACGCAGGTCGACGACGACATCGCGAACAAGCTGTGCGCGCAGATCCTGCTGCTGTCGGCGGAGGATCCCACCAAGGACATCTCGCTCTACATCAACTCGCCGGGCGGCTCGGTGACCGCGGGCATGGCCATCTACGACACGATGCAGTTCGCCGAGTGCGACATCGCCACCTACGGCATGGGCCTGGCCGCGTCCATGGGGCAGTTCCTGCTCACCGCGGGCACCAAGGGCAAGCGTTACGCGCTGCCGCACGCGCGCATCATGATGCACCAGCCCTCCGCGGGGATCGGCGGCTCGGCGGCCGACATCGCGATCATGGCCGAGCAGTTCGCGCACACCAAGCGCGAGCTGAACGAGCTGCAGGCGCTGCACACCGGCAAGTCGGTCGAGCAGGTCACCGCCGACGCCGACCGCGACCGCTGGTTCACCGCGTCCGAAGCCCTGGAGTACGGCTTCATCGACCACGTGATCAGCCACGCGAATCAGGCCAACGGCGCCAAGAAGTAACGCACCGGATCACCCCACAGGCCCCCGGACACCTCGAACGTCCGGCCGCCGCACCGACTTTGGAGACTCAGATGGCCAATTCGATCGACCCGCGCGCCGGCCTGTCCGGCATCGCACCGCAGAGCCCGCAGGCGCGCTACATCCTGCCGTCGTTCATCGAGCACTCGAGCTTCGGCGTCAAGGAGTCCAACCCGTACAACAAGCTGTTCGAGGAGCGCATCATCTTCCTCGGCGTGCAGGTGGACGACGCCTCGGCGAACGACATCATGGCGCAGCTGCTGGTGCTGGAGTCGCTCGACCCCGACCGCGACATCACCATGTACATCAACTCGCCGGGTGGCTCGTTCACCTCGCTGATGGCCATCTACGACACCATGCAGTACGTGCGCGCCGACGTCGCCACGGTCTGCCTGGGCCAGGCCGCCTCGGCCGCGGCCGTGCTGCTGGCCGCGGGCACTCCCGGCAAGCGCGCCTGCCTGCCCAACGCCCGCGTGCTGATCCACCAGCCGTCGCTGGAGGGTGGTATCCAGGGGCAGGTGTCGGACCTGGAGATCCAGGCCGCCGAGATCGAGCGCATGCGTCGCCTGATGGAGACCACCCTCGCGCGGCACACCGGCAAGGATGCCGACACCATCCGCAAGGACACCGACCGTGACAAGATCCTGACGGCCGAGGAGGCCAAGGAGTACGGGATCATCGACACGGTGTTCGACTACCGCAAGCTGAGCGCGCAGAAATAAGGCGCCGATCGTCGTTTCCGGCCGGGCCGGGACGGCGGTGCGAATTGCCGATCCCGGCGGCGATTCGCTCGAATTCGCTCTATCACAGGGAATTCCGGCCGGGAAGTATGCAATGGGGCATGCCGCCCGGCCGGACCGCTTACGCGCCGCCGTGGGTTCGAGAATCTGTTCGAACCCCGGCGCGGCGCGCCGGGCGGTCCGGAGGTGTCGATTGTCCGATCCGGCGAGCGCTTCGTCTTTCGGCGTCGTGACGACTCGCACAACCCGCGCGAGAAACATGCGCGAGTTGTCGACCTCCATCCCGAACACCGGGTACGGTCGACCTAGGGACCTTTGCTCCCGGTTGACAGCACTGCCCACCGGCCACGAATCAGCCGATGCGTTTGCGGCTGCGAAAGTGGTGGACAGCTGGCAACCTGGACGGACGGTTGCACGCGGACAAGGAAGTAGGGACCCACGAGATGGCGCGCATCGGAGATGGCGGCGATCTGCTGAAGTGCTCGTTCTGCGGAAAGAGCCAGAAGCAGGTCAAGAAGCTCATTGCGGGACCAGGGGTGTACATCTGCGACGAGTGCATCGATCTCTGCAACGAGATCATCGAGGAGGAACTCGCCGAGTCCAGCGAGGTCAAGCTCGATGAGCTGCCCAAGCCGGCCGAGATCCGGGACTTCCTGGAGAACTATGTCATCGGCCAGGACACCGCCAAACGCACTCTCGCGGTGGCCGTCTACAACCACTACAAGCGCATTCAGGCCGGTGACAAGGGTCGCGACAGCCGCGGCGAGACCGTGGAGCTGGCCAAGTCCAACATCCTGATGCTGGGTCCCACCGGCTGTGGCAAGACCTACCTGGCCCAGACGTTGGCGAAGATGCTGAACGTTCCGTTCGCCATCGCCGACGCCACCGCGCTGACCGAGGCCGGATACGTCGGCGAGGACGTCGAGAACATCCTGCTGAAGCTGATCCAGGCCGCCGACTACGACGTCAAGCGCGCCGAGACCGGCATCATCTACATCGATGAGGTCGACAAGATCGCGCGTAAGAGCGAGAACCCGTCGATCACCCGCGACGTGTCCGGTGAGGGCGTGCAGCAGGCACTGCTGAAGATCCTGGAGGGAACCCAGGCGAGCGTGCCGCCGCAGGGCGGCCGCAAGCATCCGCACCAGGAGTTCATCCAGATCGACACCACCAACGTGCTGTTCATCGTGGCGGGCGCCTTCGCGGGTCTGGAGAAGATCATCTCCGACCGCACCGGCCACCGCGGCATCGGCTTCGGCGCCGAGGTGCGGTCCAAGGCCGAGATCGACACGACCGATCACTTCGCGGATGTCATGCCCGAGGACCTGATCAAGTTCGGCCTGATCCCCGAGTTCATCGGCCGTCTGCCCGTCGTGGCCTCGGTGACGAATCTGGACAAGGAATCGCTGGTCAAGATCCTGTCCGAGCCGAAGAACGCGCTGGTCAAGCAGTACGTCCGGTTGTTCGAGATGGACGGGGTCGACCTCGAGTTCACCGATGACGCGCTGGAGGCCGTCGCCGACCAGGCGATTCTGCGCGGCACCGGCGCGCGCGGCTTGCGGGCGATCATGGAAGAGGTCCTGCAGCCCGCGATGTACGACATCCCCAGCCGCGACGACGTCGCGAAGGTGGTCGTGAACGCGGACACGGTCAACGACAATGTGCTGCCCACCATCGTGCCGCGCAAGCCGCAGCGTTCGGAGCGCCGGGAGAAGTCGGCGTAATACGGGTGTGGCGACCCCTCCTCGGGGGTACTCCTGCGTGAGGGTTGAGCAAACAGCCTAGTTCCGGCGGCACTCTGGTCCGGAGCGCATTGGTATCCGCAAGCGATCCGTCCGGAGATTCGCTGCGGGCGACAGGACCGAGGTCCGCATGTCGGCAGGCTTGGCCAACCCCACGTACGTTCTCAACGCTGCTCGCAATGCCGATCACCCCGCCGAGCGGCTCAAGATCTCCGTTACCGCCCCGAGCGATCTGGTCACGCTATGCGCGCTCGCGGGGGAGGTCGACCACTACACCGTCGAGGTGTTCCGCCGCAGGGTGATCGGCTCGCTGGGCACGGCGGCGCCCCTGGTGGTCCTCGACCTGTCCAAAGTGACGTTCTTCGGCGTCGCCGGGCTGCATGTCCTGGTGGACGCGCGGTCCGTGCTGACGCAGACCGGGCGCAGGCTGCGCCTGGTCACCGGCACGCGGTGTGTGGACCGGTTGCTGCAACTGTCCGATGATCTCGGGCGCTTCGAGACCAGGACGAGCCTCGCCGACGCCGTACTCGACGTAGCTTGACGCGCGCCGCCGGTCGTTACGATCGGATCATGTTCGCCAACCGGCGCTTGGAGCGCAAGGTCGACGCGTTGCACGTCAAGCTCGATCTCATCATGGCCCAGTTGGGCATCGAGGCCCCTGCGGTCGCACGTCCGCCTGCGGTGCCGCACGTCCCGCGGGGCGACGGCATGGTCGAGGTCGACGCACTCCTGAGGCAGGGCAAGAAGATTCACGCGATCAAGCGGTATCGCGAGCTGACGGGGTGCGGGCTGAAAGAGGCCAAGGACGCGGTCGAGCGGCGATACCCGTAGTAATAGGTCCGCCGCTTCGCACCGCCCATCGCGGGGGTGCGAGCAGTCGCCCCGCGACGTGACAAAATCTCTGCTGCGTTTACCGAGCGATATCTAGCTGTGCGCGCCCTGCACCATCGGGGCGTGCAGATCCAGCGAGAGGCCGGTGTCCGCACCGGTGCGGATGTTCTCCGAGGAGCGTTCCGGCAAGGGGTCGTGCCCGGTGGGGTCGGGCAGGCTCCGCACCTGCTCGGTGGCGTAGCTGATGGCGCGTCCGTACCGCGCGCTCGCCGCGTCGTGGATGAGCAGCGCGACGCCGATCATCACGGGGGCGACCCCGTGCACGGCGGCGTCGAACCACCGCCCGGCACTCACGTACGGGTAGGTGTTCAATCCCACGGTGAGCGCGAGCAAGGCGACCTCGGCCGCCGCCACTTGGCTGCGGTTGTCCAGCACGCCCCACTCGGTGACCTTGTTCGTGCCGATCATGATGATGATCAGCGACACGCTGATCATCGCTTCGAGCAGGTAGCTGAACCAGTACAGCGGATCGGTCGGTCCGCCCGGCGCGATGTTGTGCTGGACGTTGACCGCCGACCACAGCATCCCGGCGGCCACCACGCCCGCCAGCGCGCCCAGCGACCAGGAGCGGTGCCGGTACAGCGACGCCAGCCTGGCATGCGGGCTGGACGCGCGCCGCTGCGCGGCGATGGCCTTGCGCGCCAGCAGCAGGTCTCGGATCTCGGCCTTCTCGATGGCCTCCGCGGTGTGCCGCGACCGGTCGGAGGCCGAGGCGGACGCCTCGGCCTGCTTCCAGCGCTGGTCGCGATCCTGGGTCCGGATGCGTTCGGCCAGTTCGCGTTCCGCGAGCAGTTCCTCCTCCGACAGCGCGCCGGTCAGTGCCGGGTCGAACTGGTAGGCGAGACGGCCGCGAGCCTTCTCGACTCGTCTCGCCAGCCGTGCGACGTCATCGTCCGGGGTCTGTTCGTCGAGCATGCGGCTCCAAACGGTTGAGCGGAGGGGAACTCGAGAAACCGAAGACGCCGGCACGGCCCGCCGAGCGGCGAAATCCGCCACGGCAGTTCGCCGACCGCGATACGGCCAGCCGACGTCAACACCTCATATTCTTAGTGCATTCCGGGCCGGAGCGACAGTCCGGAGTGGCCGCGGCGCTGAAAGACCAGGTCGGCCTGAACGTTTCCGCAGCGCCACGGCCCTTTTCACGCCCAGGGCACCCGGCACGAATCGGTGCTGAAGCCCTGCGCGGTGATCCCGAGCGCCGAATTGAACCGCGCGCGTGAGTTTTCCAGTGCGATGTGATAACTGAGTTCCACGACACCGGCACGGCCGAAGCGCCGCTCCAGGTCGGCGACCTGCTCGTCGGTGACCGCGGTCGGCGTGGCCGTCATCGCGTCGGCGTAGGCGATGGCGGCGCGCTCGTCCTCGGAGTAGAGCGGCGAGGTCGCGTAGTCCGCGATGTGCTCGAGCCGTGCGACGTCCAGCTCACCCAGGCGCATGAGCATGGCGCCGAAGTCGACGCACCAGGAACAGCCGATGGTCCACGCCGTGCGATAAACCGCGATCTCGCGGATGACGGCGGGCAGGGCGGTGCTGGCTTTGTCGACCATGGTCTCGTGGATCGCGCCGGCCCGCAGCAGTCCCGGATGGTTGGCGGTGACGGCGAAGGGCTCCGGCACTTCGCGGAAGCGGCGCTTGGCCAGCCGGTAGAGCAGCTTGGTCGTCGGTCCGGCCTGCTGCGGGGTGACGGCGGCGATACGGGTGGCGCCCATGTCGATCTCCTTCGATCAGCGGATCTGGTTCCTACTTCTCGGACGAGAGACCGTGCCGGAATGTGATGGGGCCGCGATGTGACGTGGCGCACCCGGCCCCCGCGCGCGCTACTCGGGCTCGACCCGCATGTCCTCCTGGCTCCAGTAGGCGCGCATCCCGGTGATCCGGCCTTCCTCGTCGAACTCCATCACGTCGATCGGCGACAGGACGAAGCGCTGTCCGCCGACCTTGGTGACGATGGTGAACGGGAACGCGGCCTGATTGCCCGCGATCCTGACGTCCTCGGGCCGCAGCTCGGTCTCCCGCTCCAGCGCGGCGATCACCTCGTAGAACTCGCGGATGGCGGCGTGGCCCCGCTTGGGTGGGGTGCCGACCGGGTCCTCCACGACCGCGTCGGGCGCGTACAGCTCGACGATGTCCTCGGTCGGGCCCGAGCCCACCAGCTTGACGTACTGCTCGACCACGTCGCGGATCTGCTTGGCCATCGAGTCTCCTCCGAAGTGAAACGTGTTCTAATTCGTAGCCTAGCAAGGTCGCGAGCCCGATTCGATCCCCTCCGCTTCGTCCAGCACGACGATCCGGACTCCGGTGGCAAGCAGCGTGGTGGCCGACAGTCCGAACAGGGTGCGAAAGGCGTCGCTGAAGTGGGACGGGCTGGCGAACCCCGCGTGCGCCGACGCCACGGTGAGGTTCGCGCCCTCGGCGACCGCGCGTGCGGCGCCGAGCATCCTGGCCCAGAGCCGGTACCGCCGGAAGGAGGTCCCCGCCTGTGCGGCGAACAGGTGCAGGAAGCGCGACTCCGACAGGTGCGCGGCCGCGGCGAACCGGTCGGCGGGGATGTCCCGTGCCGGATCGGCCAGCGGGGCCGCCATCGCCTCCGCCACTCGGTGGTCCGGCGCGGTGACCGGCGCCGTTCCGGCGAGTCCGGCCAACGCGCACGGATCGGGACGCGCTTGCGTCGCCTCGGCGGCCAGTGCGGCATCCGCCCGGTGCCCCAGTCCGAATTCGTTGTGCCACCGCGTCATCCGCTCGCGGCATGCCCGCGCGCCGCGCGAGCCCGGATCCAGATAGCAGAACAGCATCCGGTCGCCGCCCGCGACCAGCCGGTGCATCCGGCGCGGCGGGATCAGCGCGCTGCCAAGGACGTGCGCGTCGCCGCCGGACTCGAGCGTGAACGGGGCGTCCACCCCCACGGCGAGGCAGTCGACCGCGGTCGAATGCGCGTTCAGGCGCAGTGATGGCCCGCGATAGATCGCCTGCCCGGCCCACAGCCACAGAACCGCGGACGAGGGCGTGCTCGGCGGAGTGCTCGGCGCCATGCCGCCATGCTGTCACGGCTGTGCGCGGCGTGCTGTCGCTCTGTCGTCGCGGGATCGGGCGCCGTCCGGAGTGGTCGACCGGATCCGGGCTCGGGGGATCGCCGTTGATCCCCCTGGTTCGCCGTTGAACCATGACCCGCGTCGGATGTCTGCTGATTCTGTCGGGAATCGCGCGCCCCGCGTTACCTCGGTTCGTTTCGTCCGTTTCGCCCGGCGGAGGTCGGCCGTGCGTCGCTTCCGACGGCGTGGATCAGGGAGATTCCTCGCTATTTCCGCTGCTCGCGCCCCGGTGTGTCGAGCTTGCGCACCCGGTGCCGTGCTGTTTACTCGGTCCGGTCAACCAGACGTTCGAGTGACGAGTGGAAGCGGAGGAGACATGGCACTGCCTACCATGACCGCAGAGCAGCGTACCGAGGCCTTGGCCAAGGCGGCTGCGGTCCGCAAGGCACGCTCCGAACTGATCGGCAAGGTGAAGGCGGGCAAGGTCTCGGTCGCGGACCTGCTGAAGAAGGCCGACTCCGACGAGCTGGTCAAGAAGACCAAGGTGGCTGCGGTGATCAAGGCGCTGCCCGGTGTCGGGCCGGTGAAGGCCGCCAAGCTGATGGATCAGGCGGAGATCCCCGAGGACCGCCGCATCGGTGGTTTGGGCGCGCGTCAGCGCGCGGCACTGCTCGATGCGCTGAAGGACTGAGGGCGGGGAATTCGGCGAACGCGGCGTCATCCGCGGACGCACCGGATCACGCCCGTGGTGATCTCCCACGGGCGTCCCGGGCTCGCCGGTCGGCGGCGGCGCGCGGACGGCGGCGCGGGAAACGCAGGGTGACCGGCTGCGGATCCGACAGCGGCAGGTCGCCGCGTGGCGGTAGGAAGACGCAGACCGCTCCACCGGCCACGAGCAGGAACGCCGCGATCAGGCTGGCCGTGAGGCTCGCCGCGCCGAGTCCGGCGGGCCGGTGCAGGACGTGGTACAGGAAATGCGGGACCCCGAAGGTCAGCCAGCCGATGCCCGCGAGGCGGGCCGCCGTGGTCCGGTCGACCACCAGCGCGGCGATCGTCACCGCGGTCAGCGCCAGGAAGAAGGATCCGACGTCGGCCGCCAGGTGGTGGTTGTACGGGCCGTCGGCCGCCACCCACCGGATGCCGAACCCCGGAAAACTGGTGTACCAGGACTGCGGCGCGAGGGTGGCCCAGAGGCCCACGATCGCTCCTTGCGCCGCCAGGACGGCCAGCACGATCCGCGTGAGCAAGAGGCGGCGGTGCTGCTGGAATCGCATCCGTACCCGCAGGCCCTCGGAGTTCCCCTCCAGCGAGATCCGCATCGGCCACTCCGTTCTCGCCGAACCCGTTTCGGCTCCCGTGCAGTCACGGTAAAACGGGTATCCGGCGCGGGCAATAGTGAGTCAGGCCAACAAGGAGGCTTCCGGATCGCTGTTGATCCGTTCGGGGGCGCTGTAGATGTTCATGGTGTCGCCGCGGAGGAATCCGACCAGGGTGAGCCCGGCGTCAACGGCGAGGTCGACCGCCAGCGAACTGGGCGCCGAGACCGCGCCGAGCATCGGGATCCCCGCCATGACGGCTTTCTGCACCAGTTCGAACGATGCGCGCCCGCTGACGATCAGCACGAGATCGCGGGCGGGAACGCGGGTTTCGCGCAGCGCCCAGCCGATCACCTTGTCGACGGCGTTGTGCCTGCCGATGTCCTCCCGAACGGCCAGCGGTCGGCCTCCGGGGGTGAACAGGCCAGCGGCATGCAGGCCGCCGGTGGCGTCGAAGACGGACTGGCGGTCGCGCAGCCGGTCCGGCATGGCGGCCAGGACGCTGGTGTCCACTGCGGGGCCGCCCGGTGACAGGGGGAACCGGGTGCGGGTGCGGACCTCGTCCAGAGCGGTCTTGCCGCACAGCCCGCAGGCTCCGGTGGTGAGGAAGGATCGGGTCCGCACCGGGACGGGGGTGCGCAGGGTGAGGTCGAGGACGTTGTAGGTGTTGCGGCCCTGCTCGTCGGTGCCCGCGCAGTAACGCGCCGCCACGATGTCCTCGGCGGAGCCGATGATGCCTTCGCTCAGCAGGAATCCGTGCACCAGATCGATGTCGTTGCCAGGGGTGCGCATGGTGACCGTCAGCGACTGCCCGCCGACGCGGATTTCCAGCGGCTCCTCGACGGCGAGGGTGTCCGGGCGCTGGATGTCCGCGCCGGGAGTGATCCGGCGCATCCGGCGGCGAGCGGTGACGCGACTCATGCGCTGTACCCCTCGCCCTGCGTGGTCACGCTGCGCTGCCTCCTCCGGGCCTGACCGCTCATGCTGTGTCCGATTCCGGCATGGGCGGGGCCCTGCGTGGTTACGCTGCGCTGCCGCCTCCGGGCCTGACCGCTCATGCCGGTGCAGCCTCGAGACGGATGGTGACTGCCTTGGAGACGGGTGTGTTCGAGCGTTTCGCGACATGGTCCAGCGGCACGAGGGGATTGGTTTCGGGATAGTAGGCGGCGGCGTTGCCGCGTGGGGTGGGGTAGGAGACCAGGCGGAAGCCCTCGACGCGGCGTTCGGTGCCGTCGGTCCATTCGGACACGAGGTCGACCAGATCGCCGTCGTGGAAGCCGAACGCGGTGATGTCGTCGGGGTGGACCAGCACTACTTTGCGGCCGTTGTGGATGCCGCGGTAGCGGTCGTCGAGACCGTAGATGGTGGTGTTGTACTGGTCGTGGCTGCGCAGCGTTTGCAGGATCAGCCTGCCCGCGGGGACCGGCAGCCAGCTCATCTCGTTGACCGCGAAGTTGGCTTTGCCGGTGGCGGTGCGGAATTCGCGGGCGTCGCGAGGCGGGTGAGGAAGCTGGAAGCCGTTGCGCGCGCGCACTTTGGTGTTGTAGTCGGCGCAGCCGGGCACGACGCGAGCAATGGCGTCGCGGATGTGGTCGTAGTCGCGGGCGAAGCGCGCCCACGGCACCGGGTGCCCGGGACCGAAGAGCGCCTGGGCGAGTTCGCAGACGATGGCGACTTCGCTGCGCAGCTGGTCGCTGACCGGTTTCAGCCGTCCGGTGGACAGGTGCACCATCGACATCGAGTCCTCCACGGAGACCTGCTGTTTGCCGCCGTCGGGGGCGAGGTCGAGGTCGGTGCGGCCGAGCGTCGGCAGGATGAGCGCGGTGCGACCGTGCACGACGTGGCTGCGATTGAGTTTGGTGGAGACCTGCACGGTCAGCGCACAGCCGCGCAGCGCGGCTTCGGTCACGCCGGTATCCGGAGTGGCGGAGACGAAGTTGCCGCCCATGCCGAAGAAGACCTTCGCGCGTCCGTCGCGCATGGCGCGGATGGCCGCGACGGTGTCGAAGCCGTGCTCGCGAGGGCTGGTGATGCCGAACTCGCGGTCGAGGGCGTCGAGGAAAGCGGCGGGCATCTTCTCCCAGATGCCCATGGTGCGGTCGCCCTGCACGTTGGAGTGCCCACGTACGGGGCACACCCCCGCGCCCGGCTTGCCGATCATGCCGCGCAAGAGCAGCAGGTTGGTGGCCTCCTCGATGGTGGCCACCGCATGCGCCTGCTGAGTCAAGCCCATCGCCCAGCACACGATGATGTTGCTCGCGCCGGCGAACACCCGCGCGGTGTGCTCGAGTTCGGTCCGGCTCAAACCGGTGGCCTCTTCGGCGGTGGCGAGATCGACCGCGCGCACGTGCTTTTCGTACTCCGCGTAGCCGGCGCAGTGGGCATCGACGAACGCCCGGTCGACCACCGTGCCGGGCGCGCGATCCTCGGCTTCCAGCAGCAGCCGGCCCAGCACTTGGAACAGGGCCATATCGCCGCCGAGGCGGATCTGCAGGAAATCGTCGGCGATCGGCACACCGGTGGTGACGCCTTTGACCGTCTGCGGATCCCGGAACCCCAACAGCCCGGTCTCCGGCAGCGGGTTGATCGCGACGACGCGTGCGCCCGCGGCCTTGGCCGCGGCGAGCGCGCTGAGCATCCGTGGATGGTTGGTGCCCGGATTCTGTCCCGCGACCACGATCAGGTCGGCCTTGGCGAAGTCGTCGATGGAGACCGACCCCTTGCCGATTCCGATCGAGCTCGACAGCGCCGTGCCGGAGGACTCGTGACACATGTTGGAGCAGTCCGGCAGGTTGTTGGTGCCGTAGCTGCGCACCACCAGCTGGTAGAGGAACGCGGTCTCGTTGCTGGTGCGGCCGGAGGTGTAGAACACCGCCTCGTCGGGTGAGTCCAGTCCGCGCAGGGTGTCCGCGATCAGGTGGTAGGCGTCGTCCCAGGCGATGGGGCGGTAGTGGGTGTCGCCGGGCCGCAGCACCATGGGGTGGGTCAGCCGGCCCTGCTGACCGAGCCAATAGCCGGACTTCTCGCTCAGCTCCGCCACGGAGTGTGCGGCGAAGAACTCCGGAGTCACCGTGCGCAGCGTGGCTTCTTCGGCGACGGCCTTCGCGCCGTTCTCGCAGAACTCGGCGGGCCTGCGATGGCCGGTCGGCTCCGGCCACGCGCAGCCGGGGCAGTCGAAGCCGTGCACCTGATTGACCCGCGCCAAGGTGCGGGCGGTGCGCACGACGCCCATTTCCTCGATCGAGCGCTTCAGCGCCACCGCCACGGCGGTGACGCCCGCGGCCTGCTCTTCGGGCGGGGTCACCGTCAGCTCGGACTCGTCGATGTCGCGGCTCGGTCCGTTTCGGTGCATGCCGCCATTGTCCTCTCCGCGCGGTCCGAACCGGGCGGGGACCGGCCGACCGGGCGTCAGCACCGCTCGCGTGGGGCCGTGCGGTGCCCAGGGTTGCCGTGCTCGGGCGGGGCGATGTGGGCCGCGCCGTGGTCGCCCGAGACATCGCGACCGCGCGGGAGGGAATGCCCCCCACCGCATTCCGATCGGGCGGTGCGTACTGCGGCCGTGCTTTGTGCATGTGGCATCGGGCCGGTGCGTGCGGCCCGCGCTCTGCGTATGTCGCACCGATCCGGGCGAACGACGCTGTCTGTGGATGCCGGACCGGGTGACCGATACCGCGCTTGCGTCGGTGGAGGAATCCGGCCGTCAGGATCGGCGGCGCGCTGCCGCGATATCTGCCGCGCCCGTGCGCTGCTCGTCGCCGCGGTAGGTGAGGACCCGCTCGCTGATGCGGACGCGCCAGCCCGGCGGGAGCTCGGTCGGCGACGTGCTGATCCTGGTCCACTGATCGGTGCCGGGACCGGCGATGAAGGTGCCCGAGGTGGCGGCGGCGTCCCGGACGTACACCTTGCCGCCGTCGACCGACACATACGCGTGGACGCGCGAGACGTGGCGGTCGCGCTGGATGACGATCGGCGCGGCGGTGGCGGCGCGCACCGATTCGTCCACTTGCGGCCCGCGCCCGATGACGTAGGCGCGGTTCAACGGGTAGGCCGCGCCGTCCTCGGTGACCAGCGCACCGGCCGCCGCGTCGCCGGACGGCGCCGCCGGGCGCGCGGCTCGCGTCGCACCGTTCTCGGGAACTTCGCGCGGAGCGACCGGTTCGTGCGCGGGCTGTACCTGGGACCAGGCGAGCGGGCGATCGGTGACGTGCCGGGGCGGACGTGGTTTGGCCAGGAGACGAGCCGAGTCGGGCGGGCGGGCGACCGGGGCGGAGTCGGTCGGCCGAGCGACCGGGGCCGAGTCGGTCGGGCGGGCGACCGGCTTCGGCTGGACGACGGCCTCGGCGGCGCCGGTCGGTTCGGGCATCGCGGCGAAACCGGCCGCCGCTGTGGGTTCTGGTTCGCCCTGTGCCGCGGGCTCGGAGGTGCGCGGCTCGACGGTCTTCCCGGCGCGCCGCACCGCGGCGTGCATGACGAAACCGCCGCCGGGGACCACGCCCGCCCGCAGATCCGTGCGGGGGAGCGCGGTCGGCGGCGTCCCCGTGTCCGCGCCGATCGTGATGCGGCGCACCGGTTCGCGCACGATCTCGTCGACCCAGGTGAACGCGCGCCCGCCGTCGAGGCGGCGGGTGCCCTCCGCACCTTGGATCTCGGCGGTCACCGGTCCGCGCAACAGAATCAGCAAGCCGTCGTCGGTCGGCGCGACCACGCCGAACGGCGGCGGTTGGACCGTGCTGCCGAAGATCACCGCGGCCAAGCGCTGGGCGAGCGCGGCGCCGGGATGCTCTCCTTCGGCCACGGCTTCGATGGTGCCGAGTATCCGGTCCGTGGAGGTCGTTTCGGCTCCGAGGTAGGCGACGACCGCACCGAAGCGAGCGACGAGCCCGTCGCCCGGTGCGACACCCACGGTGGACGGTTTCCTGCGCACCCGCGCCCTCCTTCCCGGCGCACTACCGGCATTCCGAAGCCAGCATAGAGCGTCGGCGACAACCGAACCGGGGTCTGCGAGCATCGCGAAGCGGAATGCCGGAACCCTCCGGCGCACCGTCCGGTCCCCGAATCACGCTCGGGCGCGCGTCTTCTCACGAGCGGTTGCTTCCACTATCACCAACGCTGTGAGCTGCACGTTGTGGTGTTTTCCGCAGTCGGCGACGGTCATGCTCGTCGTCTCCTGCTATGTCATAAGTCACAGTTCGAGGTTTGCGGACACTACCGGCGCTCAGGGTGAGTGGTTCGCCGGCCCCGGACCCCGGACGGTGGACCCGGATCAGCCCAACTCTCTGGTGGGCCGACGGCTCCGCGTCAGCGAGATCGCAGTGGTCGCGCGGGCTGCGATCCGGTGGCGCATGCAGCACAACCGAGTTGCGGGGCAGGTACGCCCGGGGATGACACTGCGGCGACAGGGGTGTGCCGGAAGTCGCGACGGCGTCCTGGCGGGTCGTTGCGGAACCAGCGGCCGGATCGGTTCTCGGTCCGTGTCTCGGTATCCCGCATGTTTCGCACCCCCGACCTGCGCCGGTCACCCGAACGCCGTTCGTCCCTGGTTATGCTCGGCCCATGAGCGCAGCAGCCGTCAGCCGCCGGGCCCGCCCGGCCAAAGCTCCGCTGAGTCGCGAGGTGATCGTCGAGACCGGTCTGCGCATTCTGGATCGCGACGGCGCGGCGGCGCTGACCATGCGCCGGGTGGCGCAGGACTTGGACACCGGCGCCGCCTCGCTGTACGTGTACGTCGCCAATCGCGACGACCTGATGGCCGCCATGCTCGACCATGTCCTCGGCGGCGTCCCGGAGCCGGGTGGGGCGAACTGGCGGGAGCGGCTCACCGCACTGGCCGACACCATGGTGGCGGCGATGAGCAAGCACGAGGGGCTGGCGCTCGTCGCGCTCGGTGTGATCCCGAGCAGTCCCAACGCGGTGCGGTTGGTGGAATTCATGCTCGGCGCGCTCATCGAGGCGGGGTTGGACGAGCGCACCGCGTCGTGGGCGGTGGACCTGCTCTATCTGCACATCACGGCCGCGGCGGCGGAGCAGAGCGCGCACGACACCGGCGGCGGCAGCGAACAGGAGTATCTCGCCGCGATGGAGCGGCGCTTCGCCGAACTGCCCGCCGACCGCTATCCGACCGTCGTGGCCATGCGGCAGGCTCTGCTGTCGGGTGACGGCGACGCACGCGCGGCATGGGCGGTGCGAGTGCTGATCAACGGCATCCTAGCCACCCCGGCGGAGTGAAATTCGGTGGTCCGCGTCGGGCGCGCCGTTGCACAATGGGCCGGTGATCCGGCCCGCGACAAGCGAAGACCTGCCCGTGCTGCAAGAGATCGAACGCGCGGCGGGCAAGCCGTTCGCGGAACTCGGCATGACGGCCGTAGCCGACGACGAACCGCCTTCGAAGGCGACGCTGCGCGAGTTCCTGCAGGCCGGGCGCGCCTGGGTATGGAGCGACGCCGACCCGCCGATCGGCTACCTGATCGTGGGCGTGGTCGACGGAAACGCCCATATCGAGCAGGTTTCGGTGCATCCGGACCACGCCCGCCGCCGGATCGGCAAACGCTTGCTCGACCAGGCCGCCCGATGGGCCGCCACCGCGAACCTGCCCGCGATGACGTTGACCACCTTTACCGAGGTGCCGTGGAACGGCCCGTATTACCAGCGGCTCGGCTTCCGGTACCTGGCGGCGGACGAGGAGACGCCGGGGCTGATCGCGTTGCGTGCCGCCGAACGGGCCCACGGCCTCGACCGCTGGCCGCGCGCGTGCATGCGCGCGGACCTGTCCGAGTGGTCGATGGACTGAACCCGCGGTGCGGTCAGGCGAAGGCGCGCGCGGCCGCGGCCGCCGCGGCGGCGCGATCCTCGGCGACCAAGCCGATGCGCGTGCGCCGGTCCAGCAGGTCTCCGGCCTCGAGCGCGCCCTCGTGCGACACCGCGAACGCGAATTCCGCACCTAGTACGTCCATTCCGGGTGCGACCGGCTCGGCGAGCGCCGGATCGCGCCGCGCCGCGGCCAGTACGTCGGCCGCCTCACTGCCGTAACGCTCGATCAGCACGGGCGGGGCGTCGATGCGGTCGCGTGCCGCGCCGGAGACCGCGCCCGCCAGTGGCAGCCGCCGGGTGCGGCACGGCCCCGCGGCGAGACCGCCGTGCGTGACCGCGGCGTCGATCACGTCCTCGGCCATCTTCCGGTACGTGGTGAGCTTGCCCCCGACGATGGTGACGACTCCGGTCGGGGAACGCAGCACCGCGTGCTGCCGGGAGATGTCCGCCGTGCTGTCGTCGGCGGTCTGCAGCAGTGGGCGCAATCCGGCGTACGACCCGCGAATGTCGCTGCGGGTCAACGGCTCTCGCAGGGCGGGATTGATCGTGTCGAGCAGGAAATCGATTTCGCTCCCGGTGGGCTCGGGCTCGTCGGGCACCGGGCCGGGCGCGTCCTCGTCGGTCAAGCCCAGGTAGACCCGGCCGTGCGCGGCGGGGAAGGCGAACACGAAACGGCCGATGCTGCCGGGCACCGGGACGGTGAGCGCCGCGCTGAGGCCGCCGAAGGACTCGGCCGAGAACACCAGATGTGTGCCCCGGCTCGGGCGCAGCCGGATGCTCGGGTCCACCTGATCGGCCCAGACGCCGGTGGCGTTCACCACGGTGCGCGGTCGCACCGTGAGGGTCTCGCCGGTGCGGGTGTCGCGCAGGGTCGCCGACTGCCCGGTCACCTCGCGCGCTTCGACGCGGGTCAGAACCCGCGCGCCGTGCGCCGCGGCCGTGCGCGCCAGCGCGACGACCAGGCGTGCGTCGTCGACCAGTTGCCCGTCCCATGCCTGCAGGCCGCCGCGCAGGCCCGCGCGCCGCACGGTCGGCGCGAGCCGTACGGCTTCCGCGGCGGCGACGCGCCGGGACCGGGGCAGCAGCGCGGCGGGTGTGCCCGCGCCGCGCCGGAGTAGATCGCCCGCCAGGAAACCGGCGCGCACCAGAGCGGCTTGCGTTGTGCCGACATTCGGCAGCAGCGGCACCAGCTGAGGCAGCGGGCGCACCAGATGCGGCGCCGTGGTGCGCAGCAGCATGCCGCGTTCCACCGCGCTCTCGTGGGCGATGCCCACCCGGCCGCTCGCCAGATACCGGAGGCCGCCGTGCACCAGCTTGGAGCTCCAGCGGCTGGTGCCGAACGCCAGGTCGTGGCGTTCCACCAGCACGGTCCGCAGTCCGCGGGCGGCGGCGTCCAGTGCGGCTCCGGCGCCGGTGACGCCGCCGCCGATCACCAGGACGTCGATCTCGGCGCCGTCGCCGAGCCGCGACAAATCCGTGGCGCGGCGCGCGGCGTTCAACGCGGAGTCTCCGGTACGCATTGGCTCAGTGCTCATCACATGCCTTTCGGATGCAGCGGGAACGCCGCGAGCTGGTACTCATCACGATTGCGCTCGGGCCGCGTCTTCGGCCGTTTCGTGAGCGCGATCGTCGAGGTAGCCGTCGATCGCGCGACGGAGTTCGGCGTCGAGGTGCTCGCCCGCCAGCAGCGGTGCGACGGTGCCCGCCGACTGCACCGCGGACTGGGCGATCAGCAGCAGCATGGTGGCCATCCGCTCCGGATGGCCCGCGCGGATGGAGCCGTCCCGCTGGCCGTCTCGGATGCCCGCCGCGAACAGTTCGATCAGCGCGCGCTGGTTGCGCCCGAGCCTGCCGAAGACGTAGGTGAGCATCAGATCGGTGTCGGTGCGGAAGATCTTGCCGAACAACGGATTCGTCCGGACCGTCGCCGCCCCGGCGACCACGCCCTCCACCAACCTGGTGCGTGCGCTGCCCGCCGACGGCATGGTCGCCGCCACGATCCCGCGCAGCTCGCGCACCAGCAACTCCGCTACCAGCGCGCCGGTGTCCGGCCAGCGACGGTAGACCGTCGGCCTGCTGACGCCCGCCCGCCGCGCCACCTCGGTGAGTGTGGTGCGGCGTACGCCGAACTCCTCCACGCAGGCGCGGGCGGCGTCGAGAATCGCCAGGTCGGTCGCCGAGAGGTGCTCGGCGGAGGTGTCGGGAGCGGTCAAAGCGTCACCACCGGGGTCGAGCGGCCGACGGCGGAGCGTCGGCCAGGAAGAATTTGTCCAGTTGTTCGTTACTGCTTGACAGTCTATGTCAAACTGTAACGCATGGTGGACACGCAGCAGCACACCGACGGCGATCCGGCCCGGTCGGCGAAGACCGGCCCGGGCGACTCGGCGGCGAGCATGGTCTGGGATGCCTGGGGCGTCGCGGCTGCTCACCAGCCACTTTCGGAACGGATCCGCGGTCTGCTGACGCAGGTGTTCGGGGTCTCCGGCAACCCGGTGGCGCGCCGCGACGAGGGCGACGTGCCACTGCGCGAATCGGCGTTGACGCCCGAGCGGCGCGCCGGGCTGGTCGAGGTGGTCGGCCCCGGCAACGTGTCGGCCGACCACCGCGATCGGCTGCGGCACGCCGGCGGGAAGAGCACGCCCGATCTGCTGCGCCGCCGGGCCGAGGGGCCGCAGGACGCGCCGGACGCCGTCGTCTTCCCGGCCGATCACGACGAGGTCCTCGCCGTGCTCGGCTACTGCGCGCGGCACGCCGTCGCGGTGGTCCCGTTCGGCGGCGGCACCAGTGTGGTCGGCGGCGTCGATCCCGTGCGCGGACGCTTCGACACCGTGATCGCCCTTGATCTGCGCAGATTGGCCGGGTTGACCGAGGTCGATCCGGTCAGCGGCACCGCCACCCTGGGCGCGGGCGTGACCGGTCCGCGCGCGGAGGAACTGCTCGGCGCGCACGGGCTGTCCCTCGGTCATTTCCCGCAGAGTTTCGAGTTCGCCACCCTCGGCGGCTTCGCGGCGACGCGGTCGTCCGGCCAGGCCTCGGCGGGCTACGGCCGTTTCGACGACATGGTGCAGCGGCTGAAGATCGCCACCCCCAGCGGCACGCTCGAACTCGGGCGCGCGCCCGCCTCGGCGGCGGGACCGGACCTGCGCGAGTTGTTCGTCGGATCAGAGGGCACGCTCGGCGTGATCACCGAGGTCACGCTGCGGGTGCATCCGGTTCCGGAAACTGTCGCCTACCAAGCTTGGGCGTTCCCCGATTTCGCGACCGGCGCCGCCGCGTTGCGCGCGGTCGTGCAGGCGGGCGCGGCGCCCACTGTGCTCCGCTTGTCCGACGAGGCGGAGACCGGGATCAATCTCGCCCGCTCCGGCGATATCGGCGGCAACCCCGTGGCCGGATGCCTGGCCATCACCACCTACGAGGGCAGCTCGGCGCATGTCGCCGCACGCAGCGCCGAAGCGGCCGCCGTGCTGGCCGCCGCGGGTGGCGCGTCCTTGGGGGAGACACCGGCCCGGGAATGGGAGCACGGTCGTTTCGCCGCCCCGTACCTGCGCGACGCGCTGCTGGACGTGGGCGTGCTCTGCGAAACGCTGGAGACCGCCACCACCTGGTCGAATCTGAGCGCGCTGAAGGCGGGGGTCACCGCGGCACTGACCGATTCGCTCGGTGCGCAGGGCACTCCGCCCCTGGTCATGTGCCACATCTCGCACACCTATCCGACCGGCGCGTCGCTGTACTTCACCGTCGTCGCCAAGCAGCTCGACGACCCGCTGGCCCAGTGGCAGGCCGCCAAGCGCGCCGCGGGCGACGCCATCGTCGCCAGCGGCGGCACCATCACCCACCACCACGCGGTGGGCACCGATCATCGTCCGTGGGTGCCGGACGAAGTGGGCGATCTAGGCGTGCGCGTGCTGCGTGCGGTGAAGGCCGAACTCGACCCGGCGGGCATCCTGAATCCCGGAAAGCTGGTGCCGTGAACAACTATTCGCCGGTGCGCAAGATCACCGTGGTGACCAATCCGCGGTCCGGGCACGGCAGGGGAGGTGACGCGGCGAGCGTCGCGATCGCCCGCTTCCGCGCGGGCGGCGCGGAGGTCACGGAGGTATGCGCTCCCTCGGCCGCCGAAACAGTTCGGCAGGTGCGGGATTTGATCGCGGGCGGCGCGAGACCCGATGCCGTGGTCTGCGTCGGCGGCGACGGCCTGATCAACGTGACCCTCCCCGCCGTCGCCGAGACCGGCGTGGCGCTCGGCATGATTCCCGCCGGTACCGGCAACGATCTGGCCAGGGAACTCGGCGTGCCGACCGACGATCCGCAGGCCGCCGCCTCGCTGGTGTTGCGTGGGCGGACCAGGACGATCGACCTCGGCCGCATCGAGTCCTCCGACCCGCCGATGTGGTTCGCCACGGTGGCGGGCACCGGATTCGACGCGCGGGTCACCCTGCGCGCCAACGAGATGCGCTGGCCGAAGGGCAGACTGCGCTACACCGTCGCCGCGCTGGCCGAGATATCCGGGCGCTTCACCGTGCCCTACCGGGTCGAGCTGGTGGACGCGGTGACCGACGGGCTGACCAACCCGGGCGCGGGCGCGCAGCTGGTGACCGAGGCGGTCATGGTCGCGGTTGGCAACACCCGCACCTACGGCGGCGGCATGCTGATCTGCCCGGACGCGCTGATGGACGACGGACTGCTCGACCTGACCGTGGTGGGCGCGTTGTCGCGCGGGGAGATGCTGCGCCTGCTGCCCGCGCTGTCGGCGGGCAAACGGCAGAATCACCCGGAGGTCAAGCAGTTCCGCGCCGCGGCCGTCACGCTCACCGCGGCCGGCGCGCCCGCCACCGCCGACGGTGAACCGGCGGGCACGCTGCCGATCACGATCCGGGCGGTGCCCGCGGCATTGACCGTCCTGGTGCCCTGACCGCGGCGGCGTCCGGTCAGGCGAACGTCACGCACTGCAGGTGATTCACGGCCGCGCGGTCGACGATGACCACCGATCGGGACGCGCGGCCGACCGGGCGGCGCTGCGTCGCCACGGTGCGCATCAGCCGCCGCCAGCTTCGCACGTGCAGCCGGAAGACCACGTGGTTGATCCGCCGTCCGCGGCTGTGCTGGCCCGCGCGGGCCACCGCCGCGGGCACGTCCAACATGAGCAGGTGCAGTTCGCGATCCGCCGCCCAGCGCGCGATCAGAGCGCGTGCCCAACCGAAGGTGGCGCAGTCGTGGATGACGACCGGGCCGCTGACCTCCCGCAACGCGGCGCGAATGGCCTGGAAGTGCGCGACGTGCACCAGCGGGCGCCACAGCAGGTAGGGCAGCCACCACAGCTTGGGCCGCCAGCGATTACGCGCCTGCATCGAGTCGAGCACCAGCACTCCGGCGGCACTGCGCGACGGCGTGGTGGCCGCCGCGTCGGCGCCGAAGAACTTACGCAGCGCGGTGCTCTTGCCCGCGCCGGGAACGCCCGCGACGACCAGGGCCGCCGCGGCGGGATACCGGATCTCCGCGATCGTCTGACCGCGCAGATCGTGCAGCGTCTCCGGGACCAGCACCGGCAGCCGGGGTTCGGGGGCGTATGCCTCCAGCGGGGGGTTCACCTCTCCCAGCGTCCGCAGCCGACGCGTGTTCGGCAACCGGGAAAACCCTGGTTTTTCTTGGGGATTCACCGGGGGAGGAGCGCTTGGGGTATTCACCCTTTCCAGGGTCCGGAAAATTCACGTTTTGGCAATAACGGACATTTCAGACACAAGTGGTTCAGGCGCGTTTCCGGCCCGCCGACCGCGCGCGAAGATGCATTCGTTCACCCTGCGACCCGAATAGGCTCAGGATTTCCACCGGACCCCGGCCCGCGCTGCCGAACCAATGCGGTTGGCGGGTGTCGAATTCCGCGGCCTCGCCCGGGCCGAGCACCAGATCGTGCTCGCCGAGTACCAGCCGCAGTCGTCCGGACAACACGTAGAGCCACTCGAAACCCTCGTGCACCTTGGGGTCGGGTTCGCCGCGCTCGGGTGGGATGATGATCTTGAACGCCTGCAGCGGACCCGGCTGCCGGGTCAGCGGAACGATGGTGAGCCCGTTCATCTTCCGCGCCGTCGTGTGGACCCGCGGATCGGCGATCGCGGGGGCGGCCACCAATTCGTCCAACGGCACCTGGTGGGCCATCGCGATCGGCAGCAGCAGTTCCAGGCTGGCTTTGCGCTGACCGGACTCGAGCCGCGACAGCGTGCTCTTGGAGATCCCGGTGCTTTCGGCCAGCGCGGTGAGCGTGACATTGCGGCGGGTGCGCAGCGCTTTGAGTCGTGGCCCGATATCGGCGAGGGCCTGGGCGACAGCCGGTGGTGCAGACATGTCACCAGTGCACCGCGCTTTCCCGATTTTGGCAACATTTGTTGCTGAATCGCCGGAACTGACGGCACTGTGTCGATGGAGGTGATCGCGGATGAGCGAAACATACGACGTGGTGATCGTGGGCGGCGGAGCGGCGGGATTGTCCGGTGCGCTGGTCCTGGCCCGGGCGCGGCGGCGCGTCGCGGTGGTCAGGGGCGGCGCACCGCGCAACGCGCCCGCCGAGCACATGCACGGGTTCCTGTCCCGGGACGGGATGCCACCGGCGCAACTGCTGGCGAGCGGAGCCGCCGAGGCCGTGAGCTACGGCGCGGAGATGATCGACGACGTCGTCGTCGGCGCCGAGCGGACGGGGGAGGCCGACCACACGCTGCGGCTCGGTGGCGGCGGGACGCTGCGGGCTCGTCGCGTGCTCGTGGCCACCGGGCTGCGCGACGAACTGCCGGAGCTGCCCGGAGTGGCCGAGCGGTGGGGCCGTGACGTGCTGCACTGCCCGTACTGCCACGGCTACGAGGTCCGGGACCAGCCGATCGGCGTGCTCGGCGGGCCGGAGCCCGGCGCCCTGGCCCGTGCGGTGCACCTGGCGCTGTTGCTGCCCCAGTGGTCGGACGACGTCGTCTTCTTCTCGAACACGATGACCCTGTCCGACGACGACCGGGCCCACTTGGACGCGCGCGGCGTCCGGGTGGTCGAGGGCGAGGTCGCCCGGTTCGTGGTGGACGACCGGCTGCGCGGTGTGGAACTGGCCGACGGGCGGGCCGTGCCGAGGACCGCCATGTTCGTCGCGCCGACTTTCCGTGCCAACGACGAAGTGCTGGTCGCGCTCGGCTGCGCGTTCGACGCAGGCGGCTGGGTGGCGACGGACGCCACCGGACGCACCAGCGTGCCGGGTGTGTGGGCCGCGGGCAACGTCAGCAATCCGGCAGCTCAGGTCATTTCCGCCGCGGGAGCGGGCTCCGCCGCGGCGATCGCGATCAACGGCGACTTGGTGGCGGCCGAGGTCGCCGTGCTCGCCCGTTGAGCGGAATATCCGGGGTCCGAAATGCCGGAAGCTGAGAATTGCTTATGGATTCCGAGCCCGGTCCCGGATCGCCGGTAAGCTACTGACATGGGCGGAGTGTTCGGTGTCCCTCATCCACCGAAGACTCCGCCTCTTTTTGTCTTCATCGCGGAATACCCTCCGCTTCGGCGCCCGGCGGGCGGATTTTCCTCGCCATTCCGCGCGGCGTCGACCGGCGGATCCGCCGGACACCGGCGACCGGGGTCGACCGACCCGAGGTCGGCGGATCGGCGGGCTCTAGAATCGCGGGGTGACCAGCGCAGCCCCTGACAACACGCGTAATCGTGCCGATGCCCTCCCCAAGAGCTGGACTCCCGGCGAGGTGGAGGCCGAGATGTACGAGCGCTGGGTAGCCGCGGGCTATTTCACCGCCGATCCGGGCAGTGGCAAGCCGGCCTATTCGATCGTGCTGCCGCCGCCGAACGTCACCGGCACGCTGCACATGGGCCACGCGCTCGACCACACCTTGATGGACACGCTCTCGCGCCGCAAGCGCATGCAGGGCTACGAGGTGCTCTGGCTGCCCGGCATGGACCACGCGGGCATCGCCACCCAGACCGTGGTGGAGAAGCAGCTGGCGGTGGACGGCAAGACGAAGGAAGATTTCGGCCGCGAACTGTTCGTGCAGAAGGTGTGGGACTGGAAGCGGGAATCCGGCGGCGCCATCCAATGGCAGATGCGCGCGCTCGGCGACGGCGTCGACTGGAGCCGGGACCGCTTCACGATGGACGAGGGCCTGTCGCGCGCCGTGCAGACCATGTTCAAGCGGCTCTACGACGCGGGCCTGATCTACCGCGCCGAGCGGCTGGTGAACTGGTCGCCGGAGCTGCGCACCGCGATCTCCGACATCGAGGTGAAGTACGAGGACGTGGAAGGCGAGCTGGTCTCGCTGCGCTACGGCTCGCTCGCCGACGACGAACCGCACGTCGTGGTGGCCACCACCCGGGTGGAGACCATGCTCGGCGACACGGCCGTGGCCGTGCATCCGGAGGACCCGCGTTACCGGGCCTTGATCGGCACCACCTTGGAGCATCCGATCACCGGGCGGCAGATCCCGATCATCGCCGACGACTACGTCGATCCCGAATTCGGCTCGGGCGCGGTGAAGATCACCCCGGCGCACGACCCGAACGACTTCGAGATGGGTCTGCGGCACGGGCTCCCGATGCCGACCATCATGGACGAGCGTGGCCGGATCACCGGCACCGGAACCGAATTCGACGGCATGGACCGTTTCGAGGCGCGCGTCAAGGTGCGCGAACGGCTCGCGCGGGAGGGCAGGGTGGTCGCCGAGAAGCGCCCGTACCTGCACAGCGTCGGCCACTCCGAGCGCACCGGCGAGCCGATCGAGCCGCGGCTGTCCATGCAGTGGTGGGTGAAGGTCGAGTCGCTGGCCAAGGCCGCCGGTGACGCCGTCCGCAACGGCGACACCGTGATCCACCCCAAGAGTCAGGAACCGCGCTGGTTCGGCTGGGTCGACGACATGCACGACTGGTGCATCTCGCGCCAGCTGTGGTGGGGCCACCGCATCCCCATCTGGTACGGCCCCGAGGGCGAAGTGGTGTGCGTCGGGCCCGACGAGCAGGCGCCCGAAGGCTGGGTGCAGGACCCGGATGTGCTGGACACCTGGTTCTCCTCCGGCCTGTGGCCGTTCTCCACGATGGGCTGGCCGCACGCCACCGCCGAACTCGAGAAGTTCTATCCCACCAGCGTGCTCGTCACCGGCTACGACATCCTGTTCTTCTGGGTGGCGCGGATGATGATGTTCGGCACCTACGTGGCCGAGGACGCCGCGCTGACCGCGGGCAAGGGCGGCGAGCGCCAGGTGCCGTTCAAGGACGTCTTCCTGCACGGCCTGATCCGCGACCAGTTCGGCAAGAAGATGTCCAAGTCGCGCGGCAACGGCATCGACCCGCTGGATTGGATCAACGCCTTCGGCGCCGACGCGACCCGGTTCACCCTCGCGCGCGGCGCGCAGCCCGGCGGTGACCTCTCGGTCGGCGAGCCGCACGTGCTCGCCTCGCGCAGCTTCGTGACCAAGCTGTTCAACGCGACCAAATTCGCGCTGATGAACGGCGCGCGGGTGGGCGACCTGCCCGACCGCGCGCAGCTCACCGACGCCGACCGCTGGATCCTGGACCGGCTGGACGCGGTGCGCGCCGAAGCCGACGCCGCGTTCGACGCCTACGAGTTCGGCAAGGCCTGCGAGGCGCTCTACCACTTCGCCTGGGACGAGCTGTGCGACTGGTACCTGGAACTGGCCAAGGTGCAGTTCGCCGCCGACGGCGCCCGCGCCGAGGCGACCCAGCTCGTGCTCGGCTCCGTGCTCGATGCCGTGCTGCGCCTGCTGCATCCGGTCATCCCGTTCGTCACCGAGGCGTTGTGGCAGGCGCTGACCGGCGGCGAGTCGGTGGTGGTCGCGCCGTGGCCGCAGGCATCCGGTGTGCCCGCGGATCAGGAAGGCGCGCAACGTATTTCCGATACGCAGCGGTTGATCACGGAGATCCGGCGGTTCCGCAGCGACCAGGGCCTGGCGGACAAGCAGAAGGTCGCGGCCAAGCTGATCGGCCTGGACGCGGCCGGACTCGGCGAGCAGGCGGCGTCGGTGGCGAACCTGGCGCGGCTCACCGAGCCGGGGGCCGAGTTCGCCGCCACCGCGTCGGTGGAGGTCCGCCTGAGCACCGGAACGGTCACCGTGGAGCTGGACACCTCGGGCGCGGTCGACCTGGACGCCGAACGCCGCAGGCTGGAGAAGGACCTGGCCGCCGCGCAGAAGGAGCTCCAGGGCACCGCCGCCAAGCTCGGCAACGAGGCGTTCCTGGCCAAGGCGCCCGAGCACGTGGTGGACAAGATCCGCGGCAGGCAGCAGATCGCCTCCGACGAGGTGGCGCGGATCGGGGCGCGGCTGGCGGAGTTGAGCGGCAAGTGAACCACGAGCCGGAACCGCAATACGGCGACGACGAGCGCCGTGGCGGCGCGCGGCTCGGCTCCGGCCCCTCGCCGGTGGAGCTGGCGGAGATGGCGCTGGTCGAGGCGGAACTCGACCGGCGCTGGCCGGAGACCAAGATCGAGCCCTCGCTCACCCGGATCGCCACGCTGATGGATCTGCTCGGCTCGCCGCAGCAGAGCTACCCGGCGATCCACATCGCGGGCACCAACGGCAAGACCTCGGTGACCAGGATGATCGACGCGCTGCTCACCGCGCTGCATCGGCGTACCGGCCGGATCACCAGTCCGCATCTGCAACTGGCCACCGAGCGGATCAGCATCGACAACGCGCCGATCACGCCCGCGCGGTACGTGGAGATCTACCGCGAGCTGCTGCCGTACGTCGAGATGATCGACAAGCAGTCGGCGGCCGCGGGAGGTCCCGCGATGAGCAAGTTCGAGGTGCTCACCGGCATGGCGTTCGCCGCCTTCGCCGAGGCGCCGGTCGACGTGGCGGTCGTCGAGACGGGATTGGGCGGCACCTGGGACGCCACGAACGTGGTCGACGGGCAGGTCGCGGTGATCACGCCGATCGGCTTGGACCACACCGAGTACCTCGGCCCGGACCTCACCTCGATCGCGGGCGAGAAGGCCGGGATCATCAAACGCGCCCCGGCGGGCCTGGTGCCGCGCGACAACGTCGCGGTGATCGCGCAGCAGGAACCGGAGGCGATGGAGGTGCTGCTGCGCCGCGCCGTCGAGATGGACGCCGCGGTCGCGCGCGAGGGCTCGGAGTTCCGCGTGCTCGCCCGGCAGATCGCGGTGGGCGGGCAGCAACTCGAGTTGCAGGGCCTCGGCGGGGTGTACGACGAGATCTTCCTGCCGTTGCACGGCGAGCACCAAGCGCGCAACGCGGTGCTCGCGCTCGCGGCGGTGGAGGCGTTCTTCGGCGCGGGCGCGCAACGCAAGCTCGACATGGACGCCGTGCGCGCCGGTTTCGCGAGCGTCACCAGCCCTGGGCGGCTGGAGCGCATGCGCAGCGCGCCCACCATCTTCATCGACGCCGCGCACAATCCGGCCGGTGCGCAGGCGCTGGCCGCGACGCTGACCGACGAGTTCGACTTCCGCAAACTGGTCGGAGTGGTCGCGGTGCTCGGTGACAAGGACGCCGCCGGCATCCTCACCGCGCTGGAGCCGGTGCTGGACGAGATCGTCGTCACCAGCAACGGTTCGCCCCGCGCGCTGGACGTGGAGACGCTCGCCGACCTCGCGGTCCAGCGGTTCGGTGACGAGCGCGTGGTCTCCGCCGCCACGCTGCCCGACGCGCTGGAGACCGCGATCGCGATCGCCGAAGAGGTGGGCGAGGCGGGCGAGATGGTCTCCGGAGCCGGAGTGATCGTGACAGGGTCGGTGGTCACGGCGGGCGCGGCCCGCGCGCTGTTCGGGAAGGACCCGGCGTGAGCGCCGGGTGCGCGGACGGCAGCCTATCCGGCCACGGCGGGCCCGTGGACGCCGAGAAGCACCGCAGGAACGCCGGACACTTCGTGAGCCCGGCCGACGCCGAGGAGGGCACAGCATGAGCGGTCAGGCCTGGAGGCGGAAGCGCAGCGTGACCACGCAGGGCCCCGCTCATGCCGACAACAAATCCAGCATGAGCGAACCGGCCGACCGAGACGAGCAGGCGGTGCCCGCCCCCGCGACCGACCCGTGGAAGGGGTTCCGCGGGGTGATGGCGGGGACGCTGGTGCTGGAGGCGATCGTGGTGCTGCTGGCCCTGCCGGTGGTGGCGGACGTCGGCGGCGGGGTGACCTGGTTTTCGGGCACCTATCTCGTGGTCCTCGCGGTGGTGATGTTCCTGGGGGCCGGGTTGCAGCGGCGGTCCTGGGCATTGCCGTTCAATCTCGGCCTGCAAGTGCTTGTCCTGCTCGGCGCGTTCATCCACCTGTCCATCGGCGTGATCGGCGTGGTGTTCGGCGTGGTCTGGGGCTTCATCCTGGTGCTGCGAGCCGACGTGCGCGGCCGGATGGAGAAGGGCCTGCTGCCCAGCCAGCGCATCCAGCGGTCGTAGCCGGAGGGCTCAGGAGAGGACGCTGCCGGTCTGTTGCCGAGGGGGCGGCGGCGCCGGGGCGCCGATCAGCCGGACCGCTGGTGCGCTGCCCGCAAGTGTGCCGGATAGGCTGTTCGCCGTGACTGAGCAGACGTTGGTACTCATCAAGCCGGACGGTGTGGCCCGTGGCCTTGTCGGCGAGGTGCTGGCACGGATCGAGCGCAAGGGCCTGAAGATCGTCGCCCTCGAACTGAAGCACGTGTCGGAGGAACTGGCCCAGGGCCACTACGCCGAGCACGCCGAGAAGCCGTTCTTCGGGTCCCTGATCGAGTTCATCACCTCGGGCCCGGTCGTCGCGGCCATCCTGGAGGGTCCCCGCGCGATCGCCGCGTTCCGCCAGATCGCCGGCGGCACCGATCCGGTGGACAAGGCCGTGCCCGGCAGCATTCGCGGAGACTTCGCTCTGGAGACCCAGGAGAACCTGGTCCACGGCTCGGATTCCCCCGAATCGGCCAAGCGGGAGATCGCGCTCTGGTTCCCCGAGCGGCCCGCCTGACCACGTCTCGATCGTCGTGCCCGCGCCGCCGCGACACCGGTGTTCGCGCCGCGGGCCGGACCGAGTCGAGCGCCGATGGCGAACGCCCGGCGCGGGGTGTGGGATACTGGCATCGGCTGCATTCGACGCCGACTGTTCGTGCAGGTGCGCGAACGAGACGTGACGAGCGCAGCCGGATGACACCACGGCTCGATGCCGATCATCGCTGCCACGGGTAAATGGCCTGGTCACCGGGTCGGATATCCGTGTAGGCACGCTGGATGAGCGCTCGAACCGCGGAGTTCAGCCATACAGCCAGGCGCCGCGTGACCAGTTAGCCCGAACGACGAACGACCGAGGAGATAACCGGGCACGCGGGGCGAGACCACTTGATCTCGCGCCCACCGGGTGCGAGTCGAACGGACAGCGCCCCCGCGTCGGCCGCGTCACTCCCGCCGGGAGGGACGCGCCCGGGGGCCCGAGGAGACTTCGTGGCCGATCAAGAGCCGCTGGATACAACATCACAGGATGCCGAACAATTGCCGGAGCGAATCCGAGTTCACGCACTCGCCAAGCTGCTGGGGGTAACGAGCAAGCGCATCCTGGCCAAGCTGACCGAGATGGGGGCGGACGCGCGCAGCGCGCAGTCGAACGTCGACCGCGCGGTCGCCGAGTCGGTGCGCGACGCCTTGGTGACGGTCGAGGCCGATGCCGCCGAGCAGCCCGCCGTGGGGCAGGCCGAGCCCCCCGCACCGCCGCAGGCCGCCGAGCCCGCGGCGGACGCGGCCACACCGGCCGAACCTCCGGAACCACCGCGCGCGGCCGAGGCCGACGCGTCCTTCACCGGTACGGGCGTCATCTTCTCCGCGCCGGACGTGCCGAGCGCCACGCAACCGTCCACCGGCGCGGCGGCGCACCACACGCAGCTGTTCACGCACTCGGTGCGACCCGAGGCCGAGCCGGTGACCCCGGCGGTGTTCGAGTCCGCCGCCGTCGTGCAGGCGCCGCTGTTCCTGTCGCCGGACGCCGCGGCCGCCGAGCAGGCGCGCAGACAGCGGCGCGCCGAGCGGGAAACCCGGCACACCGAGCAGCAGGCGCCCGAGCCCGCCGAGGACGAGACCGAGGTCGAGGACGAGCGCGAGTCCGACCAGCAGGGCGAAGCCGACGGCCAGCCCCGGCGCAGGCGCCGTGGCCGCCGCGGCCGGGGTCGTGGCAGGGGTGAGCAGCAGTCCGAAGCCGACGGCGACGGCGAGGACAACGACGACGAGACCGAGACCGAGACCGTGGACGAGTCGGCCCCTGCGGCTTCCGAGCCCGCCGAGGCGGAGTCCGCGGAGACCGGCGATGGCGAGGACGAGGACGGCGTGCCGGAAGGCTCGAGCCGCCGCCGCCGTCGCCGTCGTCGCCGCAAGGTGGCCGGTGAGTCCGGCGAGAACGAGGCCTCCGACGACGATCCGCCGAACACGGTCGTGCACGAGCGCGAGCCGCGCAACAAGACCCGCAGCCGCGCCGCGTCCGACGAGGTCCAGGGCATCACCGGCTCCACCCGGCTGGAGGCCAAGCGGCAGCGCAGGCGGGACGGCCGTGAGGCGGGCCGCCGCCGTCCGCCGATCCTGACCGAGTCGGAGTTCCTGGCCCGGCGCGAAGCGGTGGACCGCGTGATGGTCGTGCGCGAGAAGTCCTTCCCGGACCACCCGACCGCGACGCAGGTGGCCGTGCTCGAGGACAACGTCCTGGTCGAGCACTTCGTGACCAGCACCGGTTCGGCGTCCATGGTGGGCAACGTCTACCTGGGCAAGGTGCAGAACGTGCTGCCCAGCATGGAAGCCGCGTTCGTCGACATCGGCCGCGGCCGCAACGGCGTGCTCTACGCCGGTGAGGTCAACTGGGAAGCCGCCGGTCTCGGCGGCAAGGAGCGCAAGATCGAGCAGGCGCTCAAGCCCGGCGACCAGGTGCTGGTCCAGGTGAGCAAGGACCCGGTCGGCCACAAGGGCGCGCGGTTGACCACGCAGATCAGCCTGGCCGGTCGTTTCCTGGTGTACGTGCCCGGCGGCACCTCCACCGGCATCAGCCGCAAGCTGCCCGACACCGAGCGCAAGCGGCTGAAGGAGATCCTGCGCGACATCGTGCCCGCCGACGCCGGTGTGATCATCCGCACCGCCTCCGAAGGCGTCAGCGAGACCGAGCTGGCCCGCGACGTGGAGCGGCTGCAGGCCACGTGGCGCACGATCCAGCAGCAGACCGGCAAGGACAACAACGCGCCCAAGACGCTCTACGAAGAGCCCGACCTGCTGGTCAAGGTCATCCGCGACCTGTTCAACGAGGACTTCTCCAAGCTGGTCATCGAAGGCGACCGGGCCTGGAGCACGGTCGAGAAGTACATCGGCACCGTCGCGCCGGACCTGCTCGCCCGGGTCAACCGGCACGAGAACAACGGCGTCGACGTGTTCGAGACCTACCGGATCGACGAACAGCTGGCCAAGGCGCTGGATCGTAAGGTGTGGCTGCCGTCGGGCGGCACCCTGGTGATCGACCGCACCGAGGCCATGACGGTGATCGACGTGAACACCGGCAAGTTCACCGGTTCCGGCGGCAGCAATCTGGAGGAGACGGTCACCAGGAACAACCTGGAGGCCGCCGAGGAGATCGTGCGCCAGATGCGGCTGCGCGACATCGGCGGCATGATCGTCGTCGACTTCATCGACATGGTGCTCGAGTCCAACCGCGATCTGGTGCTGCGCCGCCTGACCGAGGCGCTGGGCCGCGACCGTACCCGCCATCAGGTCTCCGAGGTCACCTCGCTGGGGCTGGTCCAGATGACCCGCAAGAAGCTCGGCACCGGCCTGGTCGAGGCGTTCTCCACCACCTGCGAGCACTGCCACGGCCGCGGCATCCTCGTGCACACCTACCCGGTGGAGCCCGGTTCCGGCGAAGAGACCGCGGGGCGCACCCGCGAGAGCGGTTCGCGCAGGCGGCGGGGCCGCGACAAGGGTGCGGCCGCGCCCGCCCAGCCGGCCAACGGATCCGGTCCCGCGCCCGAGCACCCCGAGGAAGAGGCGGCGGTCAAGCGGGCGCATCCAGTGGCGCTGGCGATGGCGGCGCACCAGTCCGACGAGCCCGAACAAGCCGAGGACGCCGTCGAGCCGCGGGTCGCGGTCGCCGACGAATCCGCCGCGGAGCGGGTGGTCACGGAGACCGTCGAAGCCGCGGTGGCGGTGCCCGCCGAGGAGCCCGAGACCGAGCCCGCCGAAGTGGTGGAGGTCATCGAGGAAGTCGAGAAGGTCGAGCCGGTACCGGCGGAGGAGCCGGTCTCCGTCGCGGAGTCCGCTCCGGCCGCCGAGCCCGAGCCTGTCGCCGAACCCGTCTCGGCTGCCGAGCCCGTTCCGGCATCGGAGACCGGTGCGGCCGCCAACGGTGTCGCCGCACCGGCGGCCCGTCCGGCTCGTCGCCGAAGGGTTGCCCGTTCGGCCGCCGCACCGGCGGCGGACAGCTCGGGAGCGGTGTTCGTGCTGCCCACCGGTGATCAGGCGCCCGCCCCCGCGATCGACTACTCCCAGCCGGAAGCGGCCGAATTGCCGCAGCGCAACCGGCCGCGCAGGCGGGCGGTCGGCCGCCCGGCCGGTGCGCCGGAAGCGCCGAACTGAGTCCTCGCCCACGTGCCGTGGCCCCCGCCGGTCGTTCCGGTGGGGGCCACGTGCGTCCGGGCAGCGAACCGGTGGCATGACCGCGGCGCGGGCGTGGACGCCGGTTTGGTCGTCGCGGTAGCCGTCCTGTAATCTTGGACAGTCGCTGCCCGGTGACAACATATTTTGTCTTCGTGGCCCGGTTCTCGACAGTTCGATACCGAGAGCCACCAGATGCCGAGGCGGTGGCGATTACCAGACCAGTCGTGTGGCGGTTTCCGGTGGTTTCAGACCGGAGGAGTCGCCGCGTGAGCAAGTGCCGAGCACTATAGGAAGAAGGGCAGCCGACCGATGGCAACGTACGCGATCGTCAAGACCGGCGGAAAGCAGTACAAGGTCGCGGTCGGTGACCTGGTGAAGGTCGAGAAGATCGAGGGTGCGCCGGGCACCGCCGTGGCGCTGGATCCCGTCCTCGTCGTCGATGGCGCGGAGCTGACCACCGATGCCGACAAGCTGGCCAAGGTCTCCGTGGCCGCCGAGGTGGTCGAGCAGACCAAGGGTCCGAAGATCCGCATCCACAAGTTCAAGAACAAGACCGGCTACCACAAGCGCCAGGGTCACCGTCAGCCGCTGACGGTCCTCAAGGTCACCGGCATCAAGTAAGACATCCCGAGGAGAACCAGCTATGGCACACAAGAAGGGCGCGTCCAGCTCCCGGAACGGACGTGATTCCAACGCCCAGCGACTCGGCGTCAAGCGCTTCGGCGGCCAGTCGGTCAAGGCGGGCGAGATCCTGGTGCGTCAGCGCGGCACCCACTTCCACCCCGGCGTGAACGTCGGCCGTGGCGGTGACGACACCCTGTTCGCCCTGGCGGCGGGCGCGGTGGAGTTCGGCACCAAGCGTGGACGCAAGACCGTCAACATCGTGGTCCCGGAGCCGGTTCAGGCCTGACCGCCGAACCACTTCCGGATTAACAGCGAGCGGGTCAGGGTCTCGGAACCCTGGCCCGTTTTTCGTGTTCTCGAACGACCAGCGTCCAGTACGACCAGTCCCGAAGGAGGATGATTCGGCGTATGTCCAAGTTCATCGACCGCGTCGTACTGCATGTGCGTGCGGGTAAAGGCGGCCACGGTTGCGCCTCGGTGCACCGCGAGAAGTTCAAGCCGCTCGGCGGGCCGGACGGCGGCAACGGCGGCAACGGCGGCGACGTCATCCTCGAGGTCGACTCCAACGTGCACACCCTGCTGGACTTCCACTTCCACCCGCACGCGAAGGCAGGCAACGGCAAACCGGGCGAGGGTGGTAACCGGGACGGCAAACAGGGCGGCGACCTGGTGTTGAAGGTGCCCGACGGCACCGTGGTACTCGACGACGACGGCAAAGTGCTCGTCGACCTGGTCGGTGCCGGCAACCGTTTCATCGTCGCGCGTGGCGGCCGAGGCGGGCTCGGCAATGCCGCGCTGGCGTCGAAGGCCCGTAAGGCGCCGGGTTTCGCGCTGCTCGGCGAGGACGGCGAAGAGCTCGACCTGGTCTTGGAGCTGAAGTCGGTCGCCGACGTCGGGCTCGTCGGCTTCCCTTCGGCGGGCAAGTCCTCGCTGGTCTCTGTGCTGTCGGCGGCCAAGCCGAAGATCGCCGACTACCCGTTCACCACGCTGGTGCCGAATCTCGGCGTCGTCGCCAGCGGCGACACCACGTTCACGGTCGCCGATGTGCCCGGGCTGATTCCCGGCGCCAGCGAGGGCCGCGGACTTGGCCTGGACTTCCTGCGGCATCTCGAGCGCTGCGCGGTGCTCGCCCACGTGGTGGACTGCGCGACACTGGAGCCGGGCCGCGACCCGGTCTCCGACGTCGACGCGCTCGAGGCCGAACTCGCCGCCTACCAGCCCGCGCTGAGCGCGGACGCCGGGCTCGGCGACCTGGCCGACCGCCCCCGGGTGGTGATCTTGAACAAGATCGACGTGCCCGACGCGGCCGAATTGGCCGAGATGGTGACTCCGGAGTTCACCGAGCGCGGCTGGCCGGTGTTCGAGATCTCCGCGGTGAGCCGGGCGGGTCTGCGCCCGCTGACGTTCGCTCTCGCCGACCTGGTGCGCCGGTACCGCGAGGAGCATCCGCAGGCCGCGCCGAAGCGCCCGGTCATCCGCCCGATCGCGGTGGACGAGACCGGATTCAGCGTCATCGCCGACCCGGAGGAGCCGGGCGGCTTCATCGTGCGCGGCACTCGGCCGGAGCGCTGGGTGCGGCAGACCCAATTCGACAACGACGAGGCCGTCGGCTACCTGGCCGATCGGCTGGCCCGCCTGGGCGTGGAAGACGAACTGGTGCGGCAGGGCGCGGAACCGGGCGCGCCGGTGACCATCGGCGACGTGACGTTCGACTGGGAGCCGCAGATCTCCGCGGGCATCGACATGGTGCCCACCGGGCGCGGCACCGACATCCGGCTGGAGCAGACCGACCGGGTCAGCGCGGCCGAGCGCAAGCACGCGTCCCGGGTGCGACGCGGTCTGGTGCGGGAAGACGAGGAATAGGCGGGGCATTCGTCCCGGCTACCGTGGATTCGATTGTGGTGCAGGGAGTTCGGTGGCGATGCAGGTGAGGTCTATCAGCGCCGAGGCGGATTCCTCGGGCCTGAGCGAGGCGCGGCTGGCGATCGCGGCGGCGCGCCGGGTCGTGGTGAAGATCGGTTCGTCGGCGTTGACCAGTCTGAAGGGCGGCCTGGATACCGCACGGCTGGATCGGCTCGCGGACGCGGTGGAGGCGCGGATGCGCGCCGGATCCGACGTCGTCGTCGTGTCCTCGGGCGCGATCGGCGCGGGCATCGCGCCACTCGGCCTGACCAGCCGTCCGCGTGATCTGGCCACCAAGCAGGCCGCGGCGAGCGTCGGGCAGCTCGCCCTCGCGCACGCGTGGGGCACGTCGTTCGCCCGCTACCACCGCACGGTCGGGCAGGTGCTGCTGAGCGCCGACGACTTCGCGCGCCGCGAGCACCACCGCAACGCGCAGCGCACCCTCGATCGCCTGCGCTCGCTCGGCGCGGTGGCCGTGGTGAACGAGAACGACACGGTCGCGACGGAGGAGATCCGCTTCGGCGACAACGACCGGCTCGCCGCGCTGGTCGCCCACCTGGTCGGCGCCGACGCGCTCGTGCTGCTGTCGGACGTGGCGGGCCTCTACGACGGCGACCCGCGCAAAGGAGCGGCCACGCTGATCCCCGAAGTGCGCAGCAGCGCCGATCTGGACGGCGTGATCGCGGGCAGCGGCGGTGCGCTCGGCACCGGCGGCATGGCGTCCAAGCTGTCGGCGGCGCGGCTGGCCGCGGACGCCGGCGTACCGGTCCTGCTGGCCGCCGCCTCGTCGGCCGCTACCGCACTGACCACCGGCACCGTGGGCACCGCGTTCGCCGCGCGTCCGGTGCGGTTGTCCGCCCGCAAGTTCTGGGTCCGGCACGCCGCCGACAGCCGCGGCGCGCTGCTCATCGACGACGGCGCCGTCCAAGCGGTGGCGCACCGGCGCCGGTCGCTGCTCGCGGCCGGGATCGTGGGCGTCCGCGGCCGCTTCTACGGAGGCGACGTGGTCGACCTGGTGGCCCCCGACGGCCGCGTGGTCGCCCGGGGTGTCGTCGAATACGACAGCACCGAACTGGCTGGCATGCTCGGCCGTTCTACCGCCGAACTCCCCGACACCATGCAACGTCCCGTCATCCACGCCGACGACCTGGTGAAGGTCTGATCGCACCTGGTGCTGAACTCCGCGGCCGGGCACCGGCGCACAGCGGATATCGACCTGCGATCCGGAGTTCGCCACGCGTGGTGAAGTGCTGGGGGCCGGACTCGGCTCCGGCCCCACGGCGTTAGGACCGGTGTCCCAGCGAGCTGTCAGGAGGGCACGACGCCGGGTTGGTTGGTCGTCGGAACCTGCTGCTGGCTGCCATCCACCGGCCCGGTGACGCCGGGTTGGCCATTCGGGTCGGGCATCGGCACGGCTGGGCCGGGAGCAGGAGACGGTGCGGGCGGCGGGCTCGGCGGTTGCGCCGGGGCCGGCGGTGGGCTCGGTGGTGGAGGCGGCGCGGAGGAACTCGGTGGTTGCGTCGGTTCCGGGGTCTGGGGCGCGGGGGGTTCGGGCGATGGGCTCGGTGGTGGCGGCGCGGAGGAACTCGGTGGTTGCGTGGGTTCCGGGATCTGCGGCGCGGGCGGGGCGGATGACGGGCTCGGTGGTGGAGGCGGCGCGGTCGTGGACGGTGCCTGCTGTGTCGGCGGAGCCGGCTCAGGTGACGGAGTCGTCGGCGTGGGCTGCGGCGCCTGGGTGGACGGAGCCTGCTGCGGTGGCGGAGCCTGCTGGACGGGTGGCTCCGCAGGAGTTCGCGGATCCGGTTTCGGCTGGACTTGCGGTGCCGGATTGTGGGACGGGGCGGACGATTCCGGTGCGGCAGGCGCGGGCTGCGTTGTGTCCGGCGACCATTGCCCGTTCGGCGGCGTCTGTTCCGGCGCGGAGTATCGCGGCGTGCCGGGGGAGACCGACGGCGGCGTGGCCGGTGCGGCGACCGCGGGTGGTTCGGGCAGCGCGGGCACGGCGCTTCCCGCGGCGGAATAGGCGGGCTTGTAGACCATGTTCATCGCGAGCAGGGCCTCTTGGCGCAGGGCCTCCTGCGCCATCTGCGCGTCGATGACGTGCGCCGCCTCCAGCAGTTGCGCGATCGCGCCCACCGGTCCGGACGCACCCGGCGGCACCACCGCGAGTTTCACCGCCTCGGCGGCCGCGGCGACGCCTCCGAGCCGGGCGCCGACCTGGCCGAGCACCGCGGCCAGTTCGTCGGCCGACGCCGCGAAACTGCGTGCGCAAGCCTGAGCGGCGTCGGCGGCGGCGCCCTTCCATTCGGCCGTGTCCATCACGCGGTTCACCCCGGCGTGGGTGAGCGGGAACGACGTGGTGAGCGCCCCTGCCGCCTCGAGCCAGATCGTCGAGGCGCGCAGCACCTGCGCGGCGTCGATCTGCTGCGCCTTCGCGTAGATCTCCTCGTGCCGCAGGGACTCGAAATGCTCCATCGAGCTGATGTAGGTGGGATCGGTGCCGGTCATCGGGGCAACCTCGTCCGGACGGCGCGCAGGGCGGCAGCGCCCGCGGCATCGGCCTCTTCGAACAGTCCTCCGCTGATCAAGAACGCTTCCTTCATGCGGTATGCCGCTTCGATGTAGTGGTCTAGCAGCGCCGCCGCGTCCCGCGCTTTGTGGCCGAAACCGGCCTGTAACTGCTGCGCGGAGATGAATCCGCCGAATCCGCCGAGTTCCGCGGCGGATTCGAGGTTCTGCTGTAGGTGGAGCAGCCGATCGGCCTGCCGGTCGTACATCTCGGCGCACTGCCGAGCCGCCGCGGGATCGAACTGGACGGTCCCGGCCTGCGCGGCCTGCTTGAATCGGGCGATATCGGCTCGGCTGGTCTCGATCGTCATCGCTCACCCCTGAGATCGGTCGGTCCGCCCCAGACTAACCGGAAGCCCGGTGCCGGGTCAGCAATAGGCGGCGGCCGCGGTCAGGAAAGGCGGCTATATCGGTATGCGCTTCTGCAATTGGGTGGCGATCTGCTCGACGGAGGCAGGTGCGATGCGCACTTCGTCACCCGCTTTGATCAGATATCGCCCGTCGTCGCGGACATCGATCCAGGTGTAGTGGATCGGCGGGGGCGGCGTCGGACGATCCAGCCGCGGTTCGATTCTGATGTGTCCCTCGGCGGTGTGCGGTTCGAGCAGCAGCTTGCGGATTCGCGGCGCCGCCTGTTGCCGCGCGGGCACGGTCTCCTGGTCGCGTACCGCGTCACCCGGGGCGACGCGGGCCGGTTCGCGGCCCGGCGGAGTCTTCGGCAGCAGCGCCGCGATCCGCCGCCCCAATTTGGCACTGTGCCCGATCGAAATACGCACGCTTCCACCGAAATCCGGGATCGTGCCGGGTTCCTGCACCGCGAGCACGGCACGGTCGTAGATGGCCGCGGCCAGCAGACGCAGTTCGCCGCCCGGCCCGTGCGTGCCGCCGATCGCCACGATCCTGGTGTGCGGCTTGGCCAGGATACGCAGGCAGGCCGAGAGGTCGGGGTCGGAGCGGAGCGGCAGCCGTTCGGCCAGGGCGATGCGCAACTTCTCGGCCTCGTCCTCGGTACGGGGCGTCTCCAGGATGCGCAGCGGGAACGGGTGCCGATCCAGATCGGTCTCGCGCCAGATATGGGCGAACTCGTCCGGAGTGAAGGTCCATTCCACGGCCGAATCACATCCTCACCGAACCCGCCAATGCTGCTCGTAGCCTAGCGGTCCCGGCGCGGGGAGGCCGGATGTACCGCACGGGGACGCTCCGGCCAGCGCGCGGATATCCCGCGTCGAGCCTGGAAAACGCGGTTTCGTGACGGTGTCGCGCTCGACCCTCCCCGCCGGTTCTGCTGAAATATTCGAAAGGGTTCGGGATGCGAGGGCGGAAGAACCCGCACGGCAACAACCGGGTATGGCTGAGATCTGCCGAGGAGGGATTGCGGTGCACATCACGGCGCGGCGAGTAGGCGTGGGAACCGTTCTGCTGGTCCTGGCAAGCGGTTTGGTCTGGGCGACCGCGCCCGCGGGTGCGGATCCGGCCGGTTGCTACGTCGATCGCGGTGTCACCGACGCGGCCGCCCTGTGCCACAGCGGTGAAGGGGCGTCGGTGCTGGAGGCGGAATGTCTGGGCTTCTTCCTGCCGTCGGAGCGCTCCGGGCCGGTGTTCGGCTACTACAGCGGCTTCGAATCGCGGCAGACGCCGGTCGGCACGCCGATGCGCGTCACCTGTGTGGCCGACGGTGCGGTGGGGATCGCCACTCTCGCGTTCCTCGTCCCCGCGGCGGCTTCGTAACGACGCCCGTCTGCGAAACACGTTCGGCCGCTCGGGGATCCGTGGCGGTCAGCTCGGCCGAGCCTCCAGCACGTTGTCCGGGGAAGCTGTCGGCACGATCTTCGTCAGCGTGAATCCGTGCCGGGCGAGGAATTCGCGGTACTCGGCCTCGGTGCGTTCCCGGCCGCCCGCGTTGACCAGCATCTCCAGGTCGATGAACTTGCTCGGGTGCGGTGCGGTGTGTTCGGGGACGACGAGTTCGACGATCAGCAGCCGGGCCTCGGGAGCCATGGCCGCACGCAGCGTGCGCAGAATGCGCCCTGCGTCGGGCTCGGCCCAGTCGTGCAGGATGTGCTTGAGGATGTAGGCGTCGCCTCCGCCGGGGACGCGGTCGAAGAACGACCCGCTCTCCACCGCGCAGCGATCGGCGAGACCCAGTTCGGCGAGCCGAGCGGGCGCCGAGGCCACCACCTCGGGCAGGTCGAACAGGATGCCGCGCGATCGTGGCGCGCGGCGCAGGATTTCGGTCAGCAACGTTCCTTCACCTCCGCCCACGTCGACCAGGGTCGAGTAGCGGCCGAAATCGTAGGCCGCGAACAACGGTTCCATCGCCAGGGTGCCGATGCTGGTCATCGCGCGGTCGAACAGGTCGCCGAATTCGCGGTCGTGCCGGACGTAGTCGAAGAACGACATCCCCTCGAGTTTCTCGCCGACCGGTTCGCCGGTGCGCACGGCGTCGACCAGATGCGTCCAGTGGTTGCGGTGTCCGGGCGACCCGAAGAACAGCACCGCGTCGCGCAGCGACACATCCGCGTCGCGGCGCAGCGCCCGCGCCATCGGCGTCAGCGCGTAGCGTCCGTCGCGCCGTTGGGTGAAGATGCCGTAACTGATCAGCAGCCGCAGCAATCGCCGCAGCGCGCCCTCGTCGGCGCCGACCGCCGCCGCGAGGTCCGCACCGGAACGCGGCCCCGTCGCGAGTTCGTCGGCCACGCCGAGCGCCGCGGCTGCGTGGATGGCTTGCGAGATCCATCCGGCCGCGATCAGCTCCATCAGCGCGACGTGCCCCGGCACCAGTTTCCGGAACGCGACGGCCAACGCGCCGCGAATCGACTCGACGGCCCGGATCAGCGGCAGCGGAGGGATTCTCGGTCGGTCGGACGCCACAGCGACTCCATCCGTCGAAGGTCGGCACTCTGCGCTTTGTCTAGGAGGGTACGTCGCGACCGGATTCGCTGCGCTGTTTCTCGCGCTCGGCCGCCGTGGCGAGGTAGTCGCCGAGTTCGCGGCGCAGCGTGACGTCCAGCGAGCGGGCCAGCGTGGCGTGCACCGAGGCCACCGCCAGCTCCCGCATCTTGTTGAGCATCGTTGTGGTCTCGGCGATTTCGCCGCTGGTGTCGGGCATCCAGCCGGGGCCGTGCTCGTCGATGATGTGCTGCTTGGCGGCGGTGATCATGATGTGCGTGATGTCATCGATCCGGTCGGCCACCTTGGCGTAGATCTCGATGAGCGTGCGCAGTTCGAGGCCGTACTCGTGCAACTCGGCGAACGAGGTGAGCAGCTGGGTCTCGGTGAAGACCACCGTGTCGCCCTCCAAGCGGACCAGCTTCATCTCGCGCAGCCGGTCGACCAGTTCGTCGGCGTCGGCGCCGAGGATTGTGCCGATCAACTCGCGGGGCACCTCGAAGGTCTCGTCCTTGGCCCAGGACGCCGTCACGGCGTGTTGCAGACCGAGCACCTCGGTGAGGTCCTTGCCGGTCTCCCAGCTGGTGATGAAGTCGGCGATGTGCGCGGTGGTGAAGCCCCGCTGTAGCAGCGCGTCGATCAGGCGCAGCCGCTCGAGGTGCGCGTCGTCGTAGATGCTGGCCCGGCCGTCCTTGCCGACCGGCGGCGGCAGCAGCCCGCGTTCCTGGTAGGCGCGCACGTTGCGGGTGGTGGTGCCCGCGGCGCGCGCGAGGTCATCGATCCGGTACTCCGGCGTCGACCTCACCTCCCTCGCTGAGCAGGGCGCCGATGGACCGGCGGCACGCTGATAGAACTCCCTGCGGACCGAGTCTATCGTCCGCGCCGCTGGCGCCTCGGCACCTAGGAAACCGGTGCCACCCGCTGTCGCCGCTGGTCGGCGGTCTGTTCGACGACCAGGTAGTCGTCGAGATCGACCGCGCGCAGCTGATGGACGTACTGCGTGGCGAAACCCGGGTACATGGTCGCGTTGAAGCCGTCCTCGGTGAGATACCAGCTGCGGCACCCCGAGTTCCAGGTGGTGGCGGAGAGCTTGCGCTGGATGGCGGCGTTGTAGCGGTCCTGCCGATCCCGTCGCACGTCCAGCATGCGCAGGTCCCGGTCCAGGATGATGCCGATCGCGCCGACGAGGTAATCGATCTGGGCTTCCATGTAGACCAGCGCCGAGTTGTGCCCCGGGCCGGAGTTGGGTCCGAAGGTGAGGAACAGGTTGGGATATCCGGAGACCGCGACGCTCTTGTACGCGTAAGCCCCGCGCGACCATTCCTCCGCCAGATTCCGGCCGTCGCGCCCGACCACCGGAACGGGCGTCCCGGTCTTGGAGACGTCGAATCCGGTCGCGAACACGATGCAATCCGCTTGGTGCTCGATGCCTTCGGCGGTGCGGATGCCGTGCTCGGAGATCCGGGCGATCGGCCAGGTGATCAGCTTGCAGTTGTCCCGTTGCAGGGCGGGGTAGTAGTCGTCGGTCATCAGCAGGCGTTTGCAGCCGGCGCGGAAGTCCGGGGTGAGCTGGCGGCGCAGCCACGGATCCTTGACCTGCCTGCGCAGCTGTGCCTTGCCGACCAGTTCGACGACCCTGGTCAGCGGCGTATTCCAGACCACGCCCAGCGCCACCGACTCGTGGCCGTAGAACCAGGCGCGCCGGGCCAGCTGTTCGGCGGCGGGCACCCGGCGGTAGAGCTCCTTGGTCAGGCCGTTGGTCCGCCGGTCGACCCGTGGCAGCACCCAGCCGGGCGTGCGCTGGAACACCTTCACCGAGGCGGCCTTGTCGACCAGTTCCGGAATGATCTGGACCGCGCTGGCTCCGGTGCCGACGACCGCCACGCGCTTGCCGGTGAAGTCGTATTCGTGATCCCAGCGGGCGCTGTGGATCTTGTGACCACGGTAGGTCTCGATGCCGCGGATATCCGGGAAACCGGCGTTGGCCAGCGGTCCGGACGCCAGCACGACGGCCCGGGCGCGGATCGGCTCCGCGTGACCCTCGACCGAAATCTCCCAGACCCCGGCCTGCTCGTCGAACACGATGCCGGAAACGTTGTGCCCGAACCGGATATGCGGACCGAGCCGGAACTCCGCGGCCATCGCCTCGATGTAACCGAGGATCTCGTTGCTGCCGGAATAGGTGCGCGACCAGTTCGGGTTCGGCGCGAAACTGTAGGAGTACAGCCGCGACGGAATGTCGCACGCCGCACCGGGATAGGTGTTGTCGCGCCAAGTCCCGCCGATCGCGGTGCCGCGCTCGAGTATCGCAAAATCGCGGATCCCGCGTTGCTTCAGCCGGATGGCCGTGCCGATACCGGCGAACCCGCCGCCGATGACGGCGACGTCGAGGGTGTGCGTGCTCATCGGGCTCCCTGTCATGCCGCGGGCTCGTAGGTCAGTTCCTTCGACCAGGTCGGGTTGTTGCGCAGCAGCGCCCTCGGCACCAGCCCGGTGATCTTCACCAGCGCGTCGGCCACCAGGTGGTAGGGGTGGCCGCGGTCGATCACCCAGCTGCCGTGCATCTTGACGATCTGGTACATCGGCAGCCTGCGGGCGAAGTCGCTGCGCTCGCCGACGTTCGCGTACCGCTTCAGCGCGCCGTAGAGCTTCTCCTCGTCCACGCCCATCGCCACGATGTTGTCGCGCATCTTGTTCAGCAGCGGCACATAGCTCAGCACGCCGATGATCAGCGACGGCTTGGCCCAGCCGCCGACCAGGTCGATGAGCAGCTTGCGCATCTCCGCGTGTCCGAGCAGATCCATCACGGCGAAATCGACCGCCAGGTGCCGCGATTCGTCGGAGTTGATCTTCTTGAATGCCTCCTGGCAGACCGGGTCCTCGATCTCGTCCATGATGAACTTGATCAGCGCGCCGTCCAGCGCGACCTCCAGCATCGGGATGACGGTGCCGAGGAACGACAGCGACATGTCGTCGGAGTACTTGTCCAGGAAGTCGATCACCAGCTTGACGTTCACGTTCGGCTGCGGGATCTCGTCACCCTCGAGCATGCCCCACCGGCGCATCAGCGCCAGCTCGGCGTTGGCGTGCTTCTGCTCCTCGGCGTGGAAGTAGCGGTAGATCTCGCGCAACGTCTCGTTCGGCGCCTTCTTCGCCATCGCCGCGAAGCCGCGCGCGCCGACGTTCTCGATCCACATCAGATCGGCCATGAACGGCTTGAGCTTGGCGTGCAGTTCGGGCGTGATCGTCTCCGCGCCGGGCGCGTCCCAGTCGATATCGGCCAGCGCCCACTGGCGGTCCTTGATCTTGCGGAGCATGTCGTCGAAGTCCATCGCGCTGGCAGCCATGTCAGACTCCTGTCTTGTCGGTGACCGGCGTGCGGTCGGTGGCGGTCGAGTGGTCCTGGGGCAGCAGTCGCTCCAGGAGCCCGAGGACGAAGGTGTACTGCGCCGGGAAGCACCGCTTGAGCAGCCAGACGGCGTGCGCGTCCAGTTGGGGGAGCACGTAGAGCTGCCCGCGGTCGTGCGCGTCGAGGGCGGTGCGCGCGACGCGCTCGGGGGAGAAGCCGGTCCAGCGCATGAGGAAGTCGGCCAGCTGCGCCGATCCCTCGGTGATCCGGCCGTCGCGGGCGACGTTCGTACGGACGAACGTCGGGCACAGCACGGTGACCGCGACGCCGGTGCCGCTCAGTTCGGCGGCCATCGTCTCCGACAGCGACAGCACGCCCGCCTTGGACACGTTGTAGGCGGCCATCGACGGCGCGGCGGCGAATCCCGCGGCCGAGGCGACGTTGATGATGCCGCCGCTGCCCGCGGCGCGCAGGCGCGGGGCGAAGACTTCACAGCCGTGCACCACGCCCCACAGGTTGATGCCCAGCGCCCACTGCCAGTCGTCGAAACCGATGCGCCCCACCGGCTTTCCGCCGATGCCGACACCGGCGTTGTTGATCACCAGGCTGACCGGGCGGTCGAACAGCGTCTCGGCGAAGCGGGCGAGCAGTTCCACGTCCTCGCGCTGCGCCACGTCGCAGCGGAAGGCGTGCGCGGCCCCTGGGTGGTCGCGTTCGATCAGGGCGACCGTCTCGTCGGCGCGCGCCTCATCGATGTCGGCGCAGATCACCCGGCCGCCACGGGCCGCGATCTCCAGCGCGAACGCGCGGCCGATGCCGCTGCCCGCGCCGGTGACCACGGCTCGCGCGCCGTGCGTGCGCCGGGGGCGGCCCAGGGCCACCAGCTTGTCCAATCCGAACATCTCAGCTCACCTTTTCCGTGCCGGAGGTAGCGACCAGCGCCGCGCGCAGGAAGTCGGCGGCGCGGGCGAGGGCCTGATCGGCCTCGGGCACCACCAGGGAAGGGCTTGGAAGACGTGCAATTGCCCCGGCCAGATCTCGAGCTCGCAACTGCCGCCCGCACGCCGGACCATCTCGCACAGTGCCTGCGCGTCGGCGCCGAGCATCTCGGTGCCGCCGACCTGCACCAGGATCGGCGGCAGCGGAAGACCCTGCGGGACGGCCAGCCGCAGGCGCGCCGCGTCGGCCGGGTGGCCGCTGGTGTAGGCCGCGGGCAGCCTGCGCGCGGCGGCGGCCGAGATCAGGGGATCGGTCCGGACGCGTTCCCGCTCGGCCGCCAAGCCCAGGGTCAGGTCCAGCAGCGGGGAGAACATCGCCACGGCCGCGGGTTGCGGGCGTCGGTGCCGTCCGTTCTCGACGAGCAGATCGAGGGCGAGATGCCCGCCCGCGGAGTCGCAGGCGATCACCAGGTCGGCCGCGGCGATGCCACGGCCGAGCAGCCAGCGGTAGCCCGCCTCGACGTCGTCGGCCGCGGCCGGGAACCGGTGCTCGGGCGCGAGGCGATAGTCGGTGAGGAAGACGGGGAGCCCGGTTTTCGCCGACAGCCGGGCCGCGAGAGCGCGATGCGTGCGAGCCGAGCAGATGACGTACCCGCTGCCGTGGATGTAGTAGACGGCCCGCGGCCCGAACGGCACGCCCGCCGCCCGCACCCATTCGCCGCGCACCGCGCCCGATCGGACCTGGGTGACCGAAGTGCCGGGCGGAACCGGACCACCGACGGCCATCAGCGTCGCGATGAGCTTGCGCGCGAACCACACGCCCGGCGTGTTCATCGGCACCGCGCAGTTCAGCGGACGCAGGGTGAGCCTGGTGGCCGCCGCGGCCACGGTGGCGCGTGTGGACGGCGCGGCCGGAACGCGAGGGACCGAGGTCCTCGTTGACCTTGTCATGCGCTAAGAATCAGTCATTAATGTGCCAGTTGTCAATGGCACATTCTGAGAAGGCTGTTATTCGAACAGGTTATTGTGCCGTATGGCGACGGTGGACGACGAGGAGATCGCGGCGGCGACAGTCGGCGAACTGCGCCCCTATGGGGTCGAGGTGGTTCTCGAGGAGTACAACCGGGCGTGGCCGGACTGGTACGCCGAGGAAGAGGCCGCCATACGCGCAGCGCTCGGCGACGTGGCCCTGCGGATCGAGCACACGGGCTCCACGTCGGTTCCCGGCCTCGCGGCCAAGGCGCTGATCGACATCCTGCTGCTGGTTCCGGAGGCCGCCGATGAGGCTGCCTATCTACCGGCTCTCGAGGCGGCCGGGTATGCCCTGCGTATCCGGCAACCGGGCTGGTATCAGCATCGCTGTCTGGTTCGCCGCGTGGATGACGGTGCGCCGCGGGATGTGAATCTGCACGTGCTCTCGCCGGAGTCGGGCACGCCGGAGATCGAGCGGATCCTGGCGTTCCGCGACTGGCTGCGCACGCACGATGAGGACCGGGTGTATTACGAGCGGACCAAACGCGAACTGGCGCAGCGTGAATGGAAATTCGTGCAGCACTATGCCAACGCCAAGAGCGCGGTCATCGAGGAAATCCTCGGACGAGCGCTACCCGGCTGATGTCGGCGAGGTAGGGACACCGGATTCGCCGCCGCCACACTGCACTGCGGAGTGCTTGTGCGTAGTGGCGGCCAACGCTCGCGCAGCGGCAGGACGGGATCGCAGATCATGCTCGCTGCATCCACCGCGCTGGTGAATCCCGCGGAGGGGCCTCGAATTCGGTGTGCCTGACAGGTTCAGTACCCGAGAGCGGGATCGATCGGAGCGAGCAGCGGGCGGCCCGCGATGAAGCGCTCGACGTTCGCTTCGACGTGGTCGGCGAATGCCGCCAACCGCAGTTGCGGTGGATTCGAATCATGCGGAGTGACAATGGCATTCGGCAGCGACCAGAGCGGGTGGCCGGCCGGGAGCGGCTCGGGATCGGTGACGTCGAGGCCGGCGCCGCCGATCGCGCCGGAACTCAGCGCGGCCACCAGGGCGTCGGTATCGATGAGGCTGCCGCGCGCGACGTTGACGATCCACGAGGACGGCTTCAGTCGCGCCAGTTCGTCCGCGCCGATGAGATGCCTGGTGGCGGGCGTCGCGGGCGCCGCGACCACCACGTGATCGGTGTGCGCCCAGATCCGGCCGAGATGCTCGGCGGGAACCGTCTCGACCGACGACGGAATACCCGGGCCGGTGACCGGCCGCCCGCTGCGGTTCACCGCGATGATGTGCGCGCCGAGCGGGACCAGCATCGGGATCAGCGCGCGGCCGATGCCGCCCGCGCCGACGATCGTCACCGTCTTGCCGCGCAGCGAGCGGATGTGCGGAAAGAAGTCCTGTTGCCGCCAGTCCGACGCGCGCAGATGCTCGGGCAGATACCGGACGCCCGCGAGCAGCAGCATGAGCGCGTGCTCGGCGACGCTGGCCGCGAAAGCGCCTGCGGCGGAGGTGAATCGCACGGCAGGATGCCTGGCGATGACACCCGAGGTGAACCAATCCTCGATACCGGCGGCCGAAAGCTGTACCCACTCCACCCCGGCCGGCAATTCGTCCGGGAACTCGCCGACCCCGCCCACCCAGATCAGCCCGCGAGCCTCGTCGAGATCGGAGACGGTAGCGCCCGCCTCCACCACGGCCTTCTCCACCAGCGTGGGCGGAGGCTCGGTGGGGCCGATCGCGATCGTCACTGCCGGTCGGTTCATGGATGGACCTCCTTCGGAGCAGTAGGGCGTGGTCGCGAGCGGGTGGACGTTGCGACCGTAGCACCGCCGGGCGTGCGCGGATCGGTCGCCGGTGGCCGTGCGTCGCGGCGCTAGGCTTCGCTCTGCTCCTCGTCGAGCTCCACGTCCACCTTGTCCCGCTCGGCCCACTCCAGGAGAGGATCCAGGTGGAACACCGCGTCGTCCATGCCCGCGTGCAGATCGCCGAGTTCGGCGAAGCGAGCGGGCACGGAGGCCATGGTGAAGTCGCGCGGATCGATGTCGGGAATCTCGTCCCAGCGTACCGGTGTGGAGACCGTGGCGGCGGGGACGCCGCGCACCGAGTAGGCGGCGGCGATGGTGTGATCGCGAGCGTTCTGGTTGTAGTCGACGAACAGCAGCTTCGGGTCCCGGTCGCGGCGCCACCAGGTGGTGGTCACGTCATCGGGCGCCCGGCGCTCCACCTCGCGGGCGAACGCGAGCGCCGCCCGGCGCACCTCCTGGAAACCCCACTGCGGCGCGATCCGCACGTACACGTGCAGGCCATTGCCGCCGGAGGTCTTCGGCCACCCGACGGCGCCGAGTTCGTCGAGGACTTCGCGCACCACCGCCGCGACCCGCTGCACGCGCGACCACGGGCAGTCGGGCATCGGGTCGAGGTCGATGCGCCACTCGTCGGGGCGTTCGGTGTCGGCGGCGCGCGAATTCCACGGATGGAACTCGACCGTCGACATCTGCACCGCCCAGATGACGTCGGCGAGTTTCTCGACGCACAACTCGTCGGCGTGCCTGCCGTAGCGTGGGAAGTACACGCGCACAGTCGGAATCCAGTCCGGCGCGCCCGCGGGAAGCCGCTTCTGATGTACCTTGTCGCCCGCGAGTCCTTTGGGGAACCGGTGCAGCATGCAGGGCCGGTCGCGCAGCGCGTTGACGATGCCGTCCCCGACGCTCAGGTAGTACTGCACCAGATCGAGCTTGGTCGCGCCGGACTCGGGGAAGTAGACGCGGTCCGGGTTGGAGACGCGGATCGTGCGGTCGCCGACCTCGAGCTCGATCGCCGACCCGGTGGATTTGCTGGCCACGGGTCGACTGTAGTGGGCGAGCCGACGAAATTCCGGCCACGATCTCCAGTCCGCCGGTTCGGATGCCCCGGACGAGTTCCCGGTATCGCACCGCTCTGGTATGCATACGAATATGAGCAGGGCGACGCGCGTGACCGTCACGTTGGATCCGCAGGTGGCCGAGTGGGCCAGGGAGGCCGCCGATCGCCAGAACCGCAGCCTGTCGTCGGTGATCAACGCCGCGCTGCGCACCACGCTCGTGCACGAGAGCCTGATCGCGCTGACCATCGACGAGGAAGCCGAACTGGCCGCCGCCTACGACGACCTCCGGCTCGGCCAGGCCGCCGAAGACGACGCCGCATGAGACGCGGCGAGGTCTGGCGCTACGCCCCGACGCTCAGTGACGGCACTCCCTTCCCACGGCGCATGACGGTCGTGCTGGTATCCGATTCGGCGGTGATCACGTCGCGCTCCCGCTGGCTGCAGGTCGTCCCGCTGCGCGACGCGGACCCCGGCCACGTGCTGGCCACCCACACCGAGCACGGCTGGGCCGACACCATGAAACTGCACCGCGCCTACCGCCCCTGGCTCACCGAACACCTCGGCGTGCTCACCCCGGCCGAGACGGAATCCCTCGACGCGCGCCTGCGGGCGACGCTCAGTCTTTAGTGCAGCGCCTGTGGCGCTGCGTGCTCGCGGCCCCCTTGTGGCTCGCGTGTGCGCGGCCACCGCTTGCTCCTTCGTCCCCGGACGCGGCGGCCGCGCCCGGGGCCTGGCGGAACGAACTTCGGTGAACGCTTCGACGAGTCGGATTCGTCCGGTGGCTCGAGGATGCGATTCGTTGGTGCGTGCTCAGCTTCCGCTCGGCTGGTTCGGCAGAGAACGCGTCACTGCCGAACTCGGCGCCGTTCCTGCGCGGCTGAGCCGACTTCACGGCTGCTCATCGAACGGCCGTGCCGCCTCCGCCGGACAGGCTGCTGATCGCGCAGACCAGCGCCACGAACGGATCGGTGATACCACCACAGCTCCCTGCGACCGACACGGCCGGTGCGGGCGACTGCGGTTCGAGCGGCAACGGCGCCGCGGCGGCTGCCCCGGCACCGGTCAGGGTTGCGGCACCGACCAGGGCGGCGGCAAATCCACGTGCTGCGAACATTCGAACTCCTCGCGTATCGGCTAGACGGCCGAACCTAATCGGCAAGCCCTCACCACGCATGACCCGAATTGTGTTGCCCTCGAATCGGGTGGTGTCCCTATGGTTCAGGTCAAGCTGGATCGGTCGTGGCTGGTTGCGCCGTCGTGGCGTTCGGTGTCAGTTCAGTCGGGGTAGGCCGGCGTCGGACGGTCGGACTCGCTTCGCTCGAACCGGGGGTTCAGGCGGGCTTGGTGCGTTGTCGTCGAGTTGTGGGCACGGTTCGCGGATCGGAGCGGCTGACTTCTCGGGCCCGCACGAGCTCGATACGCGGTACGGGACGGTTGGGGCAGCCGGGCTATCCCCGCGTCGAGGAACCGGCCCGGGTCCTTCGAGCGTCATCGACTGCTGGAGCAGGTGGTCGACCGGCTCGGGGCCGCCGGGCCTCGTCGCTAAGTCGGCGTCGCCAGCGCGAAGGGCAGGATTGCGTCGGCACCGGCTGCTCGGAGGGCGTGGGCGGCGACGGTGAAGGTCCAGCCGGTGTCCGTGATGGCGTCCACCAGCAGGATCGGGCCCTGTACCCGGGTGAGGTCGGGGATCTCCCAGGAGTCGAACAGTCCGGCTACGCGATGGGCGGAGTTGGCCGCCGAGACGGGCGGGCGGCCGGAGCGGGTGCGAAGGGTGCCGAGGTCGTGCAGGCGACCGACCTCGGCGAGCCGGGCGGCGAGGGTGGCGGTGAGCACGGGGTGGCGCGGGGATTCCAGCGCGAGCACCGACGTGGGGCGGGCGGCCCAATCCCATTCGCGCAGGACGGCGAGGCAGGCGTCGAAGACCGCGTCGGGCACCGGGTCGTCCGGGCCGTCGAGCAGCGTCCGCAGGCGCTGCCCCCAGCCGAGGTCGGTCAGCCTGCCCAGGACGCGGCCGGTCTCGGCGCCGCCGGTGATCCTGCCCGACAACGGCAGACCGAGTTTGGCCATGCCGGTGGGCCACTGCTTACGCGGCGCGAGATCGATGCCGGGACGGTCGAGCCGGGCCTTGGTCGCGGCGACCGCCTCGGCGGCGACGGTGCGGTCCGGGCGGCTACCGGTGCAGTTGTCGCAGCGGCCGCAGCCGGACGGCTCCGCGGCGTCCGCGGACAGCCCCGGGTCGTCGAGCTGGCGGCGGAGGAATTCCATGCGGCAATCGGCGGTCGATTGGTAATCGATCATGGCCTGCTGTTCGGCCTCGCGGGCGATGGACAGCCGCTCGTAGCGCTCGGTGTCGTAGGTCCACGGCCGGCCGGTGGCGATCCAGCCGCCGCGCACCCGGCGCACCGCACCGTCCACGTCGAGCACCTTGAGCACCATCTCCAGCCGCGAGCGATTCAGCTCCACCAACGGCTCCAACGCCGCGGTGGACAGCGCCCGCTCGGAGTCCAGCGCGTCGAGCACCGCGCGCACGATGTGCTCGCGCGGGAAGGCGACGGAGGCGAAGTAGCTCCAGATCCGCGCGTCCTCCTGGCCGGGAAGCAGGATCACCTCGGCGCGATCGGTACCGCGCCCGGCCCGTCCCACCTGCTGGTAGTAGGCGATGGGGGAGGACGGCGCACCGACGTGCACCACGAATCCCAGATCGGGTTTGTCGAAGCCCATGCCCAGCGCGGAGGTGGCGATGAGCGCCTTGACCTCGTTGTCCAGCAACGCCGCCTCCAGCGCCTCGCGCTCGGCCGGGTCGGTCTGCCCGGTGTAGGCGGCGACGGTGTGGCCGTGCGAGGTCAGCACGTCGGCCAGGTCGTGCGCGGCGGCGACGGTGAGCGTGTAGACGATGCCGGAGCCGGGCAGCCGGTGCAGGTGACCGCTGAGCCAGGCGGTGCGTTCCACGGCGTCGTCGAAGCGGACCACCGACAAGTGCAGCGACTCGCGATCCAGCGTGCCGCGCAGCACCAAGGTGTCGGTGCCGATCTGCGTGGCGACGTCGGTGACCACCCGGTCGTTGGCGGTCGCGGTGGTGGCGAGCACCGGGACGTCCGAGCCGAGGTCGGCGATCAGCGTGCGGATGCGCCGGTAATCGGGCCGGAAGTCGTGGCCCCAGTCCGAGACGCAGTGCGCTTCGTCGATCACCACCAGCCCGGCGTCGGCGGCGAGCCGGGGCAGCACCTGATCGCGGAAGTCCGGGTTGTTCAACCGCTCCGGGCTGACCAGCAGCACGTCGACCGCGCCCGCGGCGACGCCGGCGTGGATCTCGTCCCACTCGGTGACGTTGCCCGAGTTGATGGTGGCCGCGACCACCCCCGCGCGCTGCGCCGCGGCCACCTGGTTGCGCATCAGCGCCAGCAGCGGCGACACGATCACGGTGGGCCCGCGCCCGGCCCGGCGCAGCAGCTTGGCGGCGATGAAGTACACCGCCGACTTGCCCCAGCCGGTGCGCTGCACGACCAGTGCACGGCGCCGCCGTACGACCAGCGCCTCGATCGCGGTCCACTGGTCCTCGCGCAGCCGAGCGTTCGCCCCGGCCAGTTCGCGCAGCAGCTGTTCGGCGTGCTCGCGCAGGTCGGGGGCCGTGAGGTCGATCGGAGACGCGCCGGTGGCCGTGGTCATGCGCTCCATCGTGCCCGACGACACCGACAGGTGGCGTCGCGGCCGACCGTCGCCGACCGCGTCAGCCGCGCGCCGCGCCGTCCGGCCACACGATCTCGACCGGCACGTTCCGCTGCCGGGCGAGGGCGACCACCGATCCGGTGCCGCCGCGTTGCCCGGCCGCGCCGTCCCATACCGCGATCAGCCGGTCACACGAGGCCAGCATCGCCTCGTTCGCCGCCTCGTAGGCTTCGCTTCCCGCCTCGTCGAAGTCCATCACCCGCACCGCCGTCGCGCGCTCGACGAGTTCGTCGAACAGCCCGGCGTGGTCGGGCCGCACTTGCGCCGCCCGGTAGTTCCGCGAGGGCAACACCACTTCGAGTCGCCCACCCGCCGCCAGGACCGCCTTGGCGAACACCGAGTCGGCGCCACGGGCGAGGCAGCTGACGCCGACCAGCTCAGCGGCGGCGTACGGGGCGAGCACTGCACCGATCGCGGTGTAGACCAGGGGCTCGGTGGTCGGCGTGACGTTCGTGTGCCCGGTGACCCCGATGCGCACCATGCAGATTTCTCCTTTGCCGTCGTCACCGGCGGTCGTATGCGACCTCACAGCTCGATCCCGAGTTTCACACACACCGGCGGGCTTTCCCCCGCGGTCGCCGCGGCTGAGCCGTCGCCTCGACGGCAAACGTACTCAGGCGGGTCGCGCGGTCGCCGCCGCCAGCTCGACCAGACGGGCGCGGACCAGGTCCGGTCGTTCCTCGATGATGAAGTGGCCGCAGTCCGGGACGAGTTCCAGACGGTAGTCGTCGGCGCGGGCGGTCTCGGCGGACGCGAGCGACGGATGGATCGCCGCGTCCTCGACGCCGAACAGGGCCAGGATCGGTACCCGCGCTCGGCGTCGTTCGCCGCGCCCGGCCGACCGGGGGACTTCGCGCAGCAAGAAGGTGCGGTAGGTGTCGGTCGCCGTGCGGGCGCAGACCGGGTCGCGGAAACGGTCCGCGTAGGCCCGGGTCACCTCGGGGCCGAATGCCGCGCGATCGTGCACACCGCGGGTGAAGACGAGTTGCTCCAGGAAGCGAGTACGCCGGTGCAGGTACCCGCCGAAGGCGGCGACGGCAGGCTGGTAGAGCAGGAACCGCCACGCGTGCGGGAGGAACCGGCGCGGCGTCTGCCACGGGTGCGCGATGTTTAGCGCCAGCAGGGCGTCGAAACGTTCCGGCTCCCGCAATACCAGCAGGTGCGCGATATAGCCGCCCCAGTCGTGGCCGACCAGCAGGACATGGTCCAGTCCGAGCGCGTCCAGCAACGCGAGCACGTCGGAGGCGACGTCGTCCTTGGCCCATCGGTGCGGAGCGGGGCCGGACCAGCCGTAGCCGGGCAGGTCGGGGGCGATGATCCGCAACCCGTCCGGCGGGTCGGCGAGCAGATGACGGTAGGCGTAGTGATGCTCGGGCCAGCCGTGCAGTACGAGCACCGGGCGTCCGTCCGCCGGACCCGCCTCGGTGACGTGGAAACGCACACCGCGGGCGGGCACCTCCGACCGTCGCACGCCGGGAATCTCCGGTGGGTCCGCCGCCGGGTCGGAATCCGGAGCGGGCGCGAAGAAGGAGGGCCGCCAGGGCATATCCGATCGTATCGAGGAAACCGCCGGGAGAGCCAGACCCTCGGGAACGGGTGCGTCCAATCCGGCGCTCGACCGAGCGGGCGCCGTCACCGTCACGGGAACCGAGCAGGCCCCGTCAGGACCGAGTGTTCGAGGGCAGGCACCGGTGTCCGTGGGAGCGGTTCGGCGCCACATCGCAGCCGCGCCGACCGCGACATCGCGCCGGGCGAGCGGATCGCCCGGCGCGCGGTCGGATGCGCCGATCAGCCCTTGACGCAGAGCACCTGGCGCAGCGTCGCGACCACGTCGACCAGGTCCCGCTGTGCGTCGATGACCTCGTCGATGTCCTTGTACGCGGCCGGGATCTCGTCCACCACGCCCGCGTCCTTGCGGGACTCGACGCCCTCGGTCTGGGCGATGAGATCGGCGACGGTGAACTGCTTCTTGGCCGCGTTGCGGCTCATCCGCCGTCCCGCACCGTGCGACGCCGACTGGAACGAGGCCGGATTGCCCTTGCCGCGCACCACATAGGAGCGGGTACCCATGGAGCCCGGGATCAGCGCGAGATCGCCTTCGCCCGCGCGCACGGCGCCCTTCCGGGTCACCAGCATCGGCACGCCGTCGATGACTTCCTCCGCCACGTAGTTGTGGTGGCAGCTGATGGGCTGCTCGAAACGCACACCGCGCTCGGCGAACTCGGCGGCGACCGCGCGGCAGACCAGGGCGAGCATCACCGCGCGGTTGCGCGCCGCGTACTCCTGCGCCCAGGTGAGGTCGCGCCGGTAGGCTTCCATTTCCGGCGTGCCGGAGACGAAGACCGCCAGGTCGCGGTCGGGCAGATCGACGTTGTGCGGCAGCCCGCGCGCGATCGCCATGTGCCGCTCGGCGAGCTCCTTGCCGATGTTGCGGCTGCCGGAGTGCAGCAGAATCCACACGTGGTCGTCCTGGTCGAGGCAGACCTCGATGAAGTGGTTTCCGCCGCCGAGCGTGCCCATCTGCTTGTGCGCCTTGGACTCCCGGGACTGCACCCGGTCGTCCAACGCCCCGAACGACCCCCAGAAACGGTCCCAGCCCGCCCGCAACGTCGCGGTGCTCGCACCGAGCCCGGCGACCTGGTGGCCGAGCCGGATGACGTCGACGGCGTCGCGGTGCGCCTGGAAGCCCACCGGCACCGCCGCCTCGATGCGCGACCGCAGCGAACGCAGGTTGTCGGGCAGATCCGCCGCGGTGAGGTCGGTGCGCACGCTCTCCATGCCGCAGCCGATGTCCACGCCCACCGCGGCGGGCGACACCGCGTCCCGCATCGCGATCACCGAGCCGACCGTGGCCCCCTTGCCGAGGTGCACGTCCGGCATCACGCGGACGCCGTGGACCCATTTCAGCGCGGCGATATTGCGCAGCTGCTGGAGCGCGGCCTGCTCGACCTCGTGCTCGTGGGCCCACATGAGCGTCTGCGCCTTGGTGCCGCGCAGCTCGACGGGAAACATGGTTTCGATCCTTCCGTTGTCTTCCACATCAACGGTAGGGACCGGCGGCACCCGGCGCATTCGAATATCCGACCGACCGGGATGGTGGATCAGCCGACGGCGGTCTCGAACCGCGCCCGGTAGGCGCGCTCGGCGTTTCCATGGGCGATGGCGCCGATCAGCGTTTCGGCGTCGGCAGTGGTGATCGCGTCGTCGGCGATCCACTCGTCGATCAGCTTGCCGAGGCCGCGCCGCCAGAGCAGCGCGCCGAGGTGGTGCAGTTCCGGCAGCCCGTAGCCGTCCGACGAATAGCACAGCGCACGGAACGGGGCGAGTTCCAGCGTCTCGGCGAGCACGGCCCCGGCCCGCTGTCCCACGTAAGGGATGGTCAGGCCGAGATCGAGGTGGACGTGGTCGAAGACGTGCGCGAGGTAGGCGGCGTGGCGGTGGAAGGGCCAGCAGTGCAGCAGCATCACCGACAGACCGGTGCCCGCGGTCCGGCGCAGGAAGTCGGTGAGCAGCAGCGGGTCGCCGTGGCGGAGGCGCAGATCCGGATCGCCGAATCCGGTGTGGAATTGCAGGGGAAGACCGAGCTCGGCGCCGATCCGCGCGCCGAGGCCCACCAGCCAGCCGAGGAACTGCGGATCGGTGAGCCGGTGTTCGGGCGCGAAACTCGTCGGCGGGTGATCCCGCAGCGGGAAGTCCAAACCGCACCGGTAGGCGACGATCGTCTTCAGCCCGACGGCGCCCGCGGCCCGCGCCCGCAACTCCGCCTCGATGTGCTCGTACACCCCGGAGACCGCGCCGACCTGCGCGATGACGCGCTCAGCGACCGCTTCGAGCCGGACCACCTCGCGTACCTCGCCGTCCACCAGGGCGGCGAAATCGGCTGTGCCGCCGCCGATCCCGGTATCCAGGCACCACCGGGTCACCCCGGTCGCACGCAGCAGCCGCGCCGCGACCTCGCGCCCGCCGAGCCTCGCCCGATGCCGGAGGTAGACATCCGGGCTGACGTGGGCGGGCAGGTCGAGCGCGGGCGCGCACCAGCGGCGCACGGCGAGCCCGATCGCGGAGTCGAAGCTCCCGTGGGCGCCCTCACCGAGCATGCGCTCGAAACCCGGCCGGTCCAGGTTCGCGGTGTGCACGCCGTGACAGTGGTGGTCGGTGAGCCGGACACCGTCGGTGAGCATGTCAGAACCGCCGGCGTGTCAGGGCGACGAGCGCTTCGGCGCTCGCGCCGGCGTACCGCTGCGCTTCCGCGCGGCGCACCGTGAGCAGCGCGTCGTGCAGTTCGACGCCCATGGCGTCGGCGAGCACCTCGGACGCGGCGAAGTGGTCGGCGGCTTCGGCCGGTGTGGTGGGGAGGCGGCGCACATCCGACATCATGCGTGCTTCGGCGTCGAAAGTCGCGGGGTCCCCGGTGATCTCGGCCGGAAGACGTAACCGCTCGGCGACACCGGCGAGCCCGGCGGCGATGACCGACCCCACGATCAGGTACGGGTTGCCGGTCGCGTCGAAGCACTTGATCTCGGCGTTGGCCGCCCACCCCTCGGTGCCGCGCACCCCGGTGACGAAGCGCAACGCGGCCTCCCTGGTCTCGCGTCCCCAGCACTGCCAGACCCCGGCCCAGCGCGACGGCGCCAACCGCAGGAAGCTCGCCGGATTGCCCGCGCCCACCGCGACCAGCGCGGGCAGTTCCCGCAGCACCCCCGCCAGGAACGCCGCACCGATCGGTCGTATGCCGTGCGGACCGTCGCCGCCCGCGAACAGCGGGCCCTCGTCGTCGGTCACCGACAGGTGCAGGTGCGCGCCGGAACCGGCGCCGTCCGGCTTGATGCACGGAGCCAGCGACGCCCGCATGCCGTGCCGCGCGCTCACCTGACGGATCGTGTGCCGGACCAGCACGGCCTCGTCCGCGGCGGTGACCGGTTCGGACGGTTCGACCGACAGCTCCAGTTGCCCGAGCGCGTATTCCGGGTGGAACTGCGCGACGGCGATTCCCTGTCGCTCCAGCGCCGCGACCAGGTCGGCGGCGTAATCGGCGACCTGCCCCAGTCGCACCAGTCCGTAGGCGGGGCCGTCGATCGCCGGTGTGAAGCCGTCGGCGTCGTCGGCGCGCCCCACCGCCCACTCGGTCTCGAAGGCCATGGCCAACCGCAGCCCCGCCGCCCGCGCCGCCGCGGTCTGGCGGGCCGCGAAGTGGCGCTGGCAGGCGACGAAACGGGTTCCGTCCTGGGTGTACTTGTCCGTTGGCGCCCACGCCCAGCCGGGCTGGCAGGCCAGTTCGGTCAGCCTGGACAGATCCGGAATGAGCCGCAGATCGCCGTCGGGCCCGCCGAGATAGCGCCCGACCGCCATCAGGTCGTCGAAGGCGAAGGTCTCGAAGCACGGCGACACCCCGACGCCGTACCTGGCCGCCGAGCCCAGCCGCTGCTTCGGAACGGCTTTCACGCGCGTGATACCCGCGTTGTCCACGAAACTCAGCGCGACCATGGACGCGTCCAGCCCTTGGATATGCGCGGTGTCGCTATCGGCGGGAATGCGGTCCGGCGTGGCCATGCCCCTCACGATATCGCCGCTACTCCGCGACCAGAGCGGCGGTGATCTCCTCGCGAGCCGGGATCGAACTGCTCGCGCCCAACCGGGTCGTCGCCAGTGCCCCGGCCGCGCAAGCCCAGGTCAGCGCCCACTCGGGGCCGCGATGCCAGGCCGCGGCCAGCGCGCCGGTGAAGGCGTCGCCCGCGCCGGTGGTGTCGACGACCTCCACCCGCGGGCTCGGCCGGGACAGGCGGGCGCCGTCCGGCCCGCGATAGTCCGCGCCCGCCGCCCCGCGAGTGACGACCAAGTGCGCGACGGCGTCGAGGTCAGCGCCCAGCTGCTCCGCCTCACCCGAATTGACTACGGCCACATCGACATCGGCCCACAGGTCGGCGGGCAAGCGGCGGGCCGGTGAGGGATTCAACAGCACCGTCGTGTCGTGCGCGTGCGCGTGGCGCGCCGCGGCGGCGACCGTTTCGACCGGAATCTCCAATTGGCACAGCAAGATATCGGCCGCCGCGATGGCCGCGAGGTCGTCCTCGGTCAGCTCGGTCATCCGCGAGTTGGCGCCCCCGACCACGATGATGCTGTTCTCGCCGCCGTCGTCCACCACGATCGTGGCGATGCCGCTCGGTCCGGTGACGGTGCGCAGCCGGTCGGCCGACACCGCGGCGTCCGTGAGCGCGCCGCGCAGTTCGGTGGCGAAGACGTCGTCGCCGACCGCCCCGAGAAAGCGGACCGCGCCGCCCGCCCGCTGCGCCGCGATGGCCTGATTGGCGCCTTTCCCGCCCGGCACCATGGCGAAGCCGCTGCCGAGGACCGTCTCGCCGGGGACGGGCCTGCGCGCGGTCGTGGTCACCAAGTCCATGTTGATGCTGCCGAGCACCACGATCGCGGGAGCGTCCGGTTCGACCGTCATATCGCCGGACGGTAGTCGCCCGGCCGGAGACGCGCACGCATCCGGTGAGTCCGCGTCACAGCGGGTGGAATCGGCGTCGGGCCCGGTGCGTAGGCTGTACCCATGACGGTAGGAACGACCACCCAGCCGGATGTTCGCGAGGTGGTGCACGAGGCCGCCCGCAAGGCCAGGGTCGCGTCGCGGGCACTCGCCCAGCTGACGACCGCGCAGAAGAACGACGCCCTGCACGCCGCCGCCGACGCGCTGCTGGCCGCCGCCGACCGGGTGCTGGCCGCCAATGCCGAGGACATCGCCGCGGCGCAGGCCGCGGGCATCGAGGAGTCGCTGCTGGACCGGCTGCGGCTGACCAAGCCGCGCATCGACGGCATCGCCTCGGGGCTGCGTCAGGTGGCCGGGCTGCCCGACCCGGTCGGTGTCGTGGTGCGCGGCTCCACCTTGCCCAACGGGCTGGAGATCCGGCAGGTGCGCGTGCCGCTCGGCGTGGTCGGCATGGTGTACGAGGCTCGGCCGAACGTCACCGTCGACGCGTTCGGGCTGGCGCTCAAGTCCGGTAACGCCGCCCTGCTGCGCGGCTCGTCCTCGGCGGCCCGGTCGAACGCCGCGCTGGTCGCGGTGCTGCGCGAAGCGCTTGCCGCGCAGGACATCCCGGCCGACGCCGTGCAGCTGCTGCCGAGCGAGGACCGTTCCAGCGTCACCCATCTGATCCAGGCCCGCGGCCTGGTCGACGTGGTCATTCCGCGCGGTGGCGCCGGGTTGATCAACGCGGTCGTACGCGACGCGCAGGTCCCCACCATCGAGACCGGCACCGGCAACTGCCACGTCTACGTGCACGCCGCCGCCGATCTGGAGATGGCCGAGCGGATCCTGATCAACGCCAAGACCCGTCGTCCGAGCGTGTGCAATGCCGCCGAGACCGTCCTGATCGACGCCGCGATCGCCGAGACCGCGCTGCCCCGGCTCACCGCGGCGCTGGAGCGTTCCGGCGTCACCATCCACGGTGACCTGCCCGGCCAGGTTCCGGCCACCGATGCCGACTGGGGCGAGGAGTACCTCACCCTGGACATCGCGCTCAAGGTGGTCGACGACCTGGACGCGGCGGTGGAGCACATCAACACCTGGGGCACCGGCCACACCGAGGCCATCGTCACCGGCGACCTCGCCGCCGCGCGCGAGTTCACCGGCCGGGTCGACGCCGCCGCCGTGATGGTGAACGCCTCCACCGCGTTCACCGACGGCGAGCAGTTCGGCTTTGGCGCCGAGATCGGCATCTCCACCCAGAAGCTGCATGCGCGCGGCCCGATGGCGCTGCCGGAGCTGACCTCCACGAAGTGGATCGTCTGGGGCGAAGGACAGATCCGGCCGGTCTGACCGGTGCTCCGCGGCCGCGGCCGACGCCGGGTCGGCGTCGGGGCCGCGCTGCCGTAGCGTGGGGGATGGTTCGGAAGGGAAGGTGCCGGGTGGTGTCGGAGAGCGCAGTACAGGAGCCGATCTTCGCGTCGGTGGACGACGTGATCGAACGGTTGGCGAGCACGGGCTACCTGGCGGACAAGGGCACCGCCACCTCGGTGTTCCTCGCCGATCGCCTCGGCAAGCCGCTGCTGATCGAGGGGCCGGCGGGGGTGGGCAAGACCGAACTCGCCCGCGCGGTCGCGCAGACCTCGGGTGCGGAACTGGTGCGGTTGCAGTGCTACGAGGGCGTCGACGAGGCCCGCGCGCTGTACGAGTGGAACCACGCCAAACAGATCCTGCGCATCCAGGCCTCCAGCGAGAACGACTGGGAGGAGACGAAGGCCGACGTCTTCACCGAGGAGTTCCTGCTGTCGCGCCCGCTGCTGACCGCGATCCGGCGCGCCGATCCCACGGTGCTGCTGATCGATGAGACCGACAAGGCCGACGTCGAGATCGAGGGCCTGCTGCTCGAGGTGCTCAGCGATTTCGCGGTGACGGTGCCGGAGCTGGGCACGATCACCGCCAGCCGCAAACCGTTCGTGGTGCTCACCTCGAACGCCACCCGCGAGCTGTCCGAGGCGCTCAAGCGCCGCTGCCTGTACCTGCACCTGGACTTCCCGGACGAGGAGCTGGAGCGGCGCATCCTGGCCAGCCGGGTGCCCGAGCTGTCGGCGGCGGTCGCCGCGCAGCTGGTGCGGATCGTGCACGTGCTGCGCGGCATGCAGCTGAAGAAGCTGCCCTCGGTCGCGGAATCGATCGACTGGGGTCGCACCCTGCTGGCGCTGGGCCTGCGGGATCTGGACGACACGACCGTGCGCGCCACCCTCGGCGTCGTCCTCAAACACCAGAGCGACCACCAGCGCGCGCTGGCCGAACTGAAGCTGGCCTGAGCCATGGCGACCGGGTCGGTCCCCGCGGAGATCGCGTCCCTGAGCGCGCCGCACGGTATCCCCGGGCATCTGGTCGGATTCGTCGAAGCGCTGCGGGCGCGCGGCATACCGGTAGGGCCGTCGGAGACGGTGGACGCGGGCCGCGTGATGACCGTGCTCGACCTGATGGACCGTGAGGTCCTGCGCGAAGGGCTGGCCTGCGCGCTGCTGCGGCGCACCACCCATCGCGCCACTTTCGACGGGCTGTTCGACCTGTGGTTCCCGGTCGCCGTCGGGGAACGCGCCGCCGCCCAGGACGAGATCGAGATTCCGCACACGCCGTCGGGCGACGTGGACATCCCGGCGCTGCGCGAACTGCTCGCGCAACTGCTGGCGCAGGAGTCGGCGACGCCACAGCTGGAGGCGCTGGCCGCGCAGCTGGTCGAACAGCTCGGCCAGTACCAGTCCGCCCGGGGCCCGTCCTTCTCGTCCTATCAGGCGCTGAAGGAGGTCCAGCCGCAGACGCTGCTGGCGCGCATCCTCGCGGGTATGGCCCTCGGACCGGACGCGAGCGAGTTCGACGCCGAGATCGCCCGCCGCGCCGCGCGGCAGCGCATCACCGGTTTCCGCGCGACCGTCGAGGCCGAGACCAGGCGGCGGGTCGCCGAGCGGATCGGCCGGGAACGCGTCGCGAGCTACGGCGTAGCCCGCCAAGCCGAGGAGGTCGACTTCCTGCGCGCCTCCGAAGCCGAACTCGCCGAACTCAAGCGCAGTACGCAACGGTTGGCCCGGATCCTCGCCGCGCGCTTGGCGGCGCGCCGCAGGCACGCCCGCCGCGGCGCCATCGACCTGCGCCGCACCTTGCGCGCGTCCATGTCCACCGGCGGGGTGCCCATCGATCTGGTGCACCGCAAGCCGCGGCCGGGGCGACCCGAGTTGGTGCTGCTGTGCGACGTCTCCGGGTCGGTGGCCGGCTTCAGCAACTTCACGCTGTTGCTGGTGAGCGCGCTGCGCGAGCAGTTCTCCCGGGTGCGCATCTTCGCGTTCGTCGACCAGATCGACGAGGTGACCAGGTTCTTCGATCCGCACACCCAGCTGGACCGGGCGATGGCCCGGATCTTCGGCGAGGCGAGCGTCGTCGGCCTGGACGGGCACTCCGACTACGGCAACGCGCTGGCCGGATTCGCGCGGAACTATCCGGACGCCGTCACCAGCCGCAGCTCGCTGCTGATCCTCGGCGACGCCCGCACGAACTACCGCGATCCCGAACTGAACACGTTGCGGTCGCTGGTCGAGGTCGCCAAACACGCGCACTGGCTCAACCCGGAACCACGCAACCAATGGGGTTCCGGCGATTCCGCCGCGGAGAGATATCGCGACGTGATCGAGATGCACGAATGCCGCTCGGCCAAACAGCTCACCGCCGTCGTGTCCCGGCTGTTGCCGGTGTAGGAAGACGAGCATGGACGACGCCGCGTTGCTGAACTATTGCCTGTCCAAGCCGGGCGCCTGGCAGGACGAGCCGTGGGAAGGTGACGTCGTCGCCAAGGTGGGGGACAAGATCTTCGCCTTCCTCGGCGCGACGTCGGTCGGCCTGAAGTGCGGACGCACCCGCGAGGAGGCCGACGAACTGGTCCGGGTGTATCCGGACGACGTGGCGGCCTCGGCCTACATCGGGCGGTACGGCTGGAACGTCGTGCAGCTCGGCGGCGCCGTCCCGGACGACGAAGTCCGCGAGCTGGTCGACCTCTCGTACGAGGCCGTCGTGCGCAAGCTACCGAAGAGCAAACGTCCGACCGTGTGATCGAAAAGGGTTCGTTAAGCGAATCTTTGGCGCGCGCCGACAAGATCGGCGGCCATGGTGAACACAACGCCCCAGGGTCGGGCGGCGGTGCACGACAATTATTCGTTCCAGGTCGACCTTCGCGGAATAGTCGATCTGCTTTCTCATCATCTCTATTCGAGTCCTCGGGTCTACCTGCGCGAGCTGTTGCAGAACGCCGTCGACGCGGTCACCGCGCGCACCCGGCTCGATTCCCGGGCTCCCACCGCCATTCGCCTCACCGTGGACGAGGCGGGCCTGCGGATCAGCGATCCCGGCATCGGCCTGACCGAGAGTGACGTCCACCGGTTCCTCGCCACCATCGGCCGCTCGTCGAAGCGGGACGACATCGAAGACGCGCGACGAGAGTTCCTCGGACAGTTCGGGATCGGGCTCCTGGCCTGTTTCACGGTGGCCGAGAGCATCCGGGTGGTCACCCGCTCGGCCACCGATCCGGCCGCGCCGCCCGTCGAGTGGCTGGCCCGCGCCGACGGCACGTACGCGGTGCGCTCGCTGGATCCGGGCGACCACGCCGAGCTTGGCACGACGGTGTGGCTCAGCCCGCGCGGGGGAGCGCGGGAGTGGTTCGGGCCGGAGCGGGTGACCGATCTGGCCCGCGAGTTCGGGTCGCTGCTGCCCTACGAGGTGACGGTGGCGTCCGGCGGTGCCGTGACGACGATCACCGAGGGCGTGCCGGTCTGGCGGCGTGCGTACCCGTCGGTGGAACAGCGCAGGGTCGCCCTGCTCGAGTACGGTCACCGGACGCTGGGCTTCGCCCCGCTCGACGTGATAGACCTCGATGCCGGTGCGGCGGGGGTCAGCGGGGTGGCCTATGTGCTGTCCCAACCGGGGAACCCGTCCGACAGCAGTGCGCATCGGGTGTATTTGAAGGGGATGCTGCTCGGGGACACCGTCCGTGGCGTGCTGCCGGACTGGGCGTTCTTCGTGCGCTGTGTGATCGACACCGACACGCTGCGGCCCACGGCGTCGCGCGAGGGGCTCTACGAGGACGAGCGGCTCGCCGTCGTCCGTGAGGTGCTCGGCGATCGGATCCGGGACTGGCTCACCGAGATCGCCGCCGCGCAGCCGCAGCGGCTGGCGGCGTTCCTGTCCGTGCACGCGCTCGGGGTGAAGGCCCTGGCCAGGCATTCGACCGACCTGCTGCGGATCATGCTGCCGCATCTGCATTTCGAGACCACCGACGGGCGCGTGCCGCTCACCGAGTTCGCCCGCAACCACCGCACCGTGCGGGTGACCGCGACGGTCGAGGAGTTCCGCCAGGTGGCGGCCACCGCCGCCGCGCAGGGGATCGGCGTCGTCAACGGCGGCTACGCCTACGACCGCGAGCTCGTCGCGCTGCTGCCTCGGCTGCTGCCCGGCGTCGAGGTGGTGGACCTGGACACCGACGCGATCACCGCGGCGCTCGACCCGGTCGACCCGGGCGAGGAACTGGCACTGGCTCCGGTGCTCGCGCTGGCGCGGACCGTGCTCGATCCGCTCGCATGCGATGTGATCGTGCGCGCCTTCCACCCGGTCACCGTGCCCGCGCTCTACCTCGACGGCCGTGCCGCGCGCAACGAACGCGCGCGGGCGCAGACCGCCGAGGACGCCGACGAACTGTGGAGCGAGATCCTGGGCGCACTGGCGGTCGCGACGCCGCGAGCGCAGCTCGTGCTCAACCACCACAGCCCGATCGTGCGCAGGCTGACCCGCATCGGCGACCCGGCCTTCCTGAAGACGGCGGTGGAATCGCTCTACGGCCAGGCCCTGCTGATGACCCACCGGCCGCTGAGCGCGGCCGACACCGCATTGCTCAACCGCGCCTTCGGCGAATTCCTGGGCTGGGCCACCCAACGCGCCGCCGGGCGCGGCGAAGAGACGGAGTGAGCATGGACGCCGCCGAGATCACCACGGCACTGGCGCAGGTCTACGCCCTGCCACACGGCCGGACGCGGACCGAGCGACTGGAGACCTTGGCCGCGGCCGCGAGAAGCGGATCGGATCGCGTGCTCGAAGGCCGGGTGCTGCTGGAGCTGGCGCAGTCGTACACCTACGCCGGGGAACGCGACCTGGTGCCCGTGGCCTACGGCCGATTGCTGCGCATCTACGACGACCACCCGGCCGAACTGGGATCGATGACGCATTCGGTGCACTGGTACCTGAAATGGGTGACGTGGGGAATGATCGACAATCCGGCGATACCGTTGTCCACGATCGACCGCTGGTTCGGCGAACTGGACAAGCGGTACCGGCAGCGCGGCTACAGTCTCCGGCCGGTGCTGGCCCTGCGCGCCGAACTCGCTCGCGAGATCGGCGACACCGCGGCGGCCGCCGCATGGCTGGAGCAGGCGCGGGCCGCCGCGCGTGACAGTATGTCCGACTGCGACGCCTGTGAGCGCAGCGAATGGGGCGTGACCAGCGCGTATCTCGGCGATGACGAGGCCGCGCTCGCACACTGGAAACCCGTGCTCGACGGCGACCGGACCTGCGCCGAGGAACCGCACCGCGTGCTGGCCGAGGCATTGCTGCCGCTGGTGCGCACCGGTCGCGTCGCGGCGGCGCGCGGCGCGCACCTGACCGGGTATCCGCTGGTCCGGCATACCGAGGACCTGCGCCCGTCGGTGGCGTTGCACGTGGAGTTCTGCGCGCTGACCGGCAACGAGGCGCGCGGGCTGGAGATCCTCGCCGAGCACGCGAGCTGGCTGGCCGATTCCGGCGCCGACGCCGGTGCGCGCCTGGCGTTCGCGACCGGCGTGTGCGTGCTGCTGCGCCGGCTGGTCGCGCTGCGCCTGGGCGATCTTCCGCTGGCGGACGGCACGGTGGAATCGGTACGCGCGGAACTGGAAACCGAGATCGGCGCGCTGTGCGCCCGCTACGACGCCCGCAACGGCAACAGCGCGGTCAGCCTGCGCACGGCTGCCCGGCTCGCCGCCGAACCGCTGCTCGACCGGCTACCCCTCGGTGTGCGTAGCACGCTGCCCCGCGCCGGGACGGTGCCGGACGACGCTCCGGTCGCCGACGACTTCTCCGGCGACCGGGCCGCGGAGGTACGCAGACTCGCCGAACTCGGCGCCGCCCGGCTCGCCGATGCGCCGGAGGAGGCGGAAGCGCGTCTGCGGGAAGCGCTGGCGCTCGGTACACCGGTGCTGGATCGGGAGGAGGCTGCCCGATTGGGTGCGCAGCTGGTCATCGCCATCGCGAGCCAGCCGGACCGCGCCCTCGATCTGGCCGACGCCGCGGTGCGCGCCGCCGCACGCTGGGAAGGGTTGTCCGAATCGGACGTGCTGCATCACACCGTGGTGGCCGCGCGCGCGTTCCACCGCGCCGAGCGCCACGGCGAGGCCGTCGCCCTGTTCGAACAGGCGCTGGTCAGCGGGGCCATACCGTATCCGCCCGGCGAGCTGGCGGTGGTGCGCGCGCAGTTCGGCCGGTCCTTGAACGCCCTGGACCGGCACCGCGAGGCCGCCCGGCAGTTCCTCGAGGCGGCACGGCTGGTCGAGCGCGACCCGGAGCGGACGCGGCTGCACGCCGAGCTGGCGTGGTCGGCCGCAGGCGCGCTCGAGCGCTGCGGGCAGGACGACGAGGCGGTGTCGGCCTACCACCGCGCCGCCGAACTGTGGGCCGCGCTGGGCGCGGTGGCGGCGCGGGCGCGTTGCGTGCGCGCGGCGGCCTGGCTCCAGGTATCTCCCGGAGGCGATCCCGAACCCTGGCTCACTTCGATGCGGACGCTGACCGCCGACCTGGCCGCGCTGACCGGGCAGTCGGACGAGGCGGCGGAGGAGCTCGCGCACACCCGTGAGCAACTGGCCCGGATGCTGAGGATCGGCCAGGTCACCGAAACCAGCGCCTGAGGCGCCACCGCCGGATCCGCGGCGGGCCGGAGTGCGGGCGGGTGTCTCCAGTTGAGTGCCCGCCCCCGCTGACCGGCCCGTGCGGGCCGCGCGCGACCCGTTAAGCTCGGCAGTCATGCACGAGACAGGTCGGCGCGGCCGCAAGCTCGGAGTGATGGGCGGCACGTTCGACCCCATCCACCACGGGCATCTGGTCGCCGCCAGCGAGGTCGCGCACCGGTTCGACCTGGACGAAGTGATCTTCGTCCCGACCGGGCAGCCGTGGCAGAAATCGCACAAGCGGGTCAGCCCGGCCGAGGACCGGTACCTGATGACCGTCATCGCGACCGCGTCCAATCCCCGGTTCTCGGTGAGCCGCGCGGACATCGACCGCGGCAAGGTGACCTACACCGTCGACACCCTGCGCGAGATGCAATCGACGTATCCCGACGCCGAGCTGTACTTCATCACCGGTGCGGACGCGCTGGCCAGCATCCTGACATGGCAGGATTGGGCGGAACTGTTCGACTTGGCGAAGTTCGTCGGGGTGAGCCGTCCGGGGTACGAGCTGAACATCGACCATCTCGAGGAGCATCTACGGGATCTCCCGGCGGATGCCGTGACCATGGTCGAGGTCCCCGCGCTGGCGATCTCGTCGAGCGAATGCCGTCGCCGCGCCGCCGAGAACCGGCCGGTGTGGTACCTCGTCCCCGACGGCGTGGTGCAGTACATATCGAAGCGGCACCTGTATGTGCCCGGAGCAGCGGAAGGTAGCTGAGCGTGAGCGAGCGCAGCGAAGGTGCGGGGATGAGCGAGCGAACCCTCGACAAGGCCGCGAGTGCGGTCCAGCCGGAGTCGAGCGCCACGGGGGTGCGGGCATGACCGCGTCGACGGAGTCGGTGGAGATCGCGCAGGTCGCCGCGCTGGCCGCGGACGAGAAGCTGGCGTCCGACGTGGTGGTGCTCGACGTGTCCGAGCAACTGGTGATCACCGACTGCTTCGTGATCGCGTCGGCACCCAACGAGCGTCAGGTCAACGCCATCGTCGACAACGTGGAGGAGAAGCTCCGCGCTGCCGGGCACAAGCCGGTCCGGCGGGAAGGCACCCGCGAAGGCCGCTGGGCGCTGCTGGACTACGTCGACGTGGTCGTGCACATCCAGCACAGCGACGAGCGCAATTTCTATGCGCTGGAACGGTTGTGGAAGGACTGCCCCGTCGTGCCGGTCGCCGGCCTCACCGGGGCCGCGCCGGAGACGCGCGCCGCGGCGACGGAGGACGAGGCGCGATCGTGAGCAGACATGCCGGCGTGCGCACCCTGATCCTGTTGCGCCACGGGCAAACCGAATGGAACGCCGCCGACCGGATGCAAGGCCAGATCGACACCGATCTCACCGAACTCGGTCGCCGGCAGGCCAAAGAGGCGGCGCGGGAACTGGTTTCGCGCAATGCCATCGCGATCCATTCCTCGGACCTGCGGCGGGCCTTCGACACCGCGACGGCGCTGGCCGAGCACACCGGGCTCACCGTCGTGCCCGACGTCCGGTTGCGGGAGACCAATCTCGGTGACTGGGAGGGATTGACCCATCTGGAAGTCGACGCCGACTATCCGGGCGCGCGCATGGCGTGGCGGCTGGACGCGCGCTACACCCCGCCCAACGGCGAGAGCAAACTCGAGGTCGGGGCGCGGTCACTGCCGGTGGTGCGGGAGTTGCTGGTCGAGCGACAGGACTGGCCGGGCCGGACTATCATCCTGGTGGCGCACGGCGGGCTGATCGCCGCCCTCACGGCCGCGCTGCTCGACCTGCCGCCACAGAACTGGCCCATCCTCGGAGGACTGGCCAACACCAGCTGGGTGCAGCTGAGCAGTCACGGCCCGAGCATCGAACAGCCCGGCTGGCGTCTGGATGTGTGGAACGCAGCGGCGAAGGTAGCACCGGATGTCCTCTGAAGAGCCGATCAGATCGGTCCCGGACGAATTGTTCCGTAAGGTGTCGGCGAAGCCCGAACGGCAGTTGCCGGACGCGTTGTTCGGCCCGCCACCGGCTCCCCGCGAACCCGAGGCTACGTCCGACGGGGCTTCGGGCACGGCCGTGGAAAACGGCGGCGGGTCCGAGTCCGCCGACGAATCCGACGCGGAGGGCGACGGATCCGGCGACATCGTCACCGGGGCGCAGCCACAGGCGAACGTCGGCGGCGACACCTCGTCCCGCGGCACCGGTAACGACGCCTCCGCACCGATCGCCGACTCGGCGGAAGCGTTCGGTGCATCGGTTGCCTCAGCAGTGGACGAGTCTGCGGTCGACGTGATCGCCGAATCGGTTGCTACAGCGGCGGAAGAGTTCGCGCCGGTGCTCGATGAACCGGCGGTGGACGGGTCCGGGGGCGCCGCGATCTTCGCAGCGCCCGCACCGGCCGCCGCCGCGACCGAGTCCAGCGCAGCGACGACCGAGCCCGCCGGGTCCGGGGAACCCGAACCTGCTCCGGCCGAGTCCGCCACTACTGTTTCGGAATCCGCGACCGCCGACGAGCCCGCCGAAACGCGGGAAGCCGCGCGCCCGGTGCTGCTGGTGATCGCCGACTCCCTGTCCTACTTCGGACCCAAGGGCGGGCTGCCCGCCGACCATCCGCGCATCTGGCCGAATCTTGTTGCGGCCGAGTTGGATTGGGACGTCGAATTGGTCGCCCGGATCGGCTGGACCTGCCGCGATGCCTATTGGGCGCTGATCGGCGACCCCCGGGTGTGGGCGGCGGTGCCGCGCGCCGGTGCGGTGGTCTTCGCCGTCGGCGGCATGGACACGCTGCCCTCCCCGCTGCCGACCGCGCTGCGCGAACTCATCCGCTATGTGCGCCCGCCCGCGCTGCGCCGCGTCGTCCGCGCCACCTACAACTGGCTGCAGCCCAAGTTGTCGAAACTCGGCAGACCCGTTGCGCTTCCACCGAAAGTGAGCGTCGACTACCTGGAACAGTGCCGCACCGCGCTGGCGCAGTTGCGCCCCGACCTGCCGGTCGTCGCGGTGCTGCCCTCGGTGCACGACTGCGCGGCCTACGGTCGCGTGCACTCCGGGCGGCCACGGGCGGTCGAGGCGCTGCGCGCCTGGTCGGGCCGGACCTCGGTGCCGCTGGTCGACCTGGGCGAAGCGGTGCGCGACAACATCTTCTCCGGCGAGGCGAACCCGGACGGCATCCACTGGGGCTGGGACGGTCACACGGCGGTGGCCAACGCGATGGTCAAGACCCTGCAGGAGGTTCGGTAGTCCGTGGCAGTCGTGGTCGTCACCGATTCGTCCGCCAGCCTCCCTGCCGAACACCTCGACTCGCTGGATATCGCCGTCGTCCCGCTGCACGTCCTGGTCGGTGACCGGGCGATGCGGGAAGGCGTCGACCCGGTCGAGATCGACTATGCGTCCGACACCGTGACCACCTCGGCCGCCTCCCCCGGCGAGCTGCGCGAAGTGTACGAGCGGGCTTGGGAACGCAGCGGCGGCGACGGCGTTGTCGCGGTGCACCTTTCCCGCCGGCTGTCCGGGACGTGGGAGGCCGGTCGGCAGGCCGTGCGCGACATGGACGCCGCCGACCGGGTCCGCCTGGTCGACTCGCTGGGCGCCGGGCTGGCCACCGGGCTGCCCACGCTGGCCGCGGCGCGCCGGGCCAAGGCCGGGGCGCCGCTGGACGTGGTCTACGACGCGGCGGTCGCCGCTGCCGCGCGAGCTCGCACGTTCATCCTGGTCAACCGCACCGAGCAGCTGCGCCGCGGCGGGAGGCTGTCCTCGGCGGCGACGTTCTTCGGCAGCGAGCTGGTCACCAAGCCGCTGCTGCACATCGTGGAGGGACGGCTGGAACTGCGCGAGAAGGTCAGGACGCGCTCCAAGGCGTACGCGAAACTCGTCGCCGCGGCGGTCGAGGCGGCGGGCGAGGACGGCGCCGCGGTGGCGGTGCAACACCTCGGCGCCGAGGACGCCGCACACACCATCGCGGGCCGGCTGCGCGAACTCGTTCCTGGCATCCGAGAACTCATCGTCGCCGAGTTCGGGCCCGCGCTGGCGGTGCACCTCGGGGTGGGAGCGCTGGGCGTGCTGGTCGTCCCGGGCGGGTGCCACTGAGCGTTTGCGGGCTCCGGGTCAGACAACAATCTCGGTGATCCGATTGCTCGTGCGTCACCCGCGGTGCGGCTAGCGTCGGGGCATGAGTTCTGTGCGGCCGCCACTCACCGTGACCACGGTGGACTGGGCGCATCCGGACGCGGTGACGTTGCGCGACGAGATGGCCGCCGAGGTCGGGCCGCGCTACGCCCATCTGGCGAGGGAGTTGCCCACGAACCCGAATACGGTCGACCCGGCCACCGTGCACAGTACCTTCGTGGCGTACTCCGACGGTCCGGTCGGCCACGCCGCCTTGCGATGGAATGCGGAGGATCTCGAGGTCAAGCGGATGTTCGTCCGCCCGGCGCATCGCGGTTCCGGCGCCGCGACGTTGTTGCTCACCGCGGCCGAGGACGCCGCCCGGGCGGCCGGGCGCCCCCGGTTGATCCTGCAGACCGGTCACCTGCAACCGGAAGCCGTACGCTTCTACGAACGTAGTGGCTACCATCGGATCCCGATTTTCTCGCCGTACGAGGTGCTCCCTTTGTCGAATTGCTTCGCCAAGCATCTGGGCTGAACCGCATTTCTTCCTTCGGCCTGCTGTTCGGTCGCGGCATCGTCGTTCGGGTTACTTACGCGGCCAGGGGATGAGCGTTGCCGTGCCGCCGCTGGGGCGCGGAGGGGTCTCGCTGTCCAGATGTTTCGTCGGGTCGTCGTGGCCGGTCGGAAATCGGTTCCGGTCATTGCGGTTCGGTCGGGGGCGGACCGTTCGGGCGGGCCTCGAGGGGAAGGCTCGTATGCGTAGTCCACGGCGTGTGGGGATGAAGACTCCGACCGGTCGACGGCGAGTTGTGCACAGTCCGGGGGTTATCAACAGGTGCGTCGAATCAGCTGGTCGGACCGATTTTCTCGCCGGTCGGCGGCATTACCGTCACCGCCATGTCACGACAGGACGAACGCGAGCGGGTACGACGGCGATTGGGAGAGCTGACCGCCCGGGTCGGCGCGAGCAGAACGGCCGGTGCGGGTACCGGTACGGCCGGGCCGGACGCCGAGCGCGGACCGTCCGGCTGGGAGACGGCGCGATCCCCGCGCGCAGAGCCCTCGCGAAACACCGGGCAGTCGGGCAGCGCGAATCCTGCCCGCGCAGCGGCCGCCACCCACCGCGGGGGACGATCGGGCATGGCGGTGCTACCACCACTCGCTACCGAAAGTCCCTCGCCTGCTGCGGATCACGGATCGAAGACGAGTCGCGCGGCGCGGGTCGACGGCTCCGGTCCGGTGGCCGTAAAGGGACGGCCGGTAGCCCGCGACGTCGGTGCGGTGGTGGCTTCCCGCGCGACCGGGTCCCAGCAGGGCGAAGACGAGCTCGGCTCGGCACACGACAGTGGCGTCGCCGATGGCGCTGCGCGCGACCGCGACCTACAGCCGGACGAGAGTTCGGGCGATGCCGGGAAGTGGGATCTGCTGCGGCTGTCCGGCGCTCCGGCGCCCGATCGGGAAACCGAAGACGATGTCGGTCGCATTCGGTCTCCCGGCTGGCTGGAGGAGCCGACGGGCGGACCGCACTGGCGGCGTCGCCTTGTGCCCGAACGGTTCCGGGGCCTCCGGCTGGATCCGGGCACTCGCGGGGTGCGCGCACTCGCGCTGGTCGGGATCGCGGCGATGGTCGTCGCCGGGGTGATCGTTTTCCGCGAGCGCCCGATCGCCCGCCCGGTGCCGCCGCTTGCGTTCGGGCAAGCCGCCGCCTCGGCAACACCCGGCGCTCCCGTACCGGTGAGCGCCGTCAGGGAATCACCAAGGCGTGCCGAGCCCAGCCCGCCGACGGCCGAACTGGTCGTCAGTGTCGTCGGTTTGGTCCAGCGCACCGGTTTGGTCCGCCTGCCCGAAGGGTCCCGTGTCGCGGATGCGCTGGCCGCGGCGGGCGGTCCGAGCGCGGGTGCGGACACCACCGGCCTGAATCTGGCGCAGCGGTTGTCGGATGGCGATCAGGTGCTGGTGGGGCCGGTCGCGCCGAGCTCCGGCGCGGCGCAGCAGGGCAGCAGCACGATCGGCGCGGGCGGGCGTCCGTCCTCCGGGTCCGCCGCCGCACCGAGCCGTCCGTCGAGCCCGGCGGGCCGGATCGACCTGAATACGGCCTCCGAATCCGAGCTCGACGCGCTTCCCGGCGTCGGGCCGGTCACCGCTCGCGCCATCGTCGGCTGGCGGACGACCAACGGCCGCTTCACGTCGGTCGAGCAACTCGGCGAAGTGGACGGCATCGGCCCGGCCCGCCTGGCCCGATTGCGCGATCTGGTGCGGGTATGACCGCCGGGGGCTCGACGGAATCGGTTCGCCGACGGCTCGGCTCTCGCCTGGAGTCGCCGGCCGGTCCGAGCGCCGAAGGCATCCGAGACCAGCAGGAGGACGCTTCGGCGAAGGAGTCCGGCGCCGTACAGGTGCTGGACGCTCGTCTGGTACCCGCCGCGTTGTGCTGTTGGGGCGCGACCATTGTCGCGGTGACGGCGGGGTGGCGGGCGGGGGTTGCGCTGGCGGTCGCGCTGGCGGTCGCGGCCATCGGATTGTGGGTGCTGCTGCTGTGGGCCCTCGCGCACCGCGGCGAACGTCGGCGGGCGGTAGCGGTGGTGGCGCTCGCGGCGGTTCTGCTAGGGGCGGGGTTCGCGGCCGCGGCGGCATGGCGGGAACATCGCGTGGCGACCCACCCGCTGCGGGCGGCGGTGGGACAGTCCGTGCATGTGGTGGTCACACCGACGGACGACCCGAAGCCGGTGCGTGGCAAAGTCTCCGGTGCGGATCGGCAATGGGTGCTCCGCGCGGATCTGCGAGAGTACCGGCGCGGCGGTGTGACCGTCCATGCCGGCGGCGCGGTGGTCGTCCTGGCCTCCGGCCCGGAGTGGGCCGGCTTGTCGCCGGGCGGGCCGGTCGAGTTCCGCGCCCGGGTGGAACAGCCGCGCCGGGCCGACCTCACCGTCGTGACCCTTCACGTGCAAGGATCACCCGCCGCCGGGCCGCTGCCCTGGTGGCAGCGCGGCGCCGATGCCGTGCGCGCCGCCTTCGCCGCATCGGCCGTGCGCGCACTGCCGTCCGACTCGGCGGGGCTGCTGCCCGCGCTGGTCGTCGGGGACACCTCGGGGTTGTCCGAGCAGGTGCGCGAGGACTTCGAGATCGCCGGGCTGCAGCACCTGACGGTGGTGAGCGGGGCGAATTTCACCATCTTGCTTTCCGTCGTGTTGTTCGTCGTGCGCCTGCTGACCCTCGGCCCGCGCGCCGCGGCGGCCGTCGCCGCCTCGGCCCTGCTCATGTTCGTGGTCGTCGTGCGGCCGGACCCGAGCGTGCTGCGCGCCGGTGCGATGGGCGCGATCACCCTGCTGGCCGTGCTCACCGGTCGCCGCAAGCAGGCGCTGCCCGCGCTGTGCGCCGCGCTCATCGCGCTGCTCGCCCTGTGGCCTGCGCTCGCCGTCAACGCGGGGTTCGCGCTGTCGGTCGTCGCGACGGGCGGCCTGATCCTGCTGGCGCCGAGCTGGGCCGACTGGCTGCGCGCCCGGGGATGGTGGCGGGTGGCTGCCGAAACGGTCGCCGTGTCCGCCGCGGCGTTCGTGGTGACGACGCCGATTCTGATCGCGCTCACCGGGCGGCTCAGCCTGGTCGCGGTGCTGGCCAATGTGCTGGTCACCCCGGTCATCGCACCGGTCACCGTCGCCGGGGCGGGTGGAGCGGTGCTGGCGAGCCTGTGGTCACCCCTCGCCGACCTGGTCCTGCGCTGCGCGGCGCCGCCGCTGTGGTGGTTGCTGTGGGTGGCCCGCCACGCCGCCGCGTTGCCCGGCGCATCCGTCGCGGTGCCGGGTGGAGCGGCGGGGGGACTGATCGCGGGCGTCGTGGTGGCGGTCGTGGTCGCGGCCTCGCGCGCCCGAGCCGTGCGTCGAGTCGCCGCCGCGATGGCGCTCGGTGTCGCGGTGGTCTTGGTGCCGGTGCGGATCTGGCACCCGGGCTGGCCGCCGAGCGGCTGGGTGCTCGCGGCCTGCGATGTCGGACAAGGAGACGGTCTCGCTCTGTCGGTGGGCCCCGGCGCCGCGGTCGTCATCGACGCGGGGCCGGACCCGCGCCCGATTCGTACCTGCCTGGACCGGTTGCGCATCTCGCGCATCCCCCTGCTGATCCTCACCCATCCGCACGCCGACCACATCGACGGGCTCGCCGGCGCATTGCACGGTCGCGCGGTCGACGCGATAGCCGTCGGCATGCACGAACTCGACGGGCTTGCGCCGCCTGCGCCACCCGGCGGATCCCGTCGGGTGCCTCCGGACGGCGGCCTCGGATGCGGTTCCCCGCCGACACCTGCTGCGGACGGATACGGCCGTCCCGGATCCGGGAAAGCCGATGGGGAGGACGACCGAAGCCGTCTCGTCGGTCGGAGCGGGACGCGAAGCTTGCCGCCCGTCGATCGTCATCGCATTGCTCATACGGAGTGGCCCACGCGACTTTCTTGTAGCCCAGGTGAATTCGCGAGTAATGATGCGGTGCTTCCGTCGGGTGACGTGGGTGTCCCTGTCTCGGGTCTGACCCAGGTCGTGACCCTCGCCAGAGGCGCGGGAGTGCCGCTACTGGAATTATCGGCGGGACACCTGCTGAGTTTCGGGTCGATCGAGCTCGAGGTGCTCGCGCCGTCCAGAAACGGCCCGCGACCGGTCCAGGGTGACGAAACCGAGGATGCCAACGACCGCTCGGTGGTCGTCATCGCCCGCACGCCCGCCGGGCGAATCCTGCTCACCGGGGACATCGAGGCGTCCGCCCAGCGCGCGCTGATGCAGGCCGGGATACCCATTCAGGCGGACGTGCTCAAACTACCGCACCATGGATCACGCACCACCACACGAGAATTCCTCGACGCGGTGCGTCCCCGGTTGGTGCTGGTCAGCGTCGGCGCCGACAACACTTTCGGACATCCCAATCCCGCGGTCCTGGCGGATTTGTCCGCCCTCGGCGCGACGGTGGTCCGCACCGATCGGCAAGGCGACCTCGTGGTCTCCGGCAGCGACGGGAACCTTCGCGTGACGAGTTCGCGATGACGACCAGCGGGCATGGGAATGACCGGGTCGACTCGAAGCTCACGCGATCGGGCCTATACCGATGTAGCGGCGCCGCCGAGCGACCGGATGCTGCCCCCCTGGGGTACAGGGGGTCCGGATGCTGCGAGCCCGTCGGGCGCAGGGACGCGATGCGGTTCGGATGCCATTCGATGGGCCGGATCCGCGCGGAATCCCTGTGAGCCGTGGCGGCCCGAAGTTCGGGCGTCAGTGCGAGCCGTGGCCCGGTCCGATGGGGTCGGCGGAAGCCGAGCATCGCGGTCTGCCGGATGGCGGGGCCCGAGATCCGGTGGGCTGGGTGAGGGGAGGTGTCGGCCACGGATCGTAGGATCGGGCTGTGGACGCGCGCGGCGAACAGAGCAATCCGGCAATGCCGTCGAGCACGGTGCCTTCCGGTCTCGGGGAAACGCTGTCGTGAGCGAGCGACCAGCGCCGGTGCACCTGGTACTCGGCGAAGAAGAGCTGCTGATCGAGCGGGCGTTGAGTACGGTGACCGCGCAGGTCCGGGCGTTGGCTCCGGATCCGGACGCCGTGCCCGTCGATCGTCTGCGCGCGGGGGATGCCAGCACCGCGGAGCTGGCGGAACTGCTGAGTCCGTCGCTGTTCGCCGAGGACCGGGTGATCATCCTGGAGTCCGCGGCCGAGGCGGGGAAAGACGCGGTCGCGGTCATCACCGAGGCGGCGCAGAGTCCGCCCGAGGGTGTGGTGCTCGTCGTTCTGCACTCCGGGGGCGGCCGGGCCAAGGCGCTCGCACCCGCCTTGCAGAAAGCCGGGGCCGTTACTCATGACTGCGCGAAGCTGACCAAGGCCGCCGAGCGCGTCGAGTTCGTGCGGGGTGAGTTCCGCACCGCCGGCGTGCGGGTGTCCGGCGAAGTCGTCCAAGTGGTACTGGAGTCGGTGGGTTCGGACCTGCGTGAGCTGGCGGCGGCGTGCGGGCAGTTGGCTGCGGACACCGGCGGGAAGATCGATGTGGCGGCCGTGCGCCGCTACTACTCGGGCAAGGCCGAGGTCTCCGGATTCGACGTGGCCGAGCTCGCGGTGGCAGGCGATCGCCCCGGTGCGATGGAGGCGCTGCGCTGGGCGAACGACCGTGGCGTGCCGCACGTCCTGCTCGCCGACGCGCTCGCCGACTCGGTGCACACCATCGCGCGTGTCGGCTCGGCGGGCCGCGGTGATCCGTTCAAACTGGCCCAGCAACTCGGCATGCCGCCGTGGAAGGTGAAGAAAGCGCAAGCCCAGGCCCGCAACTGGACCCCCGCGACGATCGGCTCCGCCCTCCAAGTCGTCGCCACCCTCAACGCCGACGTGAAGGGCGGTGCCGCCGATACGGGCTACGCGCTGGAACACGCCCTCACCCGCATCCTCGATCTGCACGGGGCGGGCTGATCGCGCCTGATCCGATCAGCCAGCCGACATCGACCAGTTCGAATGATCAGCTCACACGATCAGTGCCACGCAGGCGCTCCGATCTGGCAGGTCGGGCTGGGGTCTGCCCCAGGCGCAGCCCTACACCTCGACGTCCAACGCCGCGGCCGCGAAAGACGTGGTGGCGGGCAGCCGGCAGAGGACCGACCCGGACCCGGACCTGGACCCGGCAGAGCCGGTGCCATCCGACCCGATCGGGGACGTCGCGGCGGGCGTCGATGGGGAGTCGAGGGGCAACGGGGCGGCCCTATAACGCGCTGGTGAGCCGTTCTACCCCTGTGCCCGTCAACCCGGCGAGCCCCGCCGCGCGACCGGTCGCGACGAGCAGCAGATCGCTCAGCGGTCCGCTGATCTCCGTTGTCCCGGTACCCGACGACCACTCCGCGTCGGTGGCCACGAGACGGATCCCGCGCAGACGCTTCTGGCTGCCGTAGAACCTGCTGCGCAGCACGTGTTCCAGCCCTACGACGGCTTGCTCGACGGGCATGACGTACCGCCGGCCGAGCGGACGGGCGATGTCCTGTCCGTGAATCATGGTGTCCACCAGCGGATCCAGTGCCCCCGCCCCTGGCGCCCGCCGGGTCCACGCGGCGCCTTCCCGCAATTGCCCGATCAGTTCGGTGGGTGAGTACCGACGGGCGCGCTCGCGTGCCATCCGCTCCGTCATCCGGTTCCAGTCACCACGCGCGCGGACGATTCCAGCGATCGTCGCACCGAGGGTGACCCGATTGGACAGGGTCAGGTGGGCCAAGACATCGTGCACGGTCCAGCCCGGGCACAGGGACTCGGCCGTCCACTCGTGGTCGTCCAGGTCGTCGAGGAAGTCGGCGAGCCCGAGACGTTCGGCGCGCGTCCACATCGTGATCATGTCCAAGTCCATCGTCATCCTCCGCGGTCGGTGTTGTCACCGATGTGGACGGTGCGGCGGTCCCGAACTGATCGAAGTGTGCTGTGCCGGACGCGGAGCGATGAATCAGCCGCGCCCTTCGATCTTCAGATCGCCGAAGGTGACGCTCTGGGTCATCGGGCGGTTCAGGAATTCGTGCGGGAACCCGAGTTCCACCGCGCTGGCTTGTTCGAGCCGGGCGAGCTGAGTGGCGTCGAACTCCACGTCGAGCGCGCCGAGGTTGTCCTCGAGTTGCGCGGCGGTGCGCGCGCCGATGATCGGCGACGTGACCGCGGGATCGAGCAGCGTCCAGGCCAGCGCCACTTGCGACGGAGTCCTGCCGATCTCGCTCGCGACCTGCTTCACCACGTCGGCGATGGCGAGCCCGCGTTCGGTGAGCGAGCCGTTGGCGGCGGCCACGTTCTTGCGGCTGCCCTCGGGCGAACCGTCCACTTCGTGGTCCAGATCCGCGCGGCTGTACTTGCCGGTGAGCACGCCGCTGGCCAGCGGCGACCACGGGATCACGCCGAGGCCCAGCTCGCGTGCCATCGGGATGAGATCACGCTCGACGGTCCGCTCGATCAGGCTGTACTCGATCTGCAGCGCGATCAGGGGTGACCAGCCGCGCAGGTCGGCGATGGTCTGCATCCGCGCGATCTGCCAGGCCGGTGCGTCGGAGATGCCGACGTAGAGCACTTTGCCCGAGCGCACCAAATCGTCCATACCGCGCAGGATTTCCTCGACGGGGGTCAGGAAATCCCAGGCGTGCAGGTAGAGCAGGTCGATGTAATCGGTGTTCAGCCTGCGCAAGCTGGCCTCCACCGAGCCGACCAGGCTCTTGCGGTGGTTGCCGCCGGAATTCGGGTCGCCTGGGCGGCGCAGCATGGTGTATTTGGTCGCCAGTACGAGGCTTTCGCGATTGTCCGCGGTGAATTCGCCGAGCAGTTGCTCTGAGGTGCCGTTGGTGTACTGGTTGGCCGTGTCGATGAAGTTGCCACCTCGCTCGACGTAGGTGTCGAAGATCTTGCGGGCTTCGTCCCGGTCCGCGCCCCAGCCCCAGTCGGCGCCGAAGGTCATGGTTCCCAGGGACAGGGGAGACACCCGAAGGCCAGAGCGGCCGAGCAGCCGGTAGGTGTCGAGGGTGCGGGCTCCGGACATGTCCAGCTCCTTGTGTTTCGCGATGCCATGTGGTCCGAAGACAGTTTTCAACGGCGCGCGCGGCTCAGTAAGGGAAGCTTCATCCTGGGAAGTCCAGTCCTAGGCAACCGTAGGATCGACGGTGATGACTGGCACGGTGAACCCCATACCGCGCCGCGACCTCAGGCCCGGCCGCGGCAGCTCCCGCAACCATGGTGAGCCCGGAGGTGACGCGGAGTCTGCGCAGCGCCACGATGCCAGGGCCGGCGGAGGCCCACGGAACCACAGTGGGCCCGCTGATGGTGCGGACCCGGCGCGGCGTCCCGATCGCGGCCCGGGTGGTGGGAGTCCGCGCACCCACGGGGTGTCCGGCAGCGGCGCGGATCGTGTTCAAGAGATGGCAGCGTTCCTCCGTGCCCGCAGGGAGCGGCTGACACCGGCCGATCTCGGCTTGCCGCAGCGCAGGCAGACGCGCCGGACCCCGGGACTGCGGCGGGAAGAGGTCGCCGAGCTGGCGGGCGTGAGCACCGATTACATCGTGCGGCTGGAGCAAGGGCGGGGCCTGCGACCGTCGGTGGAGGTGCTCAACGCGCTGGCGCGGGCATTGCGCCTGAACGACGACGAGCGCGCCTACCTGTTCGATCTGGCGCTACAGCGGCAGCCCGACCACGGCAAGCCGAGCACGGTGCCCCCGCCCGCGCTGGCCATGCTGGTGTGTGACCTGTCGCCGTTGCCCGCGATGCTGGTCAACCACCGATACGACATCCTGGCCTGGAACCGGGAGATGGCAGCCTTGATCACGGATTTCGGCGCGCTGCCGGAGCGGCAGCGCAACTCCATGTGGCTGTGCCTGCTCGACCCGAGCATGCGGGATTTCTATGTCGAGCGGGAACGCATCATCCGGGAGGGCATCGCGGATCTGCGCGCGGCGTGGGCCGCGCACCCGGACGACCGGGCGCTGGCCGATTTGATCGCCGAGTTCACCGAGTACAGCGCGGAGTTCGAGCAGGCGTGGGCCCGCCACGACGTGCGCGTGCAGGGGCGAGGCAACAAGCCGTTGCGGCATCCGCTGGTGGGTCCGCTGGTCGTCAGCTACGAGGTGCTGATGCCCGTGCAGGATCCCGACCAGCGGATCATCATCTATCGCGCCGCGGACGCGGAATCCCAGTCGGCGCTGGACCGGCTCGTCGCCGCCCTGGATGCGCCGTGACCGGAGGTCATTCCGCCGAACTCAGCACCAGTTCGCCGTCGTCGTCCGCGTCCTCGTAGCGGCCTTCCCACTCCTCGTAGGCCGGCACGTCCTCGTCCCGGGTGACGATCCACTCCAACGAGTAACCGCCGTCGTCGTCGGGAACCAGCACATTCTCGATCTTCAGTCCGAAGCCGAGCACCTCGGCCGCGCGGATCACGTCCGGCAGATCCTCGGCGCGAACGACCGTCTGATTGGCATACACGGTTACCATGCGCGGAATGGTAACTGGAACCTCTGACACGGCGCGGGCCGAATCCTGAAAGCCCAGGTAGAACGCGCCTCGCGGCGGGGTTGCCGCCCGGACACGACAAAAGCCGCCGTGGTCATCGAGGCCACGGCGGCTGCGTCACAGCACGAGCGCGGTACCGGCGTGCGGTACCGGGTGGATCAGAGCTTGTTGAAGGCCAGCGCCAGGGCCGACTTCTTGTTGGCGGCCTGGTTGGCGTGGATGACGCCCTTCGAGGCGGCCTTGTCCAGCTTGCGGCTGGCGAACTGCAGGCGCTCGGCGGCGGCTTCCTTGTCACCGGCGGCCGCGGCCTCGCGGAAGCCGCGGATGGCGGTGCGCAGCGCGGACTTGACCGACTGGTTGCGCTTGCGCGCTTCCTCGTTGGTGCGGATCCGCTTCAGCTGGGACTTGATGTTGGCCACGCCGGTTCCTCGTGTTCCTGTCTGGTAGGTCTGTCCTGGGAAAGTTCGTCGAGCGCGCGACATACCCGCGGTGGACGGGTAACGCAGCGCCGAAGGTCGAGGTTACCAGTCGCCGTCCGGCACACGAAATCGACACCCGACCGGTCGAATCGCGGGTGACGGGCTCGCGATCCGTCGGACAGCCGGGCGCTCGGCCGATCCCAGTCCTGGCGGCCGGTGTCCGGCACGGCGGGCGGCTGCGGGCGCCTGGTGTCGCGGAACCGGCCTGGGCAGCGCGAGCGGCTGTGCACCGGCTATCTCCGGGCCGCGCCGCTGCCCGGCGGGGGATATCAGCACGGGGCGAGCGGCGTGCGTGGCGGAGTAACGACACCTACAGCGGCATTACCTGCATGAATGACATTTTTCCGGCTGCCCGCGGTGGCCGGGTCGACGCTTCCCGGTGTCTTCTCCGGCGGCGGCGCGACCGGCCCCGAAGTCGTTGTAGAGATCATCCGACTCGCGTAGCGTCCTCAGAGCAACCGTTGCTGTTCGAGCGGCTCTGTTGTCGAAGCGGTACCACGACTCGTCCGAGTACATGTCTGGAACGCGGAAGGTGGACAGATGTCTCCAACGGCCCAGGAAATGGTCGAAGAGGTTGTCGAGAACAAACCGATCCCCGAAAGCAAGAAGTGGGGCGCCGAGGCGCTCGGCACCTTCGTCCTGGTGATCGGTGGCGTCGGCACCGCGGTGCTGGCGGGGAACAAGGTCGGTCCGCTTGGCGTCGCGCTGGGCTTCGGCCTGTCGCTGATGTTTCTCGTCTACTCCATCGGGCCGATTTCGGGCTGTCATGTCAACCCGGCGGTCACCCTGGGGCATCTGCTGCTCGGCCGGCTCAGCGGCGTGTCCGCGGCGGGGTATGTGATCTCGCAGCTGATCGGCGGGCTCCTCGCCGGACTCGTTCTGTTCGCGCTGGCCAAGAACCTGCCGTCATACGATCGATCGGTCGACGGTCTCGGCGCGAACGGGTGGGGCAAGCACAGCCCGTCCGCGATCCGGGGGCCCCTGGGCGAGGTGGTCGTGCAGAACGGGTTCGGGATCGCCGCCATGATCATCGTCGAAGTGATGCTGACGGCGCTGCTCGTCTTCGTGGTGCTGTCGTCCACCGACCAGCTCTCGGACGTGCCGTTGGCCGGCCTGTCCATCGGCGTCACGCTGGCGGTGATCCACCTGGTGTCGATTCCGGTGGACAACACCTCGGTCAATCCGGCCCGCAGTCTCGCTGTGGCGCCCTACCAGGACGGCGCGATGGGGCAGGTCTGGGCCTTCATCGTGTTCCCGCTGATCGGCGGGGGTCTGGGCGCGCTGCTGTACGGCCTGCTGTTCGGCCGTTCCCGCGACATGATCTCCTGACCGGCGCGTTCCCGCCTGGGTCAGCGGCCCGCAGGCGCGGCGGCATCGTCAGCTCGCCGCTTGTTCCTGCGGGCCGTCGCATACCAGGGTGACCAAGGCGGGGAGGGGGAACAGCAGCAGGAAGAGGTTGGGCGCCCACCACAGCGGGCTGAAATCGCCGCGCAGCGTCCAGAACGCGAGGGCTTGCAACCCGGCAACGCTGGTCAGCGTCAAGGAGACGGTCATCAGGGTGCGCCCGCCCGGCCCGCGGCACAGGCTCGCCAGGCCGGTGGCGCTCGCGGCGAGGTCCAGCACGACGAACGAGTAGTTCCAGTCGCCGAGGATCGGGTCGGCGTAGTCCTTGTAGGCCCATTCGGGCGGGATCACCTGGGCGAACGCGATCGCCCAGTAGAGCAGGAAACCGACGTCGGTGACCAGCATGGCGATCTTGGTCGGCCCGAGTACGCGCGACACGTCGTCCTCAGTGCCAGGCGTATTCGGCGCAGAGCCGGTGGGCGACGAGGTCGAAGGTCTTGCGCGGCAGGATCGCGCCCTCCCTGCGTATGCCCGCCTCCGGCACGTCGAGCACCCGATCCAGCCGCACCCAGCTCGGACGGCCGTCGTGGTCCCAGGATCCGCTGCCGATGCCGATCCAGTTGCGGTCGTACGCGCGTTCCGGATTCGACGACAGCATCAGGCCCAGCAGCGTGCGACGATCGCGGCCGACCACCAGCACGGGCCGATCCTTGCCGTTGCTCGGGTCCTCTTCGAACGGCACCCAGGTCCAGACGATCTCCCCGGGATCGGCGCGGCCGTCCAACTGCGGCGAGTAGACGATCTGCCGGGCCCGCTCGGCGGTGGGGACCGGTGTCGACGCGGCGGGCCGCACCGCGACGCCCCCGTTCGCGCGCCGCTGGGCCAGCGACCCCACGAGCCGGTCGACCAGCCTGGGACCCTGCTGCTTGACGATCTTTGGACCCTGTTGCTTAGCGAGGAGACCGATCTGCTTGCCGAGGGAGTTCCAACTTCGGGCCATCTCAGGAGAATAACGGCGCACCCGCCGCTTCTCACCCGCGTGGGATTCGTTGTGTCGCCGAGGTCATTCGCCGCCCGCGGAAATCGCGCGCCATGCGGACCGGCGAACCGGGGTCCACCGCCCGAGCGCACTTCCGACCCGCCCGGGTGCGAGTCTTACGAGCACCGTTCGCGGCTCGTCTCGCGTTCGAGAGACCGAAGCGCATGTGACGAAGTCGTGAGTCTCGGCCGCTCGAACGCGAGACTTCCCGGGGCCGCGAACACGCAGCGCCGCAGGCGCTGCAAAAACCAGCAGAGCATCATGGGACGATAGACGGCAGTTTGCCGATACCCATGAGGAGTGGAGTGCCCGCCAGCTTCGCCGACACGACGTTCACCGATCCCGCCCGGATCCGGAACTTCTGCATCATCGCGCACATCGACCACGGCAAGTCGACGCTGGCCGACCGGATGCTGCAACTGACCGGTGTGGTCGAGGAGCGGCAGATGCGTGCGCAGTATCTGGACCGGATGGATATCGAGCGCGAACGCGGCATCACCATCAAGGCCCAGAACGTGCGGTTGCCCTGGACGCCCAGGACGGGCGAGCACGCGGGCACCGATTTCGTGCTGCACCTCATCGACACCCCCGGCCACGTGGACTTCACCTACGAGGTCTCCCGTGCGCTGGAGGCGTGTGAGGGCGCGATCCTGCTGGTCGACGCCGCACAGGGCATCGAGGCGCAGACGCTGGCCAATCTGTATCTGGCGCTGGACAAGGATCTGACGATCATCCCGGTGCTGAACAAGATCGACCTGCCCGCCGCGGACCCGGAGCGCTACGCCGCCGAACTGGCGCACATCGTCGGCTGCGAGCCGTCGGACGTGCTGCGCGTCTCCGGCAAGACCGGCGAGGGCGTGACGGATCTGCTCGACCAGGTGATCGCCCAGGTGCCGCCGCCGGTCGGCGAGGCCGACGCGCCCGCTCGCGCGATGATCTTCGACTCGGTCTACGACACCTACCGCGGCGTGGTCACCTATGTCCGCGTGGTGGACGGCAAGCTGACCCCGCGCGAGAAGATCAAGATGATGTCCACCGGCGCCACCCACGAGCTGCTGGAGATCGGCATCGTCTCGCCCGAGCCGAAGCCGACCCAGGGTCTCGGCGTCGGCGAGGTCGGTTACCTGATCACGGGCGTGAAGGACGTGCGTCAGTCCAAGGTCGGCGACACGGTGACCGGTGCGCGCGGCGGCGCGAGCGAACCGCTCACCGGATATCGCGAGCCACGCCCGATGGTGTACTCCGGCCTGTATCCGGTGGACGGCTCCGACTACCCGGATCTGCGCGACGCGCTGGAGAAGTTGCAGCTCAACGACGCCGCCCTGACCTATACGCCGGAGACTTCGGTGGCGCTCGGGTTCGGCTTCCGCTGCGGCTTCCTCGGCCTGCTGCACATGGAGATCACCCGCGAGCGCCTGCAACGCGAGTTCGACCTCGACCTGATCTCGACCGCGCCGAACGTGGTGTACCGGGTGGAGATGGAGGACGGCGCCGAGCATGTGGTGACCAACCCCTCGTACTGGCCGGAGGGCAAGGTCCGCAAGGTCTACGAACCGGTCGTGAAGTGCACGATCATCTCGCCGAGCGAGTTCATCGGCTCCATCATGGAGCTGTGCCAGTCCCGTCGCGGCGAACTCGGCGGCATGGACTACCTGTCGGAGACCCGCGTCGAGCTGCGCTACACCATGCCGATGGCGGAGATCATCTTCGACTTCTTCGACTCGCTGAAGTCGCGCACCCGCGGTTACGCGAGCCTGGACTACGAGGAGTCGGGCGAGCAGGAGTCGCAGCTGGTGAAGGTGGACATCCTGTTGCAGGGCGAGGCGGTGGACGCGTTCAGCGCGATCGTGCACCGCGACGCGGCCCAGGCCTACGGGCACAAGATGACCACCAAGCTGCGCGAGCTGATCCCGCGCCAGCAGTTCGAGGTGCCGATCCAGGCCGCGATCGGGTCGAAGATCATCGCCCGCGAGAACATCCGCGCCATCCGCAAGGACGTGCTGGCCAAGTGCTACGGCGGTGACATCAGCCGCAAGCGCAAGCTGCTGGAGAAGCAGAAGGAAGGCAAGAAGCGGATGAAGACGATCGGCCGGGTCGACGTCCCGCAGGAAGCCTTCGTGGCCGCGCTGTCCTCCGACGCCGCTTCGGACAAGCCGAAGGACAAGAAGTAGGCGGCTAGGTTGTGTGTCGAAGTGAGTTGAGGGTGGCACCGCTGTGCGGTGCCACCCTCAACTGAGAACCGGCAGACAGACCCGCCATCACCACTTCAACACAGGCCCTAGGCGCCTTCGACGCGTTTCTTCAACGCCTCGTTGAGGGCGACGAAATTGTCGCGGGTGTTTTCGATCATCGCGCCGGTGAACGCGACGAGCGCCCCGGAGAACTTCTCGCTCTGCACCAACTGTGTGCCGCCATCGATCGCGGTGAGCACGAATCGATGCTCGCCGTCGAAGATGCCGGGCACCAGCAGTCGCCCGATCCACCGCAGCTCCCGCCCCGGCTCGGCGGCCAGCACCCTCGGCTTGAACGTCATCGGCCGCCCCTGCTTCGGCACCATCCGCAACGTCAGCTTCGCACCCGCACGCAGCTCACCGGCCGCTCGCTGGATGAACGGATTCCACTGCCCATAGGTCGGCAGATCGCCGAGCACCGCCCACACCTGCTCGGGAGTGGCGTTGATCTCGATGGATGTGGTGATCTCACGCACCGTCCGTCTAACCTCGTCTTTCGCGAAAAGCTCTCGTCGCCAGGCTCGATGAGCCCTGACAGACCATCGAGTATTCCAGACCAGCGGGTATGACACGCTGTCCGTCATGTCCGCCCGCGCCATCACCTCGCCGAACCTCACCGACCAGGGACGTCTCGCCTCGATTCTGCGGTTCACCACCGAATTGATCGCCTGGATCGCCACCCCATGGGCACTGGCCGATCACTCGGTCGCCCTCGCGGTTGCGGCATTGGTCGTGCTCATCGGGCTGCCGACCCTCTTCGCCACCCCTGGCGACAAGAGACAGGTCCTCATCCCTGTCCCCGGCGCAGTCACCATCGGTCTCGTCGTTCTCCAACTTGCCGCCGCCGTACTCGCGTCCTGGGCCACTTGGCCGGCCTGGCCGGCCGTCGTCGTCACCACACTGGCGCTCACCACTGCAATCGCCGAACTGCCACGTTGGCGCTGGCTACTCGGGAGATGAGGTACCACGACCGACCAGGCAGACTTGGGGCCCGCCTAGCCCGCTGTGCGCAACCGCACGCGCAGGCGGGCGCCGCCCAACGGGCTCTCGTCGAGTTCGGCGGTGCCGGAATGCAATTCGGCTTGCTGGCGGACCAGGGCCAGGCCCAGGCCGGAGCCGGGTGAGCCGGGGCCTTTGACGAAGCGGTCGAACGCGTCGGCGCGCAGGGCCTCGGGGATGCCGTGGCCGTCGTCGTCGACCTGGATCTCCACGGTGTCCTCCGGGCCGGTTCGGGCGGTGACGGTGACGGTTCGGGCGCGACCGTGTTGCACGGCGTTGGCGACGGCGTTCGTGACGATGAGCAGGACGCCGCCGGGCAGACCGGTGACGGTGACCGGGGCGCAGTCGGCGAGCCGGACGTCGACTCCGGGATGCCTTCGCCGGGCGTCGTGCACCGCTCGATCCAGGGTGTCGCAGAGGTCGAACGGTTCGAAGACGTCCGGCTCGGTCAGTTCGCCGAGTGCGAGTCGTTCCAGGTCGGTCAGCGTGTTCTCGATCTGCCGCTCGGCCAGCAGCACTTCGGACAGGATCGCGCCGCGCTGCCCCTCCGGTATTTCTTTCGTGGCCAGTACCTGCAGGTCGGTGCGCAAAGCCGTGAGCGGGGTACGCAATTCGTGCGCGCAGACCGACGCGAAGTCGCGCGCCCCGCTCAGGGCGCGCTGGGTGGCGCGGTGCGCGGCCTCCAGTCGGGCGAGCATGCGGGTGATCGCGTCGGAGAGTTCCTCGGCTTCCCGCGCGCCCCGGCCGGACAACGGCGGCAGTTCCTCCAAGGTGTCGATGCGATGGGTGGCGTCGGCCAGGCGGCGCAGTGGACGCGCGGCGAATCCGGCCAGGAACCAGCCGAGCAGGGCGGCCAGGAGCGCGCCTGCGACGCCGATGCCGAACCCGATGCGCTGACTGCGGTGAATGGCCGACGCCACGACATCGCGGTCGGGATCGAGCGCGACCAGCACGCCGGGCAGCCCGTCGACCCGGGCGATCGCCGCGTCGGCGGGCGCACCCGGCCTGCGTGCGTCTGCGGGCGCCTGCCGTGGGGACAATGGGGCCGCGGCCGGTGGACCCGGTTGCGGGGGAACCGCTTCCAGGGGGACGGCGACGCGCACCGCCATCGAGGAGACGGTCTCGTCCAGCTGGCGTTCGCCGGTGGCGTCGAGCAGAGCCGCGAAGGTGATCGTCAAGGTGAGCGCGACCAGCGCCGCGACCACCCCCGAGACGACGGCCACCCGGGTGCGCAGCGACGGTGACCCGCTCATGGTTCCTCCCGGAGGACGAAGCCGACGCCGCGCACGGTGTGGATCACCCGGGGCACGTCGTCCGCCTCCAGTTTGCGTCGCAGATAGGAGACGAACACGTCGACGACGTTGGTGTCGGTGGGGAAGTCGTATCCCCAGACGGCGGACAGGATCTGCTCGCGGCCGAGCACGATGCCCGTGTGCTCGGCGAGCAGGGCGAGCACCTCGAATTCCCGTTTCGTCAGCTCCACCGGCCGGTCTCCGGCCAGCACCCGGCGCCCGGCCGGGTCGATGCGCACCCGCCCGACCGCGCGCACCTGCTCCGGCCGCCGTACCGGTTTCCGGCTGCGCCGCAGCAGCGCGTGCAACCGGGCGACCAGCTCGCCGAGATCGAACGGCTTGGTGAGGTAGTCGTCGGCTCCGCGCTCCAGGCAGGCGATCCGGTCGCTGACCGCGGTGCGCGCGCTGAGCACACAGATCGGGATGTCGTTGCCCATCGCCCGCAGCGCGGTGACCACCCCGACGCCGTCGAGCGCGGGCATGTTGACGTCGAGCACCATCGCGTCGGGCGTGGTGGCGCGGACCATGCTCAGCGCTTCGGCGCCGTCGGACGCGGTGACGACCTCGAAATCGGAGAGTTCCAGTCCTCGCCGCAGCGACGCGAGGACGCGAACCTCGTCGTCCGCGACCAGGATTCGTTGTCCGGCCATGGTGTCAATCTAATCCCACACTCTGGGAGTGACCGGCTGGCCGCCGACCAGGTGGCCGGAGCGCGATATCGGTCGGCAGTCGTCCGGTCGATGCGCCGACGGTGTGGTGCCCCGCGCATCCGTGCCGCCGAGCGGCTGGTTCCTCGAATTCGACAGTCCGGAGCCGATCTCCAGCACTCCGCCGGCAAATCTTAGAGTTCCATTAATTTTTCCCGGCCGGTTCACAGCCACGCTGATGACGAATCGATCAGTCCTGGTGGCGGCGTCTATTCGAGTCTGCGCGCGGTCCGGAAGACCACCGGAAATGGGGCTTCCGACCCGGTATTTCGGATGGCAAGGTTGTGTTGCTCACCACAGCCGTATTCTCTACAGTCCTGGAGAATGTGACAGGGGAGTATTCCCGAAATACTGTTGGATGATCTTCACTTGCTCGGCCGGCGTGGTGAGGATGCTGGACAACCGAGAGTGGAGCTTCTTATGACGCGTGATCTGCCCTTCGACGACGACACCGAAGGGGCCGAGCGCGCGGGCGACACCGCCTATCGTGTGGCCACCGGCGTCGCGCGGGTCGCGCGGGCGGGCGCCTATGTCACCGGTGGAGCCTTGGTGGCCGCCAACGGTGGCGGCGTCCCCGCGCAGCCCGGCGAATCCCGCCTCGACAGCTGGCACACCGGCTGGGCGCACAGCACCGATCCCGACCCCGACCAGCCGAGCCCGGTGATCACCTTCCCGGACCCGGTCGTCGAACCCGCGCCGTTCTCCTCGCACGGCTCGAACACTCCGGTGGCGCACGGCAACCCGGCCCCGGGGTCGGTCGGCCCCGCGCCCGCGTTCACCTTGCCCAGCACCGGCGCCGCCCCGTCGTTGCCCACGCTCGGGGACGACTACAGCGGGACCGACGCCGGATTCCCACTGCCGACGTTGGCCGGCGGCGAGGCGGGCGGGCACGCGATGCAACTGCCCGGCCACTCCGGAAACGGCGTTCCCGGACTGGGTGGCATCCCGGGCACGGAGGGTTCCGGATCCGGTCTGACCATTCCGGGGACCGAGGGCCACGTGTCCCACGGTCCCGCACTGCCGGGCACCCGGTCCGAGGCTTCCAACGATCTCGACGCGCCCGGCGGCCACGGGTTCGGCCTGCCCGGCCACGGACTCGGCCAAGCCGGGCACGGCTTCGGCCTGCCCGGTTCGAACGGCTTCGTCGCACCCGGCTCCACCGTCTTCGACCTGCCGGGCGGCAACGGCGTCGGCGCGGCGCCCGCGGCGGGCGACCCGTTCGACGGCGTCGGTCAGGGCGGCGGCGATCTCGGGGCGTTCGTCGGCACGCAGTGGCAGGTCGACTTCGGGATCGGCCCGAACGGGATCTACTTCACCTCCGAGATGAAGGTCGATGTCGGCGTCGGCCATGTCGGCGACCAGCTCGACGAGTACACCGACTGGCTGGCCGACGGCATCCGCATTCCGGATGGCACCGACCACACCGCCGAGCAGGACGCGCCCGGCCACGGCCACTCCGGCCTGCTCGGCGCGCTCACGTCACCGGGCTCGTCCGCGACGCAGTCGTCGGCGGCGTCCGGCGTGGCGCAGTCCCCGTCGGCCGGAGCCGCGCAGCCGTCGGCTTCGAGCGTCGTGCAGCCGCTGTCCGCCTCGGCGCCGGTCGCTCCCGCCGGAACGGTCGCGCCGGTCGCCTCGGTGGCTCCCGCCGTTCCGGCTCCCGCGCCCGCCCCCGCGGCGGTCGCCGCCGCTCCGGTCGTCGCGGCCACCCCGCTGCAGACCACGATCCAGCCCGACGTCGCCTCGACCCCGATCGCGAACGTGCTCGCCGCTCCGGAGGGGCCGTCCGTGCTGACCGCTCCGGCCGCGGCGGTTCCCGCGCTGTTCGACGCGGTACGCCCGGCGCCCGCGGTCAAGCCGTATCCCGTGTCCGACCCGCAGCCGACGCACCCGACGCATTCGCCGACGGCGACCGTGCCCACCCCTACGACGATCGTCAAGACCACGCCGACGCCGAGCGGGCCGGGCGACGCGACCGCACCGTCCGCGCCGAAGACGCCGGATCTCGACATCACGAAGACGCCGGGCGTCACCACCGCGCCGCACGGCGGCATCACGACCGCGCCGGACCTGCCGACCACCAAGACCCCCGGCGCGACGGTCACCCAGACCCCGGCGCCCACGCACGCTCCGACCACCCCGGACGACGACGTGACCACACCGGGCGGCGGCACCGGCCGTCCCAGCACCGGCGGCACCTCGCACAGCACCTATCCGACCGACGATCTGCCGAGTCACGAGCTGCCGACCGGCGACGTGCCGACCGTGAGCCGGCCCGCGCAGCCGACGTACTCCGCGCCGGACCAGCCGACCTACAGCGCTCCCGCGCAGGCGCCCACCGTCGAGCCGCACGCGCCGACCTACACCGCACCCGTGCCCACCCAGGCGCCGATCAAGCCGCAGGTGATCGACCCGAAGCCGCACGGGATCGCGGCGCCGCTGGCGGCCGACCCCGTCGCCGGTCCGGGATTCGCGGCGCACGACTACGATCACTCCGCGTTGCTGTCCGCCGGCGGCCTCTCCAGTGCCTTGCTGCCGGAGCCGGCCATGCCGGAAACGCATCACTATGCGTCCGATGTGTCGGACATCTCACTGATATAGCAGCGCCGCGCGCGGTTGCGAGGACTGTGGAGTGCCCGCCGGGGGTACCTGAACGAAAGTCACCGAGAGTAAGGAGGAGGGTTGTCTGCCGCTGCCGGGCTGAAGGCTGCGACCGTGAAACATCCGGACGCGATGGCCCCGCTCATCCGAATACTCGACGAGCTGCGGGAGACGGCCCGATCCGCGGGACGCGACGACCTGGGCAGCCGGTTGGGCATGGTCCGCGCCAGGGTGAGCGATCCCCGGGTGCGGCTCGTGGTCGTCGGTCGTCCGAAGAACGGCATGAGCACGCTGGTCAACAGCCTGGTCGGCGCCTCGGTCAGTGCGACCGACAGCGATCTGAGCGTCCCGGTGATCGTCGAGTACGGCCCGGATCCGACCGCCACGCTGGTGCGGCAGACCGAGTACGGCCGCACCGAACGTCAGCCGGTCGACCCGCTCGATCCCGGCCCGGCGCTGGCCACGCAGGGCGTCGTCCGCGCCGAATTCACCCAGCCGAGCCCGTTGCTCGCCGATGGCGTCGTGGTCATGGACGCACCGGGTGCGCTGGGCGACGACCGCACCACCTGGTCGATGATCGCCGCGGCCGACGCCGTGCTCTACGTCGGCGAGGCCGGTAGCGAGCTGACCCCGGAGCAGATCGCCGAATTGCAGCGCATCCAGCAGATCTGCCCGACCGTGATCTGCGTGCTGAACAAGATCGACGTGTTCCCGCATTGGTCGCGCACCCAGCAGCGCAACCGCGAACTGCTGGACTCGGCGGGGCTGGGCTTCGCGGTGGCGCCGGTTTCCGCGGAACTGCACCGGCAGGCCGGGTTGACCGGTGACTACCAGCGCGACATCGAATCCGGCGTGCCGCAGCTGATCGATCATCTGCGCGACTACGTGGTCGCCCGCGCGGACGCGGTGGCGCTGGAAGCCGCGGTCCAGGACATCCGCCTGGTCTGCGACCACCTCGCGGTGACGCTGCGCACCGAAGCCGAGGCGCTGCGCGATCCACGGCGCCGGGCCGAGATCACCGACCAGCTCGCTCGCGCCCGCGACGAGGCCGACCAGCTGCGCCAGCGCACCGCGAACTGGCAGGTCACGCTCGTCGACGGCGCGACGGAGCTGATGGCCGACATCGAGCACGATCTGCGTCACCGGCTGCGCAGCCTGATCCGCGACGCCGAGGCCGAGATCGCCCAGACCGATCCGGCGCGCCGGTGGAAGGACTTCGGCGCCGATCTGGACGCGCGCATCTGCGAGGCGGTCGAGGAGAACTTCGCCGTGGCGCACTACCGTTCGATGGAGCTGTGCGAGCAGGTGGCCGCCAAATTCCCGGCCGACAACCGCACCCCTCCGCTGCCGGACCTGCGCTTGGCCAACCCGGGCGAGGTGCTCGAAGCGGTGCAGCCCTTGGAGCCGCTGGAGAGCGCGAAAGCCGGTGTGACCCAGCAGTTCCTGACCGGTCTGCGCGGCTCCTACGGCGGCATCCTGATGGTCGGTCTGGCCACCAGCCTGCTGGGCATGTCGCTGGTGAACTGGTATTCGGCGGGCGCGGGCGTGCTGCTGGGCGTCAACGCGCTGTGGGACGACCGCAAGAACCGCAAGCTGCGCCGCCGCGCCGAGGCCAAGGTGGCGGTGGCCCGCCTGATGGACGACGTGATCTTCCAGGTCGGCAAGGAGTCGCGCAACCGCCTGCGCGCCATGCAGCGCGTGCTGCGCGACCACTTCACCGACATCGCGACCGAGGTCGCCCGCGGCGCGGATGACGCGCTGCGGCGAGCCGAGGAGAACTACGGGAAGTACGGCGACCGCAGGCCGGAGCGGATCGCCGACCTCGACGCACAGCTCGGCAGAGTGCGCGCGCTGCGCGAGGAGGCCGACGGGCTCGTTCCCGCGTAGGCCGTCCCCAGGGCCCGGTCGGACCGGCTGACCCTGCGGTGTCGGACGGGGATCCTCGCAGGATCATGCCGATGACCTTGCGGTGTCGGATCGTGTTCCCTCGCAGGATCAGACCGGATGACCCTGCGGTGTGTGCGCGGGCTGGAAGCGGCCCGCGTGCCGGGTGTCCTCGGCGCGGATGACGTGGGTCACGGCGTTGATCAGCGCCAGGTGGGTGAACGCCTGCGGGAAGTTGCCGAGGTGGCGTCCGCTGCGCGGATCGATCTCCTCGGCGTACAACCGCAGCGGGCTGGCGAAGCCGAGCAGTCGCTCGCACAGGTGCCTGGCCCGCTGGATCTCCCCGATCTCGACCAGCGCCGAGACCAGCCAGAACGAGCAGATGGTGAACGCGCCCTCCACGCCGCTCAAGCCGTCGTCGGTCGTTTCGGTCCGATACCGCAGCACCAAGCCGTTCTCGGTGAGCCGGTCGGCGATGGCCAGCACGGTGGCGCGTACCCGGTCGTCCTCGGGCGGCAGGAAACGGGTGAGCACCACCAGCAGCAGCGAGGCGTCCAGGGTGTCGCCGCCGTAGACCTGGGTGAACACGCCTTCGGAGTTGACGCCGTTGGCCAGGACGTCGGCCTTGATCTCCTCCGCGATCGCGTACCACTCCTCGGCGTGCTCGTACTGGCCGTGCAGCTCGGCCAGTTTCGCACCGCGATCCAGCGCCACCCAGCACATCACCTTGGACGAAGTGAAATGCTGGGGCTCGCCGCGCACCTCCCAGATGCCCCGGTCGGGGTCCTTCCAGTGCTCGATGGCGGCGCGCACCTGGCGGACCAGCAGCGGCCACAAGGTCTCCGGCACCTGCTGGCGCGACTTCACATGCAGGTACACGGCGTCCAGCATGGTGCCCCAGATGTCGTGCTGGTCCTGGTTGTAGGCGTTGTTGCCGATGCGCACCGGACGGGATTGGTCGTAGCCGCCGAAATGATCGAGGATGATCTCGTCGAGCTGGCGTTCGCCCCCGATGCCGTAGAGCACCTGCAGGGGAACGGGCTCGCCCTCCTCCCCGGTCGTCGCGTCGTTGAGGAACGCGAAGAAGTCGTCGGCCTCCCGGTCCAGGCCGAGCGTGTACAGGCCCCACAGCGCGAAGCTGGCGTCCCGCACCCAGCTGTAGCGGTAATCCCAATTGCGTTCTCCGCCGGGAGTTTCCGGCAGGGACGTGGTGGCGGCGGCCATCAGGGCGCCGGTCGGCGCGTAGGTGAGGCCCTTGAGGGTGAGCGCGCTGCGCTGCAGGTAGTTGCGCCACGGGTGATCGGGGAACTTGCCGAGCGTGATCCACTGACGCCAGCACTCGGTGGTCTGCCACATCTTGTTCGCGGCCTCGTCGAAGGTGCGCGGCGCGGGCAGCTCCGACCAGGTGAGCGCGACGAAGACCTCGTCGCCCTCCTTCATCCTGGTGCGGGCCCGCGCCTCGCGGCCCTCCAGCCCGAGCCGCAGATCCGTGGTGAGAACCAGCGTCGGACCGGCGCTGGCGTCGTCGCTGCGCACCGCGGTCGCCTCCTCGTACACCTTGCCGGTGTACTCCCAGCGGGCGGTGGCCCGGTGGTAGTCGAACGCGGGCTCGCAACTCATCTCGAGTTCCACGGTGCCGTTCACGCATTTCACCGTGCGCAGCAGCAGGTGCTCGGCATCCCAGTCCATCGGGGTGCGCCGGTGGGTCTTGCTGCGCTGATCGTTGTTGTGCCAGCGCCCGAGCACCAGCGCGTCGCGCACGATCAGCCAGCCGGTGCCGGTCTGCCAGGTGGTCTCCAGGATCATCCCGCCCGGCAGGTAGCGGCGGGCGGCGGGCACGTTCACGCCGTAGGGCCCGACCCGGAAGTAGCCCGCGCTGCGGTCCAGCAGCGCCCCGAAGATGCTCGGCGAATCCGGCCGCGGCACGCACATCCATTCCACCGAGCCGTTGCTGGCGATCAGGCAGCTGGTCTCGCAGTCGGACAGGAAGGCGTAGTCGTCGATCGGCGGGTAGGCGCCGTGGCGGTGCGGCTCGGTCGCGCCCGTCGGGTAGGTCAGGTTCGTCGGCAGGCCGTCGGAGTCGTTGAGGGTGAGGTGATCGGAGGACGCCATACCCCATCTTCGGGCCGATGCGCGCCCGGCGTCCACCGCTCGGTCCGGGTACTGTGCCGATGGCCTCGTGGAACCGGCCGGCGAACCGACTAGGCTGGGATCGTGCATCGCATCGCAGGATGGTGGGACGGCTTCGAGCTGTGGGTGGCGGGACTGCCGTTCATCCCGCAGTTCCTGGTCGTCCTCGTGGGCATGGTCCCGATCAGCTTCGCCATCGCCTACGGGCTCGATCGCGTGCTGCGAGCCGTGCTGCGCATCCTGGATCGCCGATACGGCGCCCACCCCGCACCGGTCCGGCCCGCCCCGGCCGCCGCGATGCTCGAACCCGAGCAGGCGGCCGAGACTCGCACGCCGGTGCAGAGCGGGGCGCGTTGATGCCTCGCTCGCGCGTTCAGCTCGCCCTCGTCGCCCTGCTCGTGCTCATCGTCGTCGCCTGGTTGCTCACCCGCTGACGGTCAGTTTCCGCCGGTCCGCCAGTCGCCGAACCGTTTGCCGAGCTTCGCGACGGTGTCGCCGACCTCGTGGGCGACCGTGCTCGCCGCCGCGCCGACATCCCGTCCCAGCGTGCGCACGGTCCGGATGAGCGGGTCTTCGGACTGGTCGAAGTTCGTGCGGTAGGTGCGGGCGGCGGCTCTCATCTCGTCGGTGATCCTGGTGGCGCGATCCTGGTCCCGGCGCGGATAGTCGCCCGCCAGCACGCGATCGTAGTCGCCGCTCTGGATCCAGCGGCGCAGTTCGGCCGCGCGCAGCACGGAGAAGGGATGGCTCTGCAACTCCAGGTTGAGCAGCTTCAGCACGCCGTCGCGCAGGTCGCCGGACCGTTCGTAGTCGTCGGCCTGGGCCAGGAACGCCCCGTGGTTCATCTCCTTGACCCAGGCGCCGCCCGCCGTCTTCATATGGACGCGCACCGACGCGTCGACATCCTGGCCGCACAGCAGCCCCGCCCGGTCGCCGGACAGCTCCGACTTGCGGCTCCACTCCATGAGGGCCGCGACGATGCCGCGCAGCGCCCAGCCGCCGACCGGCAGCCAGCCGACGCTCGCGGAGACCCGCAGCAGGTGCATCAGCATCGTGCGGTACACCGCGTGGCCGGACAGCGCGTGCCCGACCTCATGGCCGACCACGAAACGCAGTTCCTCGGTGTCCATCAGTTCGAGCAAGCCCGTCGTCAGCACGATGAACGGCCGGTCCATGCCGATGGTGAGGGCGTTCACCTGCGGGCTCTGCAGCACGAACAGCTCGGGCGTGGTGGGGGCGTCCAGGATCCGCACGGCGTCCTGGCGCAGGTGGTGGAGGGTGCGGAACTGCCGCTCGTCCACCCGGACGGCGGTGGCCAGATACAGTAGCCGGTGCTGGCGTTCTTGCAGCAAACCCGACAGTGTGCGCAGCACCACGTCGAAGCCCGCCAGTGACCGCAAGGTAACCAGGGCGGTGCGGTCGGCGGGATGCTCCCACGTGCGGGTGCTGATGCCGGGGAACTGGACGCGGACGCGATCCGGACTGGTGGTCATGGGATGAAACCCCCCTCTTCCTGGGACTCTTCGATTCGAACTCCGTCGTTCGCTCTGATAAAGTCTGCCCGTGTCTTCGAGCGCCGTCCCGCAGGTCCGCCATGAATTGGCGTTGATTGCTGTCGGTGATCTCGCGGTCGCGGACGTCTACTGTCGCTGATCGGCAACCGGGCACCTCCGCGTCTCGTTCCCAGCAGACTGGCGCGCTTCCTGCGGATGTGCCCGCCTCCCAGCGGCCCGTTGGGGCCGATAGTCGCCGCTGCCGTATCGCTCGATCGGCAGGTCTGCTGATCCAAGAAGATGGTCGCCGCCACCGATGTATTACCGGAGAAATGGCGGTCCGCACGAAAGGTCCACCCCGATGGCTCGCAAATCTTGGCTTTCGCCGCGTCGACGCTACAGCGCCGTTGCCCTCGCCGCAGTCGCGGCGGTCGCGCTAACCGCGTGCGGCGGCGGAGCCAGCGACACGGTCGGGGGAGGCGCTTCCGATGGCAGCGGCGGCACCCTCAACCTGTACGCCTACGCCGTGCCCAAGCCCGGTTTCGACAAGGTGATCCCCGAGTTCAACAAGACCGAGCAGGGCAAGGGCGTGCAGATCCAGCAGTCCTACGGCGCCTCCGGTGACCAGTCCCGCAAGGTGAAGGACGGCGCCGAGGCCGACGTGGTCAACTTCTCGGTCGAGCCGGACATCACCCGCCTGGTCGACGCGGGCCTGGTGGACGCGAGCTGGAACGCCGACGCCACCAAGGGCGTCCCGTTCGGCTCGGTGGTCGCGATCGTCGTGCGCAAGGGCAACCCCAAGGGCATCAAGGACTGGGACGACCTGCTGAAGCCGGGCGTCGAGGTGGTCACCCCGAACCCGTTCAGCTCCGGATCGGCCAAGTGGAACCTGCTCGCGCCGTACGCGGCCAAGAGCGACGGCGGCAAGAACCCCCAGGCCGGCTTGGACTACCTGAGCAAGCTGGTCTCCAAGGACCACGTGAAGGTGCAGCCCAAATCCGGCCGCGAAGCGACCGAGACCTTCCTGCAGGGCACCGGTGACGTGCTGCTGAGCTACGAGAACGAGGCGATCTTCTCCGAGCGCAACGGCGATCAGATCGAGCACTTCGTCCCGCCGGTGACGTTCAAGATCGAGAACCCGGTCGCGGTGCTGAAGAACAGCAAGAACCAGCAGAAGGCCGTCGCGTTCCGCGACTTCCTCTTCACCCCCGAGGGGCAGAAGGCCTGGGCCGCCGCCGGCTTCCGCCCGGTCGACCCGAAGGTCGCCGCCGACTACGCCAAGGACTTCCCGACGCCGCAGAAGCTGTGGACGATCGCCGACCTCGGCGGCTGGAAGACGGTGGACAAGGAGCTGTTCACCCCGAACACCGGCTCGGTCGCGGTGATCTACGACAATGCGACCAAGTGACCGGGTGACCCTCGTTACACGGGATACTGGACGATCGTGACGAAGAGCAGTAACGCCGGGACCGTGCTGGAAGACGGTCCCGGCGTCTCCGAGGCAGCCCGCGCGGGCCGCCGCTGGAACTGGTCGTGGCTGCGCGTGACCGGCTCCGTGGGGCCGCTCGGCATCGCCACCGCCGTGCTGTGGCTGAGCATCATCGTGCTGCTGCCGCTGGCGGCGCTCACGGTGACGAGCTTCGAGGAGGGGTGGTCCGGCTTCTGGGACGCGGTCACCGCGCCTGCCGCGCTGGACTCGCTGCGCATCACCGTGCTGGTCTCGGTGGTGGTGGCGGTGATCAACGTGGTGATGGGCACACTGATCGCCTGGGTGCTGGTCCGCGACCGGTTCCCCGGCAAGGGTGTCGTCAACGCGCTGATCGACCTGCCGTTCGCGCTGCCGACCATCGTGGCCAGCATCGTGCTGCTCTCGCTGTACGGTCCGCAGAGTCCGGTGGACATCCACCTGAACGCCACCCAGCCGGGCCTGGTAGTCGCGCTGGCGTTCGTCACGCTGCCGTTCGTGGTGCGCTCGGTGCAGCCGGTGCTGATCGAGGCCGACCGCGAGGTGGAGCAGGCCGCGCTCTCGCTGGGCGCGAACAACTGGACCACCTTTCGCAGGATCGTGCTCCCCGCGCTGACGCCGGCGATCATCAGCGGTGGCGGACTGGCCTTCGCCCGCGCGATCGGCGAGTACGGTTCGGTGGTGCTGATCGGCGGCGCGATCCCGCGCAAGACCGAGATGGCCTCCCAGTACATCCAGAAGCAGATCGAGATCGACCGGCCGGTGAACGCGGCGGCGGTGTCGGTCGCGCTGCTGGCCATCTCGTTCGCGACGCTGCTGGTGCTGCGGCTGCTCGCGGAACGCAGCGCGCGCAAGGAGCAGGCGGCTCGATGAGACACGATCGCGCACAGCGCCCGGCGTCGCCGGGGCGCGGAAATACTCGCGGGACGGAGCGGGCGCGATGAAACTGCATCCGCTGACCCGTATCTCGTTGCGAACGGTGGCGCTCGGCTATCTGTTCGTGCTGCTGGTCCTGCCGCTGATCATCATCCTCTGGCGCACCTTCGAGCGCGGCGTCGGCGCGTTCGCCGACTCGATCACGACGCCCGCGGCTATCTCGGCGTTCCAGCTGTCGCTGCTGATCGTGGCGATCACCGTGCCGGTGAACGTGGTCTTCGGCATCGTGACGGCGCTCGCGCTGGTCCGTGGGAAGTTCCCGGGCCGCAACCTGGTTCAGGGCATCGTGGACCTGCCGTTCGCGGTCTCGCCCGTGGTGGTCGGCGTGTCGCTGATCCTGCTCTGGGGCGCGGGCGGCTGGTTCGGCGGCCTGGAAGAGTGGGGCTTCAAGGTCATCTTCAACCTGCCGGGCATGGTGATCGCCACCATCTTCGTCACGCTGCCGTTCGTGGTGCGCGAGGTCGAACCGGTGCTGCACGAGATCGGCGACGACCAGGAGCAGGCCGCGGCCACTCTGGGCGCGTCGAAATGGCAGACGTTCTGGCGGATCACGCTGCCCGCGATCCGGTGGGGCCTGACCTACGGCGTGGTGCTCACCGTGGCCCGCGCACTCGGCGAGTTCGGGGCGGTGATCATGGTGTCCAGCGCGCTGCCGGGCAAGTCGCAGACGCTGACGCTGCTCGTGCACGGCCGGTACATCAACGACCACAACACCTTCGGCGCCTACTCCGCCGCGACCTTGCTGATGGGCATCGCCCTCGTCACCCTTCTGCTGATGACCATCCTCGAACGTAAGCGGGGCGCAAAGTGATCACCGTGACCAACGCGAACAAGAACTACGGCACGTTCGCGGCCCTCGATGACGTGACCATCGACATTCCCTCCGGCGAGCTCACCGCGCTGCTCGGCCCGTCGGGCTCGGGCAAGTCGACGCTGCTGCGCTCGATCGCCGGACTGGAGTCGCTGGACTCCGGCGTGGTCAGCATCGCGGGACGCGATGTCACCCGGGTGCCGCCGCAGAAGCGCGACATCGGCTTCGTGTTCCAGCACTACGCGGCGTTCAAGCACATGACCGTGCGCGACAACGTGGCGTTCGGGCTGAAGATCCGCAAGCGCCCGAAGAGCGAGATCAGCAAGCGCGTCGACGAATTGCTCGGCATCGTGGGATTGGACGGCTTCCAGCATCGCTACCCGGCCCAGCTGTCGGGTGGTCAGCGCCAGCGCATGGCGCTGGCCCGCGCGCTCGCCGTCGATCCGCAGGTGCTGCTGCTGGACGAACCGTTCGGCGCGCTGGACGCCAAAGTCCGTGCCGATCTGCGGACCTGGCTGCGCCGGCTGCACGAAGAGGTCCACGTGACCACCGTGCTGGTCACCCACGACCAGGAGGAGGCGCTGGACGTCGCCGACCGGATCGCGGTGATGAACAAGGGCCGCATCGAGCAGATCGGCACTCCGGAGGACGTGTACGACCGGCCGGCCAACGAGTTCGTCATGTCGTTCCTCGGCGCGGTGGCCCGGCTCAACGGACATCTGGTGCGTCCGCACGACATTCGCGTCGGCCGTGATCCCGGCATGGCGCTCGCCGAGCACGAGGGCACCGCGGAGTCCGCGGGTGTCACCAGGGCGACGGTCGAGCGCGTGGTGCACCTCGGCTTCGAGGTGCGCGTGGAGTTGCGCAATGCGGCCACCGGCGACCTGTTCGCCGCGCAGGTGACCCGCGGTGACGCCGAAGCGCTGCGGCTGTCGGACGGTGAGACGGTGTACGTCCGCGCCACCCGGATCCCCGAGCTCCCCGCCCACTAGGCGTTCGGCGCGGTAACCGCGTCCTGGTGTGCGAGGAGCGCGGCGCTGAAAGGTTGCTGCGCTCGTCGGCATTCGGGGTGGCGACGGTCTGTGCCGGAGCTGCGGTGCGGTTGCCGTCCGGGGCGGCGATGTGGCAGCCGCAGGGACGATCGTGCCGGGCTCGGCAGGCGATGCTGGTGTCCGTGGTTGCCGTCGGTCCGGCGTTCGATGCCGATCGGCAAATCATCGGCACCGCTCAGTGGAGTCTGGCCAAGGGGAGTCTCCGCATGTGGAGCGCTATGGATGGGTGAGGTCTCCCGCGACAGCCGGAACCCGGCAAACCTCCACCGGGCACGATCGATCCTCGCGTGTCGCAAGGAAACCCGACTGGACGGCATGTGCAACGCTGCTCGGCCAGGTGAGCGCGCCGAAGATCGCGGAAACGGTGCGGTGCGGCACAGGCGGCTTGCGGACAATCGGGTGTCCGGACTTGGCACGAAGATCGCGGAGTGGTTGCCTAAACGCGTTCGAAGCAAATCGGCACGGCGATCGGGTGGATTGCGATGGCGGTTGGTCTCGGGTTGAGCATCGGTACGGTGAACACGGTTTCCGTTCTGGCGGAGGAAGGTTCGGCCAAGGCTCCGCCGGGGCGACGCAAAACGCAGCGGGCGCAGACAATCACGCGCCGCACCACGCTGACCTTCGACAGCACCGGCGTCGCCCGGGTCGGCATGATTCCCCGGCACGGCCGCGCGGTCACCGAATTCGCCGACCTCACGCAGCGTTCCAGTACGTGGGCACGGGTAGGCAATCGCGCACTCGCGCCGGCCGACCTCGTCGCCACCGTGGCCAAGTGCCTGATCGACGAGGTGCTGCAGGACCAGGCGGGCCACGACGCCGGGCTCGGCATCGCGGTGACCTACCCCGCCCGCTACGCCGACGAGCAGGTGGACGCGTTGCGCGCGGCACTCGACGGCGTCCACCTCACGCAGGCCGCGCTGGTCGCCGAACCCGTCGCGGCGGCGGCCTGGCTGGAAGCCGACCGCGGTCCGCTGATGCCGGGGCTCACCCTGGTCTACGATCTCGGCGGCGCGGGGCTGGACGTCACCTTGGTCCGGGTGGGCGCGGGATGTCCGAGCAATCCGATCGTCGGCGTCTCGTTGCGTTCGACGGAATTCGGTGGGCGCGCGTTCGGCGCGTTGATCGCCGAGCATGCCGGGCAGGGTCTGTCCTCGTCCTCGGTGTCCGAGTCCGTCGCCGACACGCTCGCCGGAGAACTGCGCGTCCGGCATGTCCGGGCGTCGCTCGAACTCGTCTACCGCTGCCTGCGCGTCGCGGATGTCACCATGGCCGACGTCGACCGGGTCCTGGTGGTCGGCGGGGCGGCGCGCCCGGCGGAGGTGGCCGAGGTGCTCGCCGCGGAACTGGCCAGGCCGGTGATCGCTGCCGCGGATCCCGAGCGGACCACCGCCGACGGCGCCGCGATCATCGGCCGGAGGGCGGCGCTCGTGGCGGAAGCGGTGGCCGAGCAGCGTCGGGCCAGGCGCCGCCGCGTACGGCGCCGTGCCACGACACGCGCCCTGATGCTGTCGCGCCGGACCCGGCGCCGGTTGGGCCGGGCGGTTGTCGTGACGAGCATGTCGGCGGTGTTCGGTCTCGGAACTTCGATCCTGGCGGCCGGTGACGGGGTGCTGGTGAGTTAGGCGCCCGGTCAGGGCTGCGATGAACAGGGGCCGTCCGGCGGTGCGCGTGATGAGGGCGCGCATCGCCGGACGGCCCTAGCAACTGCTGGGTTGACGTGACTCTCCGTTGGTGTAACTATGGGATACAGTTAAACGGTTCCATCGACGAGAGGCAGTGACGACGATGTCCGCAGCCGTGACACCAGCCGTCGATCCTGATCTGGAGAAGGCGCAGGAGTACGCCGCCAAGCTGCTGCTGCTCTCCGAGGGATCGGTCAACAAGCATTTCGATCCCTTCGAGGACATCGACTGGGACAACCCCGACTTCGCCGCCGACGCCGGTGAGGAGCGCTGGATCCTGCCCGTGTCCGCCGACACCGTGGCCCGCCACCCCTGGTACCAGGCGCTGAGCAAGGAACAGAAGATCGCGGTCGGCAAGTACCGGCAGGCGAACATCGCCAAGGTCGGCCTGCAATTCGAGTCGATCCTGATCAGCGGCATGGTCATCCACAACTTCGGGCTGCCCAACGGCTCGCCGGAGTTCCGGTACTGCTCCCACGAGATGATCGAGGAGCACAACCACACCCTGATGTTCCAGGAAATGGTCAACCGGATCGGGCTGGACGTGCCCGGCATGGGCCCGCTGGTCAGCAAGTTCAAGTACCTGGGCGCGCCGGTGGCCGCCTGGTTCCCGAACCTGTTCTTCATGGCCGTGCTGGCCGGTGAGGAGCCGATCGACCACATCCAGAAGCAGATCCTGCGCTCCGGCGAAGAGGTGCACCCGATCATGCGCGGCGTGATGGCCATTCACGTCGCGGAAGAGGCGCGGCACATCTCCTTCGCGCACGAGTTCCTGAAGAACCATGTGCCGGAGGCCAAGCCCGCGCAGAAGTTCATCCTGTCGCTGGCCATGCCGATCGTCATGTGGATCCTCGGCCGCGCGATCGTCACGCCGCCGCGGTCGTTCTTCACCGAGTTCGATATCCCGGAAAAGGTCCGCAAGGAGCTGTTCTACGGCTCGAAGGAGGCCAAGCAGGTCTTCAGCGACTACTTCTGCGACGTGCGCGCCCTGGCCAAGGACATCGGGCTGATGAACCCGGTCGCCAAGGCCGTCTGGAAGGCGCTGGGGATCGACGGTCCGAGCACCCGGTACCGGTCCGAGCCGCTGCGCGCCGTGAGCAAGGTCGCCTGAGTCGTATGCCGTACGTCGTCACCCAATCCTGTTGCAGCGACGCGTCCTGCGTGTACGCCTGCCCGGTCAACTGCATCCATCCCACGCCCGACGAACCGGACTTCCGGACGGCGGAGATGCTGTACGTCGACCCGCGGGCGTGCGTGGACTGCGGCGCCTGCGCCACCGCGTGCCCGGTCGACGCCATCGTGTCAGCGCAGAAGCTGACCGCTGAGCAGAAGCCGTTCATCGAGATCAACGCCGATTTCTACCGGCAGGCGCGGCCGCGCCCCCTGCTGGCGCGACCGGTGCCCGCGGCACGGATCCACACCGAGCGCACGCCGCTGCGGGTGGCGATCGTGGGATCGGGTCCGTCGGCGATGTACGCCGCCGACGAATTGCTGACCCAGCCCGACGTGTCGGTGACGGTATTCGACCGGCTGCCGGTGCCCTACGGGCTGGCCAGGCACGGCGTCGCCCCGGACCACGACAAGACCCGCAAGGTCGGCGAGCTGTTCGACGTCATCTCGGCGCAGCCGGGGTTCGGTTCGTACTTGAACGTCGATGTCGGCGCGCATGTTTCGCACGCCGAACTGCTCGACCATTTCCACGCCGTGATCTACGCGGTCGGCGCGTCGTCGGATCGCAAACTCGGCATCCCGGGCGAGGGTCTGGCGGGCACCGTGTCGGCCACCGATTTCGTGGCCTGGTACAACGGTCACCCCGATTACGCCGACCGGGTATTCGACCTGTCCGCCCGGCGTGCCGTGATCGTCGGCAACGGCAATGTCGCCCTCGACGTCGCGCGCGTGCTGACCAGTGACCCCGCGACGCTGGCCGGTACCGACATCGCGCCCTACGCCTTGCGGGCGCTGCGCGAGAGCAAGATCGAGGAAGTGGTCGTGCTCGGCCGGCGCGGCCCGCTCGAATCCGCTTTCACCGTGCCGGAATTCGTCGGCCTGCTCGGCTGCGATGTGGATGTCGTGGTCGAGGGCGAACTGCCCGAACTCGGCGCGGAACTGCCTTTCCATGTCGAACAGAAGCTGCGGCTGCTGCACAGCGTGCGCAGCCGGCCGGTGGGCGAACGCAAGCGCATCGTGTTCCGCTATCTGTCCGCTCCCACCGAGATCCTCGGCACCGATCGGGTGACCGGCCTCGAGGTCGGCCGCACCGAGCTGGTCACCGGTCCGGACGGCGGCGTCCGCGCCGTCGCGACGGGGCGGACCGACCGGCTGGACGCGGGCTTGGTGCTCACCTCGGTCGGTTACCGCGGCGTCGCGGTGCCGGGCTTGCCCTTCGACGAGCAGGCCGCGGTGATCCCCAACGAGGAGGGCCGGGTGCTGGAACATCCAGGCGGCGCCGTGGTCACCGGGACGTATGTGACCGGCTGGATCAAGCGCGGGCCCACCGGCTTCATCGGCACCAACAAGTCCTGTGCGCAGGAGACGGTGCGGCAGCTGGCCGCGGACTTCAACGCGGGTCGCCTGCCCGAACCCGCCGGGTCCGCCGCGGAATTCGATCGGCTGGTGCGGCTGCGCCAGCCCGCGGTCCGCGCCGGGGGAGCGGTGGGAGCCCGCCCCGGCCGAGTCCGCCGCTTGCTGGCTCGCACCTGACGGACCCCGCCTCGAGATACCCCGGCCGCGCCGGTATCTCGAGGCGGTTCCATGTGCGGGGTCACCGTGCGGTGAAACCGCCATCGATGGCGAGGGCTGCGCCGGTGACGAAACTGGCTTCACCGCTGAGCAGATAAGCGCAGAACGAGGCGATCTCCTCCGGTGTCGCGATGCGGCCCACCGGGTGCAGCGCCGCGATGGCCGCCTCTCCTTCGGGCGTCGCGCCCATGGAATTCCGGAACGCCGGGGTATCGACCGCACCTGATACCAATGCGTTCACCCGCACACCCTGATCTGCGGCCTCGAGCGCCACGGCACGGGTCAAGCCGACCACCCCGTGCTTGGCGGCGACGTACGGCGCCACCGAACCCATGCCGACCACACCGAGATTCGACGCGTTGTTCAGAATCGCGCCGCCGCCGGAGGCCGCCAGCGCGGGCACCTGATGCCGCAAGCCGTAGAACACACTGGTGAGGTTGAGTTCCAGATCGGCGCGCCACCCCGCCTCGTCGATGTCCGCGACCGGACCGAAGGCGCACACCGCGCCCGCGTTGTTGAACGCCGCGTCCAAGCGGCCGTATTCGGTCAGCGCGGCGTCGGTCAGCCGGGCCACGTCCTGCTCCACTGTGACATCGGTCGGCACGAACAGCGCCCGCCCGCCTGCCGCGCGGATGTCGGCGGCCACCTGCTCGCCCGCGTCCTTGCCCCGGGCGCCGAGCACCACCGCGGCGCCTTCGCTCGCGACGCGCAGCGCCACCGCTTTGCCGACACCCGACGTCGCGCCGGTGACCAGGACGACCTGCTCCGCGAACCGTGTTGCCATCGTCGAATTCCCTTTCCGCTCTCGCGATCCCGCCTCCGTGGTGGGACCCGCTGTCGAGTCAAGCCGGAGGCGCACGGCGATGCTGGCGAATATCGGACATCTAGTTGATGTGTCATAAATTTGGCCGAGAAGTGGGGTGTGCTGCACGAGGGCAAAGATTCGGTTACCGACCGGTCGGTGCCTGTCGTGCGGTGTGGTTTCGCTTGGTAAACCGGCCTGGAGTCTGATTGTCTCGGCGATTTCGAGATCGCTGTGTGATAGCGGAATGGCCGATATCGCAGACTGATTCGCGCTGTCGAGCCGGCTGGACGGTCCGATCGACTCGCATCTACCTGGCATTTCGGACGACAATGGCTTTCGGGCGAACAATCCGTATCAATTGCGCATACGCGTGGACGCGAAACAGCTAACCTGTGGTGGCTGTTTGGAAGACGACCGCGGCCACAGGGGAACGCCATGTGATGGACGTGGTCACGGTGCGTTGACGGGATAGCGAATGACGACAGGTCTGGGTTTCAGCATCGGTGCAGTGAACTCCGTGGCGGCTTCGGTCAGCGCGGATCTACCACGGCCGACGGTGCGGTCTCGGCGCACCGCGGTGACCTTCGACAGCGCGGGTGGACTGCGCTTGGGCGGGATTGCGCGATTCGACATGGCGGTCACGGATTTCGCCGACCTAGGCCGGGATCCGGAAGCGGTGATCGTCGGCGGCCGCATCTGGTCACCGGCCAATCTCGTCGCCGCGGTGGTCGGCGAGCTGCGGGCGGCGCAGCCGGGCGCGTCCGAAGCGGGCGTCGTGACCACGTATCCCGCAATGTATTCCGACAAGCAGGTGGCGCTGCTGCGGCAGGCGTTGGACCTATCCGGGTCGGGTGACGTGCTCCTGGTGCCCGAACCGGTCGCGGCCGCGGAATGGCTGGAGCACGAGCAGGGCCCGCTGGAAACCGGCTTCGTCTTGATCTACGACCTGGGGGGCACCAGCCTCGACGTGAGTATCGTGCGTGTCGGTCCGGACTGGGACAACCATCCGATGATCGGAAAGCCGAGGCGGTCCTACGACTTCGGCGGCAGGCCGCTGGGGTCGATGATCGCACGGTACGCCCCCGGCGTGTCGTCCGCGGGACTGTCGATGACGTCCATCGTCGACATCGACGGGCTGCGCACCGCACATGTGCAGGACTCGCTGCAACTGGTCCGCGACTGTGTGCGGGAGGCGGGTGTCACCCTGTCGGATATCAGCCGCGTCCTGCTGGTGGGCGGCGCGTCGCGCCCCGCGGAGGTGGCGCGGACGCTCGCTGAACTCGGCCGCCCCCTGGTGATCTCGGCGGACCCCGGCCAGACGATCGCCGCTGGAGCCGCCCTCATGGCGGCACGCACCATGGCGCTCGGCGCATCGGACGGCCGATCCACCGCGCCTCGGGTCGCAGTGTTCTCCAGTGCGGCGGTGGTCTCCGCGGTCGCGATGTCGGCGGCCACCGTCTTCGGCGGCCCGACGGTTCCCGAACTGTCGCCGCTGCTCGAGCGTCTGCCGGAGCTCGGCGCGCCGACCGGCAGCCTGCTGGTCGACGTAGGAGACGAGCAACTCGCCGACGCCTGGTCCTGGGTGTCCGCGCCCGGCGCCTGGTACGCGGGCCGGGCGGCTCTCGCGCAGCGGACCTCCGCGTACACCCGGTTCATCACACCGGCTCCGCGTAGCGCCGGTTATGGTCCTTCGGTAGCGGAGTCGCGGTCCGGCTCGCATCGTGACCCGCGAAACTGTTGCGCGCCGGGCGGATTGCGCTACCGGGGATACGGCGATCCCGCCTACTTCGTGAACCCGCTGCCGTTCGCGCCGCGTCCCGTGCCCGGAGACATCGCGCAGCCGCCCGTTCCCGGGCAGTCTTCGACTCCTGGTCTACCGCTGCCGGGGCAGGTTCCGGGCTCGCCCGGCCAGCCCGCGCCGGGAACGCCGGGGCCGAACGCTCCCGTGCCGCAGAATGGATCGACGCCTGCGGAACCCGGCCCGGCTTCCGGTGGGACCCTGCCGGGAAGCGCTGCGGGCACTTCCTCGACCGGAACGCCCGATTCCTCGGGTGCCGGATCGGGGGAGCCGGGAAGCTCCTCCGGGGCGAGTTCGTCGTCCTCGGGAGGTGCGCACGCCGGGGGCGCTTCGTCCGGCGATGCCGGGGGAACGTCAGGCGGTAGCGCCGGTAGTGGGACCGCGTCGAGTGGTTCGACGAGTGACTCCGCCGCGAACGGAGCGTCCGATGACTCGCCGGGCGGTTCGTCGTCGGGTGGGTCGACCGGCAATCCGTCGTCGCACGGTTCGTCCTCGGGTGGGGCGACCGGCAATTCTTCGCCGGGTGGCTCCTCCTCGGGCGGGTCGAATGGCAATCCGTCGTCGCACGGCTCGTCGTCGGGCGGGTCAGCCGGTGATTCGGCGTCGGATGGTTCGTCTTCGAGTGGGTCGGACGGTAATTCGTCTACGGGTGGTTCGGCGTCGGGTGGGTCGACCGGCAATTCTTCGACGCACGGGTCGTCCTCCGCGGGGGCAGCCGGTAATTCGTCGGCCGGTGGGTCACCCTCGTCCGGTGGATCCGCATCGGGCGGGCGTCCGGGGGGCGCCTCGTCGGCGGGTAATCATTCGGGCGGGAATTCCTCGGGGGCTTCGTCGTCCGGAGGGTCGCGGGGCCGGTCCGGCTCGGTCGGCGGTTCGTCGGCGGGCGGCGGAGGCGCGGGCGGAGGCGGAGGCCGCGGTCGTTAGCGGCGACCGTTCGGACGGTGAATCATTCGGCGCGCGTGCGGGTCTCGTTGCGCCGGATTCGCTGTTCGACGCGATGACGCCGAGGCACAATGGATTGATGGCATCCGGGGGTCCCCAGCTGATCGCGCTGGACGTGGACGGGACGCTGCTGGACACGGGAACACCGATCAGTACGCGGGTGGTCGAGGCTGTGCGCGCGGCCGTGGCGGCGGGGGCGCACGTCGTGGTGACCACGGGACGCACGCTGCTGACCACACGCCCGGTGCTCACCGAACTCGGTCTGCGCGAGGGCCACGCGTTGTGCTCGAACGGCGCCGTGCACATCGACGTGGCCAGAGGGGAACCGGTCGCGATCCAATCGTTCGACCCCGCACCTGCGATCACCGCGTTGCGCGCGCTGTTCCCGGCGATGATCTTCGCCGTGGAGAAGGTCGGCATCGGTACCTGGGCCACCGGGGCCGGCCCCGGCGAATTCTCCTTGGGCGAGTACCTGCTCGTCGACCATCACGCGTTGAGCAGCGAGCCGACTCCGCGCCTGAACGGCTGGTTGCCGGACGGTTCGCTGGAGGAGATGCTGCTCGCCCTGCGCTCCTTGCGAGTGCCCGGTGCGAGCTGGGTGCACGGCGAGTTCGGGCCGTGGCTCACCGTTTCCCGGCAGGGCGTGTCGAAGGGTTGGGCGCTGGAACAACTCCGCCTCGCCCTCGGTGTGCCGGACGAGGCGACACTGGCCATCGGCGACGGATACAACGATCGCGAGATGCTGCGCTGGGCAGCGCATTCGGTCGCGATGGCCAACGCGCCCGGCGACATCCGCGACCTCGCCGACGAAGTGACCGGCCACGTTCTAGACGACGGCGTCGCCACCGTCCTGGAGCGCTGGTTCCGCCCCTGACCAGGCGACGCAGCCGCGATCCGACCGCCGGGGAAGGATGCCGGTAAGCCCAGCGGTCGGGTAATAGTCGGAGTGTGCGGCGTGCTGTCCGGCCAGCCGGATCCGGCAGCACGTCGCCTTCTCCTCGGCCTAGGCGGTCCCGGTTTTCGCGACGATGTCCAGGTAGTGCTGGTTGTACATGAGGCCGAGGACGTTGCCGAACGGATCGACCACGGCGGCGGTGACGAAGCCCTCGCCGTCGCCGCGCGGGGTGATGGGGTCGTACACGGTCGCGCCGAGTTCCAGCAGCCGGTCGAAGGCGGCTTGCAGGTCGTCGACGTGCCAGTTGACGATCGCGCCGCCGGGGGCGTTGCGGGCTCCGGCCGGAGCGTAGGCGCGGTTCACGATGCCGAATTCGTGCTGGTAGTCGCCGATGCGGAACTCGTAGTAGCCGCCCGGGACGTGGTAGTAGGGCTCGATGCCGAAGAACCGGGTGTACCAGTCCTTGGCGGCCTCGAGGTCGTCGGCGTAGAAGGTGCTCGTCGCCATTCCGCGCAACATGGGGTTCTCCTTCGAGTCGTTGTTTTCGTTGTTGTCTCCATCATCCGAGGCAAAGTGCGCACCGAATGAGCACTTTCAACGGCAGAATCAGGGCATGCGAGCGGACCGATTGGTGGCGATCCTGCTGATGATGCAGAGCCGGGGACGGGTGACGGCCGCGCAGGTCGCCACGGAGCTGGAGACCTCGGTCGCCACCGCGCGCCGCGACCTCGAGGCGCTCTCGGCGGCCGGGGTGCCGGTGTATCCGCAGCCCGGGCGCGGCGGTGGCTGGTCGCTGGTGGGAGGTGCGCGCACGGATCTGAGCGGGCTGACGGCAGGGGAGGCGCGCGCGTTGTTCCTCCTGGCCGGTCCGTCCGCGGGCGCGGCGCCGGAGGCCCGGTCGGCGCTGCGCAAGCTGGTCCGGGCGCTGCCGCAGACCTTCCGAGGGGATGCGGAAGCGGCGGCAGATGCCGTGGTGATCGACCCGGCGCGCTGGGGTGCGACCGATCGCCCGCTGCCGGAGGTGGTGTCCCTGCTGCAACGCGCCGTCGTGCAGCGCAACAAGGTGCGGCTGCGCTATGCGAACCGCACCGGCGAGCGGTCCGAGCGTCTGGTCGACCCGTGGGGACTGGTGGACAAGGACGCCGTCTGGTATTTGGTCGCCGGGACCGAGCAGGGGCAGCGGACGTTTCGCGTCGATCGGATCGCCGAGGCGCTGGTCACCGGCGAACCCGCGCACCGCCCGGACGATTTCGATCTCGCCGCCGCTTGGGGGCAGGTGGTCGAGGAGATGGAACGGCGGCGCGCGACCACCGCCGCCACCCTGTTGATCTCCGAACGCCTGCTGCCGATTCTGCGCGACCAGCAGGGCAGGAACTGCGTCGTGGACGGTCCTGCCGACGACGGCCGCGTCCGCGTCCGCGTCACCGCGCCCACCGCCTGGATGCTCGCCCAGCAGCTGGCCGGTTGGGGCGCTTCGATCGAGGTCCTCGGTCCTGCCGAGGTCCGCGCCGAGCTGGCCCGCCTGGGCGCCGAACTGCTCGACCGCTACGGAACGGACGATCGACCCGGCGCGGCACCGTGACGGGCGACCGGTGCAGGGCATGCAGGGCGGTCCCGCGGGCAGTGCCGACGGGCGTCGGCGGTCGCGAAGTGCCGATCCTGCGGAGGCACGGTCACGAGGTCCGTCTTGCGGAGCGTCCGAGCCAGGTGCGCCCCCCTCGGCGGTCTCAACTGGGCCGTGCGATGGACCGATGCGGTCGCGAAAAATCTTCCGAGACGTCGACACTGCTTCCCATCCGCTTGCGGAGCGTCGATGCTCCGAGCCGGGTGCGCCCTTCGGTCGGTCTGATCTGGGCCGTGCGATGGACCGATGCGGTCGCACGACACTGCTTCCATTCGCTTGCGGAGCGTCGATGCTTCGAGCCAGGCGTGCCCCTCGGCCGGTTCTCACGAGGTTGCGCAACGAACCCATGGGGCCGCGCGAATCCTCGGGCGCTCCCCGTGTGCCGCTGTCACGCTGACCGTCGGAGCGTGGCAGCTCGGTGGACGCCCGCCTCGAAACGTGGGGGAGGCATCCGCTGCCGCAGCTGCCTCCCCCCTTCGTCGCCGTCAGCGCGGCGCGAGGACGTGACCGGCCAACGTGCGCACCATGTCCGAGGCCAGCACGGCGTGGCCGCTCATGCTGAAGTGGATGAGGTCGGCGCTCATCAGGTCCGGCCGCAGGCGCAGCGGGTGGTCCCAGAGTTCGAGCAGGAGTGCGTCGTAGCGGGCGGCCAGTTCGCGGACCATATCGTTGAGCGCGGCCATCCGCTCGCGCATCGGGCGCATAGGCGCCATGCGCTCGACTTCCCAGACATCGGCCAGGGTGAACGTGACGACCTGCGCGCCGGTGCGGGTCAACGTCGCGAACAGGGTGTCCAGGTTCGTCCGCAGCTCGGCGAGGTCGCCGCCGGGCAGGAAGAGGTCGTTGCCGCCGCAGCTGAGATGCACGAGATCGGGCTGGAATTCGAGCACGGCGGGCAGCTGCTCGGCGAGGACCTGGGCGGAGGTGGCGCCGATCCGGCCGGTGTTCAGATAGGCCAGACCCGGGCGGACCGCGGTGAGGACGCTCGCGACGCGATCGGCCCAGCCCACCGGTTCGTATCCCGGGCTCGGGTCGCCGACGCCCTGCGCGATGGAGTCGCCGAGCACCGCGTAGCGCTGCCATGGGGCGTCGGCGAGCAGGCGTCGCTGTTCCGCGGGCGGCAGCAGCAGCGGGTCGTTCGCTTCGGTACGAATACTGTTGTCGCTCATTATCTTTCCTGTTTGTCGGCGGAGAATGCGGGAGTGCGGGTCGGTAGCGCCGCCAAGCAGGCGGCCACGGCGGCGATGCCCGCGCACACCGCGAAGACGGTGTGGAACGCGCCGAGCGGATCGTCGGGCCGCGCCGCGAACACGGCGGCCAGCACGGCGACGCCGAGCGCGCCGCCCACCTGCCGCGCGGTCAGGTTCATGCCGGTTCCGGCGGCGAACTGCTGCGGTGGAAGGGAACTCGCGGCCGCGGTGCCCAGCACCGTGACGACGAAGCCGATGCCGCCACCGCCGAGCACGCCGGCCGGAATCCACGCCGACCACAGGGCCGGGGTGGGTCCGAAGGCGTCCGTGCTCATCCACACGGTGCACGCGACGAACATCGCCGCACCGAGCACACCCAGCCATCGCCGGGCCGTGGGCGAGGCGACCCGGCCCGCGACGGTCGCCGTCATCATCGACGCGACCGCCCCGATGGTCATCGCGCCCGCCGAGCCGAGCACCGAGTAGCCCCAGATCGCGTCGAGGAACAGTGGTCCCGACAGCAACCAGGCGAACATGGCCGCGCCGAAGACGAACGAGGTCGCGTTGGCCAGCGCGTAGGACCTGCTGCGCCAGAGGTCAACGGCGATCGCGGGCTCGCGATGACGCGCGGAGCGGACCAGCGCGGCGACGACCAGCAGTCCGCCGCCGATCAGCGCGGACAGCGTCCCCGCCGAGGTCCAGCCCCAGCGCTGCCCCTCGGTGACGCCCGCGACCAGCCCGCCGAGACCCAGCGCCACCGCGAGTGTGCCCAGCGGATCCGGCAGCGCTCCGCCGGAAGGACGGCCGTCCACGGCCGGAATGCGCAGGGCCGCCGCGATGAGCAGGAGTGCCACCGGCACGTTGATCACGAAGACCGCCCGCCAGTCGAATCCTTCGACGAGCGCGCCACCGAGTGCGGGACCGACCACCGCGGCGAACCCGCCCGCGGCCGACCAGGCTCCGATGGCCGCGCCGATCTTCTCCCGCGGGGTGGCGGCGAGCACCAGGCCGAGGGCCGAGGGCACCATCAGCGCCGCTGTCGCGCCTTGCAGCACCCGCCCCGCGATGAGCCAGCCCGCTGTCGGAGCGAGTCCGCACAGCAACGAGGTGAGGGCGAAACCGGCCAGCGCGCCGAGGAACAGCCTGCGGCGCCCGAGCGCGTCGGCGAAACGTCCGGCCGGTGTGAGCAGGGCGGCGAAAGCGACCGCGTATCCGCTGACGATCCAGGTCAGCGTGGTGGTGGCCGTGTCGGGGTAGTCCCGGGCGATCGAGGGGAAGGCGATATTGACGACGGAGAGGTCGAGGAAAGCGATGAAGGCCGCGCCGCAAGCGATCAGCAAGGTGCGGGTAGCCGCGGTCGCGGTCGGCGGGCTGTCCAGCCGCACGGACGCCTCGGTCATGGGGAAGTCCTTAGGAAGAGGGAAACAAAACGCACGATCGTTCGTTCACTTAAAGTACGACCATACGTTCGTATGTGCAACAGCGAAGTGGAAGAATGAGTGCATGACCGAGTCCGTCACCGCGAGTGGCCGGCCGCGCGAGACCGACCAGCGGGTGGCCAAAGGCGCCCGGGCGCGGGCGTCGATCGCCCGCCGCGCCGCCGAGGTGGCCTCCGTCGAGGGCCTCACCGGCCTGAGCATCGGCCGCTTGGCCGCCGATCTGGGGCTGAGCAAAAGCGGTATCGCCACCCTTTTCGGCAGCAAGGAGAGCTTGCAGCTCGCCGCGGTGCAGACCGCGCGGCAGGTCTTCATCGACGAGGTCATCACGCCGAGCCTGAGTGAGCCCGCCGGACTACCGCGCCTGCGCGCCCTGGTCGAGCGCTGGCTCGGTCAGGTGGCCGAGCCGGCGTTTCCCGGCGGGTGCTTCCGCGTCGCGACCCTCGCGGAATTCGACAGCAGACCGGGACCGGTACGTGACGCCATCGCCGAAGACCGGCGGGACTGGCTCACGTTCTTGGTGAAGGAGATTCGCCGCGCCCAGCAGCAGGGTCATCTCGACGGCCGTGCCGCCGATGCCGTCGCGTTCGAACTGGACGCGGTGATCGCCGCGGCGCACACCGCGCGGCAGATGGGCGACGAGTGGGGCGTGCGCACCGCCCACGCCGTCGTGACGGATCTGCTCGGACCCGACGACTAGTCGGCCGGTGCGCCGTTGACCAGATAGTCCAGGTAGGAGCCGGGAATCGGGCACATCTCCACGCCGTCGGCATCCACGATGTGCGGCCGGATGGCGCCGGTGGGGGTGATCTCGGGGCTTTCGATCAGCACCGTCGTCGTGGCCGGAAGCGCGAGGAACTGCACCGCGAAAGGCATGGCGGTGGCCAGCTCGAGCAGCGTGGTGTAGTACGACGAGCGGTGCGCGTGGTCTTCGAAGCACTCGACCGACCAGCCGGAGAACTCCGGGTCGTCGGTCGCGGCGCGGGTCAGGACCAGCACCGGCGATTCGAGTCCGCACGACGAGACGATCGCCTGCTGATCCTCGCCGGGAAAGTCCAGCCGATCGGTCAAACCGACTCCGGCCGCCACTTCGCGTTGATACCAGACGTCACGCAGGGTGCGGTCGACCTGCTCGGCCCAGGTCCGCGTATCGGTGCGTTCGGCCAGGCCCAGGGTGCCGTCGTCGCGGCCACGCACCCGGACCAGATTCCAGCCGATCCGGATCGTCTCGCCGGGGTGGTACCGCGTCCCCGCCGCGACGGTGGACTCCAGATACGACAGCAGCCAGTTCTCCATGCCGGGCAACTGCGGCTCGGTGAACACGACGGTGAACTCCGGATGTCCGTGGCTGACGCAGGAGGTGGTGCGGAACGACTCGGCCATGCCATGTTCCTAGCACGAGGAGTGTGCTCGCGGACGACTCCGAGGTTCCCGGAGAGCGGTCGAGGCCGAACGCTCAGGCCGAGAGCGCGCGCGTCTGCGCGATCGCCGCGTGGTAGCGATCCAGGACGACCCGGGTGAAAGCGGGATGCGCGCCGAGCACGTCGGCGTGGATCGCTCGCGGCGCCGCGTGGGCGAGGCGATCGGTCAGCAATCCGGGTGCGAGGAACCAGGGGGCGACCAGCAGTTGGTGCGCGCCACGGGCGCGCAGTCGTGCGATCGCTTCGGTCACCGACGGTTGGGTGGTCGCGAAGCAGATCTCGGTGCGCCAACCGGTGCGGGCCGCGAGGCGCGCGGCCACTTCGGCGGTGCGCGCGTTGGCCGCCGCCGAGGACGAGCCGACCGCCGCGACGGCGACGCCCAGGCGCCGATCCGCCGAGGCGTGCCCGTCGAGGGCGGCGAGCACCCGGTCGCGCAGCGCACCGATCAGTCCGGCGTCCACGCCGAGGACGTCGGCTTGGGTCAGGCCCAACCCGGGATGGCGGGCACGGGCCGCGGCGAGCAGGCCCGGCAGGTCCACCTTGGCGTGGAAGGCGCTGCCGAGCAGCAGCGGCGTCACCACGGCATGGGTGTGCCCGTCGGCGGCCACGGCGTCCACGACCTGCTCCACCGACGGGGCGGTGAGATCGAGGAACGCCGTCCGGACGTCGAGGTCCGGACGCGCCGCCGCCACGGCGCCGACGACTTCCGCGACGGTCGCCGCCGAGCGCGGGTCACGACTGCCGTGCGCCACCGCGATCAGCGCGGGCGGCCGCGCCGCGCGCCGGTCGAGCACGGCCGGACGGTCGAGCCGGGACGCCGGGGCGCCGGCGCGCGAGACCGGCGGAGTGCCGAAAAGAGCTCGCCGCACGGCCATGTCAGACTCCGGTGCCGACCTCGACGGCGGTCAGCACGTCGCCGACCAGACCGGCCGCCAGCGTATTGCCACCGGCCGGGTCGATCAGCAGGAAGCTTCCGGTGTGCCGGTTCACCCGGTAGTCGTCGGCCGCGATCGGCTCGGCGACCCGCACCGAGATGCGCCCGATGTCGTTGAGCTCCAACGACTCGGGGCTCGGATCGGCCGCCAGGCGCTGCTCGTCGAAGCGCTCCAGCAGCGCGCCGACGATCGCCTGGGTGGTTCGGGTGCCGTGCTTGAGCAGCAGTCGCGCGCCGGGGCGCAGCGGCTTGTCGCCCAGCCAGCACACGGTGGCGTCGAAAGCGTCGACCGGCTCGGGCGCGTCGGCGGTCGACGCGATGATGTCGCCCCGGGAGATGTCCACGTCGTCGGCGAGGATCAGCGTGACGCTGCGTCCGGCCTGTGCCACCGCGAGTTCGCCGTCGGGGGTGTCGATCCGCTCGACGGTCGTGCGGATACCCGAGGGCAGCACTACGACCTCGTCGCCCGGGGCGACCGCGCCCGCCGCGATCTGCCCGGCGTAGCCGCGATAGTCCGGGTACTCGGCGGTGCGCGGCCGGATCACGTACTGCACCGGGAAACGCAGGCCCAGCGCGTGATTGCCGGTGCTGTCGGCATCGACCGGCACCGATTCCAGGTGCTCGATCAGCGAGGGACCGTCGTAGTACGGGGTCTTGTCCGACCGGGTGGCGATGTTGTCGCCGTGCAGCGCCGAGACCGGGATCTCCAGCACATCCTCGCTCGACCAGCCCAGCGTGCTGGTGAGCTCGTTGAACTCCGCGGAGATGGCGGCGAACACGGCGGCGGCGTCGTCCACCAGATCGATCTTGTTCACCGCGAGCACCAGTTTCGGCACGCCGAGCAGCGCGAGCACCGCCGCGTGCCTGCGGGTCTGCTCGATGACGCCCTTGCGCGCGTCGACGAGCAGGATCACCAGTTGCGCGGTGGACGCGCCGGACACGGTGTTGCGGGTGTACTGCACGTGCCCGGGGGTGTCCGCGAGCACGAAGGAGCGGCGCGGCGTGGCGAAGTAGCGGTAGGCGACATCGATGGTGATGCCCTGTTCGCGTTCCGCGCGCAACCCGTCCACGAGCAGCGAGAGATCCGGTGTGGCGAGACCCTTGTCCACCGACGCGCGGGTGACGGCGTCGATCTGGTCGGCCAGAACGGATTTCGTGTCGTAGAGCAGGCGTCCGACCAGAGTGGACTTGCCGTCGTCGACAGAACCGGCGGTGGCCAGCCTCAATAGGTCGGACATGTCAGAAATAACCCTCTCGTTTGCGGTCTTCCATCGCGGCTTCGGAGACGCGGTCGTCACCTCGGGTCGCGCCGCGTTCGGTCAGTCGGGACGCGGCTACCTCGGCGAGGATCGCCTCGTTGTCGGCCGCGTCGGAAAGGATGGCGCCGGTGGAGGAACCGTCACCCACGGTGCGGTAGCGCACCGACCGGGTCTCCAGTACCTCGCCGTCGCGCGGGCCGCCCCACACGCCGGGCGTCATCCACATGCCGTCGCGCAGGTACACCGGACGTTCGTGCGCGTAGTAGATGCTCGCCAGGTCGATGTCCTCGCGGGCGATGTAGCGCCAGATGTCCAGCTCGGTCCAGTTGCTCAGCGGGAACACGCGCACGTGCTCGCCCGGCGCGTGGCGCCCGTTGTAGAGGTTCCACAGCTCGGGGCGCTGGCGCTTCGGGTCCCACTGGCCGAAGGCGTTGCGCAGCGAGAAGATCCGCTCCTTGGCGCGCGAGCGCTCCTCGTCGCGGCGGCCGCCGCCGAACACGGCGTCGAACCGGTGCTCGCTGATCGCGTCCAGCAGCGGGACCGTCTGCAAGGGGTTGCGGATGCCGTCGGGGCGCTCGGTGAGCCTGCCGTCGGCCAGGTAGTCCTCCACCTTCGCCACGTGCAGGCGCAGGCCGTAGCGCTCCACCACCTTGTCCCGGAACTCCAGCACCTCGGGCAGGTTGTGCCCGGTGTCCACGTGCAGCAGGGCGAACGGCAGCGGCGCGGGCCAGAACGCCTTGAGCGCCAGATGCAGCAGGACCGTGGAGTCCTTGCCGCCGGAGAACAGGATCACCGGCCGCTCGAACTCGCCCGCCACCTCGCGGAAGATGTGGATCGCCTCGGACTCCAGCGCGGCGAGAGTGTCGAAATCGCTGATGCCGAGCGAACGTTCGCTTCGAATGGTTTCGGTCATGCTGTGTCCTTCTTCGCATGCCCGAGGGGCCCTACGTGGTTACGCAGGCTGCCTCCTCCGGGCCCTGACTCGGTCATGCTGTGTGCAACCCGCATTCGGTCTTGGCGAGGCCGGCCCAACGGCCGCTTCGCGGATCTGCTCCCGGCTCCGGCTTCCGCGTGCACGGAGCGCAGCCGATGGACGGATACCCCTCCTCCACCAGGGGATTGACGAGGATGCCGTGCTTTTCGATGTAGTCCTGCATCTCGTCGTCGGACCACGGCGCGATCGGGTTGATCTTCACCAGTCCGAACGCCTCGTCGAACGAGATCAGCGGCGCGTTCGCCCGGGTCGGCGCCTCCACCCGGCGAATGCCGGTGACCCAGGCGTTGTATCCCGCGAGCGACTTCTGCAGCGGGACCACCTTGCGCAACCGGCAGCACTCGTTCGGCTCGCGGGCGAACAGATCCTTGCCCAGCAGCCGGTCCTGCTCGGCGACCGTCTGCTCCGGCTGGACGTTGACCACGTTCACCCCGTACACGGCCTCCACCGCGTCCCGGGTGCCGATGGTCTCGGCGAAGTGGTAGCCGGTGTCGAGGAACAGCACGTCCACGCCGGCGCGAATGCCGGCGGCCAGGTGCACGAGCACCCCGTCCTGCATGTTGGAGGCCACGATGTAGTTCGTGCCGAAGGTGTCCTCGGTCCACCGCAGGAGTTCGGTCGCCGAGGCGCCGTCGAGTTCGGCGGCACCGCGCGCGGCGATGGCGCGGAGCTCGTCCTCGGACAGCTTTTCCGCGAGCTGGGTTGTCACAGTTGATCTCCCGTCGAGACTTATCTCAGGTCGGCCTCGTCGGCGCGGACCGCCCACTGGGCGAACCGTTCGCCGTCCGTACGCTGCTTGACGAAATTGCGCACCACCCGGTCGATGTAGTCGCCCAATTCCTGGGTGGTCACCTTGTGCTGGCGCAGCTTGCGCCCGAAGGCGCTGTCGAAGCCGAGGCTGCCACCGAGGTGAACCTGGAAGCCCTCCACGTGATTCCCGGTGCCGTCGTCGACCAGCTGACCCTTGAACCCGATGTCGGCGATCTGCGAGCGGGCGCAAGAGTTCGGGCAACCGTTGATGTTGATCGTGATCGGGACGTCCAGCTGCGCGTTCAGATCCGCCAGCCGTTCCTCCAGCTCCGGCACCAGTGCCTGGGACCGCTTGCGGGTCTCGGCGAAGGAGAGCTTGCAGAACTCGATACCGGTGCAGGCCATCAGATTGCGCCGCCACAGCGAGGGCCGCGCCTGCAGGCCGAGCGGTTCCAACTCGTCGATCAGCGCGTCGACCTTGTCGTCGGGCACGTCGAGCACGATCAGTTTCTGATACGGGGTGAACCGGACGCGGTCGGAGCCGATCCGCTCCACCGCGTCGGCGACCTTGGTCAGCACGGTGCCCGACACCCGGCCCGCGATGGGGGAGAAGCCGACGGCGTTGAGCCCGTTGCGCAGCCGCTGCACGCCCACGTGGTCGATCGGCTTGGTCGGCTGCTCGGGCGCGGGGCCGTCGATCAGCTTGCGCTTCAGGTACTCGTCCTCCAGCACCTGGCGGAACTTCTCGATGCCCCAGTCCTTGATCAGGAACTTCAGGCGCGCCTTGGTGCGCAGGCGGCGGTAGCCGTAATCGCGGAAGATCGAGACGACGGCCTCCCACACGTCGGGCACCTCGTCCAGCGGCACCCACACGCCCACCCGCTGGGCGAGCATCGGGTTGGTGGACAGGCCGCCGCCGACCCACAGGTCCAGGCCGGGGCCGTGCTCGGGGTGCACGACGCCGACGAACGCCACGTCGTTGATCTCGTGCACCACGTCCTGCTGGCCGGAGATCGCGGTCTTGAACTTGCGCGGCAGGTTGGAGTACTCCTTCTTGCCGATGTAGCGGCGCACGATCTCCTCGATCGCGGGCGTCGGGTCGATGACCTCGTCCAGCGACTCGCCCGCCAGCGGGGACCCGAGCACCACACGCGGGCAGTCGCCGCACGCCTCGGTGGTCTTCAGCCCGACCGCCTCGATCCGCTTCCAGATCTCGGGGACGTTCTCCACCTCGATCCAGTGGTACTGCACGTTCTCCCGGTCGGACAGATCCGCGGTGTCGCGGGCGAACTCGGTGGAGATCTGACCGAGGGTGCGCAGTTGCGCGAGGTTCAGCGCGCCGCCGTCGCAGCGCACGCGCATCATGAAGTACTTGGCCTCGAGCAGGTCGATGTTCTCGTCACCGGTCCAGGTGCCGTCGTAGCCCTGCTCGCGCTGGGTGTACAGACCCCACCAGCGGAACCGGCCGCGCAGGTCGCCTTTGTCGATGCCGTCGAAGCCGGTCTTGGCGTAGATGTTCTCGATGCGGGCGCGGACGTTGAGCGGGTTGTCGTCCTTCTTGGACTGCTCGTTAGGGTTCAGCGGCTCACGGTAGCCCAGCGCCCACTGGCCTTCGGCCTTGCGGCGCACGGGCTTGCCGGTGCGGGCGCGCGGGCCGGTGGAGGTCGCCTCGGGACGCGGGCGGTCCGGGCGGACGCGGCGTTCGGAGGCCGGGCGGTCGGGACGCGCGCGGTGCCCGGGCTGGGATTCGGGCGTGGGCTGATCGTTCGGACCGGCGTCGGTGCTCGACGTCATGGGGTCGCTCCTGCGGGGTGGGTGGTACATCCTGCTGAGGGCGTGAGGGGCTGACTCACGCCTGCGGTGTCAGCGGGCCGAGGAAGTCGGGGATCGCCGGGGACCCGGGATCGGGCGCGCTGAGCTACCGGAGGGAACCGGGCAGACAGCAGGCGCTACAGACGCGCTTGTAATCGACGTGGCGACGTGCCACAAGTCGGATCTCCAAAGCGCGCATGCGGCCATTGTGCCACGTCAGCGATGGCCTTCCGACCCCACGTCCAGTATTTCCCGCACTTTGACGGGAAATGCCCTGGACGCTCGACCCGGTTTGTGACGGCAGTCATAGTCCGAGCCGCGGCCGGGCGCGTGATACCACCACCGCATCGGGTGTGACACCGCACACGCCACTTGACCTCGAGTCGGGTCTAGGTAGCACGCTCGGCGGCATGAATACCACAGCTGTCGACACCGCCGCCGAACTCGAGGCCATCCGCGCGGTGGTCGCGAGCGTCCAGCACGCCCAGCGAAACGAACTCGTCGACGAATTCGCCGCGCTCTTCCGGGAGGACGCGATCTGGACCACCGGCCACGGCAAACGACTCTTCGGCCGCGCCGCCATCGCCGAGTTCACCGCCCAGGTGCTGCCCGGGGCCACCGCGCACGGCACCGCCACCTACGAGGTCGAGCACGTGCTGTTCATCCGCCCGGACGTGGCCGCGGTGAAGGTGCGGCAGCGTTATTTCACCCCCGAGGGCGTGCTGGACAGCGAAGGCAGCCCGCTGTACGTGATGTCCAAGGAGGACGGGCGCTGGGTGCTCACCGCCAACCAGAACACCCCGGTCGTGGGGGACTGAGCCGATCGGGCAGCCGCCGGGGTAGGGCGCCCGGAGCGGTGGCGCCGGACACTCGGCCGTGCGGCCGTCGCGTCTCCGCTCGCCGGGTGCGGCGGCGGCGACCGCGAACGGTCCGAGCGGAGAACCGGGACCCGTTCGCCCCTAGCCGAGTCCCGGGCGTCGGCGCGGTCGCGGCGGCGTTCACACTGGACAGGTGAGTTCTTCCGCCCTGTCCGCGAGCACCGGCACCGCCGCGCCGGTGCTGCACGACTTCGGCGACGGCCCGTTCGGGATCTACGTCCACGTGCCGTTCTGCGCCACGCGGTGCGGCTACTGCGACTTCAACACCTACACCGCGGGGGAACTCGGCACGTCGGCGTCGCCGCAGTCGTGGCTGACGGCGTTGCGGGGTGAGCTCGCCACCGCGGCGCGGGAGTTCGCCGCGTTGCCCACGCCGACGCCGGACGTGTCCACCGTTTTCGTCGGCGGCGGAACGCCATCCCTCCTGGGCGGTGACGGCCTCGCGGCGGTGCTCGACGCCGTGCGCGCCGAGTTCACCCTCGCCCCCGGAGCCGAGGTCACCACCGAGTCCAATCCGGAGTCCACCTCCCCGCAGTTCTTCGAGCGCATCCGTGCGGCGGGATTCACCAGGGTGTCGCTGGGCATGCAATCCGCCGCCGCGCACGTGCTGAAGGTGCTCGACCGCACGCACACCCCGGGCCGCGCGGTGGCCGCCGCGCGGGAGGCGCGCGCCGCGGGATTCGAGCACGTCAACCTGGATCTGATCTACGGCACGCCGGGCGAGCGCGACGCCGACCTCGACGCCAGCCTGGACGCGGTGCTCGCCGCGGGCGTCGATCACGTCTCGGCGTACTCGCTGATCGTGGAGGACGGCACCGCGCTGGCCCGCCGGGTGCGCCGCGGTGAACTCCCCGCGCCGGACGACGACGTGCTCGCCGCCCGCTACGAACGGATCGACGCGCGTCTGCGATCGGCGGGTCTGGGCTGGTACGAGGTGTCGAACTGGGCCGCGGGCGACGCGGCGGCATGCAGGCACAACCTCGGCTACTGGGACGGCGGTGACTGGCTCGGCGCCGGACCGGGCGCGCACAGCCATGTCGGCGGCGTGCGGTGGTGGAACGTGAAGCATCCCGCGCGGTACGCCGATCGGGTCGGCGCGGGCGGGCTGCCCGCCGCGGGCTGGGAGGCGCTCAGCGCGGAGGAGCGCTACACCGAGCGGGTGATGCTCGCCGTCCGGCTGCGCACGGGTCTGCCGCTGGCCGATCTGGCCTCTTCGGCCCGCCCCGCCGTCGACCGGGTGGTCGCCGACGGCCTCGCGCTGCGCACCGCGGACGACCGGCTGGTCCTCACCGACCGCGGTCGCCTCCTTGCTGACGGCGTCGTCCGCGAACTGCTCGATTGACCAGCAGGTTCGCCGCGCGCCCCGGCTGCCGAGGCGACGCGGCCGGTCCGCGCGTCGAGGGCTGGGCGCGGTCTCGGGTCGTCCGATCCCGGTGCGGCGTGCGCGCCCGGCGTCCCATCACGAATCGGTGACTGGGCGGACCTACGTGTCTCGTTCCTGTAACGCGCCCCCGCCCGTCCGCGTAGTCTGCGACCAACCCCCAAGGAGACTTATGGCGTCGGCACGACACATCACCCTTATCCATGAACCGGGCGAATTCGCGGTCGCGCGAGCAGCGGAGAAGGCGGAGAACGCGCGCCAGTGCGCCGTCGCCGCCCGCACCGTCGCCAGCTACGCGGAGAACGCCGCCGACTGCGAGTCGCTGCTGGCGATGCTCGGTCTCGACGCCCTCGCGGGCAAACAGGCGAGAGCCGGCGAGCGCGGCTGACCGCTACGGCTCGTCCACGGCCAGGACGGTCCCGCGCCATTCCCGCGGCGAGAGCCCATAGGCGGCGCGAAAACGCCGGGCGAAATGCGACGGATCGCGGAAACCCCAGCGGCGCGCGATCACCGCGATCGTCCGGTGCTTCTGGTCCGGACGGGCCAGATCGCCGCGGACCCGCTCCAGCCGCTGGCCGATGATCCATTGTTCGAGGCGGTACTCCGCGTTCGCGCAGATCTTGTAGAGCTGCCGGACGGACATGTTGTGCGCCCTGGCGATCTGCTCCGGCCCCAGCTCGGGATCGGCCAGGTTGCGCCGGACGTAGGCGCGGATCCGGGACAGCTGGATGTCGGACGGCACGACGGAGCCGTTGGCGTCGTCGCTGGCCGCCGACAACAGCAGTCCCCGGATCAACTCGATGCTGGCGCAGCCGGACGACGCGGCGGCCGGGTCGGCGCTGAGCGCGTCGGCCTCGGCGGTCAGCTGGACGATGTGGTTGGCCACCAGCCGGTAGTGCGGGCTGTCCCGGACTACGGCGGCGGCCTGGCTGATCAGCTCGGCGGGCAGGCCGAGCTGATCGAGCGGCACGTGCAGGCAGGTCGAAGCCCCGTCGCCGTGCCTGCGGAAGTCGAAGGGCGCGTTCAGGTCGACGACGTGCAACTCGCCCGGCCGCACGACGCGCTGGACGCCGCCTTGCTCGTAGCGTCCGTCCCCCGCCTGCCGTACCGCGATCGCCAGCACCGGCGCGGGCGAGGTGCGCACTTGTTTCGGCGTCCGGATCAGCTGGATGCCCGAAGTGCGGGCGCGGAGAACGCTCACCTCGCCGAACCGCCACACGTCGAACCTGGCGTGGACACACTCGTCCGGCCCGTCCAGCACGACGTGGGACGGGACCGATGCCTGCTGTACCGCCGCGGCCACCGCCTCCGCCCGCTCGTGCGGCGCGATGGTGTCCGAATCGAACACGACCGTCATCACAGCCTCCGTCGCAAATGAGACAGATTCGGCAATCCTCGCACGGGCCCGGTCGATCAGGACGTGCATTCTGAGCCGAAGATCGTGCACGCAGAGTCGTTTTTCCGGCGGCCGCCCGTCCTACGCTGTCGAACGACGACCAAGATCGATTCCGGGTGCGGTGGAGGAGGCGCGGCGGCGTGACCGCGCGAACGTCCGGTGGTGTCCGGCGGCCTCGGCCAGAACCCTCCGGCGATGCCCGGCGACACGCAATCCGACCATCCATCCGGATCGAAGGGAACCGCCATGCCGACGATCACCACCACCGATGGCGTCGAGATCTACTACCGGGACTGGGGTTCGGGCCGTCCCGTGGTGTTCAGCCACGGCTGGCCGCTGAACAGCGACGCCTGGGACAACCAGATGAACCTGGTCGCGAGCCATGGTTGCCGCGCTATCGCGCACGACCGGCGCGGGCACGGCCGCTCCGGCGACGTGTGGGACGGGCACGACATGGACCACTACGCCGACGACCTCGCCGCGGTGCTGAACGAGCTGGACATCAAGGACGCGATCCTGGTCGGGCATTCCACCGGCGGCGGCGAGGTGACCAGATACCTGTCCCGGCACGGCACGTCGCGGGTCGCCAAGGCGGTGCTGCTCGGCGCGGTCCCGCCGTTGATGCTGCGGACCGACGCCAATCCCGAAGGAACGCCGATCCAGGCGTTCGACGACATCCGCGCCGGCGTCGCCGCCGACCGATCGCAGTTCTGGAAGGACCTGTCGGTCCCGTTCTACGGCGCCAATCGCGCGGGCGCCGAGGTCTCGCAAGGGCTGCGCGACCACTTCTGGCTGATGGGCATGCAGGTGGGGCTGAAGGCCGCGCTGGACTGCGTCAAGGCGTTCTCCGAGACCGACTTCACCGCCGAGCTGCCGAGCATCGACATCCCGGTGCTGGTGGCGCACGGCGACGACGACCAGATCGTGCCGCTCGCCGCCGCGGGCGCCAAGACGGCGGAACTGCTACCGCGAGCGCGGTTGAAGGTGTATCCCGGCGCCCCGCACGGCCTGTGCGGCGCTTACGAGAAGGCGTTCGACGCCGATCTACTGGACTTCGTGCAGAACCGAGGAGCCGAGACCCCATGACGAACAGACGCTGCCTGCGCCGCGCCCTGGCCACGCTCGCCCTGGCCCTCGCCGCCACGATGTCGGCCGGGCCCGCGTGGGCGCAGCCGCTGCCCACCATCGTGCTCGTGCACGGCGCCTTCGCCGACACGACCAGCTGGGACGGCGTCGCCGCCGCGTTGCGCGAGCGCGGCTATCGCGTGGTGACGCCGGAGAATCCGCTGCGCGGGCCCGCCTACGATGCCGCCGCCGTGCAACGCACGCTGGATACGATCAGCGGCCCGGTCGTGCTGGCCGGGCACTCCTACGGCGGCTTCGTGATCAGCAACGTGCGCGACCCGAAAGTCGAATCGCTCGTCTACATCGCGGCCTTCGCGCCGGTGCAAGGCGAGGTGGCCCAGCAGGCGCTCGACCCGATCCGCTTCCCCGGCAGCAGGCTGCTCCCGCCCGCCCTGCAGGTGAAGATCGTCGACGACGTCACCGGCGTCGCGGGGAAGAACCTGGACGGCTATGTCGCGCCCGACAGCTTCAACGCCGTCTTCGCTCAGGACGTCGGCCCGGCGACCGCGGCCGACATGATCGCCCACCAGCACTCCATCGCCGTGAAGGCCAACCTCGAACCCTCCGGACCGCCGTCCTGGTCCGGCACCCCCAGCTGGTTTCTCGTCTCGGCCGCCGACCGGGTCATACCACCGTCCTCCCAGCGCTTCATGGCCCAGCGCATGGGGGCTCGAACCAGTGAGATCGACGCCTCGCACGCGTCTCCGGTCTCCCGGCCCGACGCCGTGGCAGCGGTGATCGAAGCCGCCGTCCCGCGCTGAGCGCGGCGTTGCTCCCGCGTCGCGGGCAGGCGTAGCGGGCGAGGGATTCGGGTACCGACAATTAGACTGTGGTCGACAGACGAACCGTGATTCGCCTGCGCTGAATGGTGGCCACGGGACGTCGGCGCCGAGACGGCGCAACCGGAGACCAATGCGAGGAGGTGCGGCCGATGTCGAGCACCGAGGATCGGCGCTTCGAGGTCCTGCGCGCAATCGTCGCGGACTATGTCGCGACCAAGGAACCGATCGGGTCGAAGACGCTGGTAGAGCGGCACAACCTGGGAGTTTCCAGCGCGACGGTGCGCAACGACATGGCGGTGCTCGAGGCCGAGGGCTACATCACACAGCCGCACACGAGTTCCGGCCGCATCCCCACGGACAAGGGCTACCGGCAGTTCGTGGACCGGATCTCCGAGGTGAAACCGCTGTCGCCGGCCGAGCGCAGGGCGATTCTGGAATTCCTGGAATCCGGTGTCGATCTCGACGACGTGCTGCGCCGGGGCGTGCGTCTGCTGGCCCAGCTGACCAGGCAGGTCGCCGTGGTGCAGTACCCGACCGTCTCGGCGTCCACGGTGCGGCACATCGAGGTGGTCGCGCTGAATCCCGCGCGCCTGCTGCTGGTGGTGATCACCGACACCGGCCGGGTCGACCAGCGTCTGGTGGAACTCGGCGCGGTGATCGATGACGAGGACCTGGCCGCGCTGCGCGGCATGCTCGGCGGTGCGATGGACGGCAAACGGCTGGCCACGGCCTCGGCCGCGGTCGCCGAGCTACCCGAGCACGCGCCGGTGCGGCTGCGCGACGTGCTGGTGCGGGTGGCCACGGTGCTGGTGGAGACCCTCGTGGAACACCCCGAGGAGCGATTGGTGCTCGGCGGCACCGCCAACCTCACCCGCAACGCCGCCGACTTCGGTTTCCCCGGGTCGCTGCGCGCGGTGCTGGAAGCGCTGGAGGAGCAGGTGATCGTGCTCAAGCTGCTCGCCGCGGCCCAGCAGCCGGGGACGGTGACGGTGCGCATCGGCGAGGAGACGCAGGTCGAGCAGATGCGCGGCACGTCGGTGGTGTCCACCGGCTACGGCGCGGCCGGCGCGGTGCTCGGGGGTATGGGGGTGCTCGGCCCGACCCGGATGGACTATCCGGGCACCATCGCGTCGGTCGCGGCCGTCGCCCGATATATCGGCGAGGTCCTCGCCGAGCGCTGACCTGACGTCTCCCGGCGACGCCACTGCTACGCTCGACCCTTCGGCCGGATAAAGTTGAGTGCACAAGACTAATGCTGTTGCCGGCGCGCTTCGCACGCGTCGCGGGCACCGGCGGCACTGTCGAAAACGACCAAGGACTAGAGAACTCAAGTGGCACGGGACTACTACGGACTGCTCGGCGTCGCGAAGAACGCGACCGACCAGGAGATCAAGCGGGCCTACCGCAAGCTGGCGCGTGAGCTCCACCCCGACGTCAACCCCGACGAGGCGGCGCAGGCCAAGTTCAAGGAAGTGTCGACCGCCTACGAGGTGCTGTCGGATCCGGAGAAGCGGCGCATCGTCGACATGGGCGGCGACCCGCTGGAATCCGGCGGCGGCGGGGCCGGATTCAACGGCGCGGGCTTCGGCGGGCTCGGCGACGTGTTCGAGGCGTTCTTCGGCGGCATGAGCGGATCGGCCGGTACGCGCAAGCCGCGCGGCCGCGTCCAGCCGGGCGCCGATTCGCTGATCCGCACCCGGCTCAGCCTGGCCGAGTGCGCGGTCGGCGTCACCAAGCACCTGACCGTGGACACCGCGATCCTGTGCGACATCTGCCAGGGTTCCGGCACCAACGGCAACTCCAAGCCGGTGCGCTGCGAAACCTGTGGCGGCGCGGGCGAAGTGCAGTCCGTGCAGCGGTCCTTCCTCGGTCAGGTGCTGACCTCGCGTCCGTGCCCCACCTGCCGGGGCGCGGGCGAGACCATCCCGGACCCCTGCCACAAGTGTGGTGGCGACGGCCGGGTGCGGGCGCGTCGCGAGATCGCCGCGCCGATCCCCGCCGGCGTCGCGAACGGCATGCGGGTACGGCTGGCCGCGCAGGGCGAGGTCGGCCCGGGCGGCGGCCACGCGGGCGACCTGTATGTCGAGATCGTGGAGCAGCCGCACGACGTCTTCGTCCGCGACGGTGACGATCTGCACTGCACCATCCGGGTGCCGATGGTCGACGCGGCGCTGGGCACCACCGTCGTGATCGACACGATCCTGGACGGTCCGACCGAGCTGTCCATTCCGGCGGGCACCCAGCCCGGCGAGATCTCGGTGCTGCGCGGGCACGGCATGCCGCGGCTGCGCTCCAGCGCGCGCGGCGACCTGCTCGCGCACCTGGACATCGTGATCCCGGCCAAGCTGGACAGCAAGCAGACCGAACTGCTGCGCAAGTACAAGGGATTGCGCGAGCGGGAGCGCGCCGAGGTGATGTCGGCGCAGTCCGAGCACAACAGCGGCTTGTTCGCGCGGTTGCGCGCCTCGTTCAGCGGGCGCTAGGTGGTCGCGACGGTCTTCTACCTCGACGAGGTGCCCGAGCCGGGCGCGGTCGCGGTGCTCGACGGCCCGGAGGGCAGGCACGCCGCCACGGTGCGGCGCATCCGGGTCGGCGAGCCGATCACCCTCTCCGATGGCCGGGGCGTGCTCGCCGAATCGGAAGTCGTCGCCGCGCAACGCGACCGGCTCGATCTAGCCGTGCGCAACCGGGTGCTCGCGGCTCCGCCCGCCCCACCGGTCACCGTCGTGCAGGCGCTGCCGAAATCCGATCGTTCGGAGTTGGCGGTCGAGCTGATGACCGAGGCGGGCGCGGACGCCGTCGTGCCGTGGCAGGCCGCGCGCTGTGTCGCGAACTGGGAGGGCAAAGCGGCCAAAGGTGTCGAGAAATGGCGGGCCGCTGCCCGTTCGGCCGCCCGCCAGTCCCGCCGGGCCTACATCCCGGACGTGTCCGACCTGCACCGCACCAAGGATGTGCTGGAGTTGATCCGCGCGGCGAAGACCGGCGGCGCGATCGTGGCGGCGCTGCACGAATCCGGCACCACCCGTTTCAGCACGCTGCCCTTCGCCGACGCGACCCGGATCGTGCTCGTGGTGGGCCCGGAAGGCGGGCTGGACGACGCGGAGCTCACCGCCTTGGCCGATGCGGGAGCGGAGGTGACGTTGCTCGGTCCGACGGTGCTGCGAACCTCCACCGCGGCGGCGGTCGCGCTCGGCGCGCTCGGCGCTCTGACCCCGCGCTGGTGAGAGCCGCGCGCCACCCGCAAGGTTGGCTCGCGTCGCTGCCGAGGTGCCGAATCCGTTCTGTGCTCAGGAGCACGCGCCGCGCATGCCGTACACCGCACGGCGATCCGCACCCCGCCACCGGGACCGGCGCTGCGCCGCGACGCCCGGAGTGGCCGTCGGCAAGGGCTGCGGCCGGATCAAACCTCGATGGGCGCCGCTTCCGGCGCGCTACCGGTGGTACCCCCTGTCGCCGCACCGCGGTGCGCTCGATGCGACACCCACAGCAGTAGCGCCGCGATGACCATCAGCGATCCGATACCGCAGACCAGGCCGAGCCACCCGGCGCGAGCGTAGGCGATCCCGGCCGTTCCGCCGACGAGTGCGCTGCCGAGGTAATAGGCGAACAGGTACAGCGACGACGCCGCGCCCCGGTTGCCCTCGGCCATCGCGCCCACCCATGCGCTCGCCGCGGTGTGCGCCCCGAAGAACCCCGCGGTGAAAAGCAGCACGCCGATGATCACGGTGCCGATGTGGTCGGGGATCGTCGTCCCCAGCCCGATCGTCGTCACGACCAGCGACATCGCGAGGACGCGTGACCTGCCGATCCGATCGGTCAACCGGCCGGCGGCCGCCGAGGCCGCCGTTCCGGCCAGATACAGCACGAACACCAGCCCGGCCAGGGCTTCCGGCAATCCGAACGGCGCGCTGGTCAGCCGGTAGCCGAGATAGTTGTACATCGAGACGAACCCGCCCATCAGCACGAACGCCAGCCCGAACAGGGCGAGCAGTCCGCGCTGACGCAGCTGGCTGCCGAGGTCGCCGAGCACGGTCCGGAATCCGGCGGGTCGCGGGACGAAGCCGCGCGAGGGCGGCAACCAGCGGACGAACCACACGGTGCAGGCTACGGCGGCGAGGGAGACCGTGGCCTGCGCCCACCGCCAGGACGCCAGGTCCAGGGCGAACGCCGGGATCAACCGCCCCGCCAGCCCGCCGATCGTGGTGCCCGCCACGTAGACGCCCATCGCGGCGCCCAACCCGTCCCCGCCGATCTCCTCCGCCAGATAGGCCATCGCCACCGCGGGCACGCCGGCCAGCGCGATGCCCTGCACCGCGCGTCCGGCGAGCAGCAGATCCAGCGAGGGGCTCAGCGGCAGCAGCAGCCCGATCACCGCCGCCGCGACGGCGGAACCGATCATCACCCTGGTCCGGCCGATCCGTGAGGAGAGCGCGCTCACCGGAATGATCGCCAGCGCGAGGAAACCGGTGGTGAGCGAGACCGCCAGCGCGGCCCGCGCGGGCGTCGCACCGAAGGCGGCCGAAAGGCTCGGCAGCAGAGCTTGCGCGCTGTACATGGAGGCGAACGTCGTCAGACCGGCCGCGAACAGCGCGATGGTGATCCTGCGTTCGTGCGCGACGTCTCTCGCCGCTTCGATCCGGGTCGTGGTCATGGCTCCTCCTTGCGTCCAGCATCGTCAGTCGGTGCATCTCGAAGGAAATGAATAATGGCGAGGAAGTTGATTCTCTGGACGCATATAGCGAGGTGGGATGGTGCTCGGAGAGGATCTGGAGTGGTTCACGACACTCGCCGAACTGGAGCGGGTGGGTGCGGCGGCGGATCGCTTGCACCTCGCGCAGCCGACCCTGTCGCGCATGCTGGCCCGTCTGGAGCGCAGGGTGGGTGTCGAACTGTTCGACCGGCACGGCAAACGGATCACCCTCAACGAGTACGGCCGGATCTACTACGAGCACGCCCGCCGCGCGCGATCCGAGCTGGACGCCGCGAAACAGGCGCTCGCCGATCGGGCCAACCCGGCCGGGGGCGTCGTGCGGTTGTCGTTCCAGCACTCGTTCGGTGGCTCCCTGGTACCGCAGCTGATCAGCGGTTTCCGGCGCGTCTCCGGCCGGATCACCGTCACCCTGTGGCAAGGGGCGGCCACGGCGGTGACCGAGCGGGTGCTCGAAGGCGCGGCCGATCTGGGCATCGTCTCGCCGCGCCCCGCCGTCGCGGGCGTCGGCTGGCGGGTCGTGCTGCGCCAGCCCCTGGTTCTCGCGGTGCCGCCGGATCACCGGTTGGCCGGGCGGCGGCAGGTGCGGCTCGCGGAGGCGGCCGACGCGGAGTTCGTCACCATGCACCACGGGTTCGGTATGCGGCGCATCTTCGACGAGCTGTGCGCCGCGGCGGACATCCGGCCGCGCATCGCGTTCGAGTCGAGTGATCTCGTCACCGTGGCCGGGCTGGTGTCGGCGGGTCTGGGGGTGGCGATCCTGCCGCAGGAGGATCCCTTGTCGGCGGGGCCGTTGTCCGGCCCGGTGACGGTGCCGCTGGCGGACGCGGGCGCCGCGCGCGCGGTCGGGCTGGTCTGGCCCGCCGCGGCGACGCCGCCGGAGGCGGTGCGACGCTTCGTGACTTCACCGAGGATTGGGCGCGGCGGCGTGGGGGAATTCCGTGAGGGCCGGTTCTGCCCGCGGCTTATTCGCTGGGCGGTGTCGGTGGGGCGCGTTAAACTTTTCTCAATACAGCAGTCGAGACCGGAAAGCAGGCTATAGCCACTTTTGAGAACACAAGGCGAGATCGGCGACCCGTCCACCCCAGCGGCAGGCATCGGCGCCGGCGACAACGGTTCGGGTCCGGCAGCGCGCACCGTGCGCTCGAGCATCGAACTCGCTCCAGAATCCGTGTTCCCCTTCCTCGGTTCGGCCGACCAGAACCTTCGTGAACTGGAAGCGCTGCTCGACGCGGACATTCACGTCCGCGGCAATTCCGTGACCCTCACCGGCAAGGCGGCCGACGTCGCGCTCGCCGAGCGGGTGATCGAGCAGTTGGTCGCGCTCACCGGCCGCAACCGCGTGGTGACTCCCGAAGCGGTGCGGCACACCGTCTCGATGCTCACCGAGGGCTCCAGCGAGTCCCCCGCGGAGGTGCTCAGTCTGGACATCCTGTCCCGGCGCGGCAAGACCATCCGGCCCAAGACGCTGAACCAGAAGCGGTACGTCGATGCGATCGACGCCAACACCATCGTGTTCGGCATCGGTCCCGCCGGTACCGGCAAGACCTATCTGGCGATGGCGAAGGCGGTCCAGGCGCTGCAGTCCAAGCAGGTCAACCGGATCATCCTCACGCGTCCGGCGGTCGAGGCGGGGGAGCGGCTCGGCTTCCTGCCCGGCACGCTGAACGAGAAGATCGATCCGTATCTGCGGCCGCTGTACGACGCGCTGCACGACATGATGGATCCGGAGGCCATTCCGAAGCTGATGGCGGCCGGTGTCATCGAGGTCGCGCCGCTGGCCTACATGCGCGGACGCACCCTGAACGACTCGTTCATCATCCTCGACGAGGCGCAGAACACCACCGCCGAGCAGATGAAGATGTTCCTCACCCGCCTCGGGTTCGGCTCGAAGATCGTGGTGACCGGTGACGTGACGCAGGTCGATCTGCCGACGGGCGCGCGGTCCGGTCTGCGCGCCGCCAGCGAGATCCTCACCGAGATCGATGACATCCACTTCGCGGAGCTGACCAGCAGCGACGTGGTCCGCCACCGGCTGGTCTCGGACATCGTCGACGCTTACGACCGCTTCGAAGCCGAAACCCGGCCGCAGGTCGCCCCGCATTACGGCGGCAATCGCGCGCAGCGCCGCGCGGCGAGCCGGTCGGACCGGCGATAACTCGTCTCGCCGGGCGGGGCTCCGCTCCGCCGACGCGACAGCCGGGATCGTAGGCTGTTCGGGTGAGCATCGAGATCGCCAACGAGTCGGGCATCGACGTACCCGAAGAAGAGCTGGTCAGCGTCGCACGGTTCGTGATCGCCCGGATGGACGTCCACCCGGCCGCGGAGCTGTCGATGGTGCTCGTCGATCTCGACACCATGGCCGACCTGCACATGCGCTGGATGGACCTACCCGGCCCGACCGACGTCATGTCCTTCCCGATGGACGAACTCGAGCCGGGCGGGCGGCCCGACAGCCCCGAACCCGGCCCGTCCATGCTCGGCGACATCGTGCTGTGCCCGGAGTTCGCCGCCGGACAGGCGCGCAAGGCGGGGCACTCCCTCGATCACGAACTCGCCTTGCTCACCGTGCACGGCGTCCTGCACCTGCTCGGCTACGACCACGCCGAGCCGGAGGAGGAGAAGGAGATGTTCGCGCTGCAGGCCCGGCTGCTCGAGGAGTGGTACGAGAGCCTGCGGGAGGCTCGGCGGCGCGCCGAGCTGGCCGAACGCGACGCGCGGTTGCTGGGCAAGGCGGGCTTCACCACACCGGGTGACTCCCTGGGTCCCGCGTGAATTCCCTGACCCTGATCCTGCTGGCGGTCCTGCTCATCTTCGTGGGTGGGGTTTTCGCCGGCGTCGATTCCGCCCTGAACACGATCTCGCCTGCCCGGGTGGACGACATGGTGCGGGCCGACCGGCCCGGCGCGGTGCGGCTGAGCCGGGTCGTCGACGACCGGGCGCGCTACGTGAATCTCATGGTGCTGCTGCGCATCCTGTGCGAGATCGGCGCCACGGTGCTGCTCGCGGCCGGACTGATGACGGTCTGGGGGAGGAACTGGGCGCTGCTGATCACCGCGCTGGTGATGGTGCTGGTGTCCTACGTGGTGATCGGTGTCGGCCCGCGCACGCTGGGCAGGCAGCACGCGTACTCCATCTCGCTGGCGGCGGCCTTGCCGCTGCAGTTCATCGGTGCGCTGCTCGGCCCGCTGAGCAGGCTGTTGATCCTCATCGGTAACGCGATCACCCCGGGTAAGGGTTTTCGCAACGGCCCCTTCGCTTCCGAGATCGAATTGCGCGAGGTGGTCGAGATGGCCGGTGAGCGCGGTGTGGTCGCCGACGACGAGCGGCGCATGATCCAGTCGGTCTTCGAACTAGGCGACACACCGGCGCGCGCGGTGATGGTGCCGCGCACGGAGATGGTCTGGATCGAAGCGGACAAGACCGCTGCGCAGGCGATGTCGCTGGCGGTGCGCTCCGGGCATTCGCGGATCCCGGTGATCGGCGAGAACGTCGACGACATCCTCGGCGTGGTCTATCTGAAGGATCTCGTGCCGTTCGCCGAGCGCAGCCGCAAGGTGCGGGTGCAGGAGGTGATGCGGCCCGCGGTGTTCATGCCCGACTCCAAACCGCTGGACAGCCTGCTGGACGAGATGCAGCGCAGGCGCAACCACATGGCTTTGCTGGTGGACGAGTACGGCGGGATCGCGGGTCTGGTGACCATCGAGGACGTGCTCGAGGAGATCGTCGGAGAGATCGCCGACGAGTACGACACCGACGAGACCCCGCCCATCGAGGATCTCGGCGACGGTCACTACCGTGTGTCGGCCCGGCTGTCGGTGGAGGATCTGGGCGAGCTGTACGGGCTGGAGATCGAGGAGGAGGACGTCGACACCGTCGGCGGCCTGCTCGCACACGAGCTGGGCCGGGTGCCGCTGCCCGGGTCGAAGATCGAGGCGCACGGGCTGGTGCTGCGCGGTGAGGGCGGCCCGGACGCGCGCGGCCGGATGCGGGTGAACACCGTGGTGGTACGCAAAGCGCGCGAGAAGGTCCCCGCCGGGAAGCCCAACGGGGACAATCCCAATGGCAAGCGCAAGGCCAACGGATCGGAGCGGGAGATCCCTGCCGATCGCGACGAGGACGGAGACAGCGAATGACCGAACTGGACGCCGAGGACAACAAGCTGGTGGTGCTGGCCCGCGGCGCGCTCGGCCGCACCGGCGGGGCGAGCGGAGCGGCGATCCGGGACACCGACGGACGCACCTACGCCGCGGGCGAGGTCACGCTGACCGCGCTGCGGCTGACGGCGCTGCAAGCCGCCGTGGCCGCGGCGTTGTCCAGCGGCGCGGAGGGATTCGAGGCGGCCGTCGTGGTCGGCGGGCGGTTGTCCGACTTCGGTGTGACCGCGGTGCGGGAGGTGTCGCCGGAGGCGCGAATCATCTTCACCGATCGCGACGGCGCGGTGTTCGAGGTCGTCGACGACTCGGCGGACGCGGCCGACGCGGTGAGCGCCGACTCCGGCGAGGTCCGCGGTGGCTGAGGCACAGGGCAAGGGCGAATTCCGTTCCGGTTTCGTCTGTTTCGTCGGTCGCCCGAATACCGGCAAGTCGACGCTCACCAACGCACTGGTCGGCGCGAAGATCGCGATCACTTCTTCGCGCCCGCAGACGACCAGGCATACGATTCGCGGCATCGTGCACCGCGAGCACGCGCAGCTGATCCTGGTCGATACCCCCGGCCTGCACCGCCCGCGCACCCTGCTCGGCCAGCGGCTCAACGATCTTGTGCGCGACACGTATTCGGAAGTCGACGTGATCGCGCTGTGCATCCCGGCGGACGAGAAGATCGGGCCGGGCGACCGCTGGATCGTGCAGCAGATCAAGCAGATGGCGCCGAAGACGACGCTGTTGGGCGTGGTCACCAAGATCGACAAGGTGAGCCGCGACCAGGTCGCCGAGCAACTGCTCGCCGTCTCCCAGCTCCTGGGCCCCGAGGCCGACGTGGTGCCGGTGTCGGCGGTCAAGGGTGAGCAGGTCGAGGTGCTCGTCGACGTCATCGCCTCGAAGATGCCGGAGGGCCCGGCGTTCTACCCCGACGGCGAACTCACCGACGAGCCCGAGGAAACGCTGATGGCCGAGCTCATCCGCGAAGCCGCGCTCGAGGGCGTCCGCGACGAACTGCCGCACTCGCTGGCCGTCGTCATCGAGGAGGTCCTGCCCTACGAGGACCGCGAGGACATGCTCGACGTCCACGCCCTGCTCTACGTCGAGCGCCCCAGCCAGAAGGCCATCGTCATCGGAAAGGGCGGCTCCCGGCTGAAAGAGGTCGGCACCAACGCCCGCAAACAGATCGAACACATCCTCGGCACCCGGATCTACCTGAATTTGCACGTGAAGGTGGCGAAGGACTGGCAGCGGGATCCGAAGCAGTTGGGCAAGCTCGGGTTCTGAGCGGTTCGATCGCCCCGGAAACCTCTCGAGGTGCCGCGACACACCTCCGGCGGTGGTCGGGACATGGAGGCATGGGTACTGAGCGGCTGGCACCGGTTCAGGTTGATCACCTTGCCGGGTTGATACGTCTCGGTGATTCCGGCGCAGTGTTCTGCCATGTCATGCGCCGGAATCACCGCGTCCCACCGGGATCTTGGTGATCTCGCGCCATTCGTACCGCTCGTTGTCCCGGTTCAGCGCGATGAGCGATACCGCCGTCACCGCCTGGGAGACTTGTATGTCATCGAGTTCATTTCGCGTGAGCAGGTCGCGAAGGTCGGGTATCGACGCCACGCCAGTGGAGTAGGCGAGCGACAGGTGGGGATGGAAGCGGTCGCCGCGCTCGGGCACCTGATCGCTGCCCCAGACATCGGCGATGGCGCGTTGCAGATCGTCGCGGATGTCGATGAAGCACTCAGGGTTCGCAATCGGCATACCGATGGTTTCCCGGTCGACGCGTGGTGGTCCGATCAGGGCGTCGAATGGCTCACGCCGGGACAGGTAGTTCTCGGCGGCCTCGCTGATCCGCCGTATATCCGCCGGTGTCACCTGATTCGGTGAATCCGATGCCCTGGATTGTGATGTGCAGTCCCTCGCGCGCAACGGGATCCATAGTGGATATTTGCGAAAGAGTCGGCGCGAAGACCTGGGCCAGCTGCCCAGCTGGGGAATCGTCGTCAAAGGTGATGTGCCAGGTGTAGAACGACTTGCCCTGCTTCCATCCCGGACGCCACCACCAGTGATCCGCCGTGTAGTCCTCGGCCATGAAGTCATTCTCCGTTCGTATCTATGGTTGGTCCATGAACGATGCGACAGCGGTCCGGCTCGGAACCGCGGACGACGCACGGCACCACTTCGATGCGATCTGTGAGCTGTATGACGAAGCGTTCTCGGTGCCCCCGTTCGTTTGGCCGGACATCGAGTCGCAGCGTCATCGAGAGATGCTCAGCGAGATGATCACCGAGCCAGGCTTCGGTATCGCTCTCGCGGAATGTCGTGACACTCTTGTAGGTTTTGTGTACGGAACCACTCTGACCACCGCCACCAGTTGGTGGGACGGGTTCCAGCAGCCGGTATCTCCGGATGTCACGCGCGAATGGCCGGGAAGGACCTTCGCGGTGATCGATCTCGCTGTGCAGAAGTCGGCGCGTCGGCTCGGCATCGGCCGCCGACTGCTGGACACCCTGCTCGACAGCCGATCCGAACAGCGGGCAACCCTGGCGGTCCAGCCGCAGGCGGAAGACACACATGCGTTCTACCGGGCGATCGGTGGATGGCATCTGGTAGGGCGGCAAGACACACCGGCTTCCGTATCACCGGAGTTCGACGTCTACATCCGAGAGTTGAGGAGTCCGTAATCCGCTAGAAGGTCGTCCAGTTCACGTACACACAGCGCATCAGACCACGGGGCAATGTCCGATCGCGCATCCGAGATCATGCCGACGAGCCGGTCGGAACGACACGACATGGCCAGTGCCGCCGCCTTGCCGATCACCTGTGCGGCTTCATCGATCTCCCCCGCCACGACGTGGGCGTGTGCCAAGTCGACGTAGGCTACCGCACGATTGCGAGTGAAGTCGTCACCGATGAGCGCGAGCGACGATTCGGCAGCTTCCTGAGCCGCGGCCGCACGTCCGAGCCGGTACATACAGTCGCTTCGGAACGACAGCGACAGCCCTTGCCCATGGAAGTAGGCGATGGAATTCTCCGCTGGCGGCGCATTGTCCAGGAGGGTGTCTGCGGCATCGAGCGCTGCGACACATGCGTCATGGCGGCCGGTACCGGCGTAGGCGAATGCCGCGATGACATCGGCATATGAGCGAAGCAGACCATCATCCACCGAGCGTGCCCAATTCTGGGCAGCGACCGCGTGATCGATTCCCGTGCGCGGGGAGCCGCGCCAGATGGCGAGGTAGCTCATATTGCACAGAACTAGAGTCACCAGCGCGTCGTTGCCTGCCGCGTGCGCAGATTCGCGCGCCTGTTCATAACTCGAGTTCGCGGAATCGAATTGGCGCATATCGAACCGCATCCATCCCACCATCTCCGCGAGCTGGCTGTGGACGGTCAGCAGTCGAGCCCGCAAGTGGGTAGGTGCTTCCCGCAGCAGAGCGGACGCGATGGCCAGTTGAGCGGAGGCCATTGGAAGTACGACGTATGGACCGTAGAGGTCCTCCTGGAACAGCGCAGTCTTCATCGCAGTTTCGATATGGCCGATGGTGGCGCTGTCGACACGGCCGGGCTGGACGAGTACGTCACCGACTCGTCGTTGTTCGTCCGGGTCCAGGCCCGACAAAATCGCGGCGACCGCAGGCAATCCACCGGAAACGCCGCCGAACAGGCGAAGCAATTCGCGTCGGTTCATTTCGACCCACGTCCTCAGTTCGGCATCCAGAGACGAGTGTAGGCGGGGTTGCGGTGACGAGGTGGCGATCGCAGCCGTGAGCGATGCGCCGTCGTTGTAGAACCGGTACGCCTGCTCGGGGCTGAGACCTTCCAGCACCGTGTCCATCGCATCCGAGGAACGCGGGCTCAGCGCGGCTCGACCGCCCTGCTGCTCCCACTTGCCGACTGTGCGCACCGCACGTCCGCAGACCGCCGCGAACTCCTCCTGCGTCAGCCGCATCGCTGTCCGCAGCGCCAGCACCTCAGCGCCGGTCCACTTGTCGATCATCGCTGGCCCCACCCTCACCTCGACGTGTCGAATACCGGAAGAGTAGGACCAAAGTGCCTGCTGCGTACCTGTATTCCGGCTCTTCACCACCGGATGCTGGTCCTGCATCCGGTGCCGGGTCGATGCCGTCGCGCCCGACGGCACACCGATCAGCTGTGAGCGGCCGATCGGTGGCGCATGCTCCTCGGCGCCGGGTGCTCAGCACACCACGAGCAGGGAGATGCGGGGATGGGGTTGGAGGACACGCAGGTGTTGCCGTCGGTGCAGGCCGACACGCCGTTGACGCGGTGTCGCTTCTATCGTGAGATCTGCGGGCTACCCGCGAGAGTCCAACCCGAAATCGGAAGCATCATCGTGCCTGCGGGCAGCGTCGGCGCGGTCACCATGCCCCATCAGCTCGGGGCTGCGGTGGAGGGCCGGATGCAGAACCTGGGTATGCGACTCGGCCCGATCGTCTCGCATCCGCGCTCCAAGCGATGGACCTTCCTGATCGTGCCGGACGTGCCGGACGAGAACAGGTTGTTCGCCGAGTTGTTCCGGCTCAACGTGTCGGTGTCCCGGCACGGCGCGCAGATTGCGTTGCCGTCACCTGCCGCTCGGCAGGCGGGATTTCGGGTATGGGTGACGCCGCCCCGCGACGCCTTCCGCCCGTCCGGCATGGCCGTCATCGAGTCCATCCGCGCTTGCCATCCGCAGCGCAGGCGGTGAGGCCATGGATGCACAGCTGTCCCCACGCCCCGAAGAAGACGACGTGCACTTGTCGATCCAATTCCACGACCTCCGCCTGGAATTCGCCGCCTGCGCAACCGCGGCGTCGCGCTTCATCGAGGACTGGCGCGCCTACCACTACCCGGACGCGGTGACCGTCGTCCCCGGCGACCCAACCGGATTACCGCGTCTGCCGAACGAACGTCTTTACCTCGAGCGATGACGACCCTGATATTCGAGCGACGACCACCGGTGAAGGCCAGGTGGGTGATGAAACGGAGAAGATCGATGAGTCACCTGACACGACCGGGACGCGCGGATGAGATGAGCGGCACGGGCATGCTGGTCACCCTCGACGGACCAGGAGGAGTCGGCAAGTCCAGTATCGCTCACGAGCTGGTCGGATACCTGCGCAAACAAGGGGCCCGTGTGCACGCCACGGCGCAACCCAGCCCCACCGCGCTCGGCGATCTCATCCGTGCGCAGGCTGACACCTATCGCGGAATCGCGTTGGCATGTTTGGTCGCCGGCGACCGACATCATCAACTCGCCAGTGAAATAGTTCCTGCGATCAAGGCGGGCATGATCGTAATTTGCGACCGCTATCTACCGTCCTCGCTTGTTCTGCAAACACTCGATGGTGTCGACCCGCAGATGGTGTGGCAGCTCAATCACGGCGTACCGGCTCCGGATTTGGCGGTGATGCTGCACGCAGACGTCCGTGCACTGGCCGCGCGGCTCACAACGCGAGGTGCGCATGACCGATTCGAACGAGCCGGCGACAGCAGTCGGACCCAATCGCATCGATTCCACGAAGTCGCCGACGAGCTCGCTGACCGCGGGTGGACGGTGGCCGAGTTCGACTGCACGCATCGGCAGCCGCTCGCAAACGCCCGTGCGATCGGCAACCTCATCGTGTCGCACCTCCGCGCGCACCCTCGCAGCGACCAGGGCGGTCCTGTCACCGAATAGCAAGGAAGGGACGATGATGACCCAATCCGAACAGTGAAGGGGCAGTAATGGTCTTCGGCCGGATGATGCTCGACCACCCAGGCTGGGTGCAGGCCGGTGACGGCGTGGTCCACCGCGCCGTCACCGACGGCCACCACACCACGATCGTCACAGACACCAGAGTTGCCGAGGTGTGGTTACGGGTGGGGGAGTTCGATCCAGCCGCGCTCGCCGGTGCCGATGACATGTTGGTCGGATTGAAGGCCGCCGGCGTAGTAACAAGGGTGGCGAATCCGAGCTTGTGGGACGCCTTGGCTACCGCGATTGTTCGGCAGGTGATTCGAGCCGGCCAGGCCCGCAAGCTGTATCTCCTGTTCAGCCGCGCATATGGGCAGCCGATCGACCACGGCGGCACCACGGCATGGCTGTTTCCGGAACCACAGAAGATCCTCGCATTGCCCGATCACGCGTTCTCCGAGCTCGGCGTCGCGTTCAAACGACCAGCTCTTCAGGCCGCTGCGAGGGCTTACCTCGAACACGGCGAAGCCTGGACCGCGATGGCGACTTCTCCCTCTGACCGCCTCGCACTGATCGACGCCTTACAGGTGGTGCCCCGGATCGGGCCGTGGACCGCCGGCGCCGCGGTGGCCGACTTCACCAACGACTTCTCCGTGTATCCGTACGCCGATCTGGCTGTCCGCACCTGGGCAAGGAGACTTTCGCCCGAGCGCATGTGGGATGACGACGAGCCCGGATTCGCGGCACAATGGCAAGAGCTGGCGGGAAATCAATTGTCCGCGTGGACATTACTCACTCTCGCATGGGGGGTATCCAACGCAGAACTCACTAGAACGGCCCCGTCGTGACTTGATCGCCGGAGCCGCCGCAAACCACCCACTGGATGCGCTGTTCGTCAATGCGCCGCTACGGGACTACAGTCTGCGTCCCAGAGTCAACGACTTCACACTCCCCGTGCTGGGTATGGCCTATATCGCCACCTACGCCGCTCAGCAGGGGTTCAATGTCGGTGTCCTCGATGCCGAGGCCCATGGGTTGGGCATCGATCAGACGGTCGACATCGTCAACACAACCCGGCCACGGTGGGCGGGGTTCAACCTGCTCGCACCTACCTATGAAATCAGCGCCCGCATCGCCGCCGGTCTCGACCCCGACATCAAGGTGATGCTCGGCGGACATCAGGCCAAAGCCATGCCGAACCAGATCCTCACCGATCCACGCATGACGCGCTGCGCCGCGCTGGTAGTCGGCGAAGCCGAGACCCGCGTGTCCGAACTACTCGATGATCATCGCAACCGACGCCGGTTACCGGGCGTGATGTGGCTGGACCCGGTCGTGCGGACACCGGTCACCGGGGGTGTACCAGGGTCATCCCACCATCTCGCACCCGACATCGACGGCTTGCCCTTCGTCGACCGGGCCTATCTGTGCCAAGACCCGCACTACGAGCAGGCCCGATGGGAAGCGAACATGGTCGGTGCCCGGGGTTGTCCATACAACTGCTCTTTTTGCGGAGCGGCGGTCACCGCAAACCCTGATATCACCATCCGCATCCGGGACCCGTACAACATCATCGACGAAATGGTGCGGCTTCGGGAGCAGTGCAGCGTGACCGCGTTCCGGTTCGTTGATGATCTATTTCTGGGAGCGCGGCGTGTGATCGATACGATGATGGGCGCGTTCACCACCGAACAGGTCGGCGATTGGGCGTGCTGGGATGCCACCGGCCGTATCAACGTGCTGCATCGAGCTGACGACGAGATGCTGACAACCCTCGCGTCCAATGGATTACGTGAAGTGGCTCTCGGCATCGAGTCCGGCAGCGCCCGCATGCTCGAGTACATAGACAAACGGATAACGCCTGAAATGGCGGTCAGCGTTGTGACGCGTTTGGCTGAACGCGGCATAGGCGTGAAGGGATACTTCATCCTCGGATTTCCCGACGAGACCCGCCAAGAGATCGATGCCACCGAGCAGTTGATCCACCTACTCTGGGAGGCCACCGACCGGCTGCCCGGCCGCTTTCGCGCATCGGTGTTCGAGTTCCGTCCCTATCCCGGAACACCCGAATGGCATCGGCTCCTGGCGACCGGCCGCTACCAAGCGGAACAGCTTCTGAACTACTCGCCGGTGGACTTGACCGGTGGAGGTGTCGACGAGTCGATGCTCGCCCGTGACGAGTTCAATTTCTCGGTCAACCTCCAGTTGGCCCAAGCGCCGACCAGCTACATCCGCGCCAAGCTGATCGACCTCGCGCATGCTCAGCACGAGCGGGCGTCTGCTTGTTAGACGTCGGCGACTGCGGCTGGTGTGTTCCAGCCGTGCTCGCTGAACGGCGCTGTACCGTCGAGGAACGCGCGGATCCCGACGGCGGGATATTCGATCAAGTCATCGGGTAGCTGGTCGATCGGGAACCAATGCACCGCAGCGCACTTCTGCGGCTCCCGATTCACCGGCTCCCCGACCCACCGCCGTGCTTGCAGGAACAGCCCCAGCCGTGGTTCCGGGCCTGAACCGGCGGCGTGCACCGCATGAACGAATCTGAGGTCGGTCGGGTCGATGAGCACACCGACTTCCTCATGGGCTTCTCGGGCGGCGGCGGTCGTAATCGGCTCGCCCGCGTCCAGTTTGCCCGATGGTAGATGCCACCGGCCTTCGAACATATCTCCCCGACGCTGAGTCAGCAGTAGCTTGTCGTCGCGCACGAGCAGGATATGAACATCTACCAGGTGACGATCAGCCATCGGCATCTCCTCGCGTTCCACGGTCGGCCGAGACCATACGGCATCAACGATCTCGGCACCACGCGACCGGGCCGTGATTGCTGTCCACGACCTCCGCCTGGAATTCGCCGCCTGCGCAACCGCGGCGTCGCGCTTCATCGAGGACTGGCGCGCCTACCACTACCCGGACGCGGTGACCGTCGTCCCCGGCGACCCAACCGGATTACCGCGTCTGCCGAACGAACGTCTGTACCTCGAGCCGTGACAACCCCTACACGGCGTGCTTGACTGCGGCCGTGTATTCGTGCAAGACGAAAGTGCCACCATTGCACCGACGCCGTATCCATCGCCAGCGACGCAAATGATCGGCTGCCTCGGTGGCCATATGAGCGGCTGTATGTCGAGCGATGATGCGCGACACCCCGCCTCCGCGTGCCCTCTTGCCTGGTGACACTGATCGACCTCGCGCACGCCCAGCACGACATTGTTGACGGATCTCGCCGCCGCAGATCGTTCCGACGGCGTCAACGGGGGCACTGGTGCCATCGCGATGCTTGTTGCAATTGGCACTTCGATGTGCCCTCGCCGGGGAAGGTTTCCACGTATTTCCGTTGCGGGAAGCGAAATTTTATGGCCGTTGTGGAGGCCCGCTAGCGTCGAATTCATGGAATGGAATTTTCGGTCGGCCGGCGAGCTTTCGGCTGCGTTACGTGCTGGGGAAGTGTCCTCGGTGGAATTGACCGACGCGGCGATCGCTGGGATCGAGCGGGATGACAGGGTGATCAACGCGATCTGTGTGCCTGATTTCGATCGTGCGCGGGCGGCGGCGCGGCATGCCGACCAGGCGCGCGGCCGGGGTGCGGATCGGCCGCTGCTGGGTATTCCGGTGACCGTCAAGGAGTCCTACAACATGGTCGGGATGCCCACGACCTGGGGTATGCCGCAGTACCGGAACTTCGTGCCGGCCGAGGACGCGGTACAGGTGGCGCGGCTGAAAGCCGCGGGCGCGGTGGTGCTCGGTAAGACCAATGTGCCGTTGGGGTTGCAAGATCTGCAGAGCTTCAACGAGATCTACGGCACCACCAACAACCCGTGGGATCACGGCCGCACGTCGGGCGGATCCTCCGGCGGATCGGCCGCGGCACTGGCATCCGGCTTCGGTGCGCTGTCCATCGGCTCCGACCTCGCCGGTTCGTTGCGCACCCCCGCGCATTTCTGTGGCGTCTACGCGCACAAGCCGACACTGGGGCTGGCGGCGATGCGCGGTATGACCCCGCCGCCCGCGCCGGCCTTGCCGATCGAGGCCGACCTCGCCGTTGTCGGTCCGATGGCGCGCACTGCCCGTGACCTCACACTCCTGCTCGACGTGATGGCCGGACCGGACCCGTTGACGCTCGGCGTGGCACATTCGGTGACGCTGCCGCCCGCGCGCCACGAGAGACTCGGCGACTTCCGGGTCTTGGTCCTCGATCAGCATCCGTTCATCGCGACCGGGGCCGCGGTTCGAGCGGGCGTGAACCGGGTGGCCGACGCGCTTGTCACCAGTGGTGCCCGCGTCGAACGGCACAGCCCACTGCTGCCCGATCTGGCCGAAGCCGCGATTCTCTACACGCAACTGCTGTTCTCTGGCTCCGTGGCACGATTTCCCGTCGACAGCTACGAGCAGCTGCGGACCCGGGCAGCCGGCCTGAGCGCAGACGACCAGAGCCTCGACGCGGCGCGGCTGCGCGGCATGGTGTTGAGTCACCGCGATTGGATCGAGGTGTACAACCGTCGCGAGATCCATCGCCACGGCTGGCGGCAGCTGTTCGGCGAGTTCGATGCCGTGGTGTGTCCCAGCACGCCGACGCCCGCGTTCCCGCATGACCACAACCCTGATCTGCTGGAGCGTCGGCTCGACATCGACGGGGTCGAGTACCCGTACTTCGACCAGCTCGTCTGGGCCGGCCTGGCCACCATGCCCGGCCTTCCCGTGACAGCTGTACCCGCGGGGCGATCTTCCGAAGGTCTGCCGGTCGGAGTGCAACTCATCGGCCCGATGTTCGAGGACCGCACCCCACTGCGGCTCGCCGAACTGCTCGAACAGCAAATCGGCGGCTTCCAGCCACCGAAGTAGGGCGTACACGACACGACCGGGCCTGCTCATGTGGCCAGGAACGTTCTGATGGCTTCGTCGGTGGTGAGACGGTTGGCGCCGACGGTGACATCGATCGCCGGGTAGTTTCTGCGCACGGCTTCGGCGATGCCGGTGAGGCGATCGGCGACTATCGCGGGGTCGCGTAGCGATTCTTGCCGAAGGCCGTCGAAGCCGGGGAAACCGTCGGCGACGAGGGTTACGTCGGGGTTGGTGATGATGTCGTCGTAGGTCTGGAATTCCACGCTGACGATCTTGGAAGTGTCGACCCGGCCCGGAGTGGTGAATACGCGGTCGCTGACACCTTCGATGAAGTTGGCCGCGGAATGCCCCTCTTCGAGCATCGGATTCACCCGGATACGGTTGGCGTCGATTCCCAGGACCATGCCCGCGGGGTGGAATCGCATCGTGCCGTCGCGGACATCGGTCCAGCTCGTGATCGTTCCGTACACGCCGGCGATGTCGGTGCCGTCGGTCAGGTATACGACATCTCCGGCGGTGCTGTGTGACGCTGTGCGGATATATCCGTCCTCGGCTGCGGCTTCGTCTCTGCGAAAAGCTCTGGGGAACACTTGATCGACTTGCCACAGGCGTGCTCCGTTATAGAAACGATCCGGCGAGGTGGATCCGGATTCCGACAGCGGACCCGGGAACGACGGGTCGCCGGTATCGAAAGCGTGCCGAAGCCCTCTGTCGGCATCGGAAAATACTGCGGCCGCCCCCGAGCTTTCCCGAGCGAAGGGCCTGACGCCGTGTTCGGCATCAGCTGTCGCCAGCCTCCTGATTTCGTTGCTCAAGTGCTGGGCGAATCGGGCATATGCCCGTGCGACCAATTCGGATCTGATCAGCAAGACAACGCCTTCGGCCTGATCGCCGCAGCTTCCTCATCTTCTCCCGACACCGCCGACGCCCGTGTGACCGTATGACCAGCGACTGCCCTGGATGTCGTTGCGCACGAGCAAGATATCTACGTCCACCAGGTGACAGTCGGCCATCGGGCACTCCTCGCGTTCCACGGTCGGCCGAGAGGGAACGGCATCGGCGCATTCGAACCGCGAGGATTCCGCGGCGGCCGTACCGGCACATGCGGGGACTCGGCGCATCCACAAGGTACATCGCGCGGATGGATGCCGAGCATGTTCCGGCACGGTTCGTGCGATACCCGCCGGAGACGGAATCGACTCGGCTCGAGCGGGATTGGGTTCAGGTCACCACCACGGGTCGGGGCGGTGGCGGTGCCACTGGAGTTCGGATTCGAGTTGGGCGGCCAGGGAGATCAAGAGCGGTTCGGAATGCGCCGTGCCCATCAGTTGGGCGCCGACCGGGAGGCCGGTCTCGGTGAAGCCTGCGGGGACGTTGATGCTCGGCCAGCCGAGAACGTTCCAGGGCCAGGTGTAGGGGCAGGCGGCGGTGATGAGGTTGTTGGTGGCGTTGACGCCGATGCCGTCGATTTCTTCGGCGCGCGGCGGCGGCGTGGCGGTGGTGGGGGCGAGGACGACATCGTAGTCGCGGAAGAAGCGGCCGATCCGATTGTGCAGCAACGGTTCCACGTGACGCGCCGCGTAGAGCGCGGGACCGTCGAGCACGCGCCCGATCCGGGCATTGGCGGTGGTGCGCGGATCGACCTTCAGTCCGGGCATCCGATTGTGGACCCGCCGGATGCCTGCGAGCGAACGCGGCAGGAAGGAGGCGCCGACCAGGATGCCGTAATGCAGGTCGGCCACGGTCACGGTGTGCCCGAGCGCGCGCAGCGTATCGGCGGTGCGGCGCACCGCTCGCTCGACCTCGGGGTCCAGCGCTGTTCTGGTCGCGGTGAAGGGAATTCGCAGCGACAGGGCGATCCGCAGTTTTCCCGGGTCCCGGCCGACGGCGTCCGACGCGGTGATCGGTTCCGGCGTGTGCAGGTCGTCTCGATGCGGACCGGCCGCGGCGTCCAGCAGCAGCGCCGCGTCCGCGACGGTGCGCGCCAGCGGCCCGTTCACGGTGAGCCCGTAAAACGCTTCGGGCTCCGGCCAGGTGGAGATCCGTCCGCGCTGCGGTTTGATGCCGACCAGGTTCGTCCACGCGGCGGGAATGCGGATCGAGCCTGCGCCGTCGGAACCGAGGGCGGCCGGGACCAATCCGGCCGCGACGGCCGCCGAAGCTCCGCCGGAGGAGCCGCCCGGCGTCCGGGTGCGGTCCCAGGGATTGCGGGTGTGGCCGAACGACGCGGCGCTGGTGAACGGCCACTGTCCGAGCTCGCAGGTATTGGTCTTGCCGACGATCACCGCGCCCGCGGCACGCAGGCGCCGCACCGATTCCGCGTCCTCGGTCTTGGGCGCGAAGTCGCCGCCGCAGCCGAACGCGGTCGGCTCGCCCGCGACGTCCGTGTCGTCCTTCACCGCGACGGGCACGCCCAGCAGCGGCAGTCGTTCGCCCGCGGCCAGCCGCCGGTCGGCTTCGGCGGCCTCGGCGAGCGCCCGCTCCCGGCGCACGATACGGAAAGCGTTGAGCGTGCTCTGCGTCGCGTCGATCCGATCCAGTGCGCCGCCGACCGCCGTGGTCGAGGCGATCGAGCCGCCGGCGATGGCAGCCGCGAGTTCGGCCAGCCCCAGCTCCCGGGTGCCGGGGACGCGGGCAGGATCGGACACCGTCATGTGAGCTCCGTCTCGTCGTGGTGTACCAGACGGTAGCGCGAAGTTGGTCAATCGTCCATGTCGGTGCGCGCGAGCATGGAACCGTTGGGGCGGTCGGAGACGCCACGGTGTCCGCTCGAGCGGGTCACCGATCGGGACTTCCGCCGGAGCCGCCATGCGTGATCGGAACTGGCCGAATGTTCCGAACGGCCTACCGCGCGGGGTACGCCGCTCTGGCCCGCGCGTCGGTCGGCGCGGGACCGGCATGAGATGCGGTCGACCGGCGGGTGTGGAGGCGCGGTCGAGGCGGTGCTCGTCCGCGCTAGACATACATACGGTATGTATGTAACAGTGGTTCCAGCACCGCCGATCTCCGGGAGGACTCATGGCAACCAGCACTGCACTCGGCCGCACCCACGAAGTGGAACTGCCCGGCGGCCGCATTCGCTATCACGAGACGGGGGAGGGCGCTCCGGTCGTGTTCGTGCACGGCCTGCTCGTCAACGCGGACATCTGGCGCAAGGTGGTGCCCACGATCGCCGCGGCCGGATACCGCTGCCTCGCCCCGGACTGGCCGCTCGGCTCGCATGAGATCCCGGTCCCGGACGCGGAACTGACACCCGTCGGGATCGCCGATCTCATCGCCGCGTTCCTCGAGCGTCTCGACCTCACCGACGTCACCTTGGTGGCCAACGACACCGGCGGAGCGATCACCCAGGTGTTGCTGACTCGCGACCGGTCCCGTGTCGGCCGCGTCGTCCTCGTCTCGGTGGACAGCTACGAAAGCTTCCTGCCGCAGCCGTTCACCGCGCTGCCGCTGCTGGCGAAGATCCCGGGGTCGTTGCGCCCCCTCACCGAGGCGCTGCGGATCCGGGCGCTGCACCGCCTTCCGCTGGCTTTCGGCTGGGTCACCAAACGGCCCGTCCCGCCCGAAATCGTGGACTCCTACCTGCTGCCGAGCCGAAACTCCGCCGCGATCCGGAAAGATCTGCGGCGCTTCCTGAAGTCGGCGCATCGCCGCTACACCCTGGAAGCCGCCCGCCACTTCGCGGGTGTCGACATCCCGGTACTGCTGGCCTGGGCGCGAGAGGACCGGCTGTTCCCGCTGTCGTTCGCCGAACGCCTGGCCCACGACCTGCCGAACGCGCAGCTGACGCTCATCGACGACTCCTACACCTTCGTGCCGGAGGACCAGCCCGAGTTGCTCGCCGCATCGATCCTGGAGTTCACTCGCCTGCATGCCACGCCGTAGCCAGGAAGACCGCTCTCGCGCAACCAAGGCCGCGCTCGAACAGGCGGGACGCCGGTTGTTCACCGAGCGCGGCTTCGCGGGGACTTCCGCCGAGGAACTGGTGACCGAGGCGGGCGTCACCCGGGGCGCGCTGCATCACCATTACGGCGATAAACGCGGACTTTTCCTCGCGGTGCTGGAGCAGATCGAGGTCGAGATCACCGAGGAGATCGAAAACGCCATCGCCGCAGTCGATTCCGCGGACGTGATGGCCGGAATGGCAGCGGGGCTCGGGCTGTTCCTGGAGATCTGCCAGCGCCCCGCGATGCTGCGGATCGCCCTCACCGACGCCCCCGCCGTGCTCGGCTGGCAGGCCTGGCGCGAATTCGAATCCGCGCACGGGCTCGGCTTGATCACCACGCAACTCGAGCGCGCCCGCGACGCCGGGTTGATCGCCGACGCCCCCGTTCCCGTGCTGGCCCAGCTCGTCGTCAGCGTGATCAGTGAGGCCGCCTTGATCGTCGCGCACGCCGAGGACTCCGATCTCGCCCGCGCGCAGACCCAGCAATCGGTCCTGCTGCTCATCTCGGGGCTCATGCGCGCCGACGGCTGAGACGAGCGGGCCGCGCCGCAACGATCGGGAACTCTCGGCCTCGCTCGACGCATCCGTAGATGGCCGCTGCCTGCCTCGATACGACGTCCTCTGGTCTTATCCTGCGCATGTGACAGAGCAACCGGCGCGTCGACTCCGGTCGCGTGTGACACCGCTGACCGTGGGCTTGGTGCTCGCGGCGGGCGGTGCCGCGACCCGGCCGTTCAGCTGGCCCGCGACCGCGCTGGTGGCGGTGGCGGCGCTGGGCGCGACGGTGCTGGCGTTCCGCGGGAGATTCGAGCGGCTTCCGCGCAGCGCCCGGCTCGGGCGCGGCCTGGCCGTGTGGTCGGCGCTGCTGGTCGCGGCGTCGGCATGGGAGGTCTACGCGCTCCTGCGCCAGCCCGCCCTGAATCAGCCGAGCCACGAGCACCCGACCTTGTCCACACTGCTGGATCCGGCGCTCGAACAGTGGCCGCTGCGGTTCGCCGGATGGCTGGTGTGGCTGGCCGCCGGGTGGTGGCTGGTGTCGAGATGAGCGATCGAGCCGTCGTCCTCCTGGGGTTCGCCCTGATCCTGGCGGCCGCGCTCGTCGCGGTCGTGGTGACGTGGGTGCGCCGCGATCTGGTCGCTTCTGCGGGGGAGACGATCGCCTACCTGACCGCAACCCGAACGACGAGAATCCTCGCCGTACTCGTATGGGCATGGCTCGGCTGGCATTTCCTGGCCAGGTGAAGCCCGCACGCCGCTCGAGCGATCTACTACTGTGACCGACATCGGATTCTCTATCTTCGGGGGTTTCACATGCTGATCTGGGGCTGGCAGAAGCGTATCCACACGCTCGCCATGATCACCTTGATCTGCGGCCGCTGCGGCAATCCCGCCGCACACGCGCTGCGCAAACTCGTCACCAAGTTCACGCTCTTCTTCATCCCGCTCTTCCCGCTCAGCACCAAACACCACCTGGAGTGCACCTGGTGCGGCGCTTCGTCACCGGTCGCCGCCCCGCAGCTCCCCGACCTCATCGCCCGCGCCAACGCCGAGACCATGGGCCCAGCCCAGTACCAGCAGCCGGGTGCACCCGGCCCGAATGCGCAGTGGCCCCAGCAGCCCGCTCTCGGCGCGCCCAACACCCACTGGCAGCAACCGCCCGCCCCCAACACGCCCGACACCAACTGGCAGCGCTGACCCGAACTCGGGACAGGCCGGGCCGCGAACACCCAGCGCCGCAGGCGCTGGAAAACAAACACAGCATTAGACTCCAACCCGTGCGTTTGTATCGGGACGAGGCGGTTGTGGTGCGCCAGCACAAGCTGGGCGAGGCGGACCGCATCGTCACGCTGCTCACGCGCCAGCACGGACTGGTTCGCGCGGTCGCCAAGGGGGTGCGGCGGACCAAGTCGAGGTTCGGGGCCCGGTTGGAGCCGTTCTCCTACATCGACGTGCAGTTGCATCCCGGGCGCACGTTGGACACCGTCACGCAGGTGCACACGATGGAGGCGTTCGCCGCCGACATCATCGACGACTACGGGCGCTACACCACCGCGTGCGCCGTTCTGGAGACCGCCGAACGTCTGGCCGGTGAGGAGCGCGCGCCCGCGCCCCGGCTGCACGCGCTCACCGCGAGCGCCCTGCGCGCCATCGCGGCCAAACAGCGGCCGCACGAACTGGTCCTGGACGCGTTCTTGTTGCGCGCCATGGGTTTCGCGGGCTGGGCTCCCGCGCTGGAGGAGTGCGCCAAGTGCGCGACACCGGGTCCGCACCGAGCCTTCCACGTCGCGGCAGGCGGCGCGGTGTGTGTGCATTGCCGTCCGCCGGGTGCGGCGACGCCGGCCCCCGGGGTGCTCGACCTGCTGGTCGCGTTGTTGCGCGGGGAGTGGGAGCAGGTCGAGACGACGCCCGAAGCGGTACGCAGGCAGGCCAGCGGGTTGGTCGCGGCGCACCTGCAGTGGCATCTGGAACGTCAGCTGCGCACCCTGCCGTTGGTCGAGCGATCCAAGGACACCGCCGGACGCACTCCACCTGCGGTCGCGTCGATCCGTCCTCGATCCGCGCCGGGCGCAGGGCAGGCCGGGCCGTCGCCTACTCCACGAATTGAAGCTCTACCTGGGGCAGCTCGTTCATGACGCGCGCGCACACGGCACGGTGCCAGGTGGCCGGATAGCGGGTGTCCGGCTCGTGCTTGCAGTAGTCGTCGTTGGTCCGATAGGTGTGCAGGCGGGGCGAGATCTCCCCGGCGTCGATGGCGTCGACCATGGCCTCGACCACCTGTTCGGTCTCGTCCGCGATGGCGGCGAGTTCGCGGGCCACGGTGTCGGGGATCTGGAAGGCACCCTTCTCCCACCGCTCGACGGTGCGCTCCGCGACCGCGAAGAACCGCGCGCACCACGGCACCGGAAGTCCGAGTAGTTCACGAGTGGCCCGGAAACCCGCGGCAGTCGCGGTGCCTGGTAAATCGGTCACGTCCGAGAAACCCCTCCCCAGTATCACGATAGGGAAAAGAATAAGTCACCGGCGTCGGTGGGGACCGTGGAATGCCTCAGGAAGGAACACGGCGGTGGGCCGATGGAAGCGATCAGGCAGGATAGATGCCGTGATCCTCCGCCGAGACTCCGCTACCGCGACCGCGCCCGAGCGCGTGGGCGTCCGCCCGCCCGCGCCGCATCCGTCGGGAGCTCGGCCGCCGCAGCTGCCGCCGGAACTGGTGCCCAACCATGTCGCGCTGGTCATGGACGGCAACGGGCGCTGGGCCCAGGAGCGCGGGTTGCCGCGCACCGCCGGGCACGAGCGCGGCGAGGCGGTGCTGATGGACACCGTCGAGGGCTGTATCGAGATCGGCGTGAAGTGGCTGTCGGCGTACGCGTTCTCCACCGAGAACTGGCGGCGCAGCCCCGAGGAGGTGCGCTTCCTCATGGGCTTCAACCGCGACGTCATCCGCAGGCGCCGGGACGAGATGCACGAGATGGGCGTCCGGGTGCGCTGGGCCGGGCGGCGGCCGCGCTTGTGGCGCAGCGTGATCAAGGAATTGGAGATCGCCGAGGAACTCACCAAGGACAACACCGTGATGACGCTGACCATGTGCGTCAACTACGGGGGTCGCGCCGAGATCGCCGACGCGGCAAGGGAGATCGCGCGCCGGGTGGCGGCGGGCGAGATCGATCCGGAGAAGGTCACCGAGGCGACGGTGGCGAAATACCTCGACGAGCCCGACATGCCGGACGTGGACCTGTTCCTGCGCCCTTCGGGCGAGTTTCGCAGCTCGAACTTCCTCATCTGGCAGTCGGCCTACGCCGAATTCGTCTATCAGGACACGCTTTTCCCCGACTTCGATCGGCGCAACCTGTGGGAGGCCTGCCTCCAGTACGCTTCGCGGGACCGCCGTTTCGGCGGCACCAAGTGAACGGCGGCTCGAACATGGACGCAGCGGTGACTCCCGACCAGGAACTCCAGGCGCGGGCCGGAGCCTGCCTGTCGAGCTACGGCATCGAGGTGCGCGTCGACGCCGACGGGTCCCTGGGCTTCGAGTACGAGGGCGCGCTCTCCTCGCTGCGCGCGGTGAACCTGGCGCCCGGTCTGGACGTGCTGAGCCTCACCTGTGTGCTGGCCTGGGACCGGCCGCTGAAGGCGCAGCTGCACAAGCGCGTCGCCGAGCGCAACAACTCGCTGCAATTCGGTTCGCTCACGGTGATCGCCCGCGGCGGGCTCGCCGATGTCATCCTGCGCTACACCTTCCCCGCCGCGGGCCTCGACGATCAGGCCCTCACCACCATGCTGCTGCTCGTGCTGTCCAACGCGAGCCGAGCCAGGCAGGGCCTGCTGCCCTGAGACGGGGCCGAAGGTCTCGGCTTGCCAGGTCAGCCGACGGTCCGAGGGGCGGGCTCGCCGTAGGGCAGGAGGGTGCGCACGCCACGCGCCAGTGTCTCCGGGTCGAGGTCGCCGAGGATGAGGTGCTGGAGGATGAATCCCGGCAGCAGTCCGATGATCGCTTTGGCCACGGCATCGATGTCGGCGTCTTCGGGTAGCCAGCCTTTGTCGCGCATGCGTTCGGCGTAGTTCACCCAGAGCGCGCGCATCGCGATCATCGTCTCGCGGACCATCACCGCCGCTTCGGGATGGACCAAGGCCAGCGCCCATGCCTGCGGCGCCAGTCGTACCGGGCCGTCGGGCCCGCTGCGCCGCACCACCTCCTCGGCGATCATGGTGAACAGCTCGGCGGGCGTGGGCAGCGGATCGCGGCCGATCGCCTGGTCCATGGCGATGCGCAGCGACACCGTCGTCTCGGTGGCGAGGGCCGTGACCAGTTCGTCCTTGCTCTTGAAGTAGCGGTAGACCGCACCGGCCGAGAGCCCGGATTCCGCGAACACGTCCTGCATGGAGGTCTCGTAGAACCCCTTGCGCGCGAAGCAGCGCCGCGCGGCGTCCAGGATCTGCTGCCTGCGGCGTTCGAGGTGCGCTTCGCTGACTCGGGGCATGGGCCCAAAGTAAAACGAATATTCGTTCTTGACAACTTCCAGGCCCCGTGCGACGGTAGGCCCAACTAAAAAGAACGAGCATTCGATTTTTAGGAGATGGCCATGATCACCATGCCGCGGGCGTTCGCTCTCGGTCTCGGCGCCGCCCTGCTCCAGGCGCTGATGCTGATCGCGTTCGCCTGGCCCGCCGCGAACATCGCGCCTCGTGACCTGCCGCTGGCCGTCACCGGCCCGCAGGCCGCGATGGTCACCGGCAAGCTCGCCGAGCACAGTCCGGGCGCCTTCGAGATCACCACGCCCGCGGACGAGGCCGCCGCCCGCGCCGCGATCCAGGACCGGGAGGTGTACGGCGCGATCGTCACCGGCGACGGGCCGCCGCGCGTGCTGGTCGCCTCCGGTGCGAGTCCCGCTGTCGCGCAGCAACTCACCCAGATCGGTCAGCAGCTCTCCGGTGCGCCCGCCGCCCGAGTCGAGGACGTGGTGGCCGCCGACTCGGACGATCCGCGTGGCACCGCGTTCGGCGCGATGGTGCTGCCGCTGGTGATGTCCGGCATCGCGGCCGGTGTGCTCCTGGCACTGCTGATCCCGGCGATCGGCGGCCGACTGATCGGACTGGCGACCTTCGGTGTCGCGGGCGGGCTGCTCGGCATGGCGATCATCCAGGGCTGGATGTCGGTGGTGCCCGGGTCGTACCCGGCACTCGCGGCGGTCGCCGGGCTGGTGTCGTTCGCGGTGGCCGGCGCGGTCGTCGGGCTCGCCGCTGTAATCGGGCGGGCCGGTATCGGCATCGCCGCGCTCACCATGCTGCTGATCGGCAACCCGTTCTCGGCGGCCACGTCCGCGCCGGAGCTGCTGCCGCAGCCGTGGGGCGCCATCGGACAGTGGCTGCCGCCCGGGGCGGCCGCGTCGCTGCTGCGCTCGATCGCGTTCTTCGACGGCGCCGCCGCGACCGGACCGCTGGTGGTGCTGCTGGTCTGGGCCGCGGTCGCGCTCGCGCTGCTCGGCGTGGCCGCGCTGCGCGGCCGTCCGGCCGAGACGCGGGCACCGGCTCGGGATGCGGTCCCGGTCGGCTGATCGAGATCATCTCGCTCAGTGCAGGACGGTACGAAGGTGACCGACACCCGACGTCCCCGAGCGACCCGGCCGTGCGGCGCCGGGTCGCTTCTGCGGGCTCGTGACGGCACGGCGGCCGTAGTCGTAGCGATGGCCGTAATGCTGCACCCTGCGGCGTAGTTCGGCCGACCACGGGGGGCATCGATCGCGTCGAGCAGCGCGGCTTGCTAGGCGTCGTCGAGCCACCCGGGCAGGTAGCGCAAACCCGGAACGGGCTCGAATTCGGTCGTCGCCGCAGCCATTCTCGTCGGATGAGAGTTCCGGCGGGAATGGCTGCGGGCCCGGATCAGTCGATGGTGAACGACAGCGTGGGTGCGGTGGCCGCGCCCTCTTGCCGCTGGGCGTTGTAGGTCACCGTGTACGGGCCGGTGCCGGGGGAGGGGACCACGAAGATCACGTAGTTCTTCGGGTTGTCGATGGTCTCGTTCGCGTTGAGCAACTCGTTGATCGGGCCGCGGATGTCGGCGGGCACGGTCTGCCCGTCGGGGGTACGGATGGTGAAGTAGTCGTAGTAGATATTCGTTCCGCCCGCGGCGATGCCGGGCCCGCCGATGAGCTTTATGCGCAACGCCAGGTCGGATTTGCCGTTCTCGTTCTTCGTGTAGCTCGGGCTGATGCGGCCGCCAGTGACCTGGATGGTCGTCTGGTCCTGTACCACGGTGCCGGTGACTTTCACCGCCTTCGGTTGGACGCTGTCCACCTCGCCCGCCGCGGCGAGCGGGATCCTGGTCTGGTTGTCCGCGCCTTGGCCGTACACGACGGTCATGGTGTCGAGGAGGTGCTCGGCGTCCTTCGCGGACGCGACGGGCGTCGTGGCAGTGCCGGTGGCGGAGCCGTTGCCGGGCACCGTGGGACTGTCGAAGATCGCCCCGCCGTCCACCTCTTTGCCGACCAGCAGCGACGGCGTGCTGCTCAACGTGCGGTGGTCCGGCGTGGTGTTCTTGTAGGTGATATCGATGCGCACTTTCGCGCCGCCGTATTCGTCCGGCACGACGGTCGCCTTGTCCACCGTGATGTCGAACCCGTCGTACCAGCCGGTCTTGCCGACGGTGCGGACGGTCGACTGCCCGCTCGTCCCGCCCGGCGCCGCGGCGACTCCGGTGGCGGTGGCCGACGGGACCGCCACCGGCGTGCCGTCCTCGCCCTGGCACGCCGAGAGCAACAGCGCCGAGGCCACGACGAGCGTGGCCCCGGCGACGGTGACGGCCCGGCGGCGCACCGGGCGTATGAATGAGTCGTTGGTCGTTGACACGCTGCCTCCCCAGCAGATGGCGGATCCTTCGTGCCGAATCCGGATCGGTCCGGGTTCGCGAGGATCTCACCGGTCGATCTCCGCTGTTCGCGGGCGCGTTAACCGGACACGCCGGGAAGCGAGCTGATCAGCAGTTGCCTCGGCGTGCCGTCCCGCATGTCGTGCAGGTGCCGAACACCTCGAGGGTGTGGCTGATCTCGGTGAAGCCGTGCTCGCTCGCGATCGCCTCGGCCCACGACTCCACCGTGGGACCCTCCACCTCCACGGTGCGGCCGCAATGCCGGCACACCAGGTGATGGTGGTGGCCGGTGGAGCACTGGCGGTAGACCGACTCGCCGGAGTCGGTGCGCAGCACGTCGACCATGCCCGCGTCGGCCAGGGACTGCAGCGTCCGGTAGACGGTGGTCAGGCCGATGCCCTCGCCGCGCTTGCGCAGTTCGTCGTGTAGGTCCTGGGCGGAGCGGAACTCGTCGATGTCACCGAGCAGCGCGGCGATGGCGCTGCGCTGCCTGGTGCTGCGGATGCCGACCGGTTTCTGTGGAACGGTCGTGTTGTCTGGCACGAATCACCCTTCCTCGGCGTGCGCGACGGCGTCGACGACGATGTGCGCCAGGTGGTCGTCGACGAGTTCGTAGAGCACCTCGCGACCCGAACGCTCACCGTGCACGACACCGGCGGCCTTGAGGATACGCAGATGCTGACTGACCAATGGTTGCGTGACACCCAGCGCGTCGACCAGTTCGTGCACACACCGCGGTGACTCGCGCAACTGCAGCACGATAGCAATCCGGACCGGGGCGGCCAGTGCCCGCAACAACTCACCCGCATCCTCCAGCACGGTTCGCGGGGGTACCGGCGCCGGTCCGGGCGACCGATACGGGTTGTGCGGCGGTGCGGCGGCGGTCTCGGCGGTCATGTCACCAACTCCTTAATGGAAAGCATTACCAGTTTGCATATGCACAGGTGCGCATGTCAAACGGGCGCGCCGTTCATCGGGTTGGCTGTGCGGTGGAAACCAGGTTGGTCAGGGTCTATAGGCTATAGCCGACCTGTTGATGATCTATTCACGTGAATAGATTCAACTCACACGATCCGACTCGCAGTGGATGGAGAATTCTCGCGTGGCACCCAAGTCGAAGGTGGACACCGTTGCCAACCTCGCCAAGCGCCGGGGTCTGGTGTACCCGTGCGGTGAGATCTACGGAGGCACCAAGTCGGCGTGGGATTACGGGCCGCTGGGCGTCGAGCTCAAAGAGAACATCAAGAAGCAGTGGTGGCGCGCCATGGTCACCGGCCGCGAGGACGTCGTCGGTCTGGACTCCTCGGTGATCCTGCCCCGCCAGGTCTGGGTCGCCTCCGGCCACGTGGGTGTGTTCAACGACCCGCTGGTCGAGTGCCTGCACTGCCATCACCGCTTCCGGCAGGACCACCTGCAGGAGGCGTACGCGCTGAAGAACAAGATCGACGACCCGGACACGGTCTCGATGGAGCTGGTGGCGTGCCCGAACTGCGGCACCGTCGGCCGCTGGACCGAGCCGCGCGACTTCAACATGATGCTCAAGACCTACCTCGGCCCGATCGAGTCCGAGGAGGGTCTGCACTACCTGCGCCCGGAGACCGCGCAGGGCATCTTCGTGAACTTCGCCAACGTGATGACGACCGCGCGCAAGAAGCCGCCGTTCGGCATCGCGCAGATCGGCAAGAGCTTCCGCAACGAGATCACCCCGGGCAACTTCATCTTCCGCACCCGCGAGTTCGAGCAGATGGAGATGGAGTACTTCGTCAAGCCGGGCGAGGACGAGGAGTGGTACAAGTACTGGATCGAGACGCGGTTCTCCTGGTACACCGATCTCGGCATCGCCGCGGACAATCTGCGGCTGTTCGTGCACCCGAAGGACAAGCTCTCGCACTACTCGGCGGGCACCACCGACATCGAGTACCGCTTCGGCTTCCAGGGCAACGAGTGGGGTGAGCTCGAGGGCATCGCCAACCGCACCGACTTCGACCTGAAGACGCACTCCGAGCACTCCGGCACCGAGCTGAGCTTCTTCGACCAGAACACCAACGAGCGCTACATCCCGTACGTCATCGAGCCCGCGGCGGGCCTCACCCGCTCGCTGATGGCCTTCCTGGTCGACGCGTACGCCGAGGACGAGGCGCCCAACGCCAAGGGCGGCGTGGACACCCGCACGGTGCTGCGCCTGGATCGCCGCCTCGCGCCGGTGAAGGCCGCGGTGCTGCCGCTCTCGCGCAACGCCGATCTCACGCCGAAGGCGAAAGACCTGGCCGCGCAGCTGCGCAAGAACTGGAACGTCGAGTTCGACGACGCGGGGGCGATCGGCCGCCGCTACCGCCGCCAGGACGAGATCGGCACCCCGTTCTGCATCACCGTCGACTTCGAGACGCTCGACGACCAGGCGGTGACCATCCGCGAGCGCGACACGATGACCCAGGAGCGCATCGCACTGGACAAGGTGGAGGGCTACCTGGCCCAGCACCTGATCGGCGCCTGAGTTCCGCCGCCGCGCCCCGTGGTCGTCTTCGGCCACGGGGCGCTGTCGTTCAGCCGATCTTCTTGCGGGTGATGATGCCGATCGTGGTCGGGATGAGCAGCGCCGCACCCCACGGCACCGCGACCCAGAACGGCCAGAAGTAGCCCGCGCCGGTGGCCAGATAGATCGCCACGCACAGCACGTTGACGAACACCCAGGGCGTCCACATGATCGTGATCCACTGGGGGATGCCCTTTGCGCGCGCCGGCCGCGCTTCCCGTTGCGCGGGAAGGTCGGACAGCAACGGCGTCAGCTCGCCATAGGTCTTGGCGGCGTACACCTGTTGCAGCCGATCGTCGAATTCGGCCAGCGACAGCCTGCCTTCGTTCATCGCGAGGCGCAGCTGGTCGATGATCTTCTCCCGATCGGCGTCGGACGCCCGCACGTGGTCCTGACTCACGATGTGAGCGTAGGTCACCCGGCCGTCAACGTCAGAGCGGAACGTCCCAGAACGCCAGCTCGTGCCGCAGTCCTTCGCGGAACAGCTTTTCCGCGCGTGCCGGGTCCGCGCCGGACTCGTCGATCATCTGCGCGCAGCGGCGGGTCAAGACCGCGAAGCCTGGATCGGCGTAGGTGTCGACCCAGCGGCGGTAACGCGGCTCGGCGGGCGGCCGCTGCGCCAGTCGCGCGCCGAGCGTGGCGTACCCCCACATGCACGGATACAAGGCGGCGAGCCCTTCACCATAGGACGCGGCGGAGTCCAGCAGAAACGCCGTATACGCCGCGCACGGACCGCCTTTGACTGCGCCCTCGAGGTCGGCGCCGAACTCGGCGGCCAGCGAGCGGTGCAGCGACAGTTCCTCGTGATAGGTGGCGTGCGCGAGGTCGACGAGGTCGCCGAGATGGGCGGCCGGAGCCTGCCAGGCGAGGCGCGCGAACACCCGGACGTAGTCGAGCAGGAACAGATAGTCCTGCTCCAACCAGGACCGGAACACCGGTTCGGGCAGGGTGCCCGCCGCGATGCCCGCCACGGTGGGATGGGCGAGCTGTTCCTCCACCGAGGGCAGGCCGATCTTCTCCAAGTGCGCCGCGAGACTCATACCGGCAGTCTTCCGCATCCGTCCGCCCGGTCGGTTTGCGCCCGTGCCGGTGGTGCCGCACCCTTGCGGTGTGTTGAGGGATGAGGACGCTCCGATTCGTGCGCTGGCGCCGTCGGAGCAGCGGTTCGTGCGGCATGGCACCTACACGGGCCGGTCGGTGTCGGTACGGGGAGCGCTGGACGTGACGGCGCTGCGGGAAGCCTTCGCGGCGTTACGGCGAGCGTATCCGGTGATCGGTTGCCGGATCGCCGAAGACGTTGCGGGACAGGGATATCTGCTGGCCGCGGACGAGACGGCATGGACTCCGGTTTCCGTGCGCGAGGGTGACGTGGCGGTGATCGGCATCCCAGCGATGGATCCGGCGGTGCAGCTGGCCTACCTGGATGTCGTCGGTTCGGGCGCCAACCAATGGCGGGTCACATTGTTCGCTCACCACAGCGTCGCCGACGCGGGCTACTGCGTCGAGCTGCTGTCGCGACTGTGGGAGTGCTATACCGGCATCGTCGAACAACAGCCGGTAAACCTTGTGCCACAAAATATTCCGCATTCGTTGGAGTGGTATGTCGCGGAGCGCGGCATCACCAGGACCGCGACGTCCGGCTTCGAGGACGTGATCAAGCCGCTTCCACCGGAGGCTCGCGACCTGCCGCCCGGCAGCGCACAGGCCGCGCCGAGCACGCTCACCCGTCCGGTGCGCGTGCGGCTGAACCGGGAGGCCACCGCCCGGATCACCGACCTCGCGCGCAGCACCGGCGTGACGATGAACGGCCTGCTGACCGCCGCGCTGCTGCGCGCGTACGCGCGGGAGACCGCAGGCGGCGCGACATCATTGGGCTGCCTGTATCCGGTAGACCTGCGCGCCCGGCTGGAGCCGCCGGTCGCAGCGGCGGCGGGCACCAATATGGCCGGACTCGCTTCCTTCGCGGCGAGTGTGGACCCGGCGGCCAACCCGCTCGAACTGGCACAGCGGATTTCGGCCCGTCTGACGCGCGACCTGTCCGAAGGCGTTGTGCAGCAGTCCGTCCTGCACTTCCCGGACCTCTACGGCCCGAAGAGGATTCATTCCCTGGCCGGGCATATCGCGGTGACCAACACCGGAGTCGTCCCGGTCTTCCGCACGCCCCCCGGTATCGAGTTCACCGATTACGAGATCGTCTACGTCTCGGCGCATCCTCGCCCCTCCGCGGGCGCGTCGGCCGCGGTCACGTTTCTCGTCTACACCTTCGCCCACGAGCTGGCGGTCGGCGTACTCGGCGGCGGCGCGCACACCGACGGTCTGCTCGAGGCGGTGCGGGCCGAGCTGACCGCGCTCGCGGCGGCGGGCGGTCACTGATCCGGTACGGGATCGAGCCGTGGTCAGAATCGTCCGCCGCGACCGATCCGCCGGGAGCCGGACGAACCACCGTACGAGCCGGGGCTCCAGCCGCCGCCGGAGTGCCGGGCGCCGCTCGCCGCGCCGCGCAGGAGCCCTTCGAGCAGGATGCCGCCGAGTACCGCTCCCGTCTGCGCGCCTGCCGACGGCGCCCGCGACGCCTCCCAGGCCCGGACGCTGGCCTGCGCCGCCTGCAGCGCGCGCCCGGCCAGATCCGCCGCCGTCTGCGCGCGCCGCAGTGCGTCGGCGGGGTCGCTCGCGCTCAGCCGTTGCGCCTCGTCGAGGTTGCGCTGTGCTTCCGACAGGCGGGTGCGCGCTTCGGCGTCGATGCCGCCGCGCCGCGTGGTGACGTAGTCGGCGGCCGCGCCGATCCGGGCGCGCGCGTCGGTGAGGGCCCGATCGAGCCTGCGTCGCAGGTCCTCGGCGGCGAGTTTGCGGTCGGTGGCGGCCGCGACGGCGCGGTCGAGATCGGCGTCGGCGGTGACCGCGTCGTGGAAGGCGCTCAGCGGATCGGCGTCCGCCGTGGATGTCGCCTTCGCCAGCGCGGACTGCGCCGCGGTGCGAGCGTCCGCCAGCTGCTGGCCGCCGTAGCCGGAGAGCTCGGCGGCGGTGGCGAGGTCGCGGCGCAGCTCGTCCAGCACACCGGGAAGGCCGTCGCGGGCCTGCTGGATCGCGGCTGCCGCGTTGTCCACCGCGTCGAGCAAGGCGCGCGCCTGCCCGATCGCGGCCTCGGCGGAGCGAATCGCGGCGACCGCGCCGCCCTGCTCGCCCACCGGCTCGGTGAGCGCGGACCGTCCCGCGTCGATGCTCTGCTCCGCGAAAGCGATGCGCTCCCGCGCCATCCGCACGTTGTCCTGGATCGGTGCGAGAACGCTCGCCGGATGGGTGGCGGTGAGCCGGCTCAGCTCGGCCTCCGAATCGGGAATCCGGGCGGTGACGTCGATGACGTCCCTGGTGAGCGCGTCCAGCCGGTTCGCGGCGTCGAGCAGCAGATCGCGCATGGCGTCGAACTCGGTGACCTGCGCGTCCAGTGCGCGGTCGGCGCGTCCGACGGTGCCGATCAGGTGAACCAGCAGCGAGCGCTGTTCGTCGGGCGTCTCCGGGATCGCGTCGTCGAGGCGCTGCCGGATGGCGAACGCCTCGGCGGCGGCGGCCTTCGCCTGGTCGAGGGCGGTGCGGAAGGGCGTGGTGGCGGTGGCGCCGAACTCGCCGGTGGCCAGGTCGAGTTCCTCGCCGCTGGTGCGGATCGCGTTGTCGATCTCCACCAGCACCTCGCGGGAGCGCGTGTGCAGCGCCTCCAACGGCAACGCGGACAGCGCCGCGGCGTTCTCCGGATCCAGTTGCCGCGCCGCCGCCAGCTCCGCCTCGGTCCGGGCGCGACGCCGTCTGCGCGCGTACCAGACGAGGCCGCCCGCCACCAGGACGACGAGCAGACCGATCACGAGCAGCGCGCGCGCGTTCACCCCGCCGCCGCGCAGCGCCGCGTCCAGCCCGTCGGCCGTCGCGACCCCCGCGTCGGCCCACCGTCCGTCGCGCAGGGCCGGTTCGACCTTCCCGAGCACGATGTCGTCGAGCTCGGAATCGCTGACGCCGCCGGGCAGTTCGCCCTCCAGCCAGTACGCGCGGTCGTCGGTGGCCACCGCGAGCAGCAGATCCCGTTCGCCGAAGCCGGACATCGATGCCGTGCGCGCGGACCAGTCCTGCGGTGTGCGTCCGTCGAAGTCGCGCACGTACACGACCCACAACCGGATCCGCTGGTCGGCGTAGAGCTGGTTCACCGCATCGCGCACCTGGGCGCGCTGACCCTGGTCGAGCGCGCCGGCCGGGTCCTCCACATAGGTGTCCATCCGAAGTGGTGGTTCCGCCCCGGCCGCCGGAGCCCCGGCCAGGGCGAACGCGGCCAGCAGGACGCTGATCACGAGCAGGCGAACGAGGCCGATCCGCTGCGGCAGTGACATGGCACGAATCTAGCTCGCTAGCATCGTTTCCGTGATCACCATCGAGCGCCCGTACAGCGGCCACGTGTCACCGGGTGCCAACCCGCAGCAGCGCGATGTCCCCGGCGCCCGCATCCTCAAGATGTCGGTCGGCGGCATGGACAACAACTGTTACCTGGTGCAGTGCACCGCCACCGGCGCCGCCCTGCTCATCGATGCTGCCAACGAGGCATCGCGCATCGCGGAACTCGTCGAGCAGGAGACGCCCGGGCAGGTCCAGCTGATCGTCACCACCCATCAGCATCGCGACCACTGGATGGCTCTGCGGGAGACCGCCGCCGCCACGGGCGCCCCGACCGCGGCGCACCCGCTCGACGCCGACCCGCTCCCGGTCCGCCCCGACCGGCTGCTCGCCGAGGGCGACACCGTCACCATCGGCGAGCTGGTCTTCGAGGTCATCCACCTGCGCGGCCATACGCCGGGCTCGATCACCCTCGCGCTCACCGACGGAGCGGGCCGCGTCCACCTGTTCACCGGTGACTCGCTGTTCCCCGGCGGTGTCGGCCGCACCACCTCCCCGGCGGACTTCACCTCGCTGTTCACCGACGTCTCGGCCAAACTCTTCGATCGCTACCCGGACGACGCCGTCGTCTACCCCGGCCACGGCGACGACACCACCCTCGGCGCGGAGCGCGCCGACCTTCCGGCCTGGCAGGAGCGCGGCTGGTAACCCCCTGGCGGTTACCGGACGAGGCACGGCGCCGCTACTGGCAGACTTGGGGTGTGGATTTGCCGACGATGCGCACCCGGGCTCTCCCGGCTCCCGACCCCGCCCGGCCGCACGGCTTCGGCGCCGGGTTGCTGCGCTGGACGCGGCGGCTGGTCGTCGGTTCGGTGGTGATGGGCGCGGTGCTGGTCGGCGGAACCGCCTTCCGCGTGTGGCAGGTCGCGCGCATCGATGACTACACGAAGGCCGACGCGATCGTCGTGCTCGGCGCCGCGCAGTACTCCGGCACGCCGTCCTCGGTCTTCGAAGCGCGACTCGACCAGGCGTACAAGCTGTTCCGGGCCGGTGTCGCGCCGCGGGTCATCACGGTGGGCGGCAAGCAGGAGGGCGATCTGTTCACCGAGGCCGCCTCGGGCAAGAACTATCTGCAGGCGCGCGGCGTGCCGGGCGACAAGATCCTCGCCGTCGAAACCGGTTCGGACACCTTACGCAGCGTCGAAGCCGTGGCGACGGCGATGCGGGCACGGGACATGTCGTCGGCGGTGCTGGTCAGCGATCCGTGGCACTCGCTGCGCACGCGCACCATGGCCAGGGACGAAGGGCTGGCGGCGTGGACCGCCCCCACCAGAACCGGCCCCGCCGTCTACACCCGCGAATCCCAGGCGCACGGCATCGCCCGGGAGACCGGCGCCTTGCTGTGGTACCAGCTCACCCACTTCTCGGCGGACTTCACCTACACGGCGGGACAGTGAGGTTCGATGAGCGCCCGGTACACCGATCACGACACCGAACGCCTCGTCGTCGAGGGCGCCAAGACCGCGGGGCTCGGCCCGCCGCGCAGTGAGTTCGAGACCGGCCACCGAACCGAGTTCGCGCGCGACCGGGCCCGGGTGCTGCACTCCGCGGCGCTGCGCAGGCTGGCCGACAAAACGCAGGTCATGGGCCCGCGCGAGGCCGACACGCCGCGTACACGGCTCACCCATTCCCTGGAAGTCGCCCAGATCGGCCGCAGCATCGCCGACGGCCTCGGCTGTGATCCGGACCTGGTCGACCTGGCCGGGCTGGCCCATGACATCGGCCACCCGCCCTACGGCCACAACGGCGAGAAAGCCCTCGACACCTTCGCCGACGCCTTCGGTGGGTTCGAAGGCAACGCGCAGAACCTCCGGATCCTCACCCGCCTCGAACCCAAGGTGCTCGAATCCGATGCCACCAGCGCGGGCCTCAACCTCACCCGGGCCGCTCTCGACGCGGCGCTCAAATATCCCTGGGGCCGAACGGGTCCGGGCACCAAGTTCGGCGCCTACGAGGTCGACGCCGAGCGCCTGGAGTGGATCCGCAAGGGCGCGCCGGACCGGCGGCGCAGCCTCGAATGCCAGATCATGGACTGGTCCGACGACGTCGCGTACTCGGTGCACGACGTCGAGGACGGCGTCATCGCGGGCCGGATCGATCTGCGCGCGCTGGCCGACCCCGCCGAACAGGACGCGTTGGCGGCGCTCGGCCAGTTCCAGCACTCGCTGGCCGCCGACGAGCTGATCGCCGCCGCGCAGCGGTTGTCGGAACTGCCGGTGGTCGCGGCGGTGTCCGGATACGACGGCACGTTCACCGCCTCGGTCGCGCTGAAACGCCTGACCAGCGAACTCGTCGGCCGCTTCGCCACCGCCGCGATCATGGCGACGAGGGAGGTAGCCGGGCCGGAACCGTTGTCCCGGTACGCCGCGGACCTGGAAGTGCCGCGCATCGTCGCCGCCGAGGTGGCGTTGCTCAAGACCGTCGCGTTGCGGTATGTCATGTCCGACCCGGCGCACCGGTTACGCCAGGCCGCCCAGCGCGAACGCATCCTCGCCGTCGCCGACCGCTTGCTGGCCACCGCACCGCGCTCCCTCGATCCGGTGCTGCTGCCGTTCTGGAACGCCGCCACCGACGACACGGCTCGCGTGCGGGTCGTGGTGGACCAGATCGCCTCCTACACCGAGAGCCGTCTGGAGCGGGTCGCGGTCGAGTTGAACGTCTAGCCCGGCGTCGGCTTCACGCCGTCAGGCCGTCGGAGGACTCCGCTCGGGCCATTTTCACCAGTGCGCCATGCAATTCCTTGGCCGACGCCCCTGCTCGCTCGCCCCGGAGCACCACCTCGGTGAAGCCATCGATCAAGGCCCGGCCGGGATCGAGCAGTCCGAGTCCGCCACCGCCGCCACGCAGCGACTCGTTGATCAACGTCCGCAATGCTTCTTGCCGGGCCCGGAACCCACCGGCGGCGTCCAGCGCCCCCGCGAACTCGCGAGCGACCGCCGTGTACACCGGGCGTTCGGCCGGGCCGCGCCGACGGAAGATCCTGCGCGTCTCCACAGGAGCAGGCGGATTCAAGGCGGCCCGGTCCAAAACGATCCAGATCGCGGACTCGGCGGACTGCTCGGCGGGCCCGCGAGCCGGCCTCGGGCGAGATTCCGCATCGTCGGTGAGTTCGACCCCACGCAGCGGAATCGGGTATTTCGTAAGCAGCTCATCGAGGGCGGAAGCGATCTCACGGATCACCTGGACATCCACGGTCGCGGCATCGAACCCGACGACTTCCAAGCCATGCCGCGCCGACATCTCCCGCGCGATGCGAAGCGCTTCGGAAGGGTCGGGGCCGGTCGGCTCCGGGGCTGCGGCGCGGTGCGCTGTGCCGGTCCGTTCGAGGGGCGCGCGGCCCTTGTTCCGAGCGGGAGCCGAGTTGGTTCGGGTGGATGCGTCGCGTGTGCTGTCGGTGTGCTGCGGGGCGGAAGCGCTCCCGGGCGCCGAGTTCGCGGAGCCTGTGATCCGAGGGACGGCCTGACGAGGGCGCGCGTCGTCTGTTCGCGGCGCGCGTGTCGAATGCTGCGCCGGGCCGGGACGGTCGGAGCCGTCAGCGGGGACGCTCCGCGGCGGAGGTACGGGCCGGTGTGCGCTAGTGGTGTCATCGATCGGCGTGGGCTGGTGAGGGGCGTCAGGTCTTCGGCCGAGCGCGGCAGCGTCAGTGCGGCCGGGCTGGGGGATGAGCGCGGATTCGCCCTGTGGGCCAGGTGCGGGAGGAGCCGTGTTGCCGGTCCTTCCGCTGACTTCGCAGGCCTGTGTGCTGCCCGAGGGCTGACGCCAGCTGTCTGTCTTGCCGGTCTGCGGGTCGGACTCAGTTTGCGAGGTGGGGTCCGTCGTTGCAGCGCCCGGTGAGCCGACCCGTGGGTCGGGGGAAGCGTCGATCCAGGAAAAGCGCAGTGCGTCGATCAACTGAGTGGCGGTGGAGCCGGTGTCGGTGCGTCGCCGCGATACTGGTTCGTCGGTGGCGTGGGGGAACGTAGCGTCTGCCGGCCTGGCCGCCGGGTGGTTCGCGGCGCGGGAGTGGGCGATGTGGTCGGGATGCGAAGTGGCATGGGCCTCCGGCGCGGAAGTCGGCCTTTCCGCGACGTCCTTTCGCGGGGTGGGTACCGAGTCGTCAGGGTTGATCGCCGGCTGCGGGACGGCGGGGGAATCCGCTGGCTCGATCGGCGGGACAGGCGCACCGATCGTTGGCGGGACGGATGCACCGAGCATCGGAGTTGCCGTGGAGCCGCCGATCGTCGGAGTTGCCGCGGAGCCGCCGAGCATCGGAGTTGTCGCGGAGCCGTCCGGGAGATCGGTCCGGAGAACGGACGTGCTGTCCGACGATGTGGAGTCGGGCTCGCCTGCCATCCGGCGACCTCCGGAGCCCCCCACGATGCCGACCTGGGCTGGAAGGGGTGGGGTCCGGATCTTCGGCGCGGCGTCGTCCGCTGCACCGTCGGCTGGGGTGGCTGTGGAGTCCGGCTTGATGTCGCTGTGCCGGGTGGCTTCCGGACGATGGGGAAGCTCGGTCTTCTCCGAGGGCGCGACCCCGTTCGCGGTGTCGATCGTGGAACGAGTCTCGGTGCTCGGAGCGGTATCTCGCTGAGGCGCGCTTGTCTCCACGGTGCGCACCGCTTCACCGCTGTCGGTACCGCCGCCCGGACGGTCGATGTCGTGGCGGTCGCCGGTCTGCCGCGTCGGCTCGGGCAGGGGCGCGCTGTCGAACTCAGGGCCGCCGGGACGGGCGGAGGGCGAGTCGTCGGCGCGTCGGGTCTGGCGGATCGGCTTGGAGTTGTTTCCGGGGCCCGGTTCGGCGTCCGCTGGGCGGTCCTCCGGCCTTCGGTCGTCGGCGGTGTGGGGGTGTTGGTGCGGTGCGAAGCGGTCGGAAGCCGGAGTGCTCGTGGGGGCCGACGAAGAGTTGCCAGTGGGGGCTGAGGTCGACTCGTCGGCGAGGCGGGTCCCGCGGATCCGCCCGTTGTCGCTTTCGGGATCCGGTCGGGCGTTCTCTGGGCGGTTCTCCGGCCTTCGGTCGTCGGCGGTGTCGGTGTGTTGGTGCGGTGCGAAGCGGTCGGAAGCCGGAGTGCTCGTGGGGGCCGACGAAGAGTTGCTAGTAGGGGCTGAGGTCGACTCGTCGGCGAGGTGGGTCTGACGGATCGGCGCCGAATTGCTTTCGGGGCTCGGTTCGGCCTCGGCGGGATAGTCCTTCGGTCTCTGGTCGTCGGTGTGTCGGTGCGGCGTGCCGGTGTCGGCTCCGTTCGCTCGCGGTAAGCGGAGCACCACGTCTATCTCCGGCACGAACGCGGCTCTCTCGGCAGCGTCGATCCGTGGGCGTCGCGGCCCGCCGTCGGCCCGGTTCCTGGACTGGAAGCCCGCGGTCTCGACCGGCGGGGTGGATAGGCCGGTCGGTTCGATCGGTCCGGACGTGTCCGGAGGACCCGGCCGGCGGTGGGACGCGGTGTCGGTGCGATGAATTGGTGCGGAGTGCTCGGGGAGATCGGTCCGGCGGTGGGATGTGGCGTCGGCGCGCCGGAGAGATGACGCGTCGTCGGGAAGGGCCGTCTGGCGTGATCCGGCGTCGGTGCGTCGGTTGGGTGTGGGGTGGCCGGGCGCATCGATCCGGTGGCGGGCAACGTCGGTGCGATGCATCGGTGCGAAGGCTTCGGGAAGATCCGTCCGGCGCACATCGGCGTCGTCGGTTCGATCGGCGGGTGCGGAGCGGTCCGCGCGGCCCGGCCGCTGGATCAGCGCCGAATCGACGGTGATGGCGCCCGGTGGGGCGGAGCCGTCAGCCGCATCCGTGCGCCGGACGGACGCCGGATTGTCCAAGGCGTCGGTGCGACGAGCAGCGGATTCGTACTTCGAAGAGCGAGCCGCCGACGGCCTCAGGGGCGCGGACAGTTCGACCGCGGCTACCTCCGGGGGCGCGGATGCTCGGACCGGTGCGCTCGGCACCGTCGGGCACGGGCGGACGACGCGCCTCGACCACGGGGTCGCCGAGGTCTTCCGGGCCCAGGGAGTGGGCATCGCCTTGCGCTCGGGTGCGTCCGCCGCTTCGGGCGCAACCTCCGCAGCCGGTATTTCCACCGCCGCCGGAGTGAAGGCCACCTCGGCACGGTCGAGCCCATCGCCGACGAGCGCCTCGGCGGAGGCGATGGCTGCCTTCAATTCGCCGACTGTCCGGGAGGCGTCCACGATGAGCCGCTCCAGTGTCGACACGAGCACGCGCAGTTCACCCGTGTCGATCCGCGACGGCTGACTCACGATGTCTCCCGCCTGTCCTCATCAGGTCGTGTCGCGGTGCGCTGGCCTGCGCCGACTCTTTGATCTCGCGTGACCGAAAGCAAACTGTGGTTCGGCCATTGTCGCTCAGCCCGGCCGGACCTCTCCCGGCTGGGAACACGGTTTGACAGCTCGTGCGCCGCCGAACAGCTACCGAATCGCAACCTGCCCGCCGCTTCGTCGTATCGGCCGTGGCACCGGCAAACCGGGCCGCGACCTCGGCACCTCGCCCGCGAACGGGACCCTTCTGCATAGAGGCGATGAAAAATACAGCGCCGCAACGGTATTCGCTCCAGCTTCCGGTTGGCTACCATGGAGGGGTGCGGATCGGAGTAGGGCTCTCCACCGCGCCCGAAGCGCGGCGAGCGGGCATGGAGGCCGCAGCGTTCGCCCGCGACCAGCTCGCGGGCGAGGCGCCGTCCCTCGCTGTGCTGCTCGCGTCCCGCGCGCACACCGACGACGCCGTGGAAGTGCTGTCCGGTGTCCACCGGACGGTCCGGGTGCCCGCCCTGGTCGGCTGCGTGGCCCAGGCGGTCGTGGCCGGTCGCCGCGAGATCGAGGACGAGCCCGCGGTCGCGGTGTGGCTGGCCACCGGACTGCCCGCCGCCGAGACCTTCCAGTTGGACTTCCTCCGCACGGCCAGTGGCGGATTGCTCGCCGGTTATCGCTTCGACAAGGCCGCACGCGACTTCCACCTGCTGCTGCCCGACCCCTACTCCTTCCCGGCCGACCTCCTGCTGGAGTACGTGAACACGGATCTGCCCGGCACCATCGTGATGGGCGGATTGGTGAGCGGCGGCCGGGGCCCCGAAGGCAGCCGCCTGTTCCGCGACCACGCCGTGGTCACCTCGGGCGCGGTCGGCGTGCGCCTGCCGGGTCTGCACGGCGTGCCGATCGTGTCCCAAGGCTGCCGGCCGATCGGCTACCCCTACACCGTCACCGGCGCGGACGGCACGGTGATCACCGGACTCGGCGGCCTGCCCCCTATCGAGCGGTTGCGTGAGATCGTCGCCGTGCTGCCACCCGATCAGCAGGAACAGATGGCGCGCGGGTTGCAGATCGGCTTCGTCGTCGACGAGCATCTGGCCGAGCCCGGACAGGGCGACTTCCTCATCCGCGGCCTGCTCGGCGCCGACCCGTCCAGCGGCGCGATCGAGGTGGGCGAGGTCGTGGAGGTCGGCACCACGGTTCAGTTCCAGGTGCGCGACGCGATCGGCGCGGACCGGGACCTGCGCGCGGCCCTCGCGCGGGCGCGCACCGATCTGGCCGGGCGTCCGGCGGGTGCGTTGCTGTTCACCTGCAACGGACGTGGCCGCCGGATGTTCGGGGTCGCGGATCACGACGCCACGACGATCGAGGACTTGCTCGACGGCATTCCGCTGGCGGGCTTCTTCGCCGCGGGCGAGATCGGACCCATCGCCGGACGCAACGCGCTGCACGGGTTCACGGCGTCGATGGCGCTGTTCGTCGAATGAACGTCGACCTGCGCGTCTATGCCGAGCTGAACGACTTCCTGCGGCCCGGCGAGCGGTACACCGCGCTGCGGCGACCCTATCGCCCGCACCAGACCGTGAAGGATGTCATCGAGGCCGCCGGCGTCCCGCACACCGAGGTCGACCTGGTCCTGGTCGACGGACAACCGGTCGACTTCGACCACCGTCCGCGCCCCGGCGGGCGGATCACCGCGTATCCCGTCTTCGAGACACTCGATATCGGCCGGGTGACCAGGGTGCGTCCCCATCCCTTGCGTGCGCCCCGGTTCCTCGCGGACGTGAATCTCGGCGGCCTCGCCAAGCTGATGCGACTACTGGGCCTGGACGTGCACTGCCGGTGGGACGCCGAGGACGCCGAGCTCGCCGAGGTGTCGGCGGCCGAGCACCGGATCCTGCTCACCCGCGATCGGGGGCTGTTGAAGCGCCGCAACGTCACCCACGGCGTCTACATCCGGGCGGACCAGCCGGTCGACCAGGTCGTCGAGGTGATCCGGCGGCTCGATCTCGGCGCGCGCCTGGCGCCGTTCACCCGCTGCCTGCGCTGCGGCGGCGTCGTCGCCGAGGTCGCCAAAGCCGAGGTCGAGGACCGGCTCGAACCGCTCACCCGCCGTTACTACGACACCTTCCGGCAGTGCCGCGAGTGCGGCCGGGTCTACTGGCAGGGCTCCCACCAGGCACGGCTGGCCGGTACCGTCGCGGCGATTCGCGCGGAGCTGGATCGCTCCTGATCCCTCGGGCGAGCGGATGGCCGGCTCGGCGACGGCTCGCGAAGGCCGAGCCACCCGTCCGGCCGGTTCGGCCGGAACTCGCTGTGCGGAGCCGCCCGGGCGCGTCGGCCCCGCGTTCGCCTAGACTCTCTGCCGTGGCCGGACGACTTCCTGATCGCGATATCGCGGCGATACGCGAGCGCGTCCGGATCGAAGACGTGGTGGGCGAGTACGTCGCGCTCAAGCGCGCCGGAGCCGACTCGATGAAGGGTCTGTGCCCGTTCCACGACGAGAAGTCGCCGTCGTTCCACGTGCGCCCCAATCACGGGCTGTTCCATTGCTTCGGGTGCGGCGAGGGCGGCGACGTGTTCGCCTTCTTGCAGAAGATCGAGCACGTCGGGTTCGTCGAGTCGGTCGAGCAGCTGGCCGACCGGATCGGTTACCAGATCAACTACGAAGGTGGCGGCACCTCGGTGCAGCGCGACCGGGGCACCCGGTCCAGGCTGGTCGCGGCGAACGCGGCAGCGCACGAGTTCTACGTCGCGCAACTGCGCGAGCCGGAGGCCGAAGCCGCCCGCAAATATCTCACCGATCGCAACTTCGACGCCGCCGCCGCGCACACTTTCGGTTGCGGGTACGCCCCGGCGGGGTGGGACACGCTCACCAAACACCTGCTTCGCAAGGGTTTCGACTTCAAAGAGCTGGAGGCCGCCGGGCTGTCCCGGCAGGGTCAGCGCGGCCCGATCGACCGCTTCCACCGGCGGCTGCTGTGGCCGATCCGGAACCTGTCCGGCGACGTGATCGGCTTCGGCGCCCGCAAACTCTTCGACGACGACACCATGCCCGGCAAGTACATCAACACGCCGGAGACTTTGCTGTACAAGAAGTCTCAGGTGCTGTTCGGCCTGGACCACGCCAAGCGCGAGATCGCCAAGGGCCACCAGGCGGTCGTGGTCGAGGGCTACACCGACGTCATGGCGATGCACCTGGCCGGGGTCAAGACCGCGGTCGCCTCGTGCGGCACCGCCTTCGGCGACGAACATCTCGCCCTGTTACGCCGCCTGATGATGGACGACAACTTCTGGCGCGGCGAGATCATCTACACCTTCGACGGCGACGCCGCGGGGCAAGCGGCGGCCCTCAAAGCTTTCTCCGGCGATCAGAAACTGGCCGGTCAGACCTACATCGCCATCGCGCCGGACGGGCAGGATCCGTGCGAGCTGCGGCAGCGTTCCGGCGACGCGGCCGTGCGCGATCTGGTCGCCCGGCGAACGCCGCTGTACGAGTTCGTGATCCGCGGCCTGCTCGCCGACCACAATCTGGACACCGCCGAGGGCCAGGTGGAGGCGCTGCGCCGCGCGGTGCCGGTGGTCGCGCAGATCAAGGACAACGCCCTGCGCAAGGCCTATGCCACCAAACTCGCGGGCTGGGTCGGCTGGGACGACATCCAGACCGTCGTGCGCCGCGTCGGCGAGGAAGCCAAGCGCAAACGCAACGGCGGAGGCGGCGCCGGGGCGGTGCGCGCGCCCGCGCCGCGCGAAGTGGTCGCCGAACATCCGGCGGCACGACCGAATCCGAACGATCCCACGCTCCTGCCGCAACGTCAGGTGCTGGCCGCCGCACTGCAGTACCCGGCGATGGCCGGTGCGGGTTTCGACGCGCTCGAGGCCGAGGCGTTCACCCACCCCGCCTACGCGGTGCTGCGCACCCTGATCGCCGAGGCGGGCGGTACCGCGGCGGGGCTCGGTGGCGCCGAGTGGGTCAACGCCGTCGCCGACCGCACCGACGACCTGACCGTGCGCGCCCTGCTGTCGGAGCTGGCCAACGAGCCGCTACCGGTGAAATCCGAGACCGACATCCCCCGCTTCGTCGCCGGGGTCCTGGCGCGCACCCAGGAGGCTTGGGTCGGCAGGCAGATCGCCGAGCTCAAGTCCAAACTCCAGCGGGTCTCGTCGACCGAACAGCCGGAGGCCTACTACGCCCTCTTCGGCGACCTCGTCGCCTTGGAGCAGTACCGCAAGAGCCTGCTCACCCAGGCGATGGGCAACCACGGGGACTTCGCCACCGGGGCCTGACCTCCGCTGGTACGTCCGGTGTCGAGCAGCAGGTCAGCGGCGCAGCTGGTCGTGCGGCACCAGGACGGTGGTCCGCTCGTCGAGCGGCTCCATCGGCTCCAGGCGCGGGCGGGTGCTGAGTTTGTCCGACAGTTTCTGCCTGCCGACGAGCACGAGCTTGCGGGTCACCGGGCTCCCGGTCAGCGCGCGGGTCGCGGCGCTGATCTGTTCGTAGCGAGCCCGCCCGGCCTTGCTGCCGAGTACATAGCCGGCCGCCACGCCGATGATCAACCGCAGCATCTCGATGTGCTCCTCCCAGTTGCCAGTTCGCCGCTCCATCCTGCCCGACGCCCCACATGCCTGTCGATCCGGACACCCGATAGCCCGGCCCCCGCCCGCGCGGACAAGTCAGCAGGTAGCGACACGATTTGGGCTCCCGCCCAGCGATACGCTAAAGTTTCTCCTCGGCCCGCCCGGTGCGAACCGAGCGAGTCGAGGGCAATCCCCTATAGCTCAATTGGCAGAGCAGCCGACTGTTAATCGGCAGGTTTCTGGTTCGAGTCCAGATGGGGGAGCTGTGACCAGGGCGAACGTATCAGTTCGACCCTGGTTTTGTCCGTTTCGGGGGTCGAACGACACGGAAACGACACGTCTTCATCCCGCGAGGCGTCCCAGGGCTGCGGTGAAGTCGGGTGCTTCGGTCGGTTGATCGATGTAGTGGCGTTTGGTGACGGAGTCGTTGGCGTGGCCGAGTTGCTGGGCGGCGGCTTGGGGGCCGTATTGGTCGGCGATGGGGGATGCGACGGTCTTGCGGACCGGGGGCGTGTGGCGCCGGCGGTTGTGGAAATTGCGAGGTCTGGCAGGCCAGGCTGCGCCGGGATGCATGGTTGCGGGGTTACCGCCAGAGTCGCCAATGACTAGGCGAGAGGTCAGCCTGTTTCAGGATGACACGTACGCCATTAGGCTGCTTACGGTCTTTGGTGGCGTGAATTTGACGCGTCAGCTGCCGGAATATCGGTCCAATACCGCGGTGATTCTCTCGAGATCACGTACCGACCGGTGGCAGAAATCTGGGTCTGTCCGCACCAGTAGGTCCACAGCTTGTGCTTCGGTGGCCAGTCCGTGGCGTTCTTTCTCTGCCATCACTCGTGAAGGTACGAGTACCCAGTTTCGTCGGGTGGTGTCGAACAGCCAGTCGATCTCTCGATTCTCGGCGGAGGCGGCCTCGTGCAAGAGTTCAGCGAGGCGAGCCGGCTGAGGTTCGGGAAAGCGCCAGACAACAAGTGGTGGAGTGGGAGTACCGTCGTCGCCGGTGCCGCCCGCATGGCGGTACCACTCCAGGTCTCCGTACCGCTTCAATCGAGTGATGAAGTCGCCAGAATTCATTACCCTACCTTCTTGACTGTGGCGCCGGGATTATCTCCCATTGCCGGGACACCTTCGGGGTCGAGTCGGTTCGACAGATGTGGTCACCGGACGGGGGAGATTCCTGCCGAGCGGCAGTCTTTGTCGCGCCGCACCCCCTGTGAATGAGGGAAGGTGGGCCCGCGCGGGCATACGATCCTCCAGCAGGTCCTGACGAGCAGCAACGTGCGATGGGAGTCGCCGGTGGCATCGGAGATGGATGACGCGACCCCCGTCGGGCAGCGCGACGGGTGGTCCATCCCGCGCGGATTGATCGTGCTGATGGCCGCCGCCGGGGCGGTGGTGTCGATCGCCGGGATCAAGGTGTTCGCGGGCATAGTCGGTCCGGTCTTCCTCGCTCTCATGCTCACCGTCGCGGTGCAACCGATCCACGCCTGGGCGCGGCGGCGCGGACTGCCGGCCTGGGTGGGCATGGCGCTGGCGCTGGCGGCGGTCTACGCCATCGTGGTGGGGCTGCTGGGCGTGCTGGTGGTGTCGGTCGCGCAACTGGCCACGGAATTGCCCGGTTACGCCGAGGAATTCGATGATCTGCTCGGCGGGGTGCGCGCATCGCTCGCCGACGCCGGTGTGGGCGGCGACCAGATCCGCGACCTGCTCAGCGGCGTCGACCTACGCCGGCTGACCACGGTGCTGCAATCCGCCCTCACCGGACTGGCCGGCGTGCTGTCCGACCTCGTCTTCGTCATCGTGCTGCTGCTGTTCATGGCCTTCGACGCCACATCGATGGGACGGCGGGTCGAGATCGTCACCGAAGTGCGCCCCGATATCGCGTTCGCGTTCGAGACCTTCGCCTCGGGAACTCGCCGCTACCTGATCGTGTCCACGGTGTTCGGATTCATCGTCGCGGTATTCGACGGGCTTGCGCTGTGGTGGCTGGGTGTCCCGCTGCCACTGCTGTGGGCGGTGCTGTCGTTCATCACCAACTTCATCCCCAACATCGGTTTCGTCGTCGGTCTGGTTCCGCCCGCGCTGCTGGCGCTGCTCGAAGGCGGTCCGACGCTGGTGATCTGGGTGATCGTGGTGTACAGCGTGATCAACTTCGTCATCCAGTCGTTGATCCAGCCCAAGTACGTCGGGGACGCGGTCGGCCTCAGCGTGACCGTGACCTTCTTGGCGCTGGTCTTCTGGACCTGGGTGCTGGGCGCACTCGGCGCACTGCTCGCCATCCCGCTCACCCTGCTGCTCAAAGCGGTACTGCTCGACATCGACCCCGCCACCCGCTGGGTCAGTGCCTTGATCAGCAGCGCACCGGCGAATCCGGGCGACGAGACCCATCGTGAACGAGCTGACGCCGACGGAAGGACTGGACGATGAATACCTACCAGCGGCTGGATCCGAGCGGCCGGGGCGAGGCGGTGGCGATGCTCGATTCGGGCGACACCGCGGCTGCCTAGTTCGTCGGCGTAGCAGCAGCCGCGGCCATTGACCCTCGGGATCGGCAGATGGTGATCAGGCTCACGATTACCTCGCGGTGCCCGGGCGAGGGCCTGTTGAACAGTGGTTTCCGGCCCGAGGACGGGAGGATCGACCGGAAAAGAAGGTGATTTGTGTCGGTGCCGACCGGAATACTGACCCGCGCCCGATGAGTTCGTGCCATCGACGCCGTCTCTACAGCTGTGGCGCCGGGACGCGATCCGGTGACTCGGCAACGGGCCACATGTTCCTGTCAACGTCCCTTTGCTCCGGAGGTATCCGATGTCCGTCGACTCATCCGCTCCCGCCTCGGTAGGGCGGACACCGACCGTCATCCGGGTGCTGGTGCTCGCCACTTTCGTGGTGATCCTGAACGAGACCATCATGATCAACGCGATTCCGCGGTTGATGGAGGATCTCGCGATCACCGACCGGGCCGCGCAATGGGTGTCGACGGCGTTCATGCTGACGATGGCGGCGGTCATCCCGACCACCGGCTGGTTCCTGCAGCGCGTGTCGACCCGGCAGGCGTATGCCGCGGCGATGGCCGTCTTCCTGGCGGGGACCGCGCTGTCGGCGGTCGCGCCGTCGTTCGCGGTGCTGCTGCTCGGCCGGATCGTCCAGGCATTCGGCACCGCGGTGATGATGCCGCTGCTGATGACCACACTGATGACGGTGGTGGCCGAGCACGACCGTGGCCGGGTGATGGGCAATGTCACCCTGGCGATCTCGGTGGCGCCCGCGATGGGGCCGGTGATCTCCGGAGCTGTGCTGCAAATCGGCTCCTGGCGCTGGCTTTTCGTGCTGGTGCTGCCGATCGCCGGTGTGATCGCCTGGCTGGGGCTGCGCCAGCTGGAGAACGTGGGTGAACCGCAAGCGGGACAGATCGACACGGCCAGCGTGGCACTGGCCGCGCTCGGTTTCGGCGGACTGGTGTTCGGGCTCAGCCGCTTCGAGAGCGGCAACCTCGCCGGTCCGGCGCTGATCGTGGCCGGGGGCTCCGCGCTGATCGCCGGGTTCGTGTGGCGTCAGTTGCGCCTGCAGCGCACCGGCACTCCGCTGCTGGATCTGCGGGTCCTGCTGTCGGGCACCTACACCAAGGCGCTGATCCTGATGTCGGTGGCGTTCATGGCGATGCTCGGGTCGATGATCCTGCTGCCGCTGTACCTGCAGAATCTGCGTGGCCTGAGCCCCTTGGCCACCGGCTTGCTGGTGATGCCGGGTGGGCTGGCGATGGGCCTGCTCGGCCCGACCGTCGGTCGCCTGTTCGACCGGTTCGGTGGACGCTCGCTGGTGATTCCGGGGTCGATCGGCATCGCCGCGTCGCTGGCCGGGTTCACTCAGATCTCGATGACCATGCCGTACTGGCAGCTGCTGGGCCTGCACATCCTGCTGATGGTGTCGCTGGCGGCGGCCTTCACCCCGGTGTTCACGCTCGGTCTGGGCGCGCTGCCGCAGCATCTGTACTCGCACGGCAGCTCCATGCTGGGCACCTTGCAGCAGGTCGCCGCGGCGTTCGGCACCGCCTTGGTGGTGACGGTGATGTCGGCCCGCGCCACCTCTCTCGCCGCTGAGGGCACCGACCTCGTCACCGCGCATCTCGACGGGATGCGCCTGGCCTTCCTCGTCTCGGCGGCGCTGGCGTTGGTCGTGATCGTCATGGCGGTGCTCTTGCCGAGCCGGGCGGCGGCTCCGGAACAAGCGGTCGAGTCCGAGGCTGCGATGCCCCAATTGACCAAGCACTGAACAACTCTCACCACGGCGAAGCCCCTGTCCGCATCGACGGCCAGGGGCTTCGCCGTGTCCCGGCGGGTTGCCCGTTGCCATCTGGAGCGGCAACAGGCAACCCCTGTTCCCTGCGGAGTGCTCAGCCGATGCTGGAGCCGTAGTTCGTGGCCGAAGATCTCACAACGCCGGCGTTTGCGGCAACGAGGGGAGGAATACGCCGACCGATACCAAATCATCGATCCGCGGTTCAGCGTCAGCTCGATCGCTGCGCACTCGCGGCTCTGGTTGGTGGCGAAACCTCGACTATGTGGGGGAAATAAACCAACCAGAATCTTCCACGGCCGGGTTGTCGGATGCGCGCGGTCGGGTATATGACCGAACGTTTGCTGTTCAAGTCCCGCGCAGCTCGGGCGAGTGCAGACTGTTCTTTGCAAAACCGTGGTGTTTCGGTCGAGGACAGATTTGTGATCGCGAGACATCCGGCACGGATGTACTCGAGGGGGGCGAACTGGTCGGTTCCATTCACGTCTTTCCCTCCCGCTGTACGTCCACGCAGCGCTGTGCGGATAAATCGTCCGCCAGGAGTGTCCGCCGGGACCGCCCCGCCGCGCTGAGCGCTATCGGCACCTGGTCTTCCGACAACTCGAAATATCGAAGGATTGCAAAGGATTAGTTCATGAGTATCGCGTTCGACCATAACGACCAGCTGCCCGCCGCGCTGGAGCGGGAGCGTCCGGCGCTGAGCAGCCGGGAGGTCGAAGTGCTCCTGGCATGGATCGCGTCGGACTCGAAGGTGGAAGTCGGGCGGCGTCTGTACATCTCGCTGGGGACCGTCAACACCCACCTGGCACGAATCAGGGACAAATACGCCGCGGTCGGCCGCCCGGCACCGACGAAAGCCGCGCTGGTGGCCCGCGCATTGCAGGACGCGCTCATCGATATCGATGATCTCTGACCGCAGGGCGGGTGGGAATCACCGCAGCCGAATGGCTTGCCCGGACGACGGTTCAGGAGACGGCGGCTTTGCGGCGGAGGCCGAAGAGTGAGGGGCCGCCGTACAGGCACCACACGGCGATGACCGGGTCGCAGATCGCGCATCCCAGGGATGAGTCGTGCGCGAACGGGATGATGGGATTGCCTTTGAAGTGGTGCAACAGGTCCCATGCGGTGTGCAGGAGCCAGGCGATGCCGATGAAGGTCCAGGACTCCAGGCCACGATAGGCGCAGTAGGTGACGACGGCCGTGAATACGAATTCCCAGCCGCCTGCTCCACCGCCGCTGAGATATGCCGCCCCCGCACCGGCGACCATGACGGCATTGAAGCGGCGACGATGGGGCTCCGGGATCGCCGACATCACCACCGCGTACAGAACACCGATCAGCACCGGCGCGACATAATTCATGATCGGTTGAACTCCTTGCGGTCGGACCCCTTCTCGAACCGAATTTATCGATGCGAGCCAGCCCTTCCCAGAGGCATTTACGCCACATCGCACCGGAAATTTGCCATCGGGGCCGTAGTTGGCGCTGCCCTCGGTATCGGCTGCAGAGGCCGACGGCAGGTGGTCGGCGTCACAGGGCGATTGACGTCGCCGGAGTCGGGTATGCGGCGGATGTCAGCCGACTAGGAATTGGGAGGTATGTGATGCCGGAGCATCAGAGTGGACCCCGGGAAGCTGTCGAGGGTGTCGTCGAGGACATCAAGGGGAAGGCGAAGGAAGCCGCTGGCGTCGTCACCGGTGACGAGGACCTGAAGAAAGAGGGTCGCGCACAGCAGGACAAGGCCGAATCCCAGCGGGACGCGGCACAGAAGGAAGCCGAAGCCGAAAAGGCCCGTGCTGAAGCGGATCTCGACGAGGCGCGCCAGAACGCGTACGAGAGCGGCAAGGACGTCTAGTCCTCGGCGCGAGATCCGATGCGGCGGTACAGCGGAACGATCCGCTCCCGGGCGGCGGGTGAACTACCGCCGCCCGGGCCGCCCTCAGCAGTTGGTCGGTGCGGGCACACCGCGGAAGCGTGCGTCCAGCCAATCGATGGCGGACGGTATGCCGAGCAGCGCGGTGGACAAGTGGTCGGGGCTGAGGAGTTTCTCGTAGAGCACTCGTGCGCCCGCATCGCAGTACCGCCGGAGCGTGGCATCGATCGACTCCACCGGAATGAGGGCGTCGATCTCGGCGCGCCATTGGTAGACCGGAACGGCCGGGACGCCTTCGTAGTATTCCAGGCTGTTTTCCTCGAGCACGCCCCGTGCGCGCTTGTCGTCGGCCAGCGAGTTCGAGGCCGCGACGTCCACGATTCCCCGGCCCGCGCCGGCCAGCAGGATCTCGTTGGTGCAACTGTCGGCGATCCGGTTGCGGACCGACAACCCTTCCGAGTTCAGCTGTTCACTCACCGGCAGCCGCGCCGGGTATTCCCGCTCCAGCCCGAGAGCGGCGGCGAAGGCGAGACCGAAGGCCGCGTGCGGCGCATAGCCCAGGCCCTCGATCATTTTGACCAGATTCATCGGCACCCCGCCCGCGGCGACGCCGACGAGCGGCAGTTCCGGCGCGTAGGTCGGCGCGAGCGCGGCCGCCCATGCGCTCGCCATCCCTCCGCCGGAGTAGCCGAGCATGGCGATCGGGCTGTCCGCCAGGCCCAGTTCCGCGACCCGCCGGGCCGCGCGGAGTCCGTCCAGCGTGATCATGCCGCCGAGTTTCGCGGCCCCGTAGGCGCTGGTCGGCCCCAGGTGGTCGGGCAGCGCGACCGACCAGCCGCGCAGCAGCAGGGCGTTGAGCGCAGGCGCTTCGCGCACTGCGAGATTGGGGTCGCTGGTGTAGAGCACGCGGGAGACCGCGCACTGGGTGCCGAGGGCGTTGATGATGTGCTGGTAGGACAGCAGTGGCCCACCAGGGGCGGGATCGGGCGGGGTCAGCACGGTGGTGGTGGCCGCGATCGGCTCACCCGCGGAGTTGGTCGAACGGAACTTGATCATCGTCACCGTCGAGCCGGGGAACGTCGGCAGCGCCGGCATCGGCCGTACGGCGAGGACGTCGCCGGGTGCGGCGCGGTCCAGATCGGCCGGAGTGGCGTAGAACGGATCCGGATCCGGCGCGGGATAGATGGGCTGCGCCGCGGCTTGCGGTGTGATCACACAAAGCGCGGCCGCTGCGGTGGCGATGACCAATCGAAGCATGTCCTTCGTCGACTCCCATTCCTCACGACGTGCTGGTGCGTAAAGCTGGTGTGCTGAAGTCGAATGCATCCCGGATGCCGGTCGCAGGCGACCGATGCCCGGACCTGCACACTGTAGGGGACGATCGGAAAAAGCCGAGGTAGCCGCGCCGCTCGGGGACGGCCGGGCGCGGCGCTCACCGGTCGGTTACCGTGGCCCGGTGCTACTGCTGGTCGTCGGCGTCGTCCTGCTCGGTGTGTTCGCGGTGCGATTCGGCAGGGACCGCAGGCGGCTCGGCCACGGGGTGTGGCTACTTCTCGGGACGGGGTTCGTCGGCGCGTGGGCGGTCGGCCGGATCGTCGAGGGCGATCTGTCGGTGCTGCTCACGCCGCTGGTGGTACTGCTGTCGCCGTTGCTGGTGCTGGTGCTCGCCGGGTTGTCGATCGCCAACGGCGCGCAGCTGGTGCGCCGCGAGGGGTGGCATGTCCCGAATCTGCTGCCGCTGGGGCTCGGCATCGCGCTGCTGGTGCCGTATGTGGTGCTCGGCCTGGCTGTCTGCACTGAAAATCTGTGGATCGTAGTCCTTTTGGCATCGCTGACGATGGCGATCAGTTATGTCGGCTTCTTGTTCACCGCGTTCCTGCTGTATTCGCTCTGCTACGGCCTGTTGCCCTACCGGCCAGGGATGGACGCGATCGTCGTGCACGGAGCCGGACTGGTCGACGGGGAGGTGCCGCCGCTGCTGGCCGCGCGCCTGGATCGGGCGATCGAGGTCTACCACGACGAGACGGCCGAGGGGCGCGCTCCGTTGCTGATCGCCAGTGGCGGTAAGGGATCCGACGAGGAGGTCTCCGAGGCGTCGGCGATGGCCGATTACCTCGTCCGCCGCGGTGTGCCGGAAAACCGTGTGGTGCTGGAAGACCGGTCGGGATCCACCGAGGAGAATCTGCTCTTCACCAAGCGCCTGCTCGGCGAGCGCGGCCCGGCCACGCGCATGGTGCTGGTGACGAGCAATTTCCACGCGCTGCGCACGGCGATCCTGGCGCGCCGCCTCCACCTCGACGCCGAGGTGACGGGCGCCAAGACCGCCTTCTACTACCTGCCGAGCGCGTTCCTGCGCGAATTCGCCGCGCTGCTGGTGGCCTACAAATGGACCAATATCGTGGTGGGCGTCGCGCTGGTGGCGCTGCCGCCGCTGGCTCTGCTGGCCACCCGCGGCTGAGTCAGCCGAAGCTCTTGTGCGGCACGCCCACGGTCAGACCGCCGTCGATGACGAACTCGGCTCCGGTGGTGTACGACGATTCGTCGCCGGCCAGGAAGGTCACCAGGGCGGAAACCTCGGCCGGGTCGGCGGCGCGACCGAGCGGGATCTGCAGGAAGTCCTCGGGGATGTTCTCCGTCATCGGGGTGCGGATCAGGCCGGGATGCACGGAATTCACCCGGATCTTGTACTGCGCCAGTTCCAGCGCGGTGGATTTGGTGAGTCCGCGCACGGCGAACTTGGTGGCCGTGTAGCCGTGCAGTCCCGGGCTGCCGCGCATGCCCTCGACGGAGGAGATGTTGATGATCGAGCCGCCGCCCGCCTCGATCATCGCGGGCGTGGCCGCCTGCATGCCGAGGAAGGTGCCGGTGAGGTTGATATCGATGATCCGCTGCCATTCGGCCAGTTCGAACGCGACGAGCAGGTTGCCGTTCACGATGCCCGCGTTGTTCACCAGGACGTTCAGCGAGCCGAACCGCTGCACCGCCGCATCGACGGCTTTGCGCCAGTCCTCCGGCTCGCGCACGTCGAGGTGCACGTAGGCGGCGTTGTCGCCGAGCTCGGCGGCGACCGCGACGCCCTCGTCGTCGAGCACGTCGCCCAGCACCACGCGTGCGTCCTCGGCGACCAAGGCCCTGGCGTGTGCCGCGCCCATTCCGCGCGCTCCGCCGCTGATCAACGCCACCTTGCCGGTCAACCGCCCCATCCGGGTACCTCCGTCTCCAGAACTAGTCTGCAACACGTTACAGAAAATTGCCCGGTGGGGCGCGTCTCGCGACAGTAACCCAGGTGGACGCTCGGAGGCGGTCGGTGTCCGGGTGTCCGGGTGTGTCGTCGCATGGGCTGCGCTGTTTCCCCGTAGGTTGCGCGGCGCACGGGATCACCGCACGGTGGGGCGCGCAGACGCGGGGCAGCCCTCGTGTGTCGCCGAGGAACCCGGCAGCCCGGGCGCGAAGGTGTGCCATGATCGTATAGAACACGTTCTAAAACGTCTTGCGGTGCGATCCAGGGAGGTGCCTCATGACGAACTCCGGCCGAAGCGTGACGCGGTTGGGTGGACGCTTCCGGGTGCCGGACATCGCCGAGGTGCCCGGTGGCCGTCTGGTCGATCTGGCGGGCCGGGGCCGCACCTACGTCGTCGACATCCCGGGGCCGAAGGACGCACCCACGCTGGTGCTCCTGCATGCCACCGCCTGCACCGCGTACCTCACCTGGTTCCCCTCGCTGGCGGCGCTGGCGCGGCGATACCGGGTGGTCCTGTTCGACCAGCGCTGGCACGGGCGCGGCATCCGCTCCGAGCGGTTCGCTCTGGAGGACTGCGCCGACGACGTGGCGGCCGTGCTCGACGCGCTGAGCATCGACCGCGCCATCTGCGCCGGGTTCTCCCTCGGCGGAATCGTGAGTCTGCTGGCCGGGCGCCGCCATCCGGATCGGGTGAGCGGGCTGGTGCTGTGCGCGACGCCCTACCGGTTCCGGGAGAAATGGCGCGAGCAAGCTTTCCATCGAACGTTCGGCGCCTTCGCCGCCGCGGTGGGGCCGTATTCCTATCGCCGTGCCGAGAAGCTGGCGGGCCGCCTGCCCGAGCTTCCGGTGGTCACCTGGGCGCCGGGGCGGCTGGATCGGTGGGCGTTCGGCGAGTTCCGCAGCACCAGCGGGTGGGCGCTCACCCAGATTCTGGCCGTGGTCGGGCAGTTCGACGCGACCGCGTGGCTGCCCAGCCTGACGATGCCGACGGCCGTGGTCGTCACCACGCGGGACCGGGCGATTCCGGTCTATCGGCAGGTGGAGATGGCGACCATGATCCCGGGGGCGAGTATGCACCGTGTGGCGGCCGGGCACGCGTGCTGCGTGCTCGAGGCCGACCGTTTCGTGCCGGTGTTGCTCGAAGCCTGCGAGGCCGTCGCCGCGCGGATCTGAATCGGCGCCCTGTCCGGCGACAGTGGCGGACAGGGAACCAGCGCTCAGCCCGATTTCCGTGCCGCGGACAACAATTCGGTGACCACACCGGGAACGGCGTCGGCGAGCGTCGCGATGTCGGGCACCAGTTCCTTGCAGGCGATGAAGCCGAAGTTCAGCTTGTCGTTGTTCGACAGCACGGTCACCGAAAGGCCCGCGCCGTGGAACACCGGCCCGAACGGGTACATCCCGTCCACCCGAATACCGAGGAAGTACAGCGGCATCGGCGGCCCGGGCACGTTGGAGACCACCAGGTTGTGCACCACCGGGTGCATCTCCGCCAGCTTGAGCGACGAGTACATCCGCGCCGCGAGCCGGAAGGCGTTCGGCGGAGCGTACTTCGACCAGTCCTGCAGGAAGTCCGCGCCGATCACTTCGTGCTCTTCCTTGGCCCCGCGATTGGCCTCGGCCACCTCGCGCAAGCGCTCCACCGGGTCGGCGATGTCGGTGCCGAGTCGCGCGAACAGCGCGGAGACCTTGTTGATGCCCGCGGTGTGCCGCGTCGACTCGTGCACCGAGACGGGCACGGACGCGATGAGCGAACGGTCCGGCAGTTCGTCGCGCCCCGCCAGATAGTCGCGCAGCGCACCGGCGACGACGGTCAGCACCACGTCGTTCACCTTGACGCCGAACGCGGAGCGGATCTCTTTGATGGCGTCGAGTTCGACCTGGGTGAACGCGACCGCGCGGTGCGGGGTGATGGCGAGATTGAAGGGCGTGCGGGGAGCGGAGAACGGGACGGCCATGCCCGTCTTGTTCTCGCGACGGCGCTGCGCGAAGCCGGCGACCACGCCGACGGTCTTCGGCAGCATGCCGACGATGCCGGCCCGGGCCGGGAACTTCACCACCGCTTCGGCCAGCAACTGCCAGTCGTTCGGTTTCGGCTCGGGGCGCCACTGCTGCTCGGGCACCTCTTTGGTGACGCCGGGCTCCGGATCGCACAGGTGCATCATGAGGTTGGCGCCGGTGATGCCGTCCACGGCGGCGTGGTGGTATTTGCAGATCACCGCGACCTTCCCGTCGTCGAGGCCCTCCACGACGGACATCTCCCACAGCGGGCGATCGCGATCCATCGGACGGCTGGCGATGTCCCCGAGGAGTTCGGCGAGCTCGCGACGCCCGGCCGGCGCCGCGATGGCGATCCGGCGCACGTGGTAGTCGAGGTCGAAGTCGGCGTCCTCCACCCAGACGGGATGGTCGAGATTCAACGGCACCTCGTACACCCGGCGGCGCATCTGCGGGATCAGCGGAATCCGCCGGGCCAGTTCGGCTTTGAATCCCTCGAACGAATAGTCACCCGGCGACGGGTCGAGGATCAGCAGCGCGCAGACGTGCAGATGCTGGGTCCCGGTTTCCAAATAGAGAAAGCTGGCATCCAATCCGGTCAATCGTTCCATAGCAAAAGCCTACTAGAACACGTTCTAATTTTGGGCCGGATGCGGCCGGTGTGACGACTGTCGCGAAGTCGTGTCACCGTACAGCGCCGTCGTGCATTTTGTGTGTTACCCGAAGTTCTATATATGTGTATGATCCTTGCTACGGATATGTAGGAATCGCGCGACGGTTGCGGGCGCGTGCCGATCGAGGAGTATCGATGAAGCTACTTCGCAGGGCCGGGCGGCGGCCCGACACCGACCCGGGTGCCGTGGCGCTGCACGCCCGCAACGTGCGCTTCGACTGGTCGGACACGCCGCTGCGCTGGATGCCCGCCGAGCCCATCGCCTCGCACCTGATCAATTCGCTGAATCTGCTGCTGCCCGAAGGCGAACGCATGTTCTGCGCGGCGTACGCGGAGGCGCTGCCGTATGTACGGGACGAGAAGCTGCGCGAGGCGATGCTGGGATTCATCGGTCAGGAATCGATGCACGCCGAGACGCACGACAAGGTGCTGCACGACGTGCTCGCCGTGCACGGCATCGATCCCGGGCCCTACCTGCGTCAAGCCGAGTACCTGTTCCGCCGCACGCTCGGGCCGAGGGACGGCGCGGGCGTGGCCGAACGACAGGTGCTGGTCGAGCGGCTGGCTTTCATCGCCTGCCTGGAACACTTCTTCGCCTACCTGGGCGATTGGGTGCTCAACGCCGATCTGGAGCGGTTCGGCGCCGATCCCCGCATGGCGGACCTGTTCCGCTGGCACGGGGCGGAGGAAGTCGAGCACCGGCACGTCGCACACGATGTGGCCGTCTACTTCGGCGCCGGATATGTGCGGCGCGCCGGACTGATGCTGCTGGTGTTCCCGATCTTCCTGACCTTGGTGGTGCGCGGCACCAAATTCCTCGTCCACCAGGACCGGGACCTGCCCGACCTCGGCTATCCCCGGCTGCTCGCGAAAGTCTCCGGCGCGATGTGGCGCGGCGCGTTGCCGGGCGTTCCCTCCCTGTTGCGGAGTGCGCTGAGCACCTTCAAACCCGGCTACAACCCCGAGGCGGTGGGTTCCACCGCGCAGGCGGTGGCCTATCTGGCGAAATCCCCGGCGGCGCAGGCGCGGGCCTCGTGAAGTCGCCCGTTCCCGAGCGCTTGCCCGCGGATCTGTTCGGCAGGCGCGACGTCGACCGCACCGTGCGGGTGCTCGACGCGGTGGCCTCGGCGCGATTGCGCTGGACCACGCTGGTCAACCGGCGCGAGCCGCGTGCTCGGGTGGACGACCGGCGGCTGGCGCTCGTGGTCACCGACCGGCGGATCGAGGCGCACGACCAGGACGTCGTCAGCCTGCGGCTGGCCGCCCCCGACGGGCGCGCGCTGCCGCCTTGGCGCCCCGGCGCCCACCTCGACCTGGAACTGCCGTCCGGCCGCCTGCGGCAGTACTCGCTGTGTGGCGACCCGGCCGATGTGCGCGCCTACCGGGTGGCGGTGCGCCGGATCCCGGACGGCGGCGGCGGTTCCGTGGAGGTGCACGACGCGCTCCCGGTGGGGTCGCCGATCGTGGCGCGCGGCCCGCGCAACGCCTTCCCGTTCGCCGTGCCCGGTCACGGATCGCCTGCCGCGCGCCTGCATTTCGTCGCGGGCGGCATCGGCATCACGCCGATTCTGCCGATGGCCAGGCTGGCGCACCGACTCGGCATCGAATGGTCGATGGTGTACACCGGGCGCGGCCGGGACACGCTGCCGTTCCTCGCGGAGCTCACGGCGTTCGGCGACCGCGTCGCCGTGCGCACCGACGACGAGCACGGGCTCCCCGACGCGAGCGCCCTGCTGCCCGGCGTCGGGCCCGACACGGCGGTCTATTGCTGCGGTCCGGTGCCGATGATCACCGTGATCGCCGACGCCGTACGCGACATGCCGTACGTGGAACTGCATTCGGAGCGGTTCTCACCACCGCCGATCGTGAACGGCAAGCCGTTCGAGATCCAATTCGCCTCCACCGGGGAGGTCGTCGAGGTCGGTGCGGATCGCACCGCGCTCGACGCCGTCCTCGCCTCCCGGCCCGACCGTCCGTACTCGTGCAGGCAGGGTTTCTGCCGCACGTGCAAGGTCCGGGTGCTGGCCGGCGAACCCGACCACCGCGACAGCGTCCTCACCGATGCCGAACGCGAGGCGGGCGCGATGCTCGTCTGCGTCTCGCGCGCCGACGGCGGCCGCCTCGTGCTCGATCTGTGATCCGGCTTCCGAGCCGGTCGAGGAGAATGATGACCACTACCGAAATCGCCGAACTCCCGGCGGTCGAACGAACTGTGCGCAGCGGCGAATTCGACCTCGCCGTCTACGAATACGGCGACCCGGCCGCGGAAACCGTGGTGCTGGTGCACGGCTGGCCCGACACCCACCACCTCTGGGACGCGGTGGTGCCGAAGCTGGCCCAGCGCTTCCACGTCGTCGCCTACGACACCCGCGGGCACGGGCGCTCCACCCGCACCCGGCGCACCGCCGATTTCCGGCTCGATCGCTTGGCCGCGGACTTCTACGCCGTCGCCGAGGCGGTGAGCCCCGACCGGCCGGTGCACGTGCTCGCCCACGACTGGGGTTCGGTGCAGGTATGGGAAGCGGTGTGCGAGCCTCGCGCGGCCGACCGGATCGCGTCGTTCACCTCCGTCTCCGGGCCGAACCTGGACCACATCGGCAAGTGGTTTCGCAACCGGCTGGCCCGCCCTACACCGCGCAACGTGTGGCAGCCGTTCACCCAGTTGCTCTCGTCGGCCTACACCTTCTTCTTCATGACCCCCGGGCTGCCGCGCGCCACCTTCGGCCTGGTCGGGACCGAACGCTTCTGGCGGCGCGTCGTCTCCATCATGAACGAGACCGCGCCGTCGAACGTGCGCCTCGGTCCGACCTTCCGCGCCGACATCGTCGACGGACTGCTGATCTACCGCGCGAACATCGTGCAACGCATGCTCGCTCCGCGCGAGCGGCGCACCGAAGTGCCGGTGCAGCTGATCGTCGCCGGACGCGACGTCGCCGTGCGACCCGCGGGATTCGACGACGAACACAAGTGGACCGAGCGGTTGTGGCGGCGGGACGTGGCCGCCGGGCACTGGATGCCGTTCTCGCATCCGGAACTGCTGGCCACCGCGACCACCGAACTGATCGACACACTCGGCGGCGCGGCGGCGCCACGGACCCTGCGTCGCGCCGAAGTGGGCCGCACCGCGCGGCCGTTCGAAGACCAGCTGGTGGTCATCACCGGCGCGGGCAGCGGAATCGGCCGTGCGACCGCGCTCGCGCTGGCCCGTCGTGGCGCCGAGGTCGTCGTCTCCGACATCGATGTCGCGGCGGCGAAGCAGACCGCCGAGCTGATCGTCGCCGAATGCGGTGTCGCGCACGCCTATTCGCTCGATGTCGCCGACGAAGGCTCGATGCGGGCGCACGCCGCGACGGTGCTGCGAACCCACGGCGTGCCGGACATCCTGATCAACAACGCCGGGATCGGTCAGGCCGGTGGATTCTTCGAGACCTCGGCGGAGGAATTCGACCGGGTGCTGCGGATCAACCTCGGCGGCGTGGTGAACGGCTGTCGCGCGTTCGGCCCGGCCATGGCCGAACGCGGCCTCGGCGGGCACATCGTGAATCTCTCCAGCATGGCGGCCTACAGCCCGCAGCAGGGGTTCAGCGCCTATTCCACCAGCAAGTCGGCGGTGTTCATGTTCTCCGATTGTCTGCGAGCCGAAGTGGCCGGTCGCGGGATCTCGGTGCACACCATCTGCCCCGGCATCGTGCACACCGATATCGTGCGCCGCACCCGGTTCTCCGGTGTCAGCGCGGAGGAGGAGAAACGCAAGCAGGAGCGCTACGACAACCTCTACCGGATGCGGCGCTACGGCCCGGAGAAGGTGGCCGAGCGGATCGTGCGGGCCGTCGAGGGCAATCGCAGCATCGTGCCGGTGACACCGGAGGCCCACGTGCAGTATCACTTCGGGCGGCTCGCGCCGGGCGTCGTCCGATTCCTGGCGGCGCGGGTGAAACTGACCTGATCAGGAGGCGAGGGTGCGGGCGAGTTCGGCCTCGACGGCCTCGACTCGCTCGCGCTCGATGCCCCACGGGTGCTCGACGCCCACCCGGCGATCCAGATCCCACAGCACGCATTCCTCGCCCGGCACGGCCACGAACGACCACGCCACCACGGTGCGGCCGAGTTGCTCGGCCATGGTCCCGTGCGCCGGGTTCGGCGGCCCGTCCCCTTCCGGAAAGTGGTGCAGGAAGCGGCCGTAGGCGGTGGCGCAGAAATCGGCGTAGCGCTTGGTGCAGAGGATGAACCCGTGCCATGCCTCGTCCACCGCGTGCGACGGCATGCCGATCACCCGATCGTCACGCATGGCGGCGCCGCAGCACAGCAACCACTGCCGCAAACCCGTGTCCACCAATTCCCGTGGCTGCCACGGACAGGTCTTGTAGACGGCTTCTGGCAGTTCCAACGCGTCGACGGCGGTGCGGACGGCCGTCAGGTCGATCTCGCGCGGCGGGGGTCGACGGAACCTGAAGTTCACCACAGTTCACTGTACGTGCGCGCCGATGTGCCGCTACCGTTCTGACATGAGCGCACTCATCCTTCTGTTCATCCTCTTGATGGTGCTGCTCCTCGTAGCGGTCCCGATCATCGTCGTGGTCGTGATCATCCGCTCGCAGCGAAACCGGTTCATGCCGCCGCCACCCTATGGGGGGTGGGGCGGCTACCGAAGCGGGGGATCCAACGAGGGGGGTTCCACAGATCCGTTCTGGGCGGCCGGCGGCGCCGGTTTGTTCGGCGGATTCGACCAGCCGCACGGCGGTGGCGGCGGGCATCACCACCACCATCACGACCATCATCACCACGGCAGTAGCTGCGGCGGCGGAAGCGGCAGCAGTTGCGGTGGCGGAAGCAGTTCCAGCTGTGGTGGCGGAAGCAGTTCCAGTTGCGGCGGGGGCAGCAGTTCCAGCTGTGGCGGGGGCAGCAGTTCCAGTTGCGGCGGCGGTTCCTGACCCAGGATTTGACCTCAACACGACTTGAGGTTTCATGCTGATCTTCGTCCGATACGGCAAGAAACGACGAAGGATGTGTCATGCGGGCTGTGCAAGCCAGTGAGTTCGGCGGACCGGAAGTGCTCGCGGTGCGCGAGCTACCGGATCCGGTGGCCGGACCGGGGGAGGTGGTCATCGATGTGGCCGCCGCGGACGTGATGTTCCTGGACACTCGGCTGCGGTCGGGCTGGGGAACCGATTTCTTCGCGATCGAGCTGCCCTACGTGCCCGGCGGCGCGGTCGCCGGGGTGGTGGCGTCGGTCGGGCCCGACGTCGATCCCGCCTGGGTGGGCAAGCGAGTGTCGACGCCCACCGCCGCCAGCGGCATCGGCGGGGGCTTGCCGATCGGCGGATACGCCGAGAAGGCGCTGGCCAAGGCGGACACGCTGGTGGCCTTGCCCGACGGGCTGACCGCGACGCAGGCCGTCGCGCTCACCCACGACGGCAGGACCGCGCTGGCCGTGTTCGACCGCGCCGCCGTCCAGCCGGGGGAGTGGGTCTTGATCACCGCCGCGGCCGGTGGGCTGGGCGTCCTGCTGATCCAGCTGGCCCGTGCGGCCGGCGCGAACGTCGTCGCGGCCGCGCGCGGCGCCCAGAAGCTGGAACTGGCCGAGCGGCTCGGCGCGACCGCGGTGGTCGACTACTCCGCGCCCGACTGGGCGGAGAAGGCGCGGGCGGCGACCGGGGGAGCGGGCGCGCACGTGGTGCTCGACGGCGCGGGCGGAGCGCTCGGAGAGGCCGCGCTCACGGTCGTCGCGGATGGTGGGCGTTTCCTCGGATACGGCGCTGCCGCAGGCGAATTCGCCGCCCTGGACCGGGAGGCCGCGGCGGCGCGCGGTGTCACCGTCTACGGGCTGTTCGACATCACCGGCGCGGACGTCGATTGGCAGGCGCTGGCCCGGCGCGCTCAGGAGGAGGTCGCCGCCGGGCGCTTGGAGGTCGTCGTCGGCCAGACCTTCCCGCTCCACGAAGCCGATCGGGCGCATGCCGCCATCGAGTCGCGGGCAGCGTTAGGGCGCACTTTGTTAACAGTGTGAATAAAGCGGCGAACTGGACAATTGACGTAGTGCGCGGTCCCGGCGACGGCGCTAGGGTGCCGGGGTGGAAACTCTGCTCGTCGTCGTTATCGTCATCGTGGTCCTCGGCTTCGTGGTCGCTGTCGTGCAGTTCGCCAGCCGCCCACCGAAGGAAGCCGAGCCATGGGACGACCATGACGAGGCCGAGGACTACGACGACTGGGACGAGGACTATCGCGAGGGCTGACCCTGCTCCGCCGGGGTCAGCACCACGACCGCGATGGGCCGCTTGGTCAGCTTCTGATAGGCGCTGTAGCGACCCTTGTTCACCTTGTCGACGAGCGCCCACCGCCGGGCGTATTCGGGATCGTCCGGCAGCGTCGCCCGGGCCCGCACCGTCAGTTTCCGCCGCCCGACCTGGATCTCGCACTCCGGTCGTGCCTTCAGGTTCGCCAGCCACCCCGGCGGCCGCGGCGACCCGCCGTTGGACGCCGTGACCAGATAGTTCTCGCCGTCGCGCGCGTAGGTCAGCGCCGAAGTCCGCTCCTTGCCGGACTTGCGCCCCACCGTCCGCAGCAGCAGCGTCGGATTCCCCAGCAGCAGCCGATGCCCCACCAGCCCACCGCTGTTCTCGTACACCCACTGATGCGCCTTCAGCACCTTCGTGAACAGACCGGCCATACCTGACCCTCCAGTAAGTTTCCGACCCACCCACCCTAGGCCATCCACTCCGACTGGTCCCCGACCCGTCGGACCCGGTAGCATCCCCAACGCCTGCGGTTCCCGCGGCACGGGGCGGTAGCTCAGTCGGTTAGAGCCGTGGACTCATAATCCATTGGTCGCGGGTTCGAGCCCCGCCCGCCCCACAAATAGCCTTTGACCAGCGGAAACGCTGAACACGACAGCCGAGTTGGTTCAGAACAGCGCTCCGACAGCAATGTATTTCGCCGCTGAATCCGGACACGGGGCTGGATCTGGACGACATCCGAGAGCTTGCGGAGGACTTCGCGACGGGGCTGCGTCGTAAGGACCGGAGCAAGCAGACCATCGATGGTTACCTCACCCGAATTCGGTACTTCGCGGAACGTGAGCTGCCGACCACGGCGCCGGACATCACCCGCGCCCACATCGGCGGTTACATCGAGGACCTGCTCACGCGGCCCAATCGGCGCACCGGTGAGCCGTTGTCGCCGGAGTACGCACGCGGTCAGTACCGCTCGCTGCAACAGTTCTTCAAGTACCTCACGGCTGAAGAGATCATCGACACGAATCCGTTCGACAAGATGAGTCCGCCCACGGTCCCCGATCAGCAGGTGCCCGTGCCGAGCATGGACGCGGTGAAAGCTCTTCTCGCAGAGTGCGATGGCGCGATTCTGCCGACCGACGTGATAACGCCATCATCCGGTTGTTCGCCGATACCGGGATTCGGTGCGGCGAACTCGCCCCGCTCGAGGTGGACGCGCTCGACTTCAACGAGAACACCGTGCTGGTGATCGGCAAGGGCGGCCGAACGCGCACGTGTCCGTTCGGCGACAAGACCCGAACGGCGTTGCGGAGATACCTCCGAGTGCGTGCGAAGCATCTCGGCGCCAAGAACGACAATCCAGCTCTGTGGCTCGGTTACCGCGGAGTGATGACCGACTCCGGCATCCGCCAGATGCTCGAGCGTCGATGCGACGCGGCCGGCATCGAACGTCTCCATCCTCATCAGCTCCGCCACTTCTTCGCACATACCTGGCTCGACAGCGGCGGCCAGGAGCAAGACCTCATGATGCTCGCCGGATGGCGATCGCTTCAGATACTTGCACCATACGGTGCCGCGGTGGCCGACAGCCGTGCGAAGTCGGCGCATCGGCGGGCGCGACTGGGAGACAAGCTGTAGTGAAACCCGGACGGCGAACGCATCAGCTGTCTGCATTCGACACCATCAGTAAAGGCTGTACAGGCACTATGGAGTCCATGACCCTGTACCCGTAGCGGCCGAGCGGTGCCGATGGACCTTGTGTGTCCCGCTGCATCCATCCGCCACGGCTGCGGGAAAGTAGGTCGGAAAACTTGGTCCGATCGGCACCGAGCGCCGCGGCATCGTGGTCTGGTGATCTGGCCCGACGTGGCATCGGTATTGCCGCTGTTCGACCAGGTACGCGCGGCCGACGTGGACGCCGTCGTGGTGCCCGGCCCGGAACACCTCGGCCCGCTGGAGTTGAACCGGGTAATGGACGTGGCCGACGTGGAAACGGTGCTACCCCGCTTGTCGTTCGCGCGCTGGTCGGCAGTGCGGGCCGGGCGTTGATCGTGCTCGGGTTCGTGGTCGCGGTCGGCCTGCCGCTGGCCGTGCTGGCCTGGGCGATCGCGTGGCCCGAATCGACGGCCCGCCAAGCCGAGGCCGAGCGAGAATTTCACGGCGGCAACGGCTGCCGGTTCGGCGCGGCTCACGAGATGGGGGACCACAAACTTTTGAGCTGGCTGTGGTTCCGCGTGCCCTTCGATCGGCTTCATTTCATGGCGTGCGTCCGCTCTGGGCCACTCCCTTTTTCTGAATCGAGAAGAAGGAGAACACCATGTAGATTCGCCACATCGCAACCACGGGACTTGCCGCGTTGGCTGTGGTCAGCGCCGGAGTTGCCATGCGAGCGCCCATGACTGCCGCTGATCCGGAAGGGTCTCGGTCGCGCACCTTCGCTATCCACGAGCGCCGACCATGGGTTCAGACTGGACGCGGCGAACCTGCTGTCATCGGTGGTGGTTACGCGGATTGTGTGCCCGCACCGGAGTGGTTCCGCGTGGACTTGACCTTGGAGTTCAAGAAGGCTGGTAGCGACTGGGAGGTTCGCGGGGCGGAGAGTGATGAGCAGATTCCGAACCCACGGTTGAATATTGCGGCGTGGGCTCCATGTGAGTCCGGTGCGTGGCGGGTTGTTGCTAGGGGTCAGGTTGAAGGAGTACCGCGCGAACCGCGTCAGTTCACCGTCAAGACTCAGGCACACATTCTCAGTTGCTGAGTGAGGACAGACATGAGAGTTCGTCGAGACCCGATGGCGGTATATGAGCGGCTTCCGGTGTGTCGACGCTCTTCGAAATGTAGGCCGGTGGCGCTCGTTGAAGATCGGCCACTTGGTGGTTGTTTAGTCTGCCGTGTTGTCTGTCCGCATGGACGGGAGTGTGTCGATTTCGGTGTTGCGGAGTCGGTAGCTGTTTCCTTTCAAGGTCAGGACGTCGGCGTGGTGGACGATTCGGTCGATCATCGCCGCGGCAACGACGTGGTCGGAGAACACGTCGCCCCAGCGGGAGAACGGCAGGTTCGAGGTCAGGATCAGCGAGGCGTGTTCGTAGCGGCTGGAGACCAGTTGGAAGAACAGGTTCGCTGCGTCTTGTTCGAAGGGGATGTATCCGACCTCGTCGACGATCAGTAGTCCGTAGCGGCGGAGTTTGGCCAGTTCGGCGGCGAGGCGGCCGTGCTGGTGGGCGGTTTGTAGGCGGGTGACCCATTCGACGGCGGTGGCGAACAGGACGCGGTGGCCGTGGTGGGCGGCGGCGATACCCAGCCCGATCGACAGGTGGGTTTTGCCGGTTCCCGGTGGCCCGAGTAGCACCACGTTCTGGGCTTTGGTGATGAACTGGCCGGTGCCCAGATGTGCGATGGTGTCGCGCTTGAGGGCGGGCTGGTGGTCGAAGTTGAATTCCTCGATCGCTTTGCGGGCGGGGAATCCTGCTGCGCGGATCCGGATTTCGGCGCCGGAGGACTCTCGGGATGCCACTTCGCGGGACAGGACCGCGGCGAGGTATTCCTCATGCGTCCAGCCGGCGTCGCGGGCTTGGTCGGCCAGGCGGGCGGCGCTGTCGCGGATGCGGGGGGCCTTCAACGCGTTGGCGTAGTACTCGATCTGCTTGGCGGTATCGGCGGGTGCGGCCATCACGCGACACCCTCGCCGCCGAAGTCGACGCCGAAACAGGTGTCGTAGTCCGCGAGGTTACGCACCAACCCGCCGTCATCGACGCTGACGGTCCGAGATTGTTTGTGTCCGAATGCTTCCCGCAATTGCGCAGCGGTGTGGACATGGGTGGGGTCGGTGATGGTGACCGCTTTCGACCAGGCTCTGCGGTGGGTGGCCACCAGCAGCCCGTCGCAGCGGGCGGTGACGGTATCCAGATCGGCACGAATGTCGATAAACCGTCCGATCACCGTCGGGTCGATCGAGTAGTCGTTGCCCAAGACACGCAGGTAGTAGTCACGCGGCAGCCTCGCGCGGCTGGTGAACCCGACCGCCGGGGCGATCGGCGGCAGTGTCGTCATCGCGGCCCGGTCGATGCCGACCAGCTCCGCTGGGGAACCCGCGATGCGCCGGACGTGTCGAGCGTTGGCGATCGGCAGCCACTCGGCGAGCTGGGTGTTGAAATCTCCTGGTGAACTGAACGACCGGCCGGGCAGGAACGAGGTCTCGAGATAGCCGTTCACGCGTTCGACGATGCCCTTGGACTCCGGGTCGAACGGCTTGCACTGGACGATGCGGGTGGCCAGCATCCCGGTGAACGCCACCACCCCAACGGCCAGGTGTCCGCCCTTGCCGATCCCTGATTCGTTGTCCCACAACAGCCTGCGCGGGACTTTCCCCAACTGCCCCGACAGCAGCGACCACATCCCGGCCAGCAGATCCGCGGTGGTCCGGGTCGGAATCATCATCGCAGTGATGAACCTCGAGAACGAAGCCACCATCACCAGCACCGGGGGTGTCCCGACCTGCCCGGCGCCCAACGGGATCGGTGTCGGTGGGAACCACAGATCGCACTGCGCCTGATCCCCGGGCCGATACTCCAGCCGGTCCGCCGGATCCTTCGGTGCGTACTGCGGCCGCAGGGCCGCGACTTTCTTACGGAACCACGACGGTGACCCCGCCCAGCCCACCCGCTCGGCGATCACCGACGCCGGCATCGCCGGGAACTGCGCCAGCAGCTCCCGCACCAGCGGCTCGAACTCGTCGAACGCCGAGGGACCCGACACCCGCTGGTATCGCGGCGGCGACTCCGAGGCAATCGCCCTCGACACCGTGTCCCGCGAGATGCCCAACCGGGACGCGATCGCCCGCATCGACAGGCCCTCACTCGCATGGAGATACCTGATCTGCGCCCATTCCTGCACTGAGATCACCCTTCCGATCGTGGATGGGTGGCCGATTTTCAAAGAGCGCCGGTGGCCGGATTTTCGAAGAGCGCTGACACGGTGTGGACATCGGACTGGCACCGGTTCCGGCGCCTGCTGCTCAGATTGCTGCCGCCTCCTCGTCCGCGTGGGGACATCGGTGTCAGCTACCCAGTGCGGCGGGAGCTTGGCGGCTGGACTGTCCGGCCTTCGCGGCTGGCGCCGATGCAGGTGGGTAACTCCGCCGCTACACTTCACGCGGTCCATCCCGCTGACCATGAGGACGCCGCAATAGACTGGGCATTGGAACGCATGGGCATGTGAATCGATCGGACAGCGGAAGCCCCCTCAGATTGGACGCTGAAGGAGGTTTCTGGCGTTCCACGGGGTGTTAGGGTTCAGTCCGCGCAGGCCCTACGGACGGTCTCCCGGTGGGTCAGCGGCTCGGCAGTATGTGGGCGAGAAATGCGGCTGTATCGTGGCGGGCGTGCGGCAAGAGTGTGAAGTGGTCGGCCGCGGGGTAGACAAGCAGGCGGCTGTCGGTGCCGCTTCGTTCGAGTTGTTGCTGGAGCAGGGCGGTGGTCGGGATCGGTTGCACAGTGTCGGCTCCGCCCTGCAGAAGCAGCAGCGGCCGGTCGTAGCCGGTCGTGGGCGCGGCCATGTACTCGCGGAGTGCGGCGGTCAGGGCCGGATCGGACAGGGGTTTGGCGAACAGCTGACTGAAGGGACGACCGGTGAGGGCTTGTTCCGCTGACCTCAGGCAGTCTTCCCCGGACTCCGCGATGGCCACCACATGTTTGCCTCGTTCGCTCAGGTGGTCGGCGACGCCCAGCTCTGGATGCGCGTGGTCGAGGCCGGCCAGGATCATCAAGACCCTGAGCTGCAGTCCCGCGGGGAACGGCACAGCCAGGTCCGGTCCGGAGAGTGCGGAGATCAACTGCTCGTAGTTGCTCGTCGGAGCGAATGCGGCGGTGCCGCGCAGATCGAGTTCCGGTGCGTAGCTCGAAGACAACTGTGCCGCGTGCAACACCGCATGCCCGCCGATCGAATGTCCGGCCAGCGCATAGGAATCCGATAGGTCCGGCTCGATCAGGCGGCCGGCGCGGACGATATCGAGCACCGCGTGTCCTTCCGCGCGCCCGGAAAGATACTCGTAGCGCCCGGGCGCCCCGAGCCCGATGTAGTCGGTGGCCACTACGGCGTACCCCTGGGCTAGCAGGTCGGTCAGCTGCGGTGTTTCGTCGTGTGTATCCGCGATCCCGCCGAGGAGATTGGGTGCACACCCCTGTGCCATCCCGCTCGTGCCGTGCGCCCAGGACACCACCCGCCACCCGCCCGGCGGTGCGGCCCCGGCGGGCAGGTAGACGTTTCCGCCGCTGATTGCCGGCTCGCCGTCGCGGCCGGTGGTTCGATAGACGAGCCGATACCCCTCGCCCGCTGCGGGAATGAGTTCGGTCGCTGCCAGCGACCGGGACGACACGATGGTTCCGGGGCCGCTCGAAGCTACCGGGTCCGCCGCTGCCACTCCTGCGACCGGTACCGCGCATCCGGCGACCAGCAGCGCCGAAATCGCGCGTCGCAGGGCGATCCGCACGCCTGGACCGGTTGTCGTATTTCGCATAGAACGCCTCTCAGGTAATGGGTTGAACGAAAGGACGGTGCCGGGTATGGCCGCGTCGCCGACCGGCCGTATGGCCCTCAACCGGCGGCCGGTGTCGGCACACCGCACTCGCGGGCATGAGCGACTACGCACGTCGGCCCGCTCGCCCGAACGGGAACGGTGCCGTTTCACGAACCGCCGTTAGCCCGCCAAATCGCCGACGGGTTCGGCGACTGAGGGGGCACGTCTGCTCGCCGGGCCGTGCCAGCAGGTGGGTATGGAGGTAACCGAGGATCTCGGCGCGGGCCGGCCGGGCCACGGGAACCAGTCCGGGCATGGAAAGGAAGGCGTGCACCGCCTCCGGATAGTGCGTTAGCGTCGCGTCGACGCCCGCCTGCCGCAAGCGGTCGGCGTAGGCCGGGGCCTGGTCCGCCAGCGGGTCCAGCCCGGCGGCTTGGATGAGCGCCGGGGCCGCCCCCGCGAGGTCGTCACGCAGCAAGGGGGTGATCGTCGTGCGATCGAACGGCTCGGGAATCGCGAAACGCAGCATGGCACGGCAGAAGGCCGGCGTCGGGCTCGGTGCGTCCGCGTTCTCGGTGAACGAGGGATAGCCGAATATACGGTCGGTCCAATCGAGTTGCGGATTTATCAGCACCTGCGCCCGCACCGCCAGCCCGAGCTCGCGGGCGTGGATCGCAGTAAGCGCCGCGAGCGTGGCTCCCGCGCTGGCGCCCAGCAGGGCGATTCGGGCGGGGTCCGCGCAGAACACCGGGGCTGATTCGGCCAGCTGGGCCGCGGCGTCGTGGGCGTCTTCGACGAATGCGCCGATCCGATGTTCGGGGGCCAGCCGGTAGTCGACGGAGGTGACCACGGCCGGAAGGTTTGCCGCCAAGTGCCCGAGCAGCCAATCGTCCTGTTCCGGTGCACCGCCGAGGAATCCGCCGCCGTGGAACGCGATGATCAAAGGCAGCGCCGAGTCTTCCCGTTCGGGCCGGTAGACCCGCACGTCCACGCGTCGTTGTGGGAGATCGAGTGTGTGCGTGGTGATGCGTGCGCGCTGATCAGGCTTGCCGGTGACCAGTCTGCCCAGTGCCGAGCGGCGCTTGTGGGCCTGAGCCTCACGTACCTCGATGATCTGTTCGGGGGTGATCGGATCCCAGTCCGGCTCGGTGGTCAGCGCGGACAGAATGCGAACTCGCAGTGGAACTTTGCCTCTCACGCCATCGATTCTCGATTCGGTGGGCACGTCCCGCGTCCGTCAGCGGTCGGCACTGTCTACGTCGATCCGCGTACGCAGATCGCAAACGTCTGCGTGGGAGGTCGTAGCCGCGCGGACGTCGACGAGGACCGAGCCGCGTGGCGGCTGTGCCGGACGAATGCGATCGCAGCCGCGGGCTGCCGCAGCTACTAGGGCTGGGTCATCCCGGTTTGGGAGACCCGCGGGCCGGTGCCTCCCCGCGCAGCGGCTCGACCGGCTACGCCGATCGGCGTACCCGACCGCGAATTCCGGACGCACGCTGACGTATTCGATGCCTCCCGTCGCCGGAAGCGGCACCGGCCCGGCGGGCGCGACGATGGGCGGCATGAGAAAAGTCTGCACCGGTCTGGCGGCACTGCTGCTGCTCGCCGTTATCGGACAGTTCTATCTGGCGGCCGTCGGCGCGTTCGACGCCGCGTCCGCCGAGGAATCGTTCCGGCCGCATCGCACCCTCGCAAACCTGATCTTACTCCTGGCGCTCGTTCTCACCGTCGCCATGGCCGTGGCCCGGATGCCGGGGCGGCTGATCGGGCTGGCGGGCCTGGTCACCGGGCAGGTTATCGGGCAGTCGGTGATCCGGGAAATCGCCCGGGCGTTCGGAACCGAATCGAGTACCGGCCCGGTCGTCTTCGGGCTGCACGCGATCAATGGGCTGCTGATCATGGGCGTGATCGCGATGATCGCGCGGGAATCACACCGGATTTCGAGGATGACTCCCGCAACGTCGGCAGCGCCCGCCCGGTCCTCGTCATGACCACGGCCACCTGGATCAACGTGGAGCACGCCGCTGCGCTGCTGGGTGTCATCACCTGGTTCGCGGCCGGCGCCGCCATGGCGGCGCGGCGGGCCGGGCTCGGGCTTGCGATGCTCACGGCGGCCCTGCTGGTGTTGGTGCTCGAGATTGCCTCCGTGGCGGTGCTGGCCAGCCGGGGGTGGTGGTTCGTCCAGGAGAAGGTACTGTTCGGGCTGCCGCTGCTTCTGCTGGCCGGACTGGTCGCCGCGATTGTCGCGGGACCACGGTTGCTGGCACAGGCCGCCGGCGCCCGGCGGCACGAAACCGTCGATACCGCAGGTATTGTCACACTGCTCACGGCCGCGTATGCCGCGTCGGCGGGTTTCGCGGTGACCTTCCTCATCGGATACCCACTCACCCCCGGCATCGTGCTGATCGCGATCGCCTTGGTGCTCGCCGCGGCACTGCTGACCACTCGAGTGCTCGTCGCCGATCCGGTCACGGCAGCGGCGGCCGATCCGGATCGGCGAGGTGGCTCGCGCCGCCGCTTCCTAAGCGCCGCCGGCGGCGTGGTGGCGGCCGGTGCCGGGGTTGGTCTGTCGCTGCGGACCCCCGAGCCGATGACCACTGGAGGTGGTCGCGGTCCGGTTCCCCGCGCAGCTGTGTCGGTGACCGAGTTGCGGGGCGCGACCACACCCGCGCCCGGTGGCGTGCGGCGCGAATACGTGCTGGTCGCACGTAAAGCCGCTGTACGCTCAGCAGCCGGACGCGATGTCGACGCGTGGACTTTCAACGGCACGGTGCCCGGCCCGCCCATCACGGCCGTGGAGGGTGATCTGATCGAGGTCGAACTGATCAATCACGACATCGCCGGCGGGGTCACTCTGCACTGGCACGGCTACGACATCGCCTGCGGGGAGGACGGAGCGGCCGGTGTCACCCAGGACCCGGTGGCGCCGGGTGCGGACTTCGTCTATCGGTTCCGCGCCGATCAGGCCGGAACATACTGGTATCACACCCATTACGCATCACACATCGGTGTCCGCCGGGGACTCTTCGGCCCGATGATCGTGCAACCTCGCGTGCGATCCGATCCCGGGCAGCTGGATCTCACGCTGACCGTGCACACAGTGGATGGAGCCGCCACGATCGCGGGTGGGCACGAGCACTTCGCGTCGCCGGGCACCGCGGTCCGATTGCGGCTGATCAACGCCAGTTCCGATCCGCATCGCTTCGCGTTGGCGGGCACCTCGTTCCGTGTTGCCGCCGTCGACGGCCGCGACCTGACGCAGCCCGGCGAGATCAGCCGTATCGGGTTGCGCGCACCCGCGGGTGGGCGCTACGACCTCGTATTCGTCATGCCGGACGCAGCTGTGGCACTGGTGCTGGACGCCGACCGCGCCCACCCTCTGTGGTTGCGGCCCACCAGCGATCGGCACGACCGCGTGCCCGTCATCGCCGGAATCGAGAAATGGCCCGAACTCGATCTGCTGACCTACGGGACCCCGGTGCCGGTTCCGTTGCGCGGCGCTGCCACCGACCGGCACTTCACCCTGGTTCTCGACCGTGGGGTCGCCATGGTCGATGGAGTGCCGACCTATGCGCACACCGTCAACGGGCGCGGACATCCCTCGATTCCGGATCAACTCGTCGCCGAGGGCGACATCGTCGGTCTCACCGTGGTGAACCGGAGCCGCGAAACCCACCCCTGGCATCTGCACGGCCATGCGGTGCTGATCCTGTCGAGAGACAGACAGCCCGCGACGGGCAGCCCGCTGTGGGTCGACACCTTCGATGTTCGCCCCGGAGAAGTCTGGGAAGTCGTGTTTCGAGCATCGAATCCGGGCATCTGGATGAATCACTGCCACAACCTGCCGCACGCACATCAGGGGATGATGCTGCACGTACGCTACGACGGTGTCACCACTCCGTTCGGCGGCATGCGGGACGCAGGCTCCCGACGCCACCATTGACGAGCGCACCGGCCCGCAGCCCTGGCGCGGCGAGGTCCTGCTGCGTCCCGGCGTGCTCGCCTTCAGCGGATCGATCGGCCCGACCGACACCCACGCCCACCACGCCGTCCAGGTGATAGTCGGGGCCGGCCCGATCACCGTTGCCGGCGACCACGCCGAGTGCACCGGTACCCACATGATCATCCCCGCCGATGCATCGCATCGCGTTCTGCGCGGCGCCCCCGCAGGTATCGCGGTGTTCCTCGATCCGGACAGCGGCGCCGGCCGTGCCGCCACGCACTGCGCCCACACCGCCGGCTGGTCCGGCGGGCCGGCGCTGTCCCCGCCCGATCAGGATGCGCCGCTGGCCGGGGCCGTCACCGAACTGATGGCAATCTTGGCACCGCACAGCACGGCCGTCTCCCACGCCGTCCGCCACCCGGCGGTGGCCTCCGCGCTGCACTGCCTGCCGGTCGTCGTCGCCTCCGGGACCATTCGCACCGCCGATCTCGCCGCTCGCGTCGGCATTTCGGCGAGCAGACTGACACATCTTTTCACCGCTCAGGTCGGGCTGCCGCTGCGCCGCTATGTGCTCTGGTTGCGGCTGATGATCGCACGGGACGCGGTGGCCGGCGGCGCGGACCTCACCACCGCCGCGCACGCCGCCGGGTTCGCCGACAGCGCCCACCTGACTCGTACCTGCCGGGAGACCTTCGGCCTGCCGCCCTCGGCGCTGAGCCGGAACATGTCCTGGCACAACGATTCGCGATAGCCGAATCGTTCAAGCCGGATGCGGTGTCGAGCCAGCACGCTCAACGTATGCACACGACCATACTGTTGGCGGCACAACGGATCACGCGGTATGCCTATGTACCGTTCATGCTGCTCGGGCTCAACGGGCTCGGTATCGCCCTCTCGGCTGCGGGCGCCCCGAAATACTGGCTTCTCGCGATCCTGGCCTCGGCGATCGCAGCCTCGTTCCTGGCCGAACGGATCATCCCGTACGAGCAGGGCTGGAACCACGACCTCGGCGACAGTCGCCGCGACCGCATCCACGCGATGGTCAACGAAACCCTGATCCTGATCAGCGTGGCCGCCATTCCGCTGCTGGCCGCGATCGTCCCGAGCGCGCGGATCTGGCCCGGTGAGCTGCCCTTCGCCGGACAGGTCCTCCTTGCCGTACTGATCGCCGACTTCGGCATCACCACGGTGCATCTGGCCAGTCACAAGATCGGGCTGCTGTGGCGATTCCACGCCGTGCACCACAGCGTCACCCGGTTCTACGGACTCAACGGCCTGATGAAACATCCCGTCCACCAGACCGTCGAGATGGCCGCCGGCGTCGCGCCGCTGATCCTGCTCGGCCTGCCCGTCGGCGTGGCCTCCGTCCTCGCCCTCGCCGTCGCGATCCAGCTGCTGCTACAGCACTCCAATGCCGACTACCGCGTCGGTCCCGCCGAATACGTCCTCGCGCTCAACGCGGGCCACCGCTTCCATCACCTCAAGTGGGCCGGTATCGGCGACGTGAACTTCGGGCTTTTCACCCTGCTCTGGGACCACCTCTACCGCACCTACTCCTACGATCCCGCCCGGCGCTTCACCTCCGAACAGCTCGGCATGGCGGCCGCACCCGATTACCCGGTTGACTACGCCCGCCAGCTGATCCACCCGTTCACCGCCGCGGGCGGCTGCGGGACGACCACCACGAACACATAGACGCGACGCTTCCGACTCCGGCGGCCGCGCAGAACGGGAGGTTCAGGGCGAGAACCGATTCCGCCAGTGTCGTCCTGCGGACACCTCCTGACTTGCCGATGCTCTTTGACCACGCCCAGCGTGCCGTGTCAGCTGTCTGGCAGCCAGCTGCCGGCGCCTGCTGCTCAGGTTGCTGCCGCCTCCTCGTCCGCGTGGGGACATCGGGGTCGGCTACCCAGTGCGGCGGGAGCATGGCGGCTGGACTGTCCGGCCTTCGCGTGGCGGGCGCCGATACAGGTGGGTAACTCCGCCGCCGCGCTTCACGCGGTCCATCCCGCTGACCATGAGGACGCCGCAATAGACTGGGCGTTGGAACGCATGGGCATGTGAATGGATCGGACACCGGGAACCCCCTCAGATTCGACGCTGAACGGGGTTTCTGGCGTTCCACGGGGGTTCGGGGTTTCGGGTTCGCCCACCCGCGGCGCTACGATCACACCGACGCTCTGAGAGGAAATGATGATCAAGTCGACGTCCTTCGCCGCTGTGCTGTCCGCGGCCGCTGCCGCTCTGCTCTTCCTGCCGGCCGCGCCCGCGCACGCCCAGTCCCTCCAATGCGCCAGGGCCATCGAGCTGATCAACGTCGCGATCGACACGAGCGGCGGCACCCTGGACGAGGCGACGGCGACAGCGCTGTCCGACAGGCTGAGCGGCCTGGCCGATCTGGCCCAGGGCGCGGAGCGGGATGCCATCACCGCTTACGCCGCCGCGCTGGTGGATGACAACGTTGCCGACCTCAACCCCTACACCGACGAGCTCAATCGCGTCTGCGCCTGACCCCGGGAACGCGCACTCTGGCGCGGTGCTCGGGGCGAGATCTCGATCGTGCCGGATGGCTGTGCCTGCCCGGCACGTCGGAGTGATCGGGCCGGTTCCGCCTGGCGGACGCTCTCGGGCTCCGCCGGGCTGATCGGCTGGCGTCGCGTTCGTTGCGCCGCTCGCCGCGATGACACCTCGCCCACGATGCCGGATCGGCGGTCAGGGGTGGCGGCGTCGGTAGTCGAGGCAGGCGCGGCCGTCGGTGGGTGGGGTGGTGGGTGGGATGGCTTCCGTGTAGGCACGCAACCCTTCGGCCAGTCTGCCGGCCATGCTCTCCAGTTGCTCGGGGCGCAGGTGCTTTCCGAAGGCGGCGGCGTCGAGCAGCTGCCTGCGAACGGCGTTGATCTGCAGCTGAGCGAACTGGGTGGGCTCGAGTTCCGGCATGCTCCGGCACCCTACCTCGAGTCGAACATATTTTCGATGCAGGCGTCGTCTGGCGAGTCGAACTTCTCGGCAGGGTTGCTCGGTTTATGCTCCGGGCGCATCGAGCCACGGCATCCCAGAACGCACCTATACCGGCGATGGCTGGCCCGGCTCCGTGGGGGCGACCCCTGCGGACCGTGGCCCGTGGGACCCTGTCAGGCGTCCTCGCCTGGAGGCGTGCTCGACGGAGCAGGCGTGGTCCCCGCGGCGGCGAACAATGCCTCCACCTCGCTGCCCCACTCCGGGTACATCTCGACCTTGCGCTTGTAGATCGCGTAGATCTTCTGGGCCAGTTCGGGATTCGGGTCGTCGGAGAATCGCACCGCGTACTGCTTGGCCAAACGCGGCAGGATGTACTCGTCACCCCCGATATGCACCGGATCGTGCATATAACGTTCCAGCGCGTCCAGATCGGGAATCGCCGTCAGATACGCATGGGTGAATCCCTCCGCCCGATCTCCGAGGTCCGGCCCGACGGTCGAGAACACCGCCGACTCGACCGACGCGGTGCGTCGCATGGCGGCGAGCACCTGTTCCTGCTCCTGCTCTGTGACGCCGGGCTTGAAGCTGAACCGCAGCAGATTGATAATCATCGCACCCTCCATATTGCACTAGTGAGTGCATATTAAAGCACTGATGAGTGCATCGCTAGGGTTGTCTCGTGCCCCCACCGAAGCCGGAGCGCCCGACCGGGCGGATCGACAAGCGGCAGGCGATCCTGGACGCCGCATTCACCCTCTTCTCCAGAGACGGCTACCACCAGGCAGGCGTCGATACCATCGCCGTGCAGGCCCGGGTCGCCAAGCACACGATCTACAACCACTTCGGAGACAAGGAGACCCTGTTCCGCGCAGTGATCGCCGACCTGTCCGAGCAAGCACTGACCCGCAACCTCGCCGCGGTCGAAATCTTGGACCGAAGCGGCGATCTCGCCACGCTGCTGACCGAGAGCGGGCTCAGGCTCGCCGAGTGCTACTGCGACGAACGCTCCGTGGCGCTGCGACGACTGCTGCACGCGAACATGCCGAACATGCCGGACCTGCTCGATATCGTCAAAGACACAGCCTCCGATCGAGTCGACGACGCATTGTCCGCGCGACTGGCCAAACTCGCCCTCGCCGGCAAGCTGAACATCGTCGGAGACCCTGCCATCGCTGCCGAACACCTCGCCGCTCTGCTCGCCGCGCCGCTCGAAGCCCGCACACGCATGGGGACACGAAGAATATCCGAATCCGAGCTGCGCGAAGTCACCCGGAACGCGGTCGCGACATTCCTCCGAGCCTTCGGTGGCAACGCGTAGCAGACCAATCGCACCTGCCCCAACGCCACGTGATCGGCATGCGGGCGCTCTCAGGTGATCTCGCCAGGCGTGGCATCAACCATGTGACCAAGCCGGATTCTGCCGAGATCCTGACTCGGGACAGCCGGTTCGTCGGGCGGACACCGTGTCAGTGGACGTGTCAGGCCGGTGTCAGGCCGGTATCAGCCGGGTTGGCGACAGTGCTCGTGTGAACAACACAGCAATTGCAGCTTCCGGGCTGCGGAAGGCATACGGGGACAAGACGATCCTCGATGGCATTGATTTGAATATCGGTGCCGGGACGATTTTCGCTTTGCTCGGTCCGAATGGGGCGGGTAAGACGACGACGGTGAACGTGCTGACCACGCTGCTGAAGGTGGATGGCGGCACGGCACGTGTCGCGGGGCACGATATCGCGACCGAAGCCGACGCGGTACGCGCGGCGATCGGGGTCACCGGTCAGTTCGCGGCGGTGGACGACCTGCTGACGGGGGAAGAGAACCTGAGGCTGATGGCGGATCTGCATCATCTGCGGGCCGACGAGAGCAAGCGGGTGATCGCCGAATTGCTGGAACGGTTCGATCTGGTCGACTCGGCGCGGAAGCAGGCGTCGTCCTATTCCGGGGGCATGCGCCGGAAATTGGACCTGGCGATGACACTGGTCACCAAACCGGAGATCGTTTTCCTGGACGAGCCGACCACCGGACTGGATCCGCGCAGCCGCCGCACCATGTGGGAAATCGTCCGGGAACTGACGGCCGGCGGGGTGACGATCTTCCTCACCACCCAGTACCTCGAGGAAGCCGACCAGCTGGCCGACCGGATCGCGGTGCTCGACCAGGGCCGCATCGTGGGCGAAGGCGCTCCCGACGACCTCAAGCGCCGAGTGCCCGGCAGCCACATCCGGCTCCGGTTCGTCACCGTCACGGAACTGGACGCGGCGGCGCGCATTCTGCCCGCCGCCACCCGCGACGACGAGGCCCTGACCTTGCGGGTCCCGGGCGACGGCGGGACGAAATCGCTGCGGGACCTGCTGAATCGGCTCGCCGAGCACTCGGTGGACGCCGACGAGGTGTCCGTCCACACACCTGACCTCGACGATGTCTTCTTCGCCCTGACCGGTCACGCCACCACGGAGGCTGTCGCATCATGAGCACCATTTCCGCACCGCTGGCCGATTCGTCGATCATGCTGCGGCGCAACTTCAAGCACATCGCCCGGACGCCGGTCACGATCTTCAACGCGGCGCTGATGCCGGTCGTGATGATGCTGATCTTCGTGTACGTCTTCGGCAACGCGTTCGATGTGGGCGAGCGGTACATCGATTACGCCACGCCGGGCATGATCCTGCTGGCCATCAGCTACGGGTTGTCGGGCACCGCGGTATCGGTGAGCTCCGACATGGCGAAGGGCGTCATCAACCGGTTCAAGGTCATGAGCGTCTCCCGGGGCGCGGTACTGACCGGCCACGTCGCGGCCACCGTACTGACCAACGTGGTGGCCGTCGCGGCCGTGCTCGGTGTGGCCTTCGCGCTGGGGTTCCGGTCGCCCGCGACCGCGCTCGACTGGCTCGGCGCGATCGGCGTCATAGCGGCGACCTCGTTCGCGGCCGCCTGGCTCACGGTCGCGCTGGGCATGGCCGCGAAGACCCCGGAATCCGCGGGTATGACCGTGGTGCCGCTGATCATGCTGCCGTTCGTGAGCAGTGCGATCGTGCCCGCCGACCAGATGGGTCCGGGCATCCGGCAATTCGCGCAGTATCAGCCCTTCACGCCGATCATCGAAGCCTTGCGTGGGTTTCTCGGTGGCCACCCGTCCGGCGGCTACACGGCCGCCGCGCTCGCCTGGTGCGCCGGATTCGCCCTGGTCGGATACCTGTGGTCGAGAGCCACCTTCGACAAGCGCGTGTAGTTACGCGATCACCCCGTATCGAAACCATTTCCGAAGGAGACAGCCATGCCCACGTTCGAGACACCGGACCCGATCGCCGTCACCGTCGACGTGCTCTCCGGCAGCGTCACCGTGATCGCCTCGGACCGTAGCGACACCGTCGTCGAGGTCCGGCCGGCCGATGCGTCCAAGAAGGGCGACGTGCGCGCCGCCGAGCAAACCCAGGTCGATTTCGGCGCGGGCGCGCTGACCGTGAAAACGCCGAAGGACTGGCGCACCTACACCCCGTTCGGCGGCAACCCGTCGATCGAGGTGACCATCGAGGTGCCCACCGGCTCGCGGCTGAAGGGCACCGCCGCCGTGGGCCGGTTGCTGGGCGCGGGCGAACTCGGCGAGTGCGATCTGCAGATGTCCGCCGGGGACATCGCCGTGGAGCGCCCGCGCGGCTCGGTGACCGCGAAAACCGCCAAAGGCGACATCCACATCGGCGAAGCGTCACGCGGCGTGCTCCGGCTGGAGACATCCATGGGCGAACTGCGGGTCGGAATCAGCCAGGGCAGCGCGGCATGGCTGGAGACCAACGCCCAGCACGGCACCGTGCAGAACGAGATGCAACCGGTCGGACGATCGGCGGACACCGAGGACGTCGTGCGGGTCTACGCGCGAAACTCCTACGGCAACATCATCATTCGGCACGCCACCGCCGCCTAGCCCACCCAGCCGCTCCACACGCCCTACGGCGGCGCGACACCAGGTCGGCGCCCTATACCAGAGTGTGGCCGGTTTCCGCCACGATCAAGAACGGAGTGTGGTCTCGACCAGTTCACGCCAGCTCGCCTGCGCACCTTCCCTCGTCGCCTCGGTGAATCTCGCTTCACCGAGGCGACGTCGTGCTGTCTGCTCGATCCGGCCCACATCCGGCTGGGATCGATCGGGCAGTCCGCGCACTCGGGCACTCGCCGCGAGCAGGCGCGCGGCCTGCTCGTCCTGGTCGTCGCGCAGCGCCAGGTCCGCGACCCCGATGAGCACCTGGGCGACCAGGGGCGAGTACCCCGTGGCGGATGCCGCCCGGAAGGCCGCGGCCCGTTGTTCGCGGGCATCATCGAGATCGTCCGCGAGGTAGCCGAGCAGGTCGTGGGTTACCGCCTGAATGTAACTTTGCTCCGCATCACCGCCGAGCAGGGTTGTCGCGAGGTCGATCTGCCGGTACGCCTGCTCGGTGTCGCCGCTCCACCGGGCCAGCTCCGCTTTGGTCAGGGCGAGGGTGGCCAGTGCGTTCGGCCAGGCGGACCGATCCGCGTACCGCTGCGCCTCGGCCATGGCGGCCGCGCTCGCTTCGGCATCACCGAGCAGCCAGTACAGCTGGGCCTGCCGCGCCCGGATCAGGAAGACGTCCTCGATCGCGCCGACCTCCGTGACCACCCCGATCGCCTGGTCGAGATGCTCGCACGCGCCGGCGAACGCACCGCGCATGGCGATTCGATTCGCCACTTCGGTGAGCGCGAACGAAATCCCCCAGCGCTCGCCGATCGCCCGGAACTCGGCGAGCGCCGTCTCGAGATACTCGTCCGCCTCCCGTCCCTCTTGGCCGAGCGCGATCCGCGCCTTGCCCAGTTGGAGCCGGGCCAGCGCCCGCACCCAAGGGTCGTCGTCGCCGAGTAGCGGCTCGAAGGCGGGCAGCAACGCCTCGGGACCCTCCAGCATGCGTTCCATCGCGACTACGAAGCCCAGCAGGGGGTACCGGCTTTCACTGCGCCGGCTCACGCGGTACGCCTTGTGGATCCATTCCGCTACTTGCTGTTCGTCGTTCGGCCCTGAGACCAGGAAATGCACGACCAGCCCATACACCCTGGCCCGGATCTCGTCGTCCACCTCGCCGGGCAGGTCGGCGGCCGCGGTGATCAGTTCCATGCCCTCGGCCTTGTGCCCGCTGAGCCACCAGTACCAGCCCGCGGCCGCCGCCAGCCGCGTCGCCCCGGTCGCGTCGCCGGCCGCGAGGGCGCCACGCATCGCGACAGCGATGTTGTCGTGCTCGGCCTCGAGCGTGGCGAGCCACTCCAGCTGGTCGGCGCGGCGCAGGCGCGGTTCCGCGGCGTCGGCGAGTTCGGTGAAGTACGCGAGATGCGCGCGGCGCGCGTGCTCGGATTCCCCCGCTTCCACGAGCCGGTCCAGGGCGTACTGCTTGATCGTGTCGAGCATCCGGAAGCGCGGCCCGCTGTCCCCTGCGGTGAGCAGCAGCGATTTCTCGGTCAGCGCGGTCAGCAGCTCGAGCACCTCCCACTGCTCTACCGCCGCGTTCTTTCCGTCCCCTTCGGGTCCGCTCCCCGCGCAGACCCGCTCGGCCGCGTCCAGGCTCGCGCCGCCGGAGAACACCGCGAGCCTGCGCAGGACCATCCGTTCGGCATCGGTGAGCAGCTCCCAGCTCCAGTCGACGACCGCCCGCAACGTCCGGTGCTGCGGGATCGCGGTACGGCTGCCGCCGGTCAGCAAGCGGAATCGATCGTCGAGGCGGTTGGCGAGCTGATCGAGGGACATGGTGCGCAGCCTGGCCGCGGCCAGCTCGATCGCCAGCGGGATCCCGTCGAGCGCCCGGCAGACGCGCGCCATGGTCGACAGCGTGCGGGCATCGGCCGCGAGATCCTTGCGCACCGCGCCGGCCCGGTCCCGCAACAGCTGCACCGCCGGAGAGGACTCGATGGCACCGGGGTCCGCGTCCTCGGCGGGCAACGCCAGTGGCTCGACCTGCCATAACGCCTCACCAGTGATGCCGAGCGGTTCCCTGCTCGTCGCGAGGATCCGCAGCCGCCGACATTCCCCGAGCACCCGGTGGGCGAACGCCGCGGCGGACTCGATCACGTGCTCGCAGTTGTCCAGGACCAGCAGGGTTTCGCGCTCGCGGATCGCCGCGACGAGCCGGTCCATCGGTTCGGCGTTCGGCGCGCCGCCGAGCAGCGCGTCGCGGAGGCCGAGCGCGGCGAGCGCCGATTGCGCCACGTCGCCACTCGCGCCGACCGACGCCAGTTCCACCAGCCAGGCCCCGTCCGGGAGGTCGTCGAGCATGGTGCGCGCAGTTTCCAGGGCCAGCCTGGTCTTCCCCGAGCCACCGGGCCCGGTCAGCGTGGTGAGCCGATGGTTCGCGATGAGTTCGCGCACGGCGGCGATGTCGGCGTATTTGCCGACGTATCTGGTCAACTCGGCCCGCAGGTTCGTCTTCGGGTCGGTGTTCTCCGCTCGCACTTCGCCGCGCAGCAGCGCGACGTGCAGAGCGGAGAGTTCCGGGGAGGGATCCACGCCCAGCGTGTCGGCGAGTGCCTCCCGCGCGCGCTGGTACGCGACCAGCGCTTCGGCGCCACGACCTGCGGCGGCGAGCGCACGCATCAGCGCGGCGACGAGCCGTTCCCGCAGCGGATGCCGGGCCACCAGTTCGGTCAGCTCGGCGACCAGCTCCGTGCCCCGGCCGAGGCGGATCTCCGCCTCGTACAGATCTTCCATGGCGGCCAGGCGCAGCCCGTCGAGCCGGGTGACCACCGCGTCGAACGCTGCGCTGTCGGACATACCGACGTCCTGCATCGGCGCACCGCGCCACAGGTCGAGCGCTTCGCGCAGCAGCTGGGCGCGATGCGCGTCGCCGCCGCCGCGGGCCTGGTCGAGAAGCTGCTGGAAGCGCACGGCGTCGACGGCGCGGGGTTGCACCGCCAGCCGGTATCCGCCCGCCTGTCCGTCGAGCGACCCCTCCGGCAGCACCCTGCGCAGGCGGGAGACCAGTGCCTGCAGGGCGTTCGCCGTGTCGGAGGGTGGCTGCTCGCCCCAAATCCAATCGACCAGCGTCGTTTTCGGGACCGCGCGACCGGGCTCGAGCGCGAGGGCGATCAACAGCGCCCGCAACCGAGCGCCTGGCACCTCGATCGATCCGCCGTCATCTAGCCGGATCTCGAGCGGTCCAAGCATCCCGATCTGCACCGGACCCATTCTGCCGTGCACGATCGGCGGTCAGCGGCGCCACCCGTCCCCCGGATGGCGACCGCTCCGACGGGCACGTGTCAGGTCGGTGTCAGGCCGGTATCAGCCCGGCTGGCGACAGTGTTCGTGTGAATAGTTCAGCAATCGCTTCTGGGCGGCGAAAGACCTACGGGGACAGGACGATCCTCGACGGCAGCGCGCTGCACACGGACACATTCGGCTGCGACGCGCGTTCCCTCCCGATCATCTGGGCGGAGGGGTAACCGGTGGAACTCAGGGTGGACCGGGAGCGCTGCGTCGGCGCCGGTATGTGCGTACTGACCGCCCCCGGAGTATTCGACCAGGACTCCGAGGACGGCCGGGTGGTGCCGCTGGACCCCGCACCCGCGCCCGAGCGGGAGCCTGCGGTCCGTGCGGCCGCCGAGGTGTGCCCGTCCGGCGCGATCACCATCGTCGAACAATCGCCACGAGAGGAAAACCGATGAGTCAGGCAGTTCCGATCCCGCACGGCCTCCCCCTGGAGCGCGACGCGGGTCCGTTCGACCCGCCCCGCGAGATCACCCGGCTGCGCGAGGTTCGCCCGGTCAGTCCCATGCTCTTCCCCGACGGTCACGAGGGCTGGCTGGTCACCGGCTACGACGCGGTCCGCAGGCTCATGGCCGACACCCGGTTCAGCTCCCGCCAGGACATCGGCATCGTCCACGTGCCGTACGAGACCCCCGGCATGCCCGTCGCCACCGAACCGTCCCCGCAGACGCCCGGCTTGTTCATCGCCATGGACCCGCCCGACCACACCCGGCTGCGGCGCAAGCTCACCGGCGCCTTCACCGTCAAGCGCATGAAGCAGCTCGAAGAGCACATCATCGAGATCACCGAGCGGCAACTGGACGAGATGGGGCGCCTGGCCCCGCCGGTCGACCTGGTCGAGGCGTTCGCGCTGCCGGTGCCCTCGTTGGTGATCTGCGAACTGCTCGGGGTTCCCTACGCGGACCGGGCCACCTTCCAGGTCAACACCGCCAAGTTCTTGGTCAAGGACCAGTCGCTCGACGAGAAGATGGCCGCGTACGGCGCGATGACCACGTACTTGGCGCAACTGGTCACGGCCAAACGCGCCGAACCCGGCGAGGACATCCTCTCCGACCTGGCTCGGCACGACGACCTCACCATCGAGGAGCTGACCGGCATCGCCTTCCTGCTGCTGCTCGCGGGCCACGAGACCACCGCCAACATGCTCGCGCTGGCCACCTTCGCGCTCCTGGAGCATCCCGAGCAGCTGGCCGAACTGCGCGCCGACCCGGAGCTGATCCCCGACGCCGTCGAGGAACTCATGCGCTACCTGTCCGTGGCCGACATCTTCTACCGCTACGCCACGGACGACATCGAACTCGGCGGTGAAACGATCGGCAAGGGGTCGACCGTCGTCGTCTCGTTGCTGGCCGCCAACCGCGACCCCCAGCGCTTCGACAACCCCGACACCCTGGACGTCCATCGCAAGGCCCGCGGTCACCTGTCCTTCGGCCACGGCGTCCACCAGTGCCTCGGCCAGCAACTGGCCCGCATCGAGATGCGCGCCGGTTTCGCCGGACTGCTGCGCCGCTTCCCGTCCCTCGAGCTCGCCATCCCCGCCGGCGAGGTGCGGCTCAGGACCGACATGAATATCTATGGCGTCCACGAATTGCCGGTCACCTGGACGGAATCGGGCGGGTAAAAGCTTTGCCCGATGTCGCCGGGCAGGTGCCGAGTGGGTTGTGAGCCGGCGAATCGGCAGGGAGACCTTGCCGGACCTGCCCGCTCGGCACTCCCGCGGCGTATTCCCGGCTATCGCCGAACGGCCGTCGCGGTGATCGGCATATCGCTGCCGCGATGGCGGCGGCGAAAGTCTGTGATCCTACTTTGATACTCGCCGGTAACTATTCTGCCTACCAATAGCCTGCGGGTAGCTGACTACCTATTTTCAACTCTGGGGAGCTTCTGACATCGGCATTCGCGCATAGCCGATGATTGCGGCGTAAGAGTGGGTTGACGGATGCGAAGCGTCCCGGGCAGAATCGGCCGGGTCGGAACCGGGGGTGGAGGAGTTATGCGCGTTAAAACGGATATACATTTCACCGTCGCCGTCGATCCCGCCCAGGTCTTCGATGCGGTCGCCGCGATCGAAATGCTCCCCGAATGGTCGACGTATTCGGATGCGCGCGTGGCCACCCGAGACGAATCCGGGCGTCCGCAACGGGTTTACGTGACCGCCGAGACGCTGCTGGGCCGGTCGGACCTGCAAGTGCTCGAATACGACTGGGTCGATGACCGAGTGTCCTGGCAGGTCATGGACAGCTGTGTCGGCCTCGGCGGCGGCGGGTGGTTCGAAGTGTCCGCCGATCGCGCGGGATCGCAGGTCTGGTATCACACCGAACTGCACTCCTCCCTGCTGTTGCCGGGACTTCTCCTCAAGCGCAGTGTCCGCCGCGAGAGCGAAACCGTCGTGCAGAACTTCATCGAATTCGCCGAAGGATTCACCGCGCCACCGCAATCCCGCGCGGTATAGCGGTCACGGATCGAACCGGTCCGGGCTCACCACTGGATGTCCGCGACCGTGTTCAACGGGGCGGCGACTTCTTCCGGCGCCAATTGCAGATCCGCGTCTCGCAGTGCTTGCGGAAAATGGAAGCGGGCGCGCTGCTCGATCTCGGTCAACGGGACCTGGAAGACGCGGAACTCGTCGAGATCGAGGGCCTCCAGCTGATCCAGGTTCTGGCTCAGCAGGAAGCCGCGGGCTTTCAGTTCGCCGTTGTCCTCGAACGCGATGACCTTCCAGAACTCGCGCGGGATCCGGACCTGCCGGAATTCCCGGTCGTCCGCGGTGAAGACCGGGCCGCCGAACGCGCTGACCTTGAGGTCGTCGACGGTGGCGTCGGCGAAGACGGCATCCTCGAGCCGTCCCCAGAGCCCGTCGCGCATGCTCTGGTTGAAGTCGTCCATCTGCGGGGTGATGTTGGTGTAGAAGAACGAGTCCCGGTTGGCATTCGCCGCTTCGGGCATGCTGCCCCAGAGCAGATCCGCCCGGCGCGCGAGGTGGCCGCGATCGAGCCGGTTGTCGCGATACAGCTCGTTGCCGACCTGGACGTCCGCGTCGAGCCGCGGATCCTTGACGAAGTCGATCTTCTTCCGCGAGAGCTTCTTCATCGAGGCTCCGTCGATGTTCCAGGCCACCCAGATGGCGAAGCGGCGCGAGCGGCGCATCGCGAGGGAGAAGTGCGTGTAGTGCAGGACGTCCGCGCCGTCGAGCGCGGTCGCCACGTCGGGGCGGACCTCGGCGTCCACCTCGGGCAGCGGAATCGGCGACGCGAGGAAATGCGGATCGTATCCGGCGACGACCGCGACCTCTTCCGGGGCGGGCGGGGTCAACGTGATGCCGAGCTTCTCGAACACCGATTGCGGCAGGCAGGCCAGCGCGTGCTCGTCGGTGTCCGAGCCCGTTTCCCCGGCGAAATGCAGTCCGGCCAGGACGGTGCTCGTGGCGCCGTCGGGTAGCGTGAACAACCACGCCGATCCGGAATCGCCGCCGCTGCTGATCTCGCCGTCGGACGGCGGATGGCCGGGGTCCGGTCCGATCTCGAAGCCGCCGATGCTCTTGCTGCCCACCCCGCGGTAGTCGATCTTGGCGACCACGTCGACGCGCCGCACGATGCCGTGGGTGACCGCCGTGGTCCGGCCGCTCTTGATCACTGTGTCACCCAGTTCGGGGTCCCCGAGGCGTTCCGGGACGACGCCGAGCCCGCTGACTTCGCCGCTGAATTGCCGGTTCTCGATGACGGCGACGGCGCAGTCGCCCGCCGTGCCGAGATGGGACCGGACGAGTTTGCCGAGCCGATTGCGGTCGATGCGATTGTCGTCGCGCGGCCCCGGCTGCACGACGTCGTCGCCGAGCCTGCCCGCCGAGGTGTGCAGGACGTGCCAATTGCTCAATACGTACGGCGTCCCGTCATCCCGGTCGTAGACCACGCAACCGATCGTTCCGGCTGTGCTGGCAGGGTGGGCGACGCTGATTCCGGGAACGATCGGATCCAGGCGCGTCTTTCGCTCCGGCGCCACCGCTTCGGCGACCAGCCGGAAGGCCGGCTCGAATTTGCGCTGCAGGACATCGGTCGGCACCTCGATCCCGTCGACGGTGACGGTCTCCGGAATCGTCGATGTGCCAAGTGCTTCGAGTTCCTCCGGTTCGGACACCTTCTCGTTCACGGTGAACTGCACCGCGATCTCACCGGTCGGCTTTCCGTCGACTTGCTTGTAGCCGACGCCGATCGAGGAGATATTGGGATCTTCGAGGAAATTCTCGCCCTTGGTGCGGATGAATTTGCGCAGTGCGGTGCGAAGATCGTCTTTCCGGGCGTGCGTCCGGCGGGCGGGTGAGTTCTTTTTCGCAGGCATGGGTGACTCCGTGTTCGAGGTTCGCTGGGGTGGACGTCGTCGTCGCACCTGCTTTCGCCATCGTCGGGCCACGGAGTCGTCCGCACACGAGTAGCGAACTACTCGAAAAGGAGGTATGGCGTTGATCCGCTGTCGCCCTCAGCGACGTTCGGCGAGAGCTGTCGCCGTCGCCGCAGGATGCGCCGCCGGGAAGAGCAGGACCGGCTAGGCGCGGTGATCGACCAGCGCCCGAAACGGCCCATGACGGCGTACGGCGCCTCGGCCCCGGGTGCCGCGAGGGCGATCGGGGACTCAGTACGACAGGCGCGTCATGCGGATTTCGGAGATGGACATGCCGCGTCGGCGGCGGAACAGACCGCGCAGGGTTCCGGCGTTGAGATAGCCCACCTTGGCGGCCACCGCGTCCACCGTGAGCGACGTGGTGCGCAGCAGGTGCACGGCGCGTTCCAGGCGGATGTCGTGCACGAATTCGGTGGGGGACATGCCCAGTTCGGCGTGTGTGGCCCGCTGCAGGCTGCGTTCGGTGACGCCGATGGCGCGGGCGGCGTGGGCGATCCGGAAATTCTCGCCGAGGTGCGCGCGGACCCAGCGTTCGAAGGCGGCGGTCACGGAATCGCCGCGGGCGATGATCTCGGGAACGATGAACTCGCGTTGCGGTCGTCCCGCGCCGACCGCGAGGTAGCGCATGGCGCGCTCGGCCAGCGCCGGGCTCTTGGCCGCGATCAGTGACAGGGCCAGGTCCATGTGCGACAGCGCCGCGCCCGCGGTGCTGACGCCACGGCCGCGGCACAGTGTCCGGCCCTCGTCGAGGTCGACACGGGGATAACGGCGCCGGAAACTGGGGCCCAGCCACCAGCTCGTGGTCGCGGGGGAACCGTCCAGCACGCCCGCCTCGGCCAGGAAGAACGTTCCGGTGCACGCGCCGGCGAGATGAGCTCCCCGATCGCGGGCCGCGATCAGCCGGTCGAGGACGGGACGGCTGGCCGGGGCGGAGACGAGGTCGACCAGCGCCGCGGCCTCCAGGACGTTCACCGCGGGCACGATCATCAGCTCGAAGTCGTCGCCGAGCTCGTCGAGCGGGATGGTCGGCACGGTGTTGCCGTGGCCCGACCGCACCGTGGCGCCGAACGACGCGCTGCGCACCCGCCACGGCTCCGGTGAGCCGGGGAGTTCGGCGCGCACGGCATTGGCGGTGTTGAAGGTCTCGAGCAGGGCGGCGTAACCGAAGTCGGCCACGCCGTCCACGACGAAGACGACGACGTCCATGTCGGAAACGGTACCGAAGATGTCGTTCACGACACTCGGTTCCGGCGCGATTGTGTCCTACCGTCATCGCCAGACGGCTCGCCACCGGCAGCACCGCCCGGCGAGCCGATCGAGCCCGCCGTACCTTGTCTGCTGGGAGTTCATGTGACCTTGATCGAAACGACCGGAACCCACCACATCCGGTTGACGGTGACCGACATCGCTCGGTCCCGTGCCTTCTACCGAGACGTGCTCGGTTTCCCGATCGCCGCCGAGTCGCCTGGCAGCCCGGACGATCCGGCGGTGCGGTCCGATCCGATGCGGCTGTTCGGTGGCGTGGTGTTCCAGGCCAACGGCATGCTGCTGGGCCTGCGGCCGGTGGCCGCCCCGACCGACCGATTCGATTCGGAACGGGTGGGCCTTGACCATCTCAGCTTCACCGTTCCCACGCGGGACGATCTGGTGGCCGCGGCCGCTCGCCTGTCCGAGGCCGGCATCGAACACGGCGAGATCACCGAAATGGCCGATTTCGGGATCGCGATCCTGTCGTTCTCCGACCCCGACGGCATCCATCTCGAACTGACTGCGCCCCTGTGAGTTTGCGCGCGCCCACAGCGGGCATGCCGGATCCGGAATGAACGCTGTCCTGATGAAGGCTTGGACGACCGGCCGCGCGATCGGTGCGGTCGTGCCGGGGAGGTAGGCCGATGCTGGTCCAGCGTGCTCGACCGCGAAAGCTGTCCGAGAACGCGGCGTTGCCCAGCCCGAGCGCTCTGCTGTGCGCGCTGGGCGGGCAGCACGTGCAGGGCCCGGTCAGCCGGTGGGCGCGCGAGTTGACCGAACTACACCGGCAGTGCCGCGACGACGCGCGCGACGAGGTCGTGATCCGGCGGCGCCGAGCCGAGTTGGTCGACCGGATCGACACGTGGGCGACGTTGCACCTGCCGCGCGCCGCGCCGGGGGTCCGGCTGCACGACGCCAGCCTGGGTGAGGTGATCGATGGGATGGCGGCGGTCGCGGAAGAAGCGTTCTATCTGCTGATGAACGACGACCCGGGCGGCGAGCGCATGCATGCGGCCTGGACCCGGCTGGCCGAGCTGGAGATCGCGTACACGGATCTGGTGCGTGCGGTCGAGGACGGCCGTCGTCGTCTTCCGGCGAAACGGACATCGGGGGCGGAATGATGATCGTCGGGCGGCGACGCGCGTGTTGTGCCGTGGCCGATCGAAGCCCGTGGACGAGAGGGCGTAGGCTTGGCGCTCCGACGGACGGCGCGACTTCTGGGAGCTGTGCATGAGCAAGGGTGAGGGGACTCCTCCCGCGACGACGCGGACCGGCACGATCAGTGTGCGGGTGCCCGCGGTATCCGAACAGCTGGCGATGCTGCGTGCCTTGGCCGAGACGGTCATGCTCATGGCCGATTTCGGCATCGATGAGGTGACCGACATCCGGCTGGCGCTCGACGAGGTGGCCAGTGCGCTGGTGCTGGACGCGGTGGACGGGGCGGAACTGGAGTGCGCGTTCGGCTTCGAGGACGACGCGGTGGACGTGCGCGTCTGCACCGTCACGGTATCGGACACCAGCCCGGACGAGTCCGGCTTCGGCTGGCACATCGTGGCCACGCTGACGGATTCGGTCTCGGCGTCGCGCGGCGCGCACGACTCCGCCGCGGGCGGTTACCCGACTGTCGTCGACTTCCGTTGGGTGCGCGGCGGCTCGAATAATGAGTAGCGAGCCGAATCAGGTCGATTCCAAGCGCAAATCGCGGGGCGACAGCTACGACAATATCGAGCCGCTCTTTGCCGAACTGGCCGCGCTGGCCCCGGACGATCCGCGCCGCGAAGCCGTGCGCGCCGAATTGATCGAGCGCTGTCTCCCGCTGGCCGAACACATCGCCCGCAAGTTCAGCGGGCGTGGCGAGAGTTTCGAGGACCTGCTGCAGATCGCCCGGGTGGGCATGCTCGCCGCCGTCGACCGCTTCGATCCGGGACACGGCGCGACCTTCCTCTCGTTCGCCGTGCCGACGATCATGGGCGAAGTGCGCAGGCATTTCCGCGACTACGCGTGGTCGGTGCGAGTGCCGCGGCGGCTCAAGGAGATCCAGTCCACCATCGGTCCGACGGTGGAGATCCTGTCGCAACGGCTGGGCCGGATGCCGCGGGCGCGGGAGATCGCCGAGGAACTGGGTGCGGACCTCAACGAGGTGACCCAGGCGCTCATCGCCCGCAACGCATACCAGACCTCGTCGATCGACGCCGCCTCCGACACCGACGACGCGGAATCCGGCGGTCCCTCGCTGCTGGACTCGCTCGGCGCCGAGGACCCCGATTTCAGCACGGTAGAGAACTATCTGGCGGTGAAGCCGCTGCTGGCCGCGTTGCCCGAACGCGAGAAGCAGGTGCTGGTGATGCGCTTCTTCGATTCGATGTCCCAGGAGCAGATCGCCCAGCGGATCGGCTGTTCGCAGATGCAGGTCTCGCGGATTCTGTCGAAGACCTTGAAATCGCTGCGCGAGCAGGCCCTGCGGGACTGACCGGCGGCGGGGTTCACTCGCCGGTCAGCTCGTCGTGGTACTCACGCATCGCCTGGATCACCGCGACCAGCACGCGGTGCGCGCCGCGCAGGTCCGCGTCGGCCAGGTCGGCCATCGCGGCGCGGGTCCGTCGCCCGAGCGGTGTGAAGAAGCCGCGCGCCACGTCCATGCCGTGCTCGTCGTAGTGCAGGATGACCCGCCTGCGATCGGCCGGATCGGCGGCGCGGCGCAGGTGCCCTGATTCGATCATGCGCTCGACCAGATAGGTCACCGCGGACGACGAGATCCCCATCAGTTTGCCGAGGCCGCCCGCGGTCAGCGGCGCACCCTCGAGCTCGGCCGTCGCGACGTGCATCAGTGCGCGGAAGTCGTTGGCGCGCAGGTCGTTGCTGCGCGCGAAGACCTGCCCGATCTGCTCGGAGATCGCGGTGAGGGCGCGGATGTCGGCGGCGATGCCGGTTTCCAGTCCGTCACGGTCCGGCCCGTCGGCGTTCGGCTCCTCGGTCAACGGCGCATCCTTTTCCACACGGGGGATCAGCGTAGTTCAGCCGGTGTCTCAATTGCTTAATATTTCAATTTCTGAGAGAGTTGCGGTGTGAGCGCTTGGGATCGCTATGCGTCGGTGGTAACCGCCCGGACCTCGTGGGTGCTGCTTCTGGTCCTCGCCGCGGCCTCGATAGGGCTGATCGGTGCGGTGGGCGAGAACGAGTCCGCCGGGCAGGCCCCGACCGCGCTGCCGTCCTCGGCGGAGTCGGCGCGGGTCGAACAGGCGCTGGAAGAATTCCCGGACGCGGGGACGGCCGCGGCCATCGTCGTCGTCACGCGCGCCGATGGCGGCGACCTGACCGACGACGACCGGAACGCCACCGCCGAAGCCGTAGCCCGTGCGTCGGGACGGGCGCCGGGGCCGAGTGACCTGATCGCGGCGCCGGACCGGAAGGCGGCGATCGGGCAGGTGCCCGTGGACGCCGACCTGAACGGATTCGCGCTCACCGACCGCATCGATGACATCCGTGCCGCCGCGCGCGACGGCTTGCCCGCCGTGCTCGTCCTGCAGGTCACCGGTGGTCCGGCCTTCGGCGCCGACATCGCCGACTCGTTCTCCGGCGCGAACGTCACGCTGCTCGCGGTGACCGCGGTGGTCGTCGCGGTACTGCTGATCGCGACGTACCGGTCCCCGGTGCTGTGGCTGGTGCCGCTGGCGGTGGTCGGCGCGGCCGACCGGGTGGCCACCAGCGCGGGAACCGTGCTGGCGCGCGTGACCGAGCTCACCCTCGACGGCTCGACCTCCGGTGTCACGAGCGTGCTGGTGTTCGGCGCGGGCACCAACTACGCGCTGCTGCTGGTCTCGCGCTATCGCGACGAACTGCACCGGGAACCGGACCATCGCGCGGCGTTGCGGCAGGCGGTGCGGCGCGCCGGGCCCGCGGTCCTGGCCAGCAACGTGACGGTGGTGGCCGCGCTGCTCGTGCTGGTGCTCGCCTCGGTGCCGAGCACGCGCAGCCTCGGTGTGATGGCCGCGCTGGGCTTGCTGGTGGCGGTGGTGTTCGTCCTGCTGGCGCTGCCCGCCGCGCTCGCGTTGTGCGGGCGCAAGGTGTTCTGGCCCTTCGTGCCGCAGGCCGACCACCGCGACACGGCTGACGAGGGGATCTGGCACGCGCTCGCCGTCCGGGTGGTGCGCAGGCCCGCCCTGGTGGCCGGAAGTGCGCTCGTGGTGCTGGCGGTCTGCGCGACCGGCTTGCTGACGACGCGGGTAGGGCTTTCGCAGACCGAGCAGTTCCGGGTCCGCGCGGAATCGGTGGCGGGATTCGATGCTCTGGCACGGCATTTCCCGTCCGGCGCTTCCGATCCCGCGATCGTCCTCGCGCGCGGCGAGGCGGCGGCGGGCGTCGAGGAGTCGTTCCGGCGCACCGAGGGCGTGGTGCTGACCTCGCGGACGGGCACCTCGCCGACCGGACTGACCCGGTGGTCGGTGGTGATCGACGCGCCGCCGTCCTCCGCGCGCGCCTTCGACACGATCGAGGCGCTGCGGGCGTCGGTCGCGCCGGTGCCGGGAGCCGACGCGATGGTCGGCGGCGCCGATGCCCAGGCGCTGGACGTCCAGACCGCCGCGAGCCGGGACCGCGGGGTGGTCATCCCGCTCATTCTCGTCGTCGTGCTGGTGGTGCTGCTCGCGCTGCTGCGCGCGGTGCCCGCCGCGCTGCTGCTGGTGGCGGTCACGGTGTTGAGCGCGCTGGCCGCGCTGGGGCTGGGCAGCTGGATGAGCGAGCACGTCTTCGGCTTCCCGGCGCTGGACATCAGCGTGCCGCTGTTCGCGTTCCTGTTCCTCGTCGCGCTCGGCGTGGACTACACGATCTTCCTCGTCACCAGGGCCCGCGAGGAAACGCCGCGGCACGGCACCACGCACGGCATGGTGCGGGCGGTGTCGGTGACCGGTGCGGTGATCACCAGCGCGGGCATCGTGCTGGCGGCGGTGTTCTGCGTGCTCGGCGTGCTTCCGCTGATCACCCTCACCCAGGTCGGCATCGTGGTCGGCCTCGGCATCCTGCTCGACACGTTCGTGGTACGCACGGTGGTGATCCCGGCGCTGTTCAGCCTGATCGGACGCGGGATCTGGTGGCCGAGCCAACTGCGGCTGATCGAGGAGGACGGCGCTGCTTCCGACGCGGATCAGTCGGCCGGCGACCAGCCGGGCCCGCGGAACAAGTAACCGCCCCTGGCGCGCCAGGAGGATGCGCCGCGCAGGTCGCGCCAGATCGAGATCCACTCGTGGGCGGCGACCTTGGCCGGGTTGAACGTCTCGATGTTCTTGGTCAGCCCGTAGCGGACGCGTTCGGTCTCCGGCTCGAACGTGCCGAACAACCGATCCCAGACGATCAGGATGCCGCCGTAGTTCTTGTCCAGGTAGCGGTCGTTGGAGCCGTGGTGCACCCGGTGATGGGAGGGCGTGTTGAAGACGAATTCCACCGGCCGCCACAGCGTCCCCACCCGCTCGGTGTGGATGAAGAACTGGTAGAGCAGGCTGACGGACTGCTGCAGCAGGATCATCCAGGGCGGGAAGCCGGCCAGTGCCAGCGGCAACCAGTAGGGCAGTGAGCTGAACGGGGTCCACGGTTGGCGCAGGGCCGTGGAGAGGTTGTAGAACTCGCTGGAATGGTGCACCACGTGGCTGGCCCAGAACACGCGCACGGTGTGGTGGGTGCGGTGATACCAGTAATAGGCGATCTCGTCGGCGAAGAACAGCGCGATCCAGGTGAGCGGCTGGTCGGCCGGGAGGTGGACCGGCGCGGCCAGATACGCCGCGGCGTACACCGCGACGACGACGAGTTTCCAGCCGAGGTTCACCACCACATTGCCCAGCCCCATGAGCACGCTGGTGCGGGCGTCACGGAACTGGTAGCCGAGCTGGTCGTCGTCGGGCAGCAAGTGGAAGGAGGCGGCTTCCAGCGCCAGGCAGAGCACGAAAACCGGTATGGCATGGGCGATCAGGTCGAACAAAGGGTCAATCTCTCGGTGCGGTTTGGGCGTCGACCAGGCGGGTGAGCAGGGCGTAAGCGGTGTCGTATGCCGCGGCGGCGTCGCGGCGGGCGATGCATGCCGCCAGGGCGCGGTGCGCGCCGGGGTCGACGTATTCCTTGTTCAGGCCCAGTTCGGCGACGATCTCCATACCGATCCCGAAATAGCCCGCGACCAGGGTGTTCAATGCCAGCCGGTAGGCGAGGTTGCCCGAGCCGTCGAGGATGGCCACCCAGAAGGCCAAGTCGGCCTCCACCACGGCGCCGAACGGCGCGGTGGCGTCCGGATAGGCCGCGGCGGCGCCCTGCACCGCCGCAAGTTGCTCGGCGTCGGCGTGCTCGGCGCACAGCCGGGCCGCGTCGGCGGCGACGGACCGCCGCATCACCGCGATGTCGCGCAGGATCCGTTGCGCGGGTACCGCGCCCGAACGAGTGACCGCGGTCAGAATGTCCAAGCCCGCGTGCGAGCGCCAGTCGAGCACCCGGGTCTTGCCGCCCGGCGTGACGCGCACCAGCCCGCTCTGCTGCACGCGCTTGAGCGCTTCGCGGACGGCGTGGCGGTTGACCTGGAACATCTCGGCCAGTTCCCGTTCCGAGGGGAGCGTCGCCTCGGGGGCGATCCGTCCGCTCAGGATCGCGTCGATGATCTGGCCGAACACGACATCGGAGACGGCGGTGCGGGCGACCGCGGCGAATTCCATGCGACCGAGTGTGGCGCACCGAGGTCAACAGGTCAACTGGTTGGACCAGTTGCTCGCGAGAAGCGGGCGGATGACCGCTCGGTGCGGCCATCCGCCCTGGCTAGGCGTAACTCCGCCGTCGCTACGGCCGTGGGGGACGCTTGCGTCGGGTAGCGTCCGCTCGATATGCGATCCACGGCCGTGGCGGGGCTCCGGGCGGACCACGTCCGACCGCGCCCGTCGGACGGTGGTCAGTGCCGGAAGGCGTCCTTGACCTTCTCGCCGGCGTCCTTCAGGTCGGACTTGACCTTGTCGGTGCGGCCTTCGTCGCGCTTCCCCCGGTCGCCCGCGGCCTCGCCGAACTTCTCTTTGGCCTGGCCGGCGACTTTTTCGGCCTTGTTCTTCGCCTTGTCGACTGTGCTCATGTCACAACCTCCTTGTGAAGAGACCGGCCGACCATCTTCAGCCGGTCTTCTACGCGATAGCCCGTTATCGGGAGGCCAAACGTCCGGCATTTCCGAACAAAGCAGAAGACCCGGCCGGAACCGGGTCTTCGCGAAATTCGTGCGTATCGAAAACGACGAGTTCACGCGGTGTCTTCCGCCGCGGAACGCACCGGAAAGCGGATTACGAGGCAGGAACCGTGGGCGGTGTGAGAAGGCCCTGGAGCACACCGACACCGGCGCCGACAGCCGCGCCGACGGCGATGGCAGGAGACGCGACGAACCCGTAACCGATGGCGGCGCCGAGAGCCATGACGGCCACCGTCCCGGTCGGGAACATCGGCAGGCCCGCGATGGCGCCGCAGACCGCGCCGATGACGGCTCCGATGGAGGCGACCGGCGAGGCCACCATGCTGCCCACCGAGGCGCCGATGGCGGTGGATCCGAGGAGGTCGGCGGCGATCCGGTCGGAGCGCGATGGCTCGAAGCCCGCCGAATCCAAGGTCTGCGCGATGCTCGCTTCGGGACCCGCGATCGCGTCGTTGAAGATCTTGCCCTGCTCGGGCGTCAGGAAGTCCGGCCTGCCGATCACCACCGAACCCACGCGCAGCGTGCCGGGCGGCGCCTCGATCGGCGCGACCCCGGGGGCCGGGGCGGCGGGATTGGGCAGATGCAGCCGCTGCGGGACGATGGGGGCGAGCACGTTCGCGTCCGGCATCGGCCGGGTGGTGCTCGAGTCGTTGCGGCCGGCGGAGACCGGGGGCGGCGCGACTTCGGGCGGAACGACGTCGTCCACGGGATCGGCCGCCGGAGCGAGGACGCCGACTGCGGGGGCCGGGGCGAACGGGATCTGCACGGAGATCTCCGGCAGCAGCGGGTCGGCGGTGGCGGTGGCGGCGCCGACCACGGACAACGGGATGGCGCTCGCGACGACCAGAGTGGCGGCGCGGCGTAAGAAGGGGTGCGCTGGAGTTTCGGGTACCGCTATGTCCATGGACTTACCCACCTCATTCTGACGAGGACATATACCTACCTTTCTAGTTCGGTTCAGAAAGCCATACGGATGCGCGAAACTTCGATTTCTTTTCCGAACGTGAGGAACCGCACGCGTGCCAATCGAATCCGCGCCGCGGGGGTGAATAACCGTGCGCCGGAGGGTAACCGATGACCACTGTCGGTGCGTCCCTATTTGCCGACGGAAATCATGGAAAACCGCTTCGAAACAGGTTCTCGCCCTGCCGGGCCGCGCTCGATCCGGATCGCGGACAGGCAAAACGCCCCGGGGCACACCACCCCGGGGCGCGATGCGTCAGGAAGCCGCCGCGAAACCCGCGCGCAGATCGGCGAGGATGTCGTCGATGCCTTCGATGCCGACCGCGAGCCGGACCAGACCGGGCGTGACGCCCGCGGCCAGTTGCTCTTCGGGTGTCAGCTGCGAGTGGGTGGTCGAGGCCGGGTGGATCACCAGCGAGCGCACGTCGCCGATGTTGGCGACATGACTGTGCAGCCGCAGCGCCTCGACGAACCGCTTGCCGGCATCCACGCCACCGGCCAGCTCGAAGCCGATCACCGCGCCGGTGCCCTTCGGCGCGAGGGCGCGGCCCCGCTCGTACCACGGCGAGGACGGCAGGCCCGCGTAGGACACCGACGTGACTTCCGAACGGGTGGTGAGGAATTCGGCGACCGCCTGCGCATTCTGCACATGCCGCTCGATCCGCAGGCTCAGCGTCTCCAGGCCCTGGCTGATCAGGAACGCGTTGAACGGGGAGACCGCCGAGCCGAGATCGCGCAGCAGTTGCACGCGCGCCTTGAGCGCGTAGGCGGGCGCGCCGAGTTCGGCGTACACGACACCGTGGTAGCTCGGGTCGGGTTCGGTGAAGCCCGGGAACCGGCCGCCGGTCCACTCGAACTTGCCGCCGTCCACGATCACGCCCGCGATGGCCGCGCCGTGTCCGCCGAGGTACTTGGTGGCCGAGTGCACGACGATGTCGGCGCCGTGGGCCAGCGGCTGGATCAAGTACGGCGTGGCGACGGTGTTGTCCACGATCAGCGGCACACCGTGGTCGTGCGCGACGCCCGCGATCCCAGGGATGTCGAGGATGTGGTTCTGCGGGTTGGAGACCGTTTCACCATAGAGCGCCTTGGTGTTCGGGCGGATCGTGGCTTTCCACTGCTCGAGGTCGTCGGGGTCCTCGACGAAGGAGACCTCGATGCCGAGCTTGGGCAGCGAGTAGTGGAACAGGTTGTAGGTGCCGCCGTAGAGCCGGGGGCTGGAGACGATGTGGTCGCCCGCGCCCGCGATGTTGAGGATCGCGAAGGTCTCCGCGGCCTGCCCGGAGGCGAGCAGCAGGGCGGCGACGCCGCCTTCCAGGGCGGCGATGCGCTGCTCCACCGCGTCCTGGGTCGGGTTCATGATCCGGGTGTAGATGTTGCCTGGCTCCGCCAGACCGAACAGCGCCGCCGCGTGCGCGGTGTCGCGGAAGGTGTAGGAGGTGGTCTGGTAGATCGGCAGCGCGCGGGCGTTGGTGGTGCCGTCCGGAATCTGTCCGACGTGGATCTGCTTCGTCTCGAAGCTCCAGTCCTGGGACAGGTCGGGTTCGGTCATCGGGGTGGTCTCCTTCAGTGGTTGGTCGATCGGGTTGCGACGGCGGCTAATCGGTGATCAGGGTGGTCTCGACCGGAGTGCGCCCGGTGGTGAGATCGAGCACGGGGCAGTGCGCGTCGACGGCCTGCTGCAATTCGGCATAGCGCTGTGCGGTGTCGGGTCCGCCGATGCGAACGGTCACCCGCACCGCCTGGAAACCGGCGCGGACGCTGTCATCCAAGCCGAAGAATCCGCGCACGTCGAGATCGCCTTCGGCGCTCACCGACAATTCGTCGACGGTGATGCCGAGGCGCTGGGCCCAGAACCGATAGGTCACCACCTGACAGGCGATGAGCGACGCCAGGTACACCTCTACCGGGTTGGGCGCGGTGTCCGCGCCGCCGAGCGCGGGCGGCTCGTCCACGCGCACGGTGTGCTTGCCGAGGGTGATCGCGCTGCCCACCGTCCCCTCCGGGGTCCCGGAGGCACGGAACACCACCAGCGCGTTCGCCGGGTCGTCCGCGACGGCGCGGGCCGTCGTGTCGGCGATGTCGTTGAGCGGGGTGCCCACATCAGTTGTCATGTCCACTGACGCTAGGAACCCGGGCGGGCGACGGCGATAGTTACATTCGGACTGAGTGCAACGATGGCGCGCGGCTTTTCGTGCGACGCGGTCAGTCCGCGGGCTCGGGGTCGGTGTCCGGCTCCGGCGGCGGCACGGTGGCCGCGTCGATCTGCTCGCCGACATATCGCAGGACGACCGCGGCCATCGCGACCACGGGGACGGCCAGGAACGCGCCGACGATCCCGTACAGCGAGCCGCCCGCGGTGACCGCCAGCAGCACGATGACCGCGTGTAGCTGCATGCTGCGGCTCTGCAACACCGGCTGCAGCACGTTGCCCTCCAGCTGCTGCACGGCGATGACGATGCCGAGCACGATCAGCGCGGTCACGAAGCCATTGCCCACCAGGGCGACCAGCACGGCGAGCGCACCGGCGACGAACGCGCCGACCATCGGGACGAACCCGCCGAGGAAGGTGATCACCGCGAGGACCAGCGCCAGCGGGACCCCGAGGATGACCAGGCCCGCGCCGATGCACACCGCGTCGACGAGGCTGACCAGCGCCTGGGTGCGGATGAACCCGCCGAGCACGACCCAGACCCGGCTGAGCACCTCCTCGAGGTGCCTGCCGCCGCGGCTGCCGGAGACGCTGTGCAACCACGGCAGGAAACGCGGGCCGTCCTTGACGAAGAAGAAGGTCAGCACGAGCACCAGGAACAGGGTGACCAGCACCGACGTCGCGGTGGTGACGCCGCTGAACACTCCGGTCGCGATCTGCTCCGAACTGGACTGCAACTTGGAGACGATCGCGTCCACGGCCGAATCCAATTGCTCGTCACGGATTCTCAGCGGCGGGCCCTGCAACCAGTCGCGCACCTGGTTGACGCCCGCGCTGGACTTGTCGGCCAGTTCCGGGGCCTGGTCCACGACCGAGGGCACGATCAGCGCGATGATGCCGGCGAGCACGCCGATGAATCCGAGCACCGCGAGCGAGGCGGCGGCGGCGGGCGGCAGGCCGCGTGCGGTGAGCCAGCGCACGGGCGGCCACAGCACGGTGGCGACGACGATCGCCAGCGCCACCGGCAGGATCACCACCCACAGCCGGGCGACCAGGAATCCGAGCACCCACGCGCCCGCCGCGATCGCGACGATGCACACCGCCCACTTGGCCAGCCAGACCAGGCCCGCACCGATGACGTCGCCGCGATCCCGCGGTGCTGGCTTGTCCGGTCCGTGGCTTTTGCTACGTTCGCTCACGGGCCCAGTCTGGCACGAGGACGCCCGAGCGATCAGAGCTCGCCGCTGCCCGCCCGGACGCGCACACGCCGGGAACGCGCACTGTTTGACCCCGCGGCCCCGGGTCATCACCTGAGCACGTCATCGGAAGGATGGTTGCCGTGCGGTGTGTGGTGTTCGGTGCGACCGGCTACATCGGCGGACGACTGGTGCCCGAACTGCTGCGCGCCGGTCACACAGTCCGCGTGCTGGCTCGCACCCCGGGCAAGCTCGCCGAGGCGCCGTGGCGCGATCGCGCCGAGGTGCTGGCCGGTGACGTGACCTCCGCCGCCGACGTGCGCGCCGCACTGGCCGGACAGGACGTGCTGTACTACCTGGTCCATTCCTTGACGCGGGCCGACTTCGACACCGTGGACCGGGAAGCCGCCATCCTGGTCGCGGCCGAGGCGGCGGACGCCGGGCTGATCAGAATCGTCTACCTCGGCGGCATCGTCCCGGACGCGCAGCGGCTGTCGCGGCACCTGGCCTCGCGCGCCGAGGTCGGCGACATCCTCGGCGCGGGTGCGGTGCCCGCGCTGGTGCTGCGGGCCGCGGTGATCATCGGTTCCGGCTCGGCCAGTTTCGAGATGCTGCGCTATCTGACCGAGCGGCTGCCGATGATGGTCACCCCGCGCTGGGTGCACAACCGGATCCAGCCGATCGCGGTGCGTGACGTGCTGTATTACCTGACCGAGGCGGCCTCGCTGCCCGACGGCGCGGGCGGTGCCTTCGATATCGGCGGTCCGGACGTGCTGACCTACGCGCAGATGATGCGCGGCTACGCCGAAGTGGCGCGGCTGCCGCGCCGGCTGATCGTGCCGGTGCCGGTGCTGACGCCGTGGTTGTCGGCGCAATGGGTGAATCTGGTGACGCCGGTGCCACGCTCGATCGCCGTGCCGCTGATGGAATCGCTGATCAACGACGTGGTCTGTCATGACCACGCGATCGCCGACCTCATCGCGGACCCGCCGGGAGGACCGACCGGTTACCGCCGGGCGGTGACGCTGGCACTGCAGAAGATTCGCGACCTGGACGTGCCGACCAGGTGGTCGGACGCCCATCCGCCGGGTGCGCCGTCGGATCCGCTGCCCACCGACCCGGAATGGTCGGGCGGCTCGCTGTACCGGGATGTGCGCGAACGGCACACCGACGCCGACCCCGCGACGCTGTGGCGGGTGATCGAGGCGATCGGTGGCGAGCACGGCTGGTATTCGTTCCCGCTGGCCTGGTCTCTGCGCGGCTGGATAGACCGGCTGGCGGGCGGCGTCGGTCTCGGCCGCGGGCGGCGCGACCCGCACCGGCTGCACGAGGGCGAAGCGCTGGATTGGTGGCGGGTGGAGCGGTTGGAGCGGCCTCGGATGCTGCGGTTGCGCGCTGAGATGCGGGTGCCGGGCCGGGCCTGGCTGGAGCTCGCGGTCGAGCCCGATGGTCCCGGCGCCACCTATCGGCAATGCGCGTTGTTCGAGCCGCACGGGCTGGCCGGGCACCTGTACTGGAAGTCGATCGCGCCGTTCCACGCCGCTATCTTCGGCGGGATGGCCCGCAACATCACCGGCGCCGCGGAAGCGGTCCGCGCGCGCTGACGCGGGCCGGCCGCCTGCGCTTCGGCTATCCGGTGGTGGGGGAGATCGCCAGTGCCGTGGCGATCAGCGGCCAGGAGTTGTGCAGATCCTGCTGCCAGTAACCCCAGGAGTGGGTGCCGACGGGCCGGAAGTCGAAGGTCGCCGGGATGTCGAGCTCGCGCAATCGATTGCTCAGGTCGTGCGCGCACTGGTTGATGACCGCCTCCAGGAATCCACCGGTGACGAGCTGGCTGGCCAGTTTCTCGCTGTTACCGTCGATGCCCGGTCCGTCGGGTGTATCGAGCGGGCCCGGTATACCGGTGCCGGTGGAGACGTAGATGGCGGTGCCGCGCAGTTGCTCGGCATGCAGGTAGGGATCGTTGGCCGCCCACTGCGGGTCGGTGGGCGGCCCCCACATGTTCAGGGTGTTGCCGCGCCAGCGGGTGACCACCGCGGCGACCATGGCTTGTCCCGCGGGATCGCTGGTGCGCACGCACCCGCTGTAGGAGCCGAGGGCCCGGTAGAGCCGGGGTGCGGCGAGGACGAGCTGGAATACCGAGGTGGCCGCCATGGAGATGCCGGCGACGGCGTTGGCGCCGTTGCCCGAAAAAGCGGCATCGATCAACGGCGGCAGTTCCCTGGTGAGAAATGTCGTCCAGCGTTGCCTGCCGAGTACGGGATCGTCCGTCCGCCAATCCGCGAAATAACTTCCCTCGCCGCCCATCGGCACGACGACGTTCACTTGACGGTCGCGAAAGAATTCCTCGATATCCGTCTGATTCGGCCAGTTGCTTCCTCCGGTGCCACCGCTGGCGCCATTGAGCAGATACAGCACGGGCGCCGGTCTCGAATTGTCCGGCGCGCGGATCACTTTCACCGGGACGGTGGCGCCCATCGCGGCGGAGTAGATCCGCACGTCGGTCAGGCGGCCGATGACCGGGCCGATGTCCAGCACCCTGGAACCCTCGGAAGACACCGGATAATCGAGGATTTCAGTTTCCGATTGTGCTATCGCCCCAGGCCAACGGGGAATCATCAGGGTGGCGGCGAGCATGAGCGCGATGGCGATCGAGGTGCTGACCGCGCTCGGTGTGGCTGTCGTTCGAGCGTGCACGTGAGACCTCCGAACCTGGTTCGTGCACTGTCGTGGTGGCGAAGGTAGGACGCGATCACGCGGCCCGGCAAGCGCCAGCGCGCATTCTTGGGAAACTCGACGAGCCACTCGCGCGGTCCTCTGGTGGCGGTCACAAGATTTTGTCTCACCTATGGTCGTCCGATGTTTCCTGTCGTTAACTTTCCTGAGGGTCAGTCGAGAATTTCCTCTCGCCCGCACGAATCGAGAACACTGTGGTCAATTTCGGTTTCATCGACGAATGGCAGCCCACGGCGGGAAGGCTCACCAGTTGGCGGGCCGCGCCGGAATCACTCGCCGCGGCGCGCCGCGCGCCGGCGCATCCGGCGCCACCGTCGCATCAGCAGGAGGAATATCTGCGCACCGCGCACCGCACCGCGGATGCGGGATTCCGCGTTTCGCGGGTGTGCATGATCGCGTTCACGATTCCCGGCGTCCCGGATCGGGCGGCGCTGACCCGTGCGATCGAGGCGTTCCTGCGCAGGCACGACACGTTCTGGAGCTGGTTCGTCAGCACCGCGGCGGATGAGGTGGAGCGCCGTGTGCTCGACCCGGCGGACATCCGGGTCGTGCCCACCGAGCATGGCGTCTACACCGACAGCGACGCCATCCGGGCGCACGTCCTCGCCGAGACGCCCGGTCCGCTGGAGTGGGACTGCTTCAGCTTCGGGATCATCGAGCACGCGGAGTCGTTCACGGTGTACGCGGCGGTGGACCACCTGCACACCGACGGCGTCGCGCAGGCGTTGTCCTGTGTGGACCTGTTGACGCTCTATGGCAGCGAATTGTCCGGCCGCACCCTGACTCCGGCGCCGGTGACCGGTCACATCGCCTACTGCGAGCGGGAACGCCGCCTCAGTGCGGAGCTGACCGCCGAATCGCCGCAGATCTCCGTCTGGCTGGATCTGCTACGGCGCAACGGCGGTGATGTACCCGGCTTCCCGGTGGACCTGTGGGCCGCCGGCGACGAGCACATTCGGGGCGCGCAGGTGACCACCGACCTGATCGATGAACCGGGTGCACTGCGTTTCGAAGAGGTCTGCCGGGCCAACGGCGGCCGGTTCACCGGCGGATTGTTCGCCGCGGCCGCGCTCGCCGAGATCGAACTGGCCGGTGGCGATTGGTATTTCGGCCTGACACCGGTGAACACACGCCGCACCGAGGGGGAGGCCGCGTCGGTCGGGTGGTACACGAATCTGATTCCGGTGGCCTTCCCGGTGCGCGCCGATCAGTCGTTCACGGGTGTGGTCGCCGCGGCCCAGGCGGCCTACGACCGGGGCAAGGAGCTGACCGACGTGTCGCTGCACCGGGCACTGCAACTGGCGCCGCCCGAACTCGGCATCCGCACCCGGCCCGGCTGGTCCGCACGGATGCTGTCCTATCTGGACATTCGCAAGATGGCGGGCGTCGAGATGTTCGACAAGATCGACGGTGGCATGTTCGCCAATCGCGGCAGCTCGCGCGAGGTGTACATCTGGATCAACCGATTCACCGATGTCACCACGCTGAGCCTGCTGTTCCCCGATACGCCGCGGGCGCACGAGGTGATCGCGCGCTACGTCACCGCCGTGCGGGCGATCGTGGCCGATGTCGCCGCGAAAGGCGACCGCGCGGTGCGGGCCGGCGCCCTTCCATGAGCACCCGGGCGCGCATTGTCACCGGCCCGGAGCCGGTGATCGCCGGCTCGGCGGCGTGGGCAGCGCTGGGCGCCTGCCTGCTGGCCGTGTTCATGCAGATGCTGGACATGACGATCGTCAACACCGCCCTGCCGAGCATCGCACGGGAATTGGCGGCGCCCGGTTCGGCGCAGGTGTTCGTCGTCGTGGGCTACAGCCTGGCCTTCGCGGGCACCCTGATGACCGCCGCCCGGATCGGGGAGTCGATCGGGCGGCGGCGGGTCTTCATCGGCGCGATGGCGGCCTTCACAGTCGCCTCGGTGTGGTGCGGGCTGGCCCACCTGCCCGGTGAGCTGATCGCGGCGCGCGCCGCGCAGGGTCTGTCCGCCGCGGCGATGTCCGCGCAGGTCATCGCCATCATCAGCGCCGTGTTCCCGAAACAGCGGCAGCCGTTGGCCTTTGGGCTGTACGGCGCGGCCGCCGGTCTCGCGGCCATCGCGGGCCCCTTGCTCGGCGGCGCGGTCATCGCCTCCGATCCGTTCGGTCTGGGCTGGCGTGCCATCTTCCTGCTGAACGTGCCGCTGTGCGTGCTCGGCTTGCTGCTCGCGCACCGGCACCTGCACGTGGGCAGGCCCGCCACCACGGAACGGCTGGATGTCGTCGGCGCGGCGCTGGCGACCTGCGGGCTGGTCGCCTTGCTGTATCCCCTCGCGGCCGGCCGCGAACAGGGCTGGCCGCCACAACTTTTCGGATTGGCCGGCGCCGGGCTGGCGCTGCTGGTGGTGTTCGTCTGGCACCAGCGCGGACGGCTGCGATCGGGGGAGAGCCCGCTGTTGCGGATCGATCTGTTCGCGGACCGGGGTTTCGCGGTCGGCTCCGTGCTGACGCTGCTGTTCTTCGCCATCTTCGCGGCCTTCTTGTTCACCGTCTCGGTGACGGCGCAATCCGGGCTGGGCTTCACGGCGTTGCGGACCGGGATTCTGGTGTTGCCGTTCGCGGTCGGCGGCGCGTGCGGCGCCCTCACCTCGCCGGTACTGGTGGGACGGATGGGCAGTCGCGCGCTGACCCTCGGCGTGTCGATGTTCGCCGTCGCGATCGCCGTCATCGCGGTGACGGTCCACCCCGCCGACGCCGGGATCGATCTGGGGCGGCTCGCCGTCCCGGTCTTCGCCGCAGGCGCCGGGATGGGACTGTTCGCCGCGCCGCTGCCCGCGGCCATGATGGCGGGCGTCGCCGAACGGGCGACCGGCTCGGCGTCCGGAACGGTGCCCACCGTGCAGCAGATCGGTAGTTCGGTGGGGGTGGCGATGCTCGGCTCGCTGTTCTTCCGCCGGGTGGACGCCGACACCGACCTCGGTGTCGGGCACGCGAAATCCGTTCTGGCGGCATCGCTGTCGAACTCGCCCGCGGCGCAGCGTGACCGCGACGTCACCACTTTCACCGAGTGCGCCGAATCGGCGCTGCGTTCGCCGACCCCGCACCTCGACGCGCACACCTGCCCCGGCGCGGGGGCCGACCTGGCCGGTCAGATCGCCGCCGCGCACACCTTTCTCGCCGCCTGCGTCACGGTGCTGTGGGTGGTCGCGGCGACCGCGCTGGCGCTCGTCGCGCTCAGTCTCGCGCTCCCACGGAAGGGGGCGGCACGGTGACGGCGCTCGGTCGTGCGACCGCGTCGTCCGACTTTGGTCGGCCACAACGAACAACACGACGGACCAGGGCCTGGAAAGGACGCTCTCCATGACGCCAACAGCACCCGGCGTCGTCCACTACGACCGAGTGTGGTCGTATGACGAGCTACTCGAACGCAAGCGGCACCGCACCGTCTCGGTGGTCGTTCCCGCCCTGAACGAGGAGGACACCGTCGCGGGCGTGGTCGGCTCGATCCGCGACCTGGTCGGCACCCTGGTCGATGAACTGATCGTGCTCGACTCCGGCTCCACCGATCGGACCGCCGCCCGGGCGCGCGCGGCGGGCGCGACCGTCTACTCCCGCGAGCAGGCGCTGCCCGCCGTGCCGCCGTGCCCGGGCAAGGGCGAGGTGCTGTGGCGGTCGCTGGCGGTGGCCTCCGGTGACTTCATCGTGTTCGTCGACGCCGATCTCGTCGCGCCCGACCCGCGGTTCGTCCCCTCGCTGCTCGCGCCGCTGCTGTCGCACGACGACCTGCGGTTGGTGAAAGGGTTCTACCGCCGGCCGATCGGCGACGCCGCGGACGGGGGCGGACGCGTCACCCAACTGGTGGCCCGGCCGCTGCTCGCCGCGCTCGTGCCGGAGCTCGCCGAGTTGCGGCAGCCGCTGGGCGGCGAGTACGCGGCGACCCGGGAACTGCTGCGCGCGTTGCCGTTCGCCCCCGGCTACGGCGTCGAGATCGGCATCCTGATCGACACCTGGCGCAGGCACGGAGCCGGAGCGATCGGGCAGGTCGACCTCGGCGCCCGCGTGCACCGCAATCGGCCGCTGCCCGAATTGGCCGAGATGAGCAGGCAAGTGATCGCGACGCTGCTCGACCGGCTCGGCATTCCCGACTCGGGCGCCGCGCTGACGCAGTATCTGCCGCAGGGCTCGGGCTGGCGCGCGGTGCCGGGCGCGGCGCCCGCGGCCGATCGGCCGCCGATGACAACGCTGACCGGCACGAGTGTGCGCTGACGACGGGTGTGGTTGCTCATCGATGCCGCTGGTCGGCGGCGCGTCCGGTCGCAGGCGCGGGCGACGTCCGGACACCGGCGCTGCGCCACGGCGACCGCGAGTCCGCCGGAGCTCGGCCCGGTCTCGCGCGGCGAACGTTCCGCATCCGCCCGCCGCTCGACTTACGCTGATCCCGGTGGGGGTTTCGGTGTGACGACGGCTGGGAGTCTCGGTGGGCGCGGCATTGGTCAAAGGTCAGAACGCGGCATTGGACGTGGCGCGCGTGCTGGTGTCGGTGCGCACCGAGGCCGCGGTCGACGTGTCGGCGCTGTTGGTGACCGCGGCCGGTCGCGTGCGATCGGACGCGGACTTCGTGTTCTTCAACCAGCCCAGCGCGCCCGGTGTGTCGCTGGAACGGGGAACGCCGGGCGCACTGTCGGTTTCGCTCGCCGACCTGCCCGCGGACATCGCGCAATTACGGGTCGTGCTCACGCTCGACGATCCGGCCGAGACCTTCGGCCGGGTCGCGCCCCCGGTCGCCACGGTGGCCGACGCGGCGGGAAACCCGCTGTACGAGTACCGCATCGAGGGTTTGGGCAGCGAATCCGTGGTGATCGCGCTGGAGCTGTACCGCCGCCAGGGCGGCTGGAAGGTGCGCGCGGTCGGGCAAGGCTATGCGGGCGGGTTCGCGGCACTGGTCACCGATCACGGCGTGAGCGTGGACGAGGAGCCGTCCCCGGCGGTCGCGTCCGCGCAACCAGCCGCGCCGGACCCGTCGGCGCGGGCCGTCCCGGACGTCTTCACCGTCCCCGGCGAGGCGAAGCTCTCCTTCGAGAAGCGCGCGACGCTGGATCTGCGCAAGCGCGAGGTCGCGAAAGTCCTCATCGACAAGGACGCTTTCGGGATCCGCGCGCGCGTCGTCCTGGTCGTGGACAAGACGGGCAGCATGAACCGGCAGTATCGCGACCAGGTGGTGCACCGCGTCGTGCAGCGGATGATCCCGGTGGCCACGCAGCTCGACGACGACGGGACGCTGGAGGCGTATCTCTACGCCGTCTCGTTCGCCAAGCTGCCCGACATCACCGTCGAGCACGGCGACGCGTGGGCCCGGACCTATCTGCATCTCGGCGGAACCCACGGGGGCATCGACTACGACCGGCTCGGTGGCCGCAACGACGAACTGCCGATCATGCGCGCCATCATCGACTCGTTGCGCCCTGGTGGCCGCCCCACCCTCGTGCTGTTCTTCACCGACGGCGGCTTCGCCAAGAAACGGGAGATCGCGGCACTCATGCGCGAAGCCGCGCTGCTGCCCGCCTTCTGGCAGTTCGTCGGCCTCGGCCGGGCCAACTACGGTCTGCTGCGGACCCTGGACGAGCTGTCGGATCGGGCGGTGGACAACGCGGGATTCTTCGCCCTCGACGACATCGATCAGGTCGACGACGCGCAGCTCTACGCCCGATTGCTCGGCGAGTTCCCCGACTGGCTGCGCGCCGCGCGGAACGCGGGCATCCTGCGCTGACCCGCGTGTCGGCGCTCGCGCGAAGCCGCCTTGCCCACGGAGAAACCCCGGCCTGTCATAGCGAGATGCTATGGCGAACGGCGATCGCCGCGGATCAGCCGATGACGGCGTTCATGATGGTGCCCGCGCTGGTGGCGATCACCCCGCCGATCATGGCTCCCGCCACCATCTTCGGCGACTCGAGCCCACCGCCGGTCCACTTCTCCCAGGCGAAGCGGCCACCGGCGTAGATGATGCCGCAGATGCCCGACAGGAGTACGAACCACGTCAGGTAGCGGACCAGTTGGAGGAACTTGTCGGAGATCGGCGGTGCTTCTGGAGTGGGGTTGCCGATCTGCGCCAGGGTGTCGTAAGCGGCGGCCAGGATCATCGTCGTTCGCTCATTCTGGATTCGGGACAGGGGCAAGTGATTCGCTGAGAAGATCGTATCCGTTCGCTCGCCGCGATGCAGTCACCTCCGTGCAGCGCAGGGAAGTTCGTGTTTCCGGTGTCCTCGCCGGGGTAGCCCGACGCCGGGTCCGCCCGCCCGTGCCGCCGTGGGCGGCGGAGGTTCCGCGCAGTGCGCCCACCATGGCGCGCTCCGTGCCCGTATCCTGGTTCGTGGCCGAATTCATCGGTGGTCGAACAGCTTTCGCAAAAGGGCTGGTCGGCGGCAGGGTTGTATTCGAGCGTAGAGGGAGTAGACGGTGAGCATCATTCTGGCGTCGGTCGGCGATTCGTTCACGACGTTGGCGCAGATCGGCAATCCGACCCCGGAGGCGCCGCCCCTGGCGGACAAGCTCTTACAGTTCGTGCGGTATCTCACCTGGTTCGCGCTCGCGTCCGGCATCGTCAGCATCATCTACGCGGGCGGCCGCTTCGCCTGGGAGAAGTGGAGCGGCGGCGGCTTGCAGTCGCCGAAGATGATCGCGGGCGCGATGCTCGGCGGGGTGGTCGCCACCAGCGCGGGCACCATCATGAACACCGTTCTGGAGTTCTGACCGCGGCATGATCCTCCGGCGCGTCGTCGCCGCGACCGTGCGCATGCCGCGAAACGCTCGCCGAGCCTCGGCCATCCCGGCCGTCGTACCGGGTCGTCGCGGGCGACCGCCCGCGGTACTCGTCCTGAAATCGCCCCGATGACCTGCTGTTTTGCCCCGATGGGCGGTTATCCTCCGGTGCGGATCGCGCCGTGCCCGATAGGATCGGAAGCGGAGCAGGATCATGGACCAGAGGACCGAGGGCAAGCTCACGGTGTCGCGGCGCAGGGCGCTCGGCATCGCGGCGACATCGGTGGCCGCGTTCGGCTGGGCGGCGTGCGGCCGCTCCGGCGACGACAGCTCCGTCCCCGATGACGCCGCCACCATCGCCAAGGATGCCTACGTATTCGGCTACCCGCTGGTGCTGATGGACGTCACCCGCATCGCGGCGGAGGCGTCCACGCCGGTCAACCGGTTCGAGCACGCGGCCGAGTTGCCCACTCCGGCGCAGCGCGAAGCGGTGCGGCTGGACCGGGACACGTTGCGTTCGACCGCGTGGCTCGACCTGGCGAACGAGCCGATGGTGCTGAGCGTCCCCGCCATGGACCGTGGACGGTTCTGGCTGGCGCAGGTGCTGGACGCCTGGACGAACAACGTGCACAACCCCAGTGGTCGTCGTCCGCAGGCGCGATCGGCGTCGCCGCCGTACACCTACGTGGTGACCGGCCCGGGGTGGTCGGGGGCATTGCCCGAGGGATTGACGCCCTTGCCGATGCCGACGCCTACGGTATGGCTGATCGTGCGAATCCAGGTCGACGGGGAGACCGATCTGCCGGCCGTGCGCGCCATACAGCAGCGGTTGCGACTGGTCCCGTTGAGCGCGTGGGTGGCGGGCGCCGAGCCGCCTGCGCCCGCCGCTCCGCCCTGGCAGGCGGCTGTGCAGCCGCCGCCGGAATGGGTGGCGGAGATGGACGCGAAGGTGTTCTTCGATCGGATGTGCGCGGTGCTGGCGGTGAACCCGCCCGCGCGCGAGGATGAGCCCGCCATGCGGCGCTTCGCGACGATCGGGATCCGGCCGGGCGGCGCGGTCGAGGGCCTCTCGGAGGACGAGCTCGCCGCCGCGGTGGGCACCGCTCAGCAGCAGATCCCGGTGTATCTGGGCGCGCGGACGGTCAACGAGAACGGCTGGCTCGTCGACCCGGACGTCGGCCGGTACGGCGTCAATTACCTGCTACGCGCCGCCATCGCCCGGGTGGCTCTCGGCGCCAGCCTGGCCGAGAACGCCTTCTATCCGACGCTGTTCGCCTCGACCGCCACCGGCGACGGCGCAGGCCGATTCCGGCTGCACTTCACGCCGGGCGGGCTGCCGCCCGTCGACAACTTCTGGTCGCTGACCGCCTATGACGCCGACAGCTACCTGGTGCCCAATCCCGCGGAGATCTACACGGTCGGCCATCCGGATCCGGTGCTGCTCAACCCCGACGGCTCCGTGGACATCGCGTTGCAGTACGCCGACCCCGGCCCGGCCGTACCAGCCGGAAACTGGCTGCCGATCCCGGAATCCGGGCAATTCTCGCTGACCTTGCGCATGTACGCGCCGAAGCCGGAGGCCATCCAGGGGCGTTGGCGTCCACCACCGCTGCTGCCGGTGCTCTGATCCGCGCTCCGCCTCGCCGCGGCGCGACGGAACGGTCCCGCCTGTTCACCGGTGTGCTAGGCAACGCTGCCGCATCCAGTGCCGAATCGTGGTCCGGTGCGCTGACCAGCCACTTCGGCTCGAGAAGGCGGTTATACTCCGGACCGGACCTGGCGCGGCAACCGATCGGATCGGAGGCGGAACAGGATCATGGACGACCGGGCCTACCGTGAATCCGCGCTGTCGCGGCGCACGCTGCTGGGCATGGCGTCGATGGCCGCGCTCGGCGCGGCGTCCTGCGGTGGATCGGACGAGAGCGGCCCGGCGCACCCTTCCGTGCGCAGCGAGGCGGGAACGATCGCCAAAGACGCCTATGTCTTCGGCTTTCCGCTGGTGCTGATGGACCTCGCCCGCATCGCGGCGGAGGCGTCCACTCCGGTCGGCCGGTTCGAACACGCGGCCTCGTTGCCGACCGCCGCGCAACGGAACTTAGCCCGGCCGGACCCCGACACGTTGCATTCGACCGCGTGGCTCGATCTGGCCGACGAGCCGATGGTGCTGAGCGTTCCCGTCATGGACGGGGGCCGGTTCTGGCTGGCGCAGCTGCTGGATGCCTGGACGAACAATGTGCACAATCCGAGCAGCATCCGGCCGCAGGCCGCGCCGCCGCACACCTATGTGGTGACCGGTCCGGCGTGGTCGGGGGCGTTGCCCGAGGGACTGACGCCGATGCCGATGCCGACGCCGACGGCGTGGCTGATCGTCCGCGTCCAGGTCGACGGAGCGAAAGACATCCCCGCCGTGCGGTCCTTGCAGCAGCGGTTGCGGCTGGTCCCGTTGAGCGCGTGGAGTGCGGGCGTAGAGCCGTCCACGAGCGCGCCGCCCGGGGGGCGCTCCGGCGGGCAGCGGCCGGTCGATCAGGTCATGGGGATGGACGCGCACGAATTCTTCGATCGGATGTGCGCGCTGCTGGCGGTCGACCCGCCCGCGCCCGAGGACGAGCCCGCCATGCGGCGCTTCGCGACGATCGGCATCCGTCCCGGCGGCGCGGTCGAAGGCATCTCCGACGCGGAGCTGACCGCGGCGGCCGACACCGTGAAGCAACAGCTCCCGGTGACACTGGGGGCGAATACGACCAACGACAACGGCTGGGTGTCCGATCTCGGCGCGGGCCGGTACGGCACGAACTATCTGCTGCGCGCCGTCACCGCGTTCGGCGCGCTCGGCATTCCCTTGCCCGAGGACGCGCATCACCTCTTCACCGCGGTCCAGGCGGGTTCCGGTCCGTTCCGGCTGCACTTCGTATCGGGGGAGCTGCCGCCGGTCGACGCGTTCTGGTCGCTGGCCGTCTATGACGCCGGGGATTACCTGGTGCCCAATCCGGCCGAGATCTACTCGATAGGTCACCATGTCCCCGTCGTGCTCAATGCGGACGGCTTCTTGGACCTGACGCTTCAGCACGATGATCCCGGTCCCGGCGTTCCCGAAGGCAACTGGTTGCCCATCCCGGAATCCGATCCGTTCTCGGTGACCCTGGCGTTGTTCGCGCCCAAAGCGGCGGTCCTGCAGCGGCGTTGGCAGCCGCCTCCGCTGATCGCGCTGCGCTAGGAGCGCAACAAAGTAAACGGGTTTTACTAAACACTGTTCACGAAGGCGTGTTCTGTGGTTGCATCTCCCTTGACCGTGTTCGCCACATCGTCGGCGGGTCTGCGCCCAGACCGCCGGAGGAGTTCAGCCGTGACCGTGACCACGCCGTCGATCCCGACGGGATTCGACTTCACCGACCCCGACCTGCTCGCCACCCGCCTGCCCATCGAGGAGTTCGCCGAGCTGCGCCGCACCGCCCCGGTGTGGTGGTGCGCCCAGCCCGATCGGGCCAGCGGCTTCGACGACGGCGGGTATTGGGTCGTCTCCAAGCTCGCGCACATCAAGGAGATCTCGAAGAACCCCGAGGTGTTCTCCTCGCACGAGAACACCGCGATCATCCGGTTCAACGAGGAGACCACGCGCGAGCAGATCGACATGCTCGGCGACATGCTGCTGCTCAATCTCGACCCGCCCAAACACACCAAGACCCGGCGGATCATCTCCAAGGGCTTCACCCCGCGCGCGGTGGAAAGCCTGCGCGCCGCGCTGACCGAACGCGCCGCGCGGATCGTGCACGAGGCCAAGAAGTCCGGCAGCGGCGACTTCGTCGAACAGGTCGCCTGCGAACTGCCGTTGCAGGCGATCGCCGAGCTGCTCGGCATCCCGCAGGAGGACCGGAAGAAGATCTTCGACTGGTCCAACCAGATGATCTCCTACGACGACCCGGAGTTCGAGGGCGACCATCACGCCGCCACCGCCGAGGTGATGGGCTACGCCTGGAACATGGCCGAGCAGCGGCGCGCCTGCCCGGCCGAGGACATCGTCACCCAGCTGGTCAACGCCGACATCGACGGCGAGCACCTCGGCTCGGACGAGTTCGCGTTCTTCGTCATCCTGTTGTCGGTCGCGGGCAACGAGACCACCCGCAATTCGATCACCCACGGCATGAAGGCGTTCGTCGACCACCCCGAACAGTGGGAGATCTACCGGCAGCAGCGCCCGCGCACCGCGCCCGACGAGATCGTCCGGTGGGCCACTCCGGTCACCGCGTTCCAGCGCACGGCGACCCAGGACACCGTGCTCGGCGGCCAGGAGATCAAGAAGGGTCAGCGGCTCGGATTGTTCTACAGCTCGGCCAATTTCGACGAGGAAGCGTTCGAGAATCCGTTCACCTTCGACGTGCTGCGTGATCCGAACCCGCACGTGGGTTTCGGCGGCACCGGCACGCACTATTGCGTCGGCGCGAACCTCGCGCGGCTGCAGATCGATCTGATGTTCAACGCCATCGCCGACGTGATGCCCAACCTGCGGCAGGTGTCCGATCCGGTGCGGCTGCGGTCGGGCTGGCTGAACGGGATCAAGCGCTGGGAAGTCGAATACGCTTGAATCGATCGGTGCAACAGTCCAGACCACGGGGCCGTGCGCCGGTGGTGACCGACAGCGACATCCGGCGGGTGGCCAGCGCGCTGCTGGTGGAGCGTGGGCCCGACGCGGTCACGCTGCGCGCCATCGCGCGGGAACTCGGTGTCACCGCACCCGCGCTGTACCGGTACTACGACTCGCTGGAAGACCTGCTGGAGCGGCTGCGGCTGGACTTCTGCGCCGACCTGGCCGAGGACCTGACCGCCGAGCTCGCCACGCTGCCCGACGACGGCGCTGCGCAGTTCTTCGCCATCTGCCGTGGCTTCCGGCGCTGGGCGCTGACGCACACCAGGGAATTCACCCTGGTGTTCGCCTCGCCCGGCGCCGGGCAGGCCCGCGCGCTGCGCCGCTTCGACGAGCCGTTCGGCCGGGTGTTCCTGGCCGCGGCGGGCAGGTTGCTGGCGAACTACGACATCGTCACGCCGCCCACCGACGTCATCCCGCCGGAGCTGCGCGACGATCTGGTGCACTTCCAGACCGAACTGCTGGCCGCGCTGTCGGAGTCGAGCCAGAAATTCCCCGCCGAGAAGCTGGATCTCGGGGTGACCTACCTGATGATCCAGATCTGGGCACGGCTCTACGGCCACGTCACGCTCGAGGTGTTCGGGAATTACCCGATCCCGTTGGACAACCCGGAGATCCTGTTCGACGCGATGCTGGCCGACCTGGGCCGCACCGCGGGCCTGCTCGCCGAATGAGACCGGTTATATGCGGGCGCCTTTGGCCCGGTTGCACGCGCGGCACAGGATCTGCAGGTTCGCCGCGCTGGTCGCACCGCCGCGGCTGAGCGGGATGATGTGGTCGAACTCCAGGTAGTGCCCGTCGCCGCATTCGACGCACCGGCCGCCGTCGCGCTGCCACACCTGCGCCTTCACCTCCTGCGGGATGCTGCGGGTGTCGCGCTGGCCCGGGGTGAGGACGAGCCGTTTCGCCACCCGCAGCGCTCCTTCGAGTGCGGCGCAGACGTAGTCCGGGTCGTCGACGGCGAAGGTCGCGCCGCCGCGCGCGGAGGTGGCCGCGACCACCACCGTCCCCTGTTCGGCGTGCACGGAGACCACCCGGGACCACGGCATCTCGATGCCGGTGTCGGCGCCGACGAAACGCAGCTTCTTGTTGCTGCCGATCAGCCTGCCCTCGGTGAGCTTCGGGCCGCGCGCGAGTTGACGCACGTGCGTCGCGGGCAGGTCGAGGTGGACTTGCTCCTCGGGGTCCAGGTGCAGGCCGGGCGTGCGGACCACGGGCAGGTCGCCCGTGCGCAGCCGGTAGAGGGTGTTGCCGCGATGCATTCGTCTGCGCAGGTCCTCGATCAGCGGCCCGCCGAGCCCGAGCTCGGTGACCGCCTGATCGAACAATTCGAGTTCCGCGTCCCTGACCTCGCCGTCGGCGAAGGCGAAGGTGACCAGCCGCTCCACATAGCTCAGCGCCGCGTCGCGCAACGCGGCGCGTCCGGCTTCGGCGTCGACGCGCTGGTAGCGCAACGACGCCCACAGCGCCGCCCACTCGGGGCCGCGCGGACCGTGGCCGGTGAGCACCCGCCACGCGCGCGAGTGCCAGTGGGTGAGGTACTCCTCGATCTCCTGCGCACACCTCTGGCAGGGCGCGAACCCGCCGAAGAGCTTGCGGCGCAGCGCGTTTCCACAGCGAGCGCAGTGGCGGCCGCCGGGTGGCGGGCGCAGATACCGGTCCTCGGTCCATTCGGTGCCGTCCCACCAGCGCATGACCTGCGGGTTGTCCGGATCCGGGTGCCAGTCCGCGTATTCGGGATGTGGGGGAGGAGCGAGCGGTGCGGCTCCCCGGCTGTGCCGTTCGAGGTCGACCGGACGGCCGGCCTGCGGACGCGGCAGGGGAGCGGTGTCCGCGCGATCGAGCACTTCGGTGCGTGGCGAGGTGGGGGCGTCCGGCCGCCCCGTGAGTGCTCCGGTCTCGGCGGTACGCCCGGGATCGGCGCTGCGGTGGGCGGACACGTCCTCGGTGACGTCCGATTGGTCGGTCCGGAGGTCGCCGTTCCGGGAAACCTGCCCGAACGATCCGTGTGTGAAGCGTCGCGCGCCGGGCCGATCGGCGGAAACCGGTTCCGCCCCGGCCCCAGATGCCGGAAGCCGCTCTTGCGCGGTCGCGGTTCCGGTCGACCGGCGCACCCGGAACGGGTTGGTGGGATGGCTGGTGCGGGCGGGCGCCGAGGGGTCTTCTACCTGGACGCCGAACTCGGTGACCAACCCCGCCAGTCCGCCGGCCCAGCCTTGGCCGACAGCGCGGAAGCGCCACTGCCCGTCGCGGCGGTAGAACTCGCCGAACATCAGCGCCGCGACGGCGTCCGCGTCGTCGATCTCGAACGTCACGAGCACCCCGTCGACCGAGTGCACGGCGACGGTCAACCCCTGCACAGCGCCGAAAGTGCCTTCCTCCACCGAGCCCGCGACGACGATGCGCTCGACGTCGGCTTCGGTCCGCGGCAGCGAGACGCTCAACCGCGCGGTGCCCGGCGCGGGCTCCTGATCGAGCGTGACCGCTTGCGAGACATGCCGCGGCGCGTTGTAGAACACCAGGTCCCGGTCCGAGCGCACCGTGCCGGAGGCGTCCAGCAGCAAGGCGTGCGCGTCCACAGCGTGCTCCGATCGCCATGAAACAACCACGGCTAGAAGGGATGTCGGTACCGCTGCGTTCGCGCCCTTGCTGAGTTTCATGGTGCTCGAACTATGCCACGACCCTCCGACACGCCGAACGCGCGAGGGGACCTCCTTCGGCGGGGCGTGCGGCACAGTGTTCCCCATGACGAACCCGAAACGCCCGGGTCGTAAGCCGCCGACCCCCAAGCTGCCCGGCGGGCGCGTGCCCGGCCCCGCCGACGTCCTGGCCGCCGCCCAGGCGGCGGTCGAGGCGGCGCAGACGGCCGCGGGCCAGGCGCTGGAAGCCGCCCAGCTGACCGCGACGTCGGCGTTCGACACGGCGGTGCGGCTGCCGCCCGCGTCCGCTCAGCTGGTCGCGCAACTGCCCGGACTGATCGAGAACCTGACGGCCGCGATCGAGCGGCTCAACTCCACCATCGATCGGCTCGACCGCACCCTGGCCCTCGCCGATCCGGCCTTCGCGGCCTACGACCGCCTGCTGCCCCGGCTGGAGGGGATGATCTCCCTCGGCGAGGACGTGCTCGGTCGTCTGGCCAAGGTGCCCGGCGTCGCCCTGCTGGGCAAGCTGACGGGGCTGAGCGCACCGGAACCACCCGCCGAGGAGCCGGTCAAGCGGAAGCCCACCAGACGGCGCAGATAATCCGGGACGGCGTGCGCGTTCAGCGGTGCGCGTGGTCGGCGGCCGCGCGCAACGTGGCGGCCGCCTTGAGCAGGACCTCGTGATACTCGTCGGCCGGGTCCGAATCGAGCACGATGGCCCCGCCCGCCCCGATCCGCCAGCGTCCGCCGTAGCGGACGGCGGTGCGGATCACGATGTTCAAGTCCGCGGTGCCGCCGAGCCCGAGAAAACCGATCGTGCCCGAGTACACACCGCGCGCTTCGGTTTCCAGCGCATCGATGATCTCCATCGTGCGCAACTTGGGCGCGCCGGTCATCGAGCCGCCGGGAAAACAGGCGCGCAGGCAATCGACCACGCCGACCTCCGGCCGCAGCCTCCCGCGCACCGTCGACACCAGTTGATGCACGGTCGCGTACTGCTCGGTGACCATCAGCTTCGGGACGTACACACTGCCGATCTCGCAGACGCGGCCGAGATCGTTGCGCAGCAGATCGACGATCATCAGGTTCTCCGCCCTGGTCTTCGGGCTGTCGGCCAGCTCCTGGCGCAGGCGCTCGTCGTCTTCCGGCGTCGCGCCGCGCGGCGCGGTCCCCTTGATCGGCTTGCTCTCCACGATGCGGCGGCGATCGACCTTCAGGAAGCGCTCCGGCGACGAGCAGGCGATGTCCAGGTCGTCGAAGCGCAGGTAGGCGGCGTACGGGGCGGGATTGCACCGGCGCAGAGTGCGATAGAAGTCCAGGCCGTCGGCAGCGGCGGCGGGGATGGTGGCGCTGTCGGTCAGGTTGATCTCGTAGGACTCCCCGGCGTGCAGGCGCTCCTGGCAGACCGCGATGTCGGCGAGATAGCGCTCCCGGCCCCGGGTGAGCAGCGGCGCGACGGCGTCGCCGTCCGGCGGCAGCTCGAGCGGCGGCGGGTTCGTCCACGTCGGCAGGGCGTCCAGGGTTTCGCGGGTGTCGCGCAGCCAGTCGGCGGCGGCTCGGGCGGTCTCCCCGTCGTCGCTCAACGCCAGCAGGTGCGTGCGCCCGCCGACATGGTCGACCACCACCATCCGGTCGGCGAAGATCCACTGGGCGTCGGGAGTCGGGGCGCGATGGACCGCGTCACCGCCGCAGTCGGCCTTGACCTCGTAGCCGAGATACCCGACGTAGCCACCGGCGAAATCGAAGGGAAGATCGGGCAGTTCGAGCCGGCGCGCGCGCAACTCGGCGGCCAGGAAATCGAGGATGCCGCCGGGTGCGGTACGCCGATGCCCGTCCGACGTCTCCACGGTCACCTCGCCGTCGCCCACCCGGTAGCGCAGCACCTCGGCCAGGGGACCGCTCGCGTCGCCCAGGAAGGAGAACCGGTCGGCACCGGGTTCGACATGCTCGCTGTCCAGCCAGAACGCCGTCGGGGAGTTGCCGTACAACTGCACGAACGCGCGCTCGGTGTCGATCGGCCGCTCCAGGACGGCTCGCTGGAGCCGGAAGGTCCGCGGCACGAGCGAGCCGAGTCGGGCCGGACCGGTGCGTGCGCGAGACGACGCCCGACCGGCCGGACGCTCGAGTTCCACCGCCGCGGCGGGGAACTGCTCGGCCGCGAGCGGCGCGGTCGCGGCCGCGGCGGGAAGCGGGGCTCCCTCGGCCACCGGCTCCGCCGCACGACCGAGGGCGATCGAGGGCCTCGGTATCGGTGACGCGGGCGCACTTCGGTGCGCGGCGACGAGTTTCGCGAAGTTGCGCAGCAGAGCCGCTCCGTACTCACTGGCGATCGATTCCGGATGGAATTGCACGCCCCACTGCGGGCGGGTGCGATGCCGCACGCCCATCACGACGCCGTCGCCGGCCTGCGCGGTGACCTCCAGGGCGTCCGGCAGCGGCCGCAGCGCGCACAGCGAGTGGTAGCGCACCGCCGTGAAGCCCTGCGGAATTCCGGCGAACAGGTCCCGGTCGTCGTGCTCGATGCGATCCAGATACCCGTGCCTGGCGGCAGGCGCCTCGGCGACCATGCCGCCCGCCGCGACCACGATGCCCTGATGGCCCAGGCACACCCCGAGCAACGGCAGATCGGTCTCGCGGATCACCGCCGCGGAGATGCCCATGTCGCGCGCCACCGACGGCCCTCCGGGCCCCGGCGAGACGACGATGCTGTCGAAGCGTTCCAGACCGAGTTCGGCGACCGTGCGCGCCTCGTCGTTGCGCACGACCGTCGGCTCGACGCCGTTCACCTCGCTGATCAGCTGGTACAGGTTATAGGTGAACGAGTCGTAGTTGTCGATCAACAGCGTGTGCATGGTGCCCGAAACCCTACGCCGCGCCGGTCGGAGCTAACTGTTGTCGTCTGCCTTCAGTTCGGTTCGGCGGGTGGTGCACAATGTGGGGCATGTCTGTTGCGCAACCGGTCGATGTGGATCCCGCGGTCGTCGACTTCGCCGTCGTCGGAAAGTGGATGGATGAGCAGGGTCTGTCCGGGGGCGAGTTCGAGGACGTGATCGCGCTGGGCGGCGGAACGCAGAACATCATGCTCCGCTTCACGCGCGGCGGCCGGACGTACGTGCTGCGCCGCGGCCCGAAGCATCTGCGCGCCAAGAGCAACGACGTGATCCGGCGGGAGGCGCGGCTGCTCGGCGCGCTGGGCGGCACCGAGGTCCGCGCGCCCCGGGTGATCGCCGCCTGCACCGACGAGTCGGTACTCGGCGCGGTCTTCTATCTGATGGAGCCGATCCACGGGTTCAATCCGCAGAACGAACTGCCCGAACCGCACGCGGGCGATCCGGAGATTCGCAGGCAGATGGGCCTGTCCGCGGTCGAGGCCATCGCGCGGCTCGGCGCACTGGACTACCAGGCGCTCGGCTTGGCCGACTACGGCAAGCCGGAAGGTTTCCTGGAGCGCCAGGTGCCGCGCTGGCTGGGTGAACTGGAGTCGTATTCGTCCAACGAGGGCTACCCCGGCCCGGAGATCCCCGGTGTGGCGGCGGTGGGTGAGTGGCTGGACCGCAACCGCCCCGCCCAGTGGACGCCGGGCATCCTGCATGGCGACTGCCATCTGGCGAACATGATGTTCTCCTTCGACGGCCCGCAGGTCGCGGCGATGGTCGACTGGGAGATGTCCACCATCGGCGACCCGTTGCTGGACCTGGGCTGGCAGATCGCCACCCGTCCGGAGCCCGGCACCACCGGCGCCGCGCTGGTGGGCAAGCTCGGCGCGGTCGGCGGGCTGCCGACGGCCGAGGAGATGATCGCGCACTACGGGCAGTTCTCCGATCGCGACCTGAGCGCGATGTCCTGGTACACCGTGCTGGCCTGCTTCAAGCTCGGCATCGTGCTGGAGGGCACGCACGCCCGCGCGTTCGCGGGCAAGGCCCCCAAGCAGGTCGGCGATTTCCTGCACGCGATCACACTGGAGCTCTTCGAGCGGGCGCAGCGGCTGATGGAGTGACTGTCGGGATGTGCCCGATAGTTGACCGAATATCGGTGGAAGGCGTCGCCCGGCCGCGCCTAGGTTGAGCGCATGCCGATCGTTCCCGATGTCAAGGACTGGACCTGGGTGCTGAGCCGCCCCTGTCCCGAATGCGGTTTCGACGCCGCCGCGACCGCCTACGAGGCCGTGCCCGCGCTGATCCGCGAGACGGCCGTCCGTTTCGCCGCGGTGCTCGACCGCCCCGGCGTGCGCGTGCGGCCGGACCAATCGACGTGGTCGGCTCTGGAATACGGCGCGCACGTGCGCGACGTCTGCCGTATGTCCGACACTCGCCTCGGCCTGATGCTGGCCGGTGACGCCGAGGGCGAGCCGCCGCGCTTCCAGAACTGGGATCAGGACGCGACCGCCGAAGCCGACCGCTACAACGAGCAGGATCCGGCCCGGGTGGCCGAGGAGTTCGCCGAGGCCGCGGAGCGGGCCGCGCGGTCCTTCGAGTCGGTGCCGCCCGAGCGGCGCGGTCTGCGCGGTGCGCGCAGTGACGGAGCGGAGTTCACCGTGGCGTCGTTCGCCCGGTACATCCTGCACGATCTGGTGCACCACGTGCACGACGTGCGCGGGTAAAACGCATCGCGGAACTGTAACGCGTTCGCCGGGAAGGTCACGCTCTGCCGACGAATTTTCCGACCGGCACTAGAACGCGTTACATTTTTCTCGTACTGTGGGTGCAGTCACATATAAGCACGTGCATGCGAGAGGGTCGACAGGAATGAAGACGAAGGGCGCGATCCTGTGGGGGATCGACCAGCCGTGGTCGGTGGAGGAGATCGAGGTCGGTGACCCGGTCGCGGGCGAGGTGCAGATCCGGATGGAGACCGCCGGCATGTGCCACTCCGACCACCACATCGTGACCGGCGCGACCCCGATGCCGTCCTTCCCCGTCATGGGCGGGCACGAGGGCGCGGGCGTCATCACCAAGCTCGGCCCGAACTGTCCGGCCGACCTACAGGTCGGCGACCACGTGATCCTGTCGTTCATCCCCGCCTGCGGCCGCTGTCCGGCCTGCGTGGCAGGACACATGGCGCTGTGCGACCTGGGCGCGGGCCTGCTGATGGGCCAGGCGATCAGCGACGGCACCTACCGCATCCAGGCCCGCGGCGAGAACGTCATCCCGATGTGCCTGCTGGGCACCTTCGCGCCGTACATGACGGTGCACCACACCTCCGTGGTGAAGATCGATCCGAGCATTCCGTTCGAGGTGGCCTGCCTGGTCGGCTGCGGCGTCCCCACCGGCTTCGGCTCCTCCACCCACGTGGCCCAGGTGGCCCCGGGCGAGACCGTGGTGATCGCTGGCATCGGCGGCGTCGGCATGAGCGCGTTGCAGGGCGCGGTGCTGTCCGGCGCCTCGAAAGTGGTGGCCATCGATCCGAACCCGTGGAAGCGCGAGCAGGCGCAGAAGTTCGGCGCCACGCACACCTACGAGAGCATGGCCGCCGCGATCATGCCGCTGATGGAGGCCACCGAGGGCCGGATGGCCGAGAAGGTCATCCTGACCATGGGCGAGATGCACGGCGAGTACATCGAGGAGGGCCTGATCCTCACCTCGAAGGCGGGCACCCTGGTGGTCACCTCGATGGGCCGGATGGACGAGAACGACGTCAAGCTGAACAGCTTCCTGCTGTCCATGCTGCAGAAGACGGTGAAGGGCTGCATCTTCGGCGGCGGCAACGCCCGCCAGGACGCGCCGCGCCTGCTGTCGCTGTACAAGTCCGGTCAGCTGAACCTGGACGACATGGTCACTCGCAGCTACTCCCTGGAGGAGATCAACCAGGGTTACCAGGACATGCTGGACGGCAAGAACATCCGCGGGATCATCAAGTACACCGAAGCCGACTGGTAATCCCGGCCCATCCAGGACGGCCGCTCGGATGCGGCGTTCGCCGTCGCGGGGGACAGCTCAGCTCTGATCCCGCTCGCCGAGTCGGTGGCGATCCGTGCGATCAAGTCGTACGCCGACCGGCTCGCCGAGCGGGAATCGCACATCCTGTTGCTTTGCGACCTACGCGGAGCCCGTTGCCGCGGCACTCAACACGACGGCGGCGGTGAGCGCCGCTTCGACCGCTTGCACCGCTTCCCTGGCCGCCTTCGCTGCCCAGTCCCCGGCGGCGATCTCCTTGGCGCGCTGCCTCACAACTCGGCGGTCGCGGTCGGGGAAGACCTTCGGTGCCGCGTCAGCCGCCGACAGCAGTGAGATCAAGGCGGCGGCGCGAGGCTCGACAGGGACGTCAGGGTGTGCGAACGGAGGTGTCAGCCGGTCCCGGAGCTCCTTGCGGTATCCGCGCGGCACCCAGGCGGTCCGGGGAAAGACGCCCAAGGCCCGGTGGCGTTCGACGCGCACCAGCCCCTCGTCCGCCAGCCGGTGCAGCACCTTCGGTTGCAACCTCTTCGACAGTTTCTCGATCGCGGCCCGGGCTTTGATCGGACCCGCCGCCTCGATCCTGGCGAGCGCGTCGCCCAGTATCGGATCGGCACTCCTGTTCGCGCTCACCACGATTCGGCCCGGTTTCGCCTCGTCGCACGGCCCTGCCAGCCGGATCGCTCCGGCGTCGATCAGGTCTAGCAGCACCGCTCCGGCGAGAACCCTCGGTGTACGTGTGCTGTCGGCCATCGAGTGCCCAGTGCGTTCGTCGAGAAGCAGCAGCATCAGGTCTCCGGCGAGCAGGCTCATCACTCGTCCTCCGGTTCCGTGTCGGGCCGGGTCCAGGCCAGGATCATCGTCGGGGTACAGCCGCCGACGAGCAGCGCGGTCAGCAGCATCAGCCCGCCGGCGTAGGCCGTTTGGATATTGTCGAGGTCGGTGAATCCGCCGACGACGATCAGCCAGATCGCTGGAATCATCGCCAGCGTCTGTGTGAGGGTGAGCCCCACCGAGCGAGCTGCGTTACGCTGCTCGAGTTCCCATTCGTCCAGGGCGCCGACGGGCGCGTCGGCGTGGCGTCCCGAGACGATCTGGAGCGATATCCACAGCGGGAAGAACACCAGGCAGGCCGGCGCCCACAGCAGCGGTCCCCGCTCCAGACCGCACGCGATCAGCACCGCGACGACCGCAAGGGCCAGGAATATCGTCGCGAGGGCCACCACCAGCAGTCGGCGGCGGCGACGCGTCCGCCACCGCGGCAACAGGTGGGCCCCGCGTTCGGCGAACAACACGAACCGGCGTGTCCGGCGAGCTTGGTAGCGCTCCAGCAGATTCGGGCGCGTCATCGAACATCCCCTTTGTCGTTCCGGTAGACCGCCGTGGACAGCGGCGCGAATTCCTCCCGCGAGAACACCGCCTCGACCGGCAGCCCGAACACATCGCAGATCCGCAGCGCCAGATCGAGACTCGGATAGTGATCGCCCCGTTCCAGCGCACCCACCGTCTGCGGATTCACCTCGATCACCTCGGCAAGCTGGGCCCGGCTCATTCTCCGCTCGGCACGTAACACCCCGATACGGTTATAGATGGGAAGATTTTTCCCACGTCTCACGGGACTCATACAACAAACCGTTGCATAAACCCAACAGTACGTCAACAGTGGCCCGGCCGCCGAGCTATGCGGGCCGCGAAGCTCGGTGCTCAGATCCGGCAGCGCAGCAGGGCGGACCGCAGATTTCGGCTGCGGACGTCGTCGAGAACGGCCAAACCCAGCCGGTTCATCGTGTAACCGAAGCCCAGACCCGTTGCCGGATCGGCGAATCCGAACGAGCCGCCGAGTCCCGTGGTGCCGTAGGCGCGCTTGTCGGAGCCGAAGCGGAAGGTTCCGCGCGATTTGCGGAAGCCGAGGTGATAGCGGCTCTTGGTGTGCAGCACCAGGTCTTCGGCGGGGACGTCGTCGGCGGTCTCGGCCGCGGCGAGCCGGTCCAGCAGTGCGTCGTCGATCGGGAGCGCGCCGGTGCGCCCGGCGGCCGCGCCGTAGACCTTGGCCAGCGCGCGGGCGTTGCCCACTCCGTTGGACGCAGGCAGCTCCACTTCGAGGAACTCGCGCCGGGCCGCCCGTGCCGGTGCCCCGCAACGCGGGTTGGTCAGCGCCGCATAGGACAACCCACGTTTGGCGTAGATCTCCGCACCGATCCGCAGCGGCAGATCACGCTCGTAGCGCACGACGTCCAGGCCGCGGGTGGCCGACATCGCGGCGACCCGGTCCATGCTCTGCTCGGCGGGCAGGCCGATGAAGAAGTCCACGCCGAGCGGCGCGGCGATGTCCTCGGCGAAGATCCGGCCGAGCGTGCGGCGATCCGGATCGACCCGGCGCAGCAGTTCGCCCTGGTACAGACCGAGGGTGATCGCGTGATAGCCGTGTCTGGTGCCGGGCCGCCAGACCGGTTTCTGTGCGGCGAGAATGGTTGCGAGGCCGTCCAGGTCGGCGATCTGGGACAGGCGGACGATCTCGCCGAGGCCGGACAGCCCGGCCTGGTGGTCGATCAGCTGGCGCACGGTGATCGCGTCCTTGCCGTGGGCGGCGAACTCCGGCCAGTACTTCGCCACCGGCTGCTCGTAGTCGAGCAGACCCTTGGCTACCGCCGTGGCCACGGTGAACGCCGCCATGCCTTTGGTCGAGGAGAACACCGGCACGATCGTGTCCTGTTCCCACGGCAGCGTGCGCCTGCGATCGCGGAAGCCGGCCCACAGATCCACCACGGGGCGGTCCCCGGCGTAGACCGCGACGGCGGCGCCGATCTCGCCGTGCTGCTCGAAGTTGCGGCGGAAGGCGTCGGCGACCGGTTCGAAACCGGATGCTACGTCGCCGTGAACAGTGGGCTTTTCACTCATGGCGAGTCGATCGTAGCCACCCGGTTCTCGTAGGCTCGGGGGGTGCGTTCACTCGAGCAGATTCGGGAATGGCCGGTCCGGCACGCGGCGGCCGCGGTGGTCACCGCCGACGGCGACATCGCGAGCGAAGGGGATGCCGAGCGGGTGTTCCCGCTCGCGTCGGTGACCAAGCCTCTCGTCGCGTACGCCGTGCTCGTCGCCGTGGAGGAGGGCGCGGTCGAACTGGATCAGCCCGCGGGCCCGCCCGGCGCCACGGTGCGTCATCTGCTGGCGCACGCGTCCGGGCTCGCGTTCGACACCACCGAGGTCCAGGCTTCGCCCGGGGCCCGGCGGATCTACTCCAGCGCGGGTTTCGAAGTGCTCGCCGAATTCCTCACCGCGCAGACCGGGATCGCGTTCGACGAGTACCTGCGCGACGCGGTGTTCGAGCCGCTTGGCATGACCGCTTCGGTGCTGGCCGGCCCGGCGGGGCACGCGGCCCGGTCCACCGCCGCGGATCTCGCCCGCTTCGCCGCCGAATTGCTGAACCCCGAGTTGATCTCGGCGCAGACGCACGCCGAGGCCACCTGCGTACAGTTCCCGGGTCTGAACGGCGTGCTGCCCGGCTTCGGTTCGCAGCGCCCCAACGACTGGGGACTGGGCTTCGAGATCCGCGACGGCAAGTCGCCGCACTGGACCGGTGGCACGAATTCGCCACAAACCTATGGACATTTCGGCCAATCCGGGACATTTTTATGGGTTGACCCGAGAACGGGGTTGGCGTGTCTCGCCTTGAGCGACGAGAATTTCGGCGACTGGGCGCGGGCGGCCTGGCCACCGCTGAGCGATGCCGTGATCGCGGAGGCGACAGCCGCGCGCAACACGGTCGTGAAGTAACACGTGTAACTTCGGGCACTCCAGTACACTCAGGCAACGCCAGTTCGACGAATCGTTGGGGAAGACGGTCCTCGTCGAAGCTGGAGGTGTTGGTGGTGCGCGCATCGAGTCAGTTCGCGGACGCGACGGCGGGTGTGGTCTACATCCACTCGTCGCCTGCCGCGCTGTGCCCGCATGTCGAGTGGGCACTCACCTCGGCCCTGGGCGCCCCGGCGAAACTGCGCTGGACCGCCCAACCGGCCGACGGTCAACTGCGCGCCACCAGTGAGTGGATCGGTCCGGTCGGCACCGCCTCGAAGATCGCTCAATCGTTGCGCTCCTGGCCGGTTCTGCGCTTCGAGGTGACCGAGGATCCCAGCGACGGCGTGGACGGCGAGCGCTACAGCTTCGTCCCCGGTCTCGGTCTGTGGCACGGCTCCACGAGCGCCAACGGTGACGTCATGATCGGCGAGATGCGCCTGCGCGCCATGCTCCAAGCGACCCGCGAACTCGGCAAGTACTCCGCCTACGACCTGGCCGCCGAAATCGACCGCGCCTTGGGCACGGCCTGGGACGAGGACCTCGAGATCTACCGCTACGGAACGGAATCCGGAGCCGAGGTCACCTGGCTGCGCCGCGACGTGGGGTAGGGGCTCGCGGCTCCGGCAGCCAATGGAATTGGCGGCTGCCCGGGATCCGCCGACAGACGTAGGGTCGTCATACGGTCGGGGCCGAGTGCGAGGAGTCGACCATGAAGCATGCCGGTATGCGCATCATCGCCGCCGCGACGATTGCCCTGACGGCCGCGACAGCCGTCCCCGCGGCGGCAGCCGCCGAGATCACCGCCGAACCGATCGCGGTGGTGGAAGTGCCCCCGGGCATCGTCGACGCCGTCCGAGGGGCCATCGCGAGCGTCCTGTTCTTCGGCATCGTCGGCCTGTGCGTGGCGCGTATTCTTCCGCCGGACCAGTGCCATCTGTTCTGAGAGGGCAAAGGCCGCACGGACAGTGGGTCACGTGTCCCGTCGAGTGGAGAGCGTGGATCCACTCAGTGCGCGGCGACGCCGACTCGGTCGCACAGAGCTCGAACGTCGTCACGCATCCCGGAGGGCGGTCGGTTCCGGAGCGCGTGCAGCATGTCGTATGAAACGTCGTGCCGGTTCGACTTGACCTCAACCATGATCGAGGTTTCATTCTCGAGGAATGAGCATTTTGTTCCACAACACCATGCGGATTACCGACGGTCATCTCGAACAGTTCAAGGTGGCCGTACAGCGGGCGGTGGCGTTCGTCGCAGAGCATGGCCCGCAGCTGTTGGTGCAGGTCTTTCTCGACGAAGACCGCGGGCTTGCACACAGTTTTCAGCTCTATCGCGACTCGGAGGCAGTGCTCGCACACTGGAAGTTGTCCGATCCCTACATCCAGGATGTGATGGAGCACTGCAGTATTCAGTCGTTCGAGACCTACGGCGAGATGTCCGACGAGGTGCTCGACGGGCTGCGTGCTGGACCTGTCGGCGAGGTGACGGTACGGCGAGCGCTCACCGGCTTCACGCGATTCTGACCGTCCGTACGGTAGCCGCGAACCGCCCCGCGCACACCTAGGGCTACAGCCGTAGCCCGGAGTTGCGTGCCACACCTCGTCGGCAACATCCGATGTTCGGCGGGATGCTGGCAGTGTGCAGCGGCGACAACTGGCCGCCTGCGGGGAATCGCAACTGGCCGTACGCGGGAATTTCGCGGTGGCCACGGACAGCCGTCATGGATCACCCGTAGATTGCCGTGACCGGATGGCAGTGGCTGGCGGTCGCGCGCCCTACTTGCCGCGCTGGTCGGCGTGGGGTTGTGGTTGTGGCCGGTGCGGGTGCCGGAGGGGCGCAGCGTAGACGAGATCACCCGGCGAGTGCGAATGGAGCGCAGCGACATGGATCAGCGTTGTGGCCGATGGGTTTCCGCATGACCCGCCCGACTACGTGATGGGGGTGGGCGAGGCGCAGATGACCATGCAGCGGCTCGTGCTTGTCGCGTGGGGGAATGTCCGCGTAAGACGGCGGCGTGGCGGGTGCTGGGAGGTCGGGCGAATCAAGCCGGATGCCAAGCAGCAACGGTGAGAGCCGGAGGCTCACCCACCCAAGTGGCCGAGCACCGCGAACATCGTCACCGAGAGGTGGTAGTCGCCTTTCTCGATCCCCGCCTCCATGATGGCGAGGAGGTCGCGCCCTTCCACCTCGGTGATCGCTCCGCCGGTGGTCGCGGACGCGATCATCTGCATGAACAGGGGACGGGCGGTCTCCGGGTTCCAGATCACCGCTTCCGATCCCATGTCGTCGATGACGAAGCCCGCCGCGGTGAGCAGGCCCCGGAGGCGGCGGCCCGATGCGGGGTTGGGGGTGGTCGCGAGCATCGCCTTCGTCAAGCGGGCGACCACCTCGGGGTCGCCGGGGTGGGTGATCACGGTGTGCCAGTCGCTGTCGATGAGCAGCACGCGACCGCCCGGTCGCAGGACTCGGGTGATCTCGGCGGTGGCGGCCGCCGGGTCGTCGAGGTGCTGGTAGACCCGCTCGCAGCGCACGGCGTCGAAGTAATCGTCCGGGAAGGGCAACTGATAGGCGGTGCCTTCGACGAAGCGGGCCCGGCAGTCCGCGCTCTCCGCGCGCCCACGAGCGATGGCGATCATCGCGGGGTTCGGGTCGACGCCGACCGCGTCGCCATCGGGGCCGACCCGGCCGGCCAGCTCGATCACCTCGGTACCCGTGCCCGCTCCGATATCCAGTGCGCGCTCGCCCGGCTGGACGTGCAGAACTTCGTGCCCCCAAGCCCGCATACGCCGAATGCCCGGCAGCGCTGCTTGCAGATCGAGGATGCCGACCAGCGCGGCCATCGGATCGTCGCCGGTGGTGCGCGAAGCGTCCGGAATCGCGTTTTCGTGGAAGGACGGGACGGGCGGCGCTGACTCGCTCGGCATATCACGACAGTAACCGCGCACCGCTACTGACGACAGCGCCCTGGTCCTGATCGACTTTCGTTACGCGGCGGCTGGCGATCGTCGTCAACCTCAACGACGGGCTGCGCGAAGTCACCGAACGCGGCTGGCTCGGCGAGGTCGACGACCTCCGGATCAGGCTCTACACAGCGAACAAGAAGCTCATCCAGATACGGAAGATCCGCTCGGAGGCCCGCACAGTCGACCTCCCAGCACCCGCGCTGCGATAGATCACCGTCTGGCGGGCGCTCGATACGGTCCGACCCACGGATCCGACCAACGTCATGACCGAAATCCGCTAGCAGCGCCTGGCGCCCCTCTGGACGCCAGAATGAAACGTTATGCGCTCAACCACCCCGACCGCCATATTGATGATGGCGGCAGTCCTGCTGACAGGATGTACTCTTCCGACACGAGGACCCGACCAGACCGAGCGTGACAGCTGGTCACGCGTGATCGAAACTGCCATCGCGGCTCTTCCCGGGGTGGTCGATGCGTCACATTGGTTCGATTACGAGGGCAAGTCCCGCACGTACGCATCCCGACTCTTCGTACGCCTGGAGGATGACGCCACACCGGACGAGGCCGCGTCCGTGGTGCGTGCCATGGGCACCCAGCAGCTTCCGCCGCGCTACCAAGGGGACTACACCGAGGTCGACATCGACCGGATGACGGGTTCTTATTCTGCGGATTGGCGGTTCGGTCGGGACGTGAGCAGGGAAGCGAACTCGGCACACACCTGGGTGAGAGTCTCGGCCCCCGGCACACAGGTGGGCTGGAGGTCACGCGGCTTTGACGTAGACAAGATGAGCAACGCCATCAGCGTAGGAGCGGGCTCCGAGGCGGAACCCCACCGTGCCACAGCGGCGATGCGCCGAATCATCCAGGACTTCCCCGAATTGGCATCGAATTACTGGACGGTGTCCACCGTTCATGAGGAGAGCGGGCTCAACAATCACTCGAGACTGGAACCCGGGTGGCTCAACACGGACCCCCCCATCCCGCACGGCCGACCCCGCTTCCCGTCCAATGGTGAACTCGAGATGTGGGAGTGGTTTCTGACCGATCAACCCACCCCGTTCTTCGTCGAGATTTCCGTATACGAACCGCCCGGCAAAGCAGGCCGCACCCTGGACGTCGCGATATACCCTCCTGTCGGAAAGCAACTCACCGCTTCGCAGGCAACACAACTCGCCGATCGGCATCTTCCCTACCTGGCGCAGCCCGGTGCCGTGGTCGACTACACGATCGGAGACCGCAACGTCCCCGTTTTCGCGGTCTTCGTCGGCGGTTGCCAGCCATCCTGGCGCGACGTTCCACCGGAGTCGCAGCCCTACGCGCGTCAGTATGAACGCTGCTAGGACCGGCAGCCGGAGTCCGAACGCCATCGAGCCGGGCAGCGGTTCGGAGGGGGTGCTGCTGGATCTGACGTTCGGGCTGCTCTGCATGGAAGTTCTGCACCAACTGGACTTCGCCTTCACCGACCTGGAACCGGTCTTCTAGGAATGTCTGCGTGATCTGACCGGCATCCTCGGTCTGGCTCCCGACCGGCCCTCCGCAGGACCGTCCCTCGCCGGGACACTCGGGCAGACGGCGTTGGCCCAGTTCCGGCGGCGGCTTATCCGCCGGGATCGCGGCCGCGCCGCCCGGTCACGCGGCCGGATTGTGGGGTAGACCCGCGTGCCGTGCGGAGCCAGCCGCCCGGACATCGTTTGTCGCGGATTTCGCCGGGTAACACCTGGTCGGCTTGCGGTTTCGATGAGTGGTTCGGCGCGGAGGAGTTTCCTCTCTCGGCAGCGTCGACCGGCCCGACTGCAGAGGGAGCGTTCAGATGACCGATTCCGGCTCCGCGGATCTCAAGCGGCGGCACCGCGCGATGTGGGCACTGGGCGACTATTCGTCCATCGCCACCGAAGTCATCCCGGAACTCGGTCGGCGTCTGGTCGAGGCCGCCCGCATCGGTCGTGGCCAGCGGGTGCTGGATGTCGCGGCCGGATCCGGCAATGCCGCGATACCGGCCGCGGAGGCCGGTGCGGAGGTCGTGGCGAGCGATCTGACGCCGGAGTTGTTCGAGGCAGGCAGGCGAATCGCCGCCGCGCGGGGCGTCGAGTTGCGGTGGCAGGAAGCCGACGCCGAGGCGTTGCCCTACGCCGACGCCGAATTCGACGCCGTCATCTCGTGTGTGGGCGTCATGTTCGCACCGTTCCACCAAGCGGCCGCGGACGAATTGGTGCGTGTGGCCAAACCGGGCGGCACGATCGGGCTGATCAACTGGACGCCCGACGGCTTCATCGGGCAGATGTTCGCCACGATGAAACCGTTCGCTCCGCCGCCTCCGCCCGGCGCGCAGCCGCCGCCGCTGTGGGGCGACGAGGAACACGTGCGGTCGTTGCTGGGCGATCGCGTCGCCGATCTGGAACTGCGCCGCGAGAACGCGGTCATCGACCGTTTCGCCGACGGCGCGGAGTTCCGTGACTTCTTCAAGTCCTACTACGGACCGACGGTCGCGGTGTACAAGGCCAATGCCGGGGAGCCCGACCGGATCGCGCAATTGGACGACGCACTCGCCGAACTCGCCGCCCGGTACGACCGCGGCAACGGGCGGATGGAGTGGGAGTACCTGTTGGTTACCGCCCGCCGGTCGGGCTGATCGGCCGGGTCCGGCGCTATTCGTGCGCCGTTCGCTTGGGGATGCACAAGCTCGGAAACCGGTGCCGCCATTCAGACGCCGGGGCGGGCCGGACGATGGCGCGTCGGATCGAACCGTTCGAAGTAGGACTCGCCCACGGCGAACATTCCGCGTTGCGGCAGCCAGAACTCACCCAATGTGGCTTGTTCGGCGAGTGGTCCCGGAGGGCCGATGTCGATTCCGTCGATCCGGGCAGTGCTGTTCTCGACCGTCCACAGCATCCGGGGATTGGCCAGGAACCATTGACCGTTCGGGGAAGTACCGCTGAGCTGCACCCGCCCGACGCCGAGCGCCGGACCCGCCACCCGCGACACGAGCGACAGAACGGCGGGACGTCGCCACAAGGCGGCAGGCATCATCCGGCCCATACCCGTCATCGCCTTCGTCGCCGCCGAGCGGCCCAGTTCGAGATCCCACACGATCTTGTCGCCGACCCGCACCGTGAATGTGGACGGTCCCGTCCAGTCGACCGATATGTCCTCGACCCGCGCGTCTTCGAGTGCTGATCCGAAATAGCGGGCACAGCTGGTCGCCGGGGAGACGCTGCTGTAGATCACCCATCTGGCGTCGGGGTCGCGATGCCACACCGCGTCGTACCCGGCACCGACCGAGCTGGCAGGGAAATGCCGCAGCGCCAGGTAGTGGCCGCTGGCGAAGGGCAATCCCATCACCCCGTAGCCGGAAAATCGTTCCTCGTCCGTACCCGGGGGGAGCGCTTTGTCTACTGCGGCGATCGAGCGCGGGCTGTCGGGCATCGCAGCCTCCTCGAGGAGTGGGCTCGTGCCGATCATTTTACGTCCGCCGCTGGGTTTCCCGTCTGCCGCAGCGCGGGCCGCTGGTCGTGGTCGCCGGTGGACACCCAGTAACGCCGTGCCGGACCGAGCGGGGTGTCCACGATCCGCTCGAGGACGCCGCCTCGGCGCTCGATGGTTTTCGCGGAGGGGGCGTTGTCGGCCGCGCAGACGATCAGCACCCGGTCCATGCCCAGCTTCTCCGCCTCGCCGAGCATCCGGCTCAGCGCCCAGGTGGCGAGGCCGCGTCGGCGCGCGGACGGCCGGATGCCGTAGCCGATGTGACCGGCCCATCGCACGAAATCGTCGAAGCCGTGCCGCAGAGCGATCCCGCCGAGCACTCGGTCGTCCTCCACGATCCATCGGTAGGTGCACCGCGCCCGGCCGGTCTCGGCCCACGCCTGACCCGATTCGTCGGCCAGACGGGCCACCCAGGCGGCGAAACCGGTCGGCGAACGCACTTCGTCGTACGGCCGCAGTCCGAAACCGTCCTCGTGCGGGCCCGGACCCCACTCGTCGTGCGCCTCCAGCCAGGCCGTATGCAGACGTGTCGTCGGAGCGATCAACGCGGGCATATCGCGACGATACAGAGCCGGCTGCACGGCAACAGGTGCTCCGAAGGAGCCGCGGAAAACGCCACCGCCCGGCGTGCCTGTTCCGGGTCGTCGCCCGCCTTTGGAAGTATCCGATCGTGCCGGATTGGGTGGAGGTTGTCCTTGATCGTGCGTCGCTGGACGCCGGCGACGACGCACTGCCGCACGGTCAGCGCTGGATGTTCCCGGCCGTCTCCACGATCTACGACTTGGTGATCTGGATCGCTGGGCGATATGTGCCGAGGCTGCCCGGGGTGCACCACTGGGAGTTGTTCATGGATTCGGACAACACCCACGAGGGCTGGGTCCCGAGAGGAAGCATGGGCTGGCTCAGCGCCAGGTAGTGGCCGCTGGCGAAGGGCAATCCCATCACCCTGTAGCCGGAAAATCGTTAGGACAGAGCCGGGCGACAGTGCCAGGGCCGACCGCTGAAGTCTAGGTGCTGGGGCGCTGGATGGCCCGGCCGCTCCCTTCCCCTGAGGCATTGTCCGCCTGGAGACAGGCTATGGATTTGGTAGTCGCGTCGCATCGACCCCGTTGGCGCAGGGCGCGGAGCTAACCAGCGATCCGGTGCGGGACACCCAAGCCCGTGTGCGGTGACCACAGCCATGCCGCGAGCAGGTAGAAGCTGACCACGATCGCGGGTGACAGCCATGCGGCCGCCGCTGAACGACGCCCGACGCGAAAAAGCACCGCAAACACGGGCGTCGCGGCAAGCGCGCACGCCACACCCATCACCTCGAGTACAGGCCCGGCTCGATGTAAACACGCGAACGAACCAAGCCCGCCTGAACCGCCGCACGAATCCGGAAGCAACAAGTAGCGGACAAGGCACAGCGCCCCGCCGAGCAACCACGCGGCACTTCCGACCACGAACCCGCAATCGGTCAGCTCGTCGTCTGTTGTTACAGGCGAGTCCGGGGGTCTGACAATGTGCACGGCCGCGGTAAGTGTCACGGCGCCGGCAACCAATGCAGCAATCAGCGTTCCAGCCAACCAAAAGGACTCCGGCAGTGCGACCAAGAGCCAGAATACGAACACCGGAGCCACCCAACCGAGACAGATGATCGCCAGCTGGGCACCTCGTCCGGAGAGAGTCGTGAACACCCCGAGATAATGCCACGATGCCGGGATTGGTTGGGACAGTGAATTGCGCCACCGTTTCTCGCTGTGCCGTTGAGGATCGTGTCACCAAGTACACGAAGGCCGATGCGGTACCACCGGGCGCAGAATCGATCGCACTTGGGCTTCCGGGAGTGCACGGTCGTCGACGTGGACAAGCTGACTGCGCGGCTGACCTCGAGTCGAACAACGCCCACCCACCGGCCGGTGCTCGACGCTCTGGCCCTGATCCGGCGCCCCGCCGACGCACGGCTCACCTACTCGTGGTGGGCGCAGAGGGGATCGAACCCCCGACCGCTGGTGTGTAAAACCAGTGCTCTACCGCTGAGCTATACGCCCGTGCCGTTACCGGCGGCTTATGAATCTAGCGCGGCGAGCGCTTTCTCCCAAGCCGCCTGGTCACGGGGTTCTCCGGGGCCGTTCATCTCGGCGAAGCGGATGTAGCCCTCGCGGTCGACGACGAACGTGCCGCGATTGGGGTAGCCGGACTTCTCGTTGAAGACGCCGTAGGCCTGGGCCACCGCGCCGTGCGGCCAGAAGTCCGACAGCAGCGGGAAGGTGTAGCCCTGCTCGGCGGCCCAGATCTTGTGCGTGGGCGGCGGGCCTACGGAGATCGCGAGGATCTCCGCGTTGTCGTTCTGGAACTTGGGCAGCTCGTCGCGGACCTTGCACAGCTCGCCCTGGCAGATGCCGGTGAAGGCGAGCGGGTAGAACACGATCAGGACGTTCTTCTTGCCCCGGTAGTCCGACAACGAGACTTCCTGGTTGTTCTGGTCCTTCAGCGTGAAATCCGGCGCGACAGTGCCAACCTCGAGCGGCATAGCGAATCCTCCATCGTGTCGGGTTTCCACCGGGCGGGCGTGCGACACCACCCTGGTGGAAACCATAGCGCGGTGGCTCAGCGCTGCTTCGAGGGCGCCTTGGGCTGCACGAGCCTGCTACCCGTCCACGAACCGAGGCTGATCGCCGAGGTCTGGGTCAGACCGGCGGTCGGTGCGGATTCGGCGATTTCGCTCGGCTCGACGTGGCCGGGCTGTCCGGTCTTGGGGGTGAGTACCCAGACGAAACCGTCGTCGGCGAGCGGGCCGATGGCGTCCATCAGGGCGTCGACCAGATCACCGTCCCCGTCCCGCCACCACAGCAGCACGACGTCGATCACCTCGTCGGAGTCCTCGTCGACGAGTTCACCGCCGATCGCTTCCTCGACGTCGGCCCTCAGGTCGTCGTCGACGTCCTCGTCCCAGCCCAATTCCTGGACAACCAAGCCGTGTGAGATGCCAAGCTTCTGAGCGTAGTTCTGCGCGTCCGCCGCGGCGACCACGGTGGCGTCCTCCTCAACTCCCGACAGTAGGTAGTTGCAAGCGAACATGGTTATGGGCTTCAGCGCAAGCCGATCCGGCGAAATAGCTACCGAATGTCGCGTTGCGATGGTGTGTCAAGGGGTTTCTCAGCGTTTCGGACACGAGTCGCGCACGGCGTTGCGCGCGTCGTTGACCCGCTTGCTGGCGTCGTTGAGCGCCGCGACCGGCGCGGTGTAGGTCATCTTGCGCGTCTCGGCGGCCAGCGCGCGGGCGGCGTTCACGTATTCGGTGAACAAGCCGGCCAGGTCCCCGGGGAGCGCCTCCTTGGCGGAGTTCACGCCGCTCTCCACCTTGTTCGCCGCGTCCTCGAGGGTCTGCGCCGCCGAGTCGCGCTTGGCGACGTAGTCCGGGGCGTTCGAGTCGTGCGCGTCGACGAATTCGTTGTACTTGCTTACGCCCGCTCCGGTGATGGTGGGGAACTGACCGCAATTGTCGGAGACGGCCTTGGCCTGGGCCGCGGCGCGCCGGGAAGAGGTCGCCGCCGCCGACGAGGACGCCGCCTCGGTCTTGTACGCCGCCAGATCGCTCGCGTTCGGACCCGCCACGCCGTCCACCCGGTTGGCGCACCCCGCGACGACCAGTCCGACAGCGACGGCGCCGGTGGCGCACACCATTCCGAACCCGCGTGGGTTCAGCAGCTTCATCGTCCTCCCGCTCCTCAGGGCTGCCACGCTCAATGCTCACCTTGCCTGTCGAACGGTACTGGATTTCCGGCTGACATGATGATTTGGGACGCGTCATCGGCAAGGATGGATGGTGCGCCCGAACCTTTCGTAAACGGGCGGTCCGCCAACCAGCGAACCCGCCCGGGGATACCGACGCCATCAGCATGTCCACCCCTGTACGAGGAGCAGATTTGACCGACCTGATCCACTCTTCCGCACCGGCGAAATCCGCCGGTACCAACTCCGCTCCCGCGCCCGCCGCGAGCCGCGATCCGAACGGGTCGCCCGCGCCGCAGCCGGCCGGACGGGTGCGGGTGATCCGCGAAGGGGTGGCGTCCTACCTACCGGACATCGACCCGGAGGAAACCAGCGAATGGCTCGAGTCGTTCGATGAGATGCTCGACCGGGAGGGCCCCGGCCGTGCGCGTTACCTCATGCTCCGTCTGCTGGAGCGGGCCGGTGAACGTCGGGTCGCCATCCCGTCTTTGACCTCCACCGACTACGTCAACACCATCCCCACCGAGAACGAGCCGTGGTTCCCCGGCGACGAGGAGGTGGAGCGGCGCTTCCGCGCCTGGATCCGCTGGAACGCCGCGATCATGGTGCATCGCGCCCAGCGCCCCGGCATCGGCGTCGGCGGCCACATCTCGACCTACGCTTCCTCGGCGGCGCTCTACGAGGTGGGCTTCAATCACTTCTTCCGTGGCAAGGACCACCCGGGCGGCGGCGACTCGATCTTCATCCAGGGCCACGCCTCGCCGGGCATCTACGCCCGCGCGTTCCTGGAAGGCAGGCTGTCGACCGATCAGCTCGACGGGTTCCGCCAGGAGTACAGCAACGGCGGTCCCGGCCACGGGCTGCCGTCCTATCCGCATCCGCGGCTGCTGAACAACTTCTGGGAGTTCCCCACGGTGTCCATGGGCCTGGGCCCGATGAACGCCATCTACCAGGCGCGGTTCAACCACTACCTGCACGATCGGGGGATCAAGGACACCTCCGACCAGCACGTATGGGCGTTCCTCGGCGACGGCGAGATGGACGAACCGGAGTCGCGCGGTCTCGCGCACGTCGCGGCGATGGAGGGTCTGGACAACCTGACCTTCGTCGTCAACTGCAACTTGCAGCGCCTGGACGGTCCGGTGCGCGGCAACGGCAAGATCATCCAGGAGCTGGAGTCGTTCTTCCGCGGCGCGGGCTGGAACGTCATCAAGGTGATCTGGGGCCGGGAGTGGGACGCGCTGCTGGGCGCCGACCGCGACGGCGCGCTGGTGAACCTGATGAACAGCACCCCCGACGGTGACTACCAGACCTACAAGGCCAACGACGGCGCGTACGTCCGCGACCACTTCTTCGGCCGCGATCCGCGGACCAAAGCGCTGGTGCAGGATCTGTCCGACCAGGAGATCTGGAACCTCAAGCGCGGCGGTCACGACTATCGGAAGGTGTACGCCGCCTACGCGGCCGCGATGGCGCACAAGGGTCAGCCCACGGTGATCCTGGCCAAGACCATCAAGGGCTACACCCTCGGCAAGCACTTCGAGGGCCGCAACGCCACGCACCAGATGAAGAAGCTGACCTTGCAGGACCTCAAGGATTTCCGCGATCTGCAGCGCATCCCGATCAGCGACGCCGAGCTGGAGAAGGACCCGTACCTGCCGCCGTACTACCACCCCGGTATGGAGGCCCGTGAGGTCCAGTACATGCTCGACCGGCGCAAGGCGCTCGGCGGGTTCCTGCCCGAGCGGCGCACGGCGGCCAAGCCGCTGAAGCTGCCCGGCGACGAGGCCTACCGCTCGGTGCGCAAGGGGTCGGGCAAGCAGAACGTCGCCACCACGATGGCCCTGGTGCGGCTGATGAAGGAGCTGCTGCGGGACAAGGAGATCGGCAAGCGGATCGTCCCGATCATCCCCGACGAGGCCAGGACCTTCGGCATGGACTCGTGGTTCCCTTCGTTGAAGATCTACAACCGCAACGGACAGTTGTACACATCCGTCGACGCGGAATTGATGCTTGCCTACAAAGAGAGCGCCGTCGGGCAGATCCTGCACGAGGGCATCAACGAGGCCGGGTCGACGGCGTCGTTCACCGCGGCGGGCACCTCCTACGCCACGCACGGCGAGCCGATGATCCCGCTGTACATCTTCTACTCGATGTTCGGCTTCCAGCGCACCGGCGACGGACTGTGGGCGGCCGCCGACCAGCTCGCCCGTGGCTTCGTGCTCGGGGCGACCGCGGGGCGCACCACGCTGACCGGTGAGGGTCTCCAGCACAACGACGGGCATTCGCTGCTGCTCGCCTCGACCAACCCGGCCGTGGTGACCTACGACCCGGCGTTCGCGTTCGAGATCGCCCACATCGTGCGCGACGGCCTGCGCCGGATGTACGGCGGCGGCGCCGCGCCGCAGGGCTCCGCGCCGCTGCCCGGCACCCATCCGCACGGCAGCGCGGGCGAGTTCGGCGGCGAGGACATCTTTTACTACATCACCCTCTACAACGAGCCGTACCCGCAGCCGGCCGAGCCGGAGGACCTCGACGTCGCCGGTCTGCTCAAGGGCATCTACCTGTACAAGCGCGGGGGCGAGGGCGCGGTGCGCGCCCAGATCCTGGTCTCCGGCGTCACCGTGCCGGACGGTTTGCGCGCGCAGGCGCTGCTGGCGCAGGAGTGGGGCGTGCAGGCGGACGTGTGGTCGGTGACCTCGTGGGGCGAGCTTCGCAAGGAGGCGCTGGACAAGGAGATCGCCGCGCTGCGCGACCCGGGCGCGGATCCGGGCCTTCCGTACGTCACCGAGGCACTGTCGCGGGCCGAGGGCCCGTACGTGGCCGCCACCGACTGGATGCGCGCGGTGCCGGATCAGGTGCGCAAGTGGGTGCCCGGCGATTTCACGACGCTCGGCACGGACGGTTTCGGTTTCTCCGACACCCGCCCGGCCGCGCGACGGGTGTTCAACGTGGACGCCCAGTCCATCGTGGTCGCCGCGCTGGCCGGTCTCGGCCGGACGGGCAAGATCGACCCCGCGAAGGCCGTGGAAGCGGCGGCGAAGTACCGGATCGCCGACGTGGACGCCGCGCCGAAGGCAGCGGTGAGTTCGGACGAAGACCTCGCGTAGCGGAATATTGGATGGTGGACCGTAAACCGCCGCGGCCGCGACGGATCTCCGAGGGCTCTTCCGAGCACGAGGTGTATCTGCCGACGGGCGCGCTCTCCCCGAACCGGCAGACTCGCGACCCCCTCCCGGACACGCTGCTCAAACGCGTGAAGCAGTTCTCCGGCCGCCTCTCCACCGAGGCGGTGGGGTCGATGCAGGATCGGTTGCCGTTCTTCGCCGATCTGGACGCCGCGCAGCGCGCCGGCGTGCAGATGCTGGTGCAGACCGCGGTGGTGAACTTCCTGGAATGGCTGCAGGACCCGGACAGCGACATCCGGTTCAGCCTGGACGCCTTCCAGGTGATCCCGCAGGATCTCGCGCGGCGGCTGACGCTGCGCCAGACGGTGGACATGGTCCGCGTCGCCATGGAGTTCTTCGAGCAGTGGCTGCCCGCGCTCGCGCGCAACGATCGGCAGCTGGTCGCTCTGACCGAGGCGGTGTTGCGATACGGGCGCGAGCTCGGATTCGCCGCCGCCTCGGTGTACGCCAGCGCCGCCGAGTCGCGCGGCGCGTGGGACACCCGGTTGGAGGCGCTCGTCGTCGACGCCGTGGTGCGCGGCGACACGGGGCCGGACATGCTCTCCCGGGCGGCGACGCTGAACTGGGACGCCACCGCACCGGCGACGGTGCTGGTGGGCACCCCGCCCGGCGAGCAGGGCGTCTCGTCGGTGGGTGCGGTGCATTCCATCGCGGCGCGGCACGGGCGGGCCGCGCTCGCGGTCGTCCAGGGCACCAGGCTGGTGATGGTGGTCTCGGGGCACCTGGGGGAGACCGCTCAAGTCTCCCCGTTCCTGGCCGACCTGCTCGCCGAGGTGTTCTCCGACGGGCCGGTGGTGATCGGGCCGACCACGCGCACGCTGGGCGCGGCCCACGCGAGTGCGGTGGAGGCGCTGGCCGGAATGGAAGCCGTGGTGGGCTGGCGCGGGGCGCCGCGACCGGTGCACGCGGCGGAATTGCTCCCGGAACGCGCGTTGCTGGGTGATCGAGCTGCGATCGACGCGCTGAACGAGTACCTTGTCCTACCGTTGGCCGCAGCGGGGTCGTCGCTGGCGGACACGCTCGATGCCTACCTGGATTGCGGCGGAGCGGTCGAGACGTGTGCGCGTCAGCTGTACGTCCATCCAAATACGGTCCGGTATCGGCTCAAGCGCATCGCCGAGGTCACCGGCCGTGATCCGATGAATCCGCGGGACGCGTATGTGCTCCGGATCGCCGCCACCGTGGGTCGTTTGACACGAACCCGTAACGAATCATCAGCTTCTGCCCCAGAGGTCACTTCGGTGGCCTTCGGTACCGAGGGCCTGTAACGCATCCGTGGAATCGGTCGATTCGGACAGCCCACGTGGTCTTTTGTGGAACCCCCACAAAAGCGCTTCCGAACCTTCATTCGCGTCGACATCTCGTGCGGCCCGCCTCACAGTGTTTTCTTAGAGGCGTGATCGCGTTGTTCGCCCCTGGACAGGGCTCTCAGACACCCGGCATGCTCGCGCCTTGGCTCGACCTTCCCGGCGCGAATGAGCGCCTGACGCTGTGGTCCAAGGCTTCCGGCCTGGACCTGGTCCGTCTCGGCACCACCGCGACGGCCGAGGAGATCACCGACACCGCTGTCACCCAGCCCCTGGTGGTCGCCGCGGCGCTGCTGGCGTTCGCGGAGATCTCGCCCGACGAGCTTCCCGCCGCTACCATCGTCGCCGGGCACTCGGTCGGTGAACTCGCCGCCGCCGCGGTCGCCGGAGTCATCTCCGCCGACGACGCGGTCCGGCTGGCCGCCATCCGCGGAGCGGAGATGGCCAAGGCGTGTGCACTGGAGCCGACCGGAATGTCCGCGGTGCTCGGCGGCGACGAGGCCGCCGTGCTCGAACGGCTCACCGAACTCGACCTCGTGCCGGCCAACCGCAACGCGGTGGGTCAGATCGTGGCCGCGGGTCGGTTGGACGCTCTCGCCGAACTCGCCGCGAACCCCCCGGAGAAGGCCAGGGTTCGGGCGCTGCCCGTCGCGGGCGCGTTCCACACGGCGTTCATGGCCCCGGCGCAGGATGCTGTGACCGATGCCATAACGAAGATCACGCCGAACGAGCCGACCAGGACCTTGCTCTCGAATTTCGACGGCAAGCCGGTCGCGTCCGGACAGGACGCGATCGATAAGCTCGCCGCGCAGGTCACCCGGCCCGTGCGCTGGGACCTGTGCACCGAGACCGTCCGGCAAGCCGGCGTCTCGGCGGTGGCGGAACTGCCGCCGGCGGGCACCCTCGTCGGCATCGCCAAGCGGGAACTGAAGGGCACGCCCACGCTGGCCCTGAAGACCCCGCAAGACCTCCCCGCGTTGGCTGAGCTGACCGTATCCGGCTAGCTTTCCTCCGCGACCATGCATGCAGATGCGAGGTCGTGACCGAGAGGCGGTAACTATTACCGCGCTCGATCCGAAAAAAACCAGTAGAGCCCTACAAAGTATCAAGAAGGGAGCCACGAAGTGGCCGCTCTGACCCAGGAACAAATCGTCGAGGAACTCGGCAAGATCATCGAAGAGGTAACCGGCATCGAGCCCTCCGAGGTGACGATCGAGAAGTCCTTCGTCGATGACCTGGACATCGACTCGCTGTCCATGGTCGAGATCGCGGTTCAGACCGAGGACAAGTACGGCGTCAAGATCCCCGACGAGGATCTGGCCAGCCTGAAGACGGTCGGCGACGCCGTCAACTACATCCAGAAGCTCGAAGCCGAGAACGCTGAGGCGGCGGCCGAGCTCAAGGCCAAGTTCGACAACGCCGAGTAGGGCCGAAACTGTGACCACTCCTTCCACCTTGAACGGGAACTTCCCCAACGTCGTCGTAACCAGCCTTGCGGCGACCACGTCGATCGCGGGTGACGTCGATGCGACGTGGAAGGGACTCCTCAACGGCGAGAGCGGCATCGACGTTCTCGAGGATTCCTTCGTCGAGGAATACGACCTTCCGGTCCGCATCGGCGGTCACCTGAAGGTCCGGCCCGACACTCTGCTGTCTCGTGTCGAATGCAGGCGCATGGCCTACGTCGAGCAGCTCGCGACCGTGCTCGGTCGCGAGGTCTGGCGGAACGCGGGCAGCCCGGAAGTCGACCCGGAGCGGCTGGGTGTGGCCATCGGCACCGGATTGGGCGGCGGTGACGCCCTCATCGATTCGGTGGACAAGCTGAAGAACGGCGGTTATCGCAAGATCTCGCCGTTGGCTGTGCAGATGGTCATGCCGAACGGCCCGTCGGCCGTTGTCGGCCTCGAACTGAAGGCCAGGGCAGGAGTGGTCACTCCGGTCTCGGCATGCTCGTCGGGCTCCGAGGCCATCGCCAACGCCTGGCGCATGATCGTCATGGGTGACGCCGACATCGTCGTCACCGGTGGCGTCGAAGGCTTCATCGACGCGGTGCCGATCGCGGCATTCACCATGATGCGCGCCATGAGCACCCGCAACGACGACCCGAAGGGCGCGTCGCGGCCGTTCGACAAGGATCGCGACGGCTTCGTCTTCGGCGAGGCGGGCGCTCTGATGGTCATCGAGACCGAAGAGCACGCGAAGGCCCGTGGCGCGACCATCCACGCGCGCCTGCTGGGCGCGGGCATCACCTCCGACGGCTTCCACCTCGTCGCCCCCGATCCCACGGGTGACGGTGCCGCGCGGGCGATGACCAGGGCGATGCAGTCCGCGGGTCTGACCAAGAAGGACATCACGCACATCAACGCGCACGCGACCGCGACGCCGATCGGCGACACCGCCGAGGCGAACGCGATCACCAAAGCCGTGGGCACCCACGCCTCGGTGTACGCGCCCAAGTCGGCACTCGGCCACTCGATCGGCGCCGTCGGCGCACTGGAGTCCGTGCTGACCGTGCTCAGCATCCGCGACGGCATCGTGCCGCCGACGCTGAACCTGGAGAACCAGGACCCGGAGATCGACCTCGACGTGGTGAAGGGCGAAGCCCGCCGCCAGGAGATCGAGTACGCGATCAACAACTCCTTCGGATTCGGTGGGCACAACGTGGCGCTCGCCTTCGGTCGGGCGTAGCCGCGCGATCGACTGCACAACGATCCCGGCGGGGCCGGCCATCTGTAGTGGCTCGGCCCCGCCGTGTTTCGACATACGCAGCCGCGGCAGCGGCGCACTCATTGAGGTTGAGGAGACAACGCGATGACAATCATCGCTCCCGCGTTGCATCAGGAGACGGCGACCGACCCGCGTGATCCGCTCGGTCGACTCCAGCGCTTCTTCGATCCGGGCACCATTCTTCCGCTCCACCCGCGTGACAAGTCCGGCGTGCTCGCTGCCATCGGCGAGGTGGACGGCGTCCGCACCGTGGCCTACTGCTCCGACGCGACCGTCATGGGCGGCGCGATGGGAGTGGAGGGCTGCAAGCACATCGTCGACGCCATCGACACCGCCATCGACTCCGGTGTCCCCGTGGTCGGCCTGTGGCACTCCGGCGGCGCCCGCCTGGCCGAGGGCGTCGAGGCGCTGCACGCGGTCGGCCTGGTCTTCGAGGCCATGGTCCGCGCGTCCGGCCTGGTTCCGCAGATCTCCGTGGTGCTCGGCTTCGCAGCCGGTGGCGCCGCCTACGGTCCGGCGCTGACCGACATCGTCATCATGGCTCCGGAAGGCCGCGTCTTCGTGACCGGCCCGGACGTGGTGCGCAGCGTGACCGGCGAGCAGGTCGACATGGCCACCTTGGGCGGGCCGGAGACGCACGGCAAGAAGTCCGGCGTCACCCACATCGTCGCCGACGACGAAGCCGACGCCCTGCACCGCGCGCGCAGGCTGGTGTCGATGTTCGCCGAGCAGGGCGAGTTCGACCTGGTCGCGGCCGAGCACGGCGACGTGGATCTGAAAGCGATGCTGCCGGAATCGGCCAAGCGCGCCTACGACGTGAAGCCGATCATCCACGAGCTGCTCGACAACGTCGACGGTGAGTCGTCGTTCGAGGAACTGCAGGGCGGGTACGCCCGCAGCATCGTCACCGGTCTGGGCCGTCTCGGTGGCCGCACCGTCGGCGTGCTGGCGAACAACCCGATCCGCCTCGGCGGCTGCTTGAACTCCGAAAGCGCGGAGAAGGCGGCGCGTTTCGTGCGGCTGTGCGACGCGTTCGGCATTCCGCTGATCGTGATCACCGACGTGCCGGGTTATCTGCCCGGCGTGGGCCAGGAATGGGAAGGCGTCGTGCGGCGCGGCGCGAAACTGCTGCACGCGTTCGCCGAGGCGCGCGTTCCGCGCGTCACGCTGGTCACCCGCAAGATCTACGGTGGCGCCTACATCGCGATGAACGCCCGCTCGCTCGGTGCGACGGCGGTCTACGCGTGGCCCGGTTCCGAGGTGGCCGTCATGGGCGCCAAGGCCGCGGTCGGCATCCTGCACAAGAAGGCCCTCGCGGCCGCGCCGGAGGAGGAGCGCGAGGCGCTGCACGAGCGCCTCACCGCCGAACACGAGCGCATCGCGGGCGGTGTGGAGCGCGCCATGGCGATCGGCGTCGTCGACCAGGTCATCGACCCGGCGAAGACCCGCAGCATCATCGCCGCAGCGCTCGCCGCGGCTCCGGCTCGCGCCAGCCACCACAAGAACATTCCGCTCTGATCCACGCATCGAAGCGGGCCCCGGCACTGCCGGGGCCCGCTTCGCGTTTCCGGACTCCGCGCCAATGCCGCGTCCGCGAACGGGCGGTGCGAGCCCACTCGGTGGTTTCGTGCGATGTACTCGTCCGGGCAGGCGGCGGTCGTGAGGTTTCACGGGGCGGGGGCGGCTGGGTGGTCGGTAGCATCGGAAGGTGCGCTACGAAGAACTGGCCGATGTGCCGTGCTCGATCACGCGCCCACTCGTGATCTTCGGTGACCGCTGGACGCTGCTGATCCTCAAGTCGTGCTTCTCCGGTATCCGGCGGTTCAACGCTTTCCAGAGCGCACTGGGCATCTCGCGCAGCAGGTTGCAGGATCGGTTGGACCGGCTGATCGACAACGGCATCCTCGTCAAACAGAAGGCTGCCGTGGGTGCGCACGAGGAGTACCGCCTCACCCCGAAGGGCCACGACATCTACCCGATCCTGCTGGCCATCCGCGATTGGGGCGACACCTACATGGCGCCCGAAGGTCCGCCGGTGCGCTACGGCCACCGCGATTGCCCGGGCGAGGCGCACATCCGGCTCGAATGCGACTCGTGCGGAACCGAACTCACCGCGCGCGAGGTCATCCCCGAGCCGGGGCCGGGCCTGCTCGGCGCCGCCGGTGCGGAGGCCGCCGGTCGCACGCGCTGAGGCATGCTCGAAAGGACGATGCCGTCGGTGCTGGGGTGGCCGGAAGACGCGCGTCAGTGGCCTGTCCGCACGAGCGCGTCGAAGATCCGGGCGGTGGGTGACCCCGGTGTCGCGCAGTACACGATCATGCGTTGATCGGTGTCGGAGATGTGCAGCACTTGGCATGCTTGGCCCACGATCGCCGTCCGGGGGTGGTACAAATCGGTCCTCCCCGGCGGCAGCGGCGGATGACAGCCTCGTGGTGTGACGACAACCGCATTGATCACCGGCGCCAACAAAGGCATCGGATACGAAATCGCTCGGCAACTCGGCGCACGTGGCGCGACCGTCCTGGTCGGCGCCAGGGACGAAGCCCGCGGCGCCGCGGCCACCGAGAAGTTGAACGCCGAGGGCGCCGACGCGCACTTCGTGCGACTGGATGTCACCGACGCCGATTCGGTCGCGCGGGCGGCGGCCCGAATCGAGGAGGAGTTCGGGGAGCTCGACGTGCTCGTGAACAACGCGGGCATCGCCGGTCGCCTCGACGGGGATGGCAAACCGTCGTCCACCGCGCTGTCCACCTTGCGAAAGGTCTATGAGACCAACGTCTTCGGTGTCGTCGCGGTGACGAATGCGATGCTGCCGCTGCTGCGCCGGGCCGAGGCCGCTCGAATCGTCAACGTGTCCAGCGAGGTCGGATCACTGGCCTTGATGATGGATCCGGACGGGCCCATGTGGCCGATGGCCGCGATCGCATACCCGTCCTCGAAAACCGCGCTGACCATGGTGACCGCGATGTATGCCAAGGAGTTGTGGGATACCCCGATCAAGGTGAATGCCGCGAACCCCGGGTATTGTGCGACCGACTTCAACGGCCACAGCGGTTTTCGTACAGCCGCGCAGGGCGCCGAAGTCGCCGTGCGTCTCGCGACGCTGCCCGCCGACGGACCGAGCGGGCAGCTGTGGGGATACCGCTGGGGCGCTGCCGGGGACGACGAATACGGCGTGCTGCCCTGGTGACACGACCGCCGGGGCCAGGGGCCATCGTGCGTGCTCCGCCGCCACCGAGCAGTGTCGGGCGGTGGCGGAGCCCGCGGCCCGAGACCTCACTCGGCGAACCAAGTGGCGACTTCGTCCGGCTCCGCCCGTGTCGTGCGGAAACCGTTGACCGGGTGATCGGTGTCCGGGTAGCCGAAGGAGATTCCGCAGACCACCTTTCGGTGATCGGGAATGCCGAAATAGTCGCGGATGAAGGGGGAGTAGGAGGCCAGTGCGGCCTGCGGCGCCGCGCCGAGGCCGAGGCTCTGCGCGCCCAAGAGGAAACTGCCGATGTAGAGCCCGCAGTCCACCGCCCCGTAGACGCCCAGATCCGCTTCGCTGGTCACGATCGCGACGTGCGGCGCGTCGAAGAGTTCGAAATTCCGCACGGCCTGCCGCATGGTCTTCTCGTGATCGCCTTTTGCGATGCCGACGCTGTCGTACAGTTGCTTCCCGCATTCGCGCCTGCGCTCCCGGTACACGCCGGTGTATTGCGCGGGGAATTCGAAATCCGGTGCGGGGACAGCGGTCGCGATGTGCTCGATGAGGTTTTTGCGGAAGCGATCTGTTCCGGCGCCCTCCGTCACCACGACCTGCCAGGGCTGGGTGTTGCACCACGACGGCGTCCGCTGAGCCAGCCGCAGCAACGCGCGGATGGTGTCGCGCTCGACCGGCTCGGAACGGAACTGCCTGCAGGTCCACCGCTCGTCGAGCACGCGCGTCAGCGCCGCGAAGTCGTCGGTCGTCACGGTCATCCCCCGCCTCCTTTGGGAGTCTTATTTTGAGACCGAACGCTAGCATCGAACCCCTCGGCGCGAAAGCACTGGCCGCGGTGGTGCCGGGCGAGTCGATCGCGACGCGCGCGATCGCGCGATCCAGTTGCCCCGTTGCGGCGATCGGCGCGGCCGCAGCAGGCAGAATCCCGATATGGCGTCCGAAGCCCCCGCCGCGCGGGACCGCAAGCGGCACGGCAGGCATTACACACCACCCGTGCTGGCCCGGTTTCTCGCGCAACGGCTACTGCGCCATGTCGAGCCGTCGGACGCCGGCGTGCTGCGCGTGCTCGATCCCGCCTGCGGCGACGGTGAATTGCTGTTCGCCGTGCATCGCGAGGCCGCGACCCGGTTCCCCGGTGTCCGCTTGGTGCTGATCGGCTACGACCTGGACGCCCACGCGCTGGCGGTCGCCCGCGAGCGCGCCCGTGCGGCGGGGATCGCCGCGCACTGGCGCAGGGCCGATTTCCTCGCCGTCGAGGCGCGGCTCCCGGACGGCTCGTTCGACGCCGTGATCACCAACCCGCCGTATGTGCGTACCCAGCAGCTGGGCGGATCGACCGCGCGGTTGTTGAGCAAGCGGTTCGATCTGCGCGGGCGGATCGATCTGACCCACCCGTTCGTCGCGACGCTGCCCCGCCTGCTGACCGCGGGAGGTGTGCTGGGCCTGTTGTGCGCCAACCGATTCCTGACCACGAAGGCCGGTGCGAATATCCGGCGGTTGCTGCTGACCGACCTGGCTCCCGTCGAGCTGTACGACCTGGGGGACACCAAACTGTTCACCGCCGCCGTCCTCCCCGCGATCACCATCGCGCGCCGTTCCGAGCGCGACGACCGCTGCCGTTATGTCTCCGCCTACGAGGTCAGCGGCGCTGAACCCGGCGCCGGAACGCTGTTCGAGGCGCTGGTCGGCCAAGACGGCTCGATCGTCGCGTACAACGGCCGGACGTTCGTGGTCGAGGTCGGCACGCTCGTGACCGAATGCGGGCCCGTCGGCAGTTCCGGAGCCGGTAGGAGCCGCGGCGACAGCGCGATCGGCGCGGTGACGCGCGACGGGCCGCCGGAACTCGCCGCCGGACGAACGACCCGCCGCGGCGAGACGGAGGCGGCGTGGCGGATGTCGCACGAGGCGATCGATGCGTGGCTGGCGCGGATAGCGACGACGACCTGGCGCAGTTTCGGCGACCTCGCGCGCATCCGGGTCGGCATCAAGACGACCGCCGACCGCGTGTTCATCTCCGACCGCTGGGCGCAGGCCGACCCGTGCCCGGAGCCCGAACTGCTGCTCGATCTGATCACGCACCACGACCTCGCGCCGTGGCGGACTGCGCGCGCCCGCGACGTGCGCGTGCTCTACCCCTACGACCTGGCCAGTGCGCGTCGCACGCCGATCGATCTGGAGGAGTATCCCGGCGCCGCCGCGTATCTGCGTTCGCATCGGGAGACGCTGGCCGGGCGACGCTATGTCGCCGAGAGCGGTCGCGCCTGGTACGAGATCTGGGTTCCGCAGCGTCCGCATCTGTGGCGGGAGCCGAAACTGGTCTTCCCCGATATCAGCGACCGCCCCCGCTTCGCGCTGGACAGTTCGGGCGCGGTGGTCAACGGCGACTGCTATTGGATCTCGCTGCCCGATCTGGCCGGTGCGCCCGCCGAGGCGACGCGCCTCGCGTATCTGTTGATGGGCGTGGCCAATTCGGCGCTGGGGTTGCGGTTCTACGACGTGGTCTGTGGCAATCGGTTGTACTCGGGCCGGCGGCGCTGGATCACCCAGTACGTGTCGCGGCTGCCGGTGCCCGATCCCGCGGCCGCCCGGTCGGCGGACGTGATCGACCTGGTGCGGGAGTTCGTCGAGGGCCGGACGCCGGATCCGGCGGCGCGGGCCGAACTCGACGAGCGGGTGGCCGCCGCGTTCGGTGTCGGTTTACGCGTCGACCCGGACGCCGACCATCGGCAGCAGGGTGCGGCGGGCGAATTCGCGCGCCGCGTTCCGGTCGCTGACCGGGATCAGGCCGTCGGGGGTCAGGGCCAGCGACAGCGCCAGCCGGGCCATGATCTCGGCGACCAGATCGGCGTCGAAGTCGTGCGTGCCACCGGCATTCCGTAACTCGCGCAGCTTCTCGGCCAGATAGTCGCGGCCGACGGCGAGGATCGGCCCCGCCTCGGTGGTCAGCCGGGGCAGGATCAGGTCGGGCTCGGTCCGCAGGAGCCTGCGCAGCAGTTCGTTGCCCGCGATGGCGCCGATGAACGCCACGAAGATCTCGACCAGCTGATCGTCGTTTCCGGAGACGGTGTGCACCTGCTTCTCGATCGAGGCGACGAAGCGCTGTGCCTCCCGGACGCTGACCGCCTCGACGAGATCGTTTTTGGACTCGTAGCGCCGGTACAGCGTGGCCGGGCTGATTCCGGCGCGGCGGGCGATCTCGCCCATGCTGGTCCGCTTGATGCCGAAATCCAGGAAGGCCGACAGCGCGCTTTCCAGGAGCTTTTCGCCGTCGGCGACCGGCTTCTCGAGGATGCGCTGCAGCATGGGCGAGATGGTTGGCATCGGATCTCCAGTGGGTTCGGCGCGGTGGCCGGGCCGTGGCCGGTGGGCGCGGCCTCGCGACGGGTGCGGACGGGAACGTCCATTATTTCATTGGGCGGGCGCAGCGGGACCGGGCATTGCCCGACCGCACGATCCCGTCGAGCAGGTCGCGTGTCCAGATCCGACTGGCTAGCCTGTGGATGACGTCCGGCCGCTTCCTCGGCCGGTGCGGAAAGGGGTTGAACGGTGGGGTATTTCGCGGATCGCGTAGTGGCGGTCACCGGCGCGGGCGCGGGTATCGGCCGGGAATTGGCGGTGGCCCTGGCCGGTGCGGGGGCGTGGTTGGCACTGTCGGATAAATCGACGGAGGCCGTCGCCGAGACCGCGCGGTTGTGCGCCGCCGCGGGCCGGGAGCCCGCGGTGAGCACGGTGGACGTCACCGATCGCGCGGCCGTGTTCGCCTACGCGGAGCGCACCGTCGCACGGTACGGGCGGGTCGAGGCGCTGTTCAACAACGCGGGCATCCTGCACGTCGGCGGTGTGCTGGAGTCGCCGTTCAGCGATTTCGAAGAGGTCATGGCCGTCGACTTCTGGGGCGTGGTCAACGGAACCAAGGCGTTCCTGCCGCATCTGCTGGCCGCCGATCGCGCGCATGTGGTGAACATGTCCTCGGCCTTCGGGTTGGTGGCCGTGGCGCGGCACGCGCCGTACAACGCGGCGAAGTTCGCCGTGCGGGGCTTCACCGATTCGCTGCGCCAGGACATGCGCGCGGCGGGCGGGTCGGTGCGGGTCACCGGGGTGTATCCCGGCGGCGTGCTCACCGGGATCGCCCGGTCGGCGAGCCTCGCGCCGGGGGTCGACGCGGGGCAGGTGGTGCGCCGATTCGAAGGGCACGTGGCGCGGACCAGCCCGGCCGCCGCGGCGCGGACCATTCTGCGCGGCGCCGCGCGCGGCGAGGCGAAGGTGCTGGTCGGACTGGACGCCGTCGTTGTGGACCTGGTCACACGGATCGCCGGGTCCTGCCACGAGAAGGTGCTGGACATGGTATTCCGTTCCTGAGACCGCGCGCACGGATCCGCGGTCAGGGACGGGGATGTCGAAATGATAACTGGTAGAACGTATCTCACGTTATGGGGGTTGGTCGACGCTCCGCGCCGCGCCGGTGACGGCGCGCGGGGGCGTCAGCGGTGACGAAATGGATTCTCCTCGAATGTTTCTCGGGTTCTCCGGGACGAGTGATCGCGGTGGGGTCGGCGCCGAAATCGTTCGTGCCGCTGACCAATATCGTGCGCAATCCGGCGTCGCTGGCCGACGCCGAGTCCGCGATGCGGCAGGCGTGCGCCGCCGGCGTGCCGGTGGGGTGGGTCTCGGGTGACGGGCGGCGCACGGTGCGGGCCGAGCCGCTGCTGATCGCGCCGGGGAAGACGCATGCCGTGCGACTGTGGGTTGGCCCGCGGCAGGAGGCGGTCGCGGCGGCCGACCCGATGGGTGCCTGGCACTTCGACCTGACGACCAATCGTTCGGTGCGCAGCATCGACCTGCTGGACCTGTACGGCGTCGCGCCGCGAGACCGTGCCGCCGAGCTGGCCATCGCAGGCGCGTTCACCCGGCTGGTCACCAACCGCGACGAGAGCGAGGCGCTGGCCAAGATCGTCAACTCCGCGCCGGGCACCGAGCATCAGGCGGTCTGGACCATCCGGCGCGACGACGGCGCCCTGCGGGCGGGGCATTTCGCCTGCCGGATCGTGACCGAGTTCGATGACGCGGGCGAACGGCACGTGCTGCTGCGCGGCGTGACGCAGGACATCGGCGCGGCCACCGCGGTCTCCGCCGCCCCGCCGCCGACGATCCTGGAGTACGCGGTGCTGGAAGCCGCCACCGAACCCGGGGAGTACCGCGCGATCGTCAACCTGCGCTCGTTGCGGCTGATCCGGTGGATCGGTCAGCCCATGCCGGACATCGCCTGGGAGGATCTCCCGGGGCAGCCGAGGCCGCAGATTCATCCGGAGGACCTGGCGACCGCGAAGACCATGTCACGAGACCTGGCGCGGCATCGCACGGAAGGGACGGTGCGCCTGCGGCGACTGGACGGTGGTTGGCAACCGGTGCGGATACGGGCCGCGTTGATGGCGCTGGATCAGCACACCACGGCCGGACTCGCCACGGTCACCGCGGCATAGCCGGCCGCGGTGACCGTGGCGTCGAAGTCATTGGCGCGGCAGATCCAGCTCGGCCATTTCCTTCTCGATCGCATTCGCGGCGAAATCCACGCCGCGGGAACGCAACTCATGAACCCGGCGCTGGAGTGCCTCGACTCCCCCGGGCTGGGCCGCGATGTCGGCGACGCTGATCCGGCCCTTGGGCCCGTGCACACCCGACTGCACGTACGACACCGTGATACCTCCTGCCTGCACGCTCACCCACCCACCGACCCGGGTGGGTTCCCCACTGCGCTACAAGTCGCACGACAACCGTGTCGACAGGAGAGCCCGGGTCGCCGGGCACGCTGGCTGAATGCTATCAGCGAACCGTACTGGACCCTCGAGCGATGTGTCGTGTTTCACACCTCATTCGCCGTGCGATGTTGAGCTGTATTTGCTAGGTAGACAGACGCATTCAGGCGAATGCGATCTTGCTCCTCGGCGCGCAGCTCCCGGCGCACCTTGCCGGGCACGCCCGCCACGAGCGAGCCCGGCGGAATCTGCGCGCCTTCCGGGATCAGCGCGTTGGCCGCGATCAGGCTGCCCGGCCCGACGACGGCCCCGTTGAGGATGGTGGCGCCCATGCCGACCAGCACGTCGTCGCCGATCGTGCACCCGTGCAGGATCGCATTGTGTCCCACCGAGACCCCCGTGCCGACGGTGAGCGGGAAGCCCGGATCGGCGTGCAGCACGCAGCCGTCCTGGATATTGCTGCGCGCGCCGACCTCGATCGTCTCCAGGTCACCGCGCAGCACCGCGTTGTACCAGACGCTGACCTCGGCGCCGAGCCGCACCCGGCCGATCACCGTGGCGTTCGGCGCGATCCACGCGCTCTCCTCGATCTCCGGCGCATGTTCGCCCAGCTGAATCCGCATGGTCACGAACTTAGCCGCCCCGCTGTCCGGGCCGCCCACGGCCCGCGCGGCGGGATCTCCGGTCAGCTCTGCCCTTGGAAGCTGGCGCGGTGCGCGGCGGGGCTGGTGCCGAGGATGCGGTGGAAGTGGTGGCGCAGGCTCATCGCCGTGCCGAAGCCGGTGTCGACCGCGATGCGTTCCACGGTGTCGGTGGTGGACTCCAGCAGCAGCCGCGCCCGGTCGGTGCGCTGGAGCAGCAGCCACTGCTGGGGGCTGGTGCCGGTGCGATCGCGGAAGCGGCGGGTGAAGGTGCGCCGCGACATCAGCGCGACGCGGGCCCAGCCGTCCAGGTCGACCGGATCGCCGAGATGCGTCCGTGCCCAGACCATGGCCCGCTCGATCGGATCGTCGTCGGCGGCCTCGGGCACCGCGACGGGAATGTACTGCGCCTGTGAGCCGCTGCGGTGCGGAGCGGTGACCAGCGCCCTGGCCAGTTCGGTGGCCGCTTTGCTGCCTAGATCCCGGCGGACCAGGTGCAGGCAGCAGTCCAGCGCCGCGGCCACGCCCGCCGAGGTCACGACGTCGCCCAGATCCGACCACAGCGTGTCGGCGCGAACCCGGACCGCGGGGAACGCGCGGGCCAGCTCGGCGGCGGAGGCCCAGTGCGTGGTGACCTCCCGTCCGTCGGCCAGCCCGCTCGCCGCCACCGCCCACGAGCCCAGGCACAGGCCGACGATCCGGGCGCCGCCCGCGTGGGCGGTTCGCAGGGCGGCGCGCAGTTCGCCGGGCAACGGTTCGCCGGAACGCCAGCTCGGGATCACGACGGTGTCGGCGCGGGTCAGCGTCTCCAGGCCGTGCTGGACGTGGATGTCGAAGCCCGCCGGTGTGCGCAGGCTTCCGGGCTGTTGGGCGCACACGTCCACGCGATACGGCGCGGGCCCTTCGACGCCGACCCGGCCGAAGACCAGGCTGGGCACGGACAGATGAAACGGGCTGATCCCGTCGAACGCCAACACGGCCACGGTGCGCATGGCCCGATCTTAACGGTAAGCGGCTCTCGGGCCACTGTTGTCGCCGTTGCGGGCGGGACAAGATCAACGACATGAGCGACACGATCGAACGCACCGGCCTGGAAATCCTGCACGTCGGCGGTCCGACCCTGCGGTTCCGCTACGCGGGCCGCACCTGGCTGACCGACCCCACCTTCGACGAGCCGGGCGACTACCCAGGGCCCGTCACGTTGCACAAGCTCACCGGACCCGCGGTGTCGGCCGACGAGGTCGGCCCGGTGGACGTGGTGCTGCTCTCGCACGACGAACACGCCGACAACTTGGACGACTCCGGCCGGAAGCTGCTGACCACCGTGCCGACCGTGCTCTCCACGCCCGGCGCCGCCACCCGCATCGACGGTGTGCGCGGACTGGAGAACTGGGAGACCGTGACGGTGCACGGAGTGCGGGTGACCGGTGTGCCCGCCCTGCACGGACCGGAGGGGTGCGAGCCGTTCAGCGGGATCGTCACCGGGTTCGTGCTGCGCGCCGACGGGGAGCCGACGGTGTACGTCTCGGGTGACAACGCCTCCGTGGACGTGGTGCGGGAGATCACCGAACGGATCGGCCGCATCGACATCGCCGTGCTCAACGTCGGCGGCGCGAACGTCGGACGTTTCGGGGACACCGACGTCACCTTGAACGCGCGCACCGCGCTACAGGCGGCCGAAGTACTCGGCGACGCGGTGATCGTGCCGGTCCACTCCGATGGCTGGGCGCATTTCAGCGAGACGCTCGATTACCTGGGGCACGTTTTCCGTTTCGGCGGCCGCGCCGAGCAGTTGCGGATACCGCCGTTGGGTCGCCCGGCCACCGTGTGAGGCGGGCCGCCCGCGCTCAGCTGGGCAACGTGCCGAGAAACTCGCCCCGGCGCGGGGCGCGGGTGGTCGCGGTGCGCGCTCGGCGCGTCGATCGTGGCGCGGGCCCCGCCCCGGGGCGACGATGACGGTATGAGGATCGGAGTACCACAGGAGGTCAAGGAGCAGGAGTTCCGAGTGGCCCTGACTCCGGCGGGCGCCGGGGAACTGGCCGGGCAGGGACACGACGTGCTGGTGCAGGCGGGCGCGGGCGTCGGATCGGGCTTCCCCGACGCCGACTACGCCGCGGCGGGAGCCCGCCTGGTCCCGGACGCCGACCAGGTGTGGCGGGAAGCCGAGCTGGTGTTGAAGGTGAAGGAACCGATCGCACCGGAGTACCCGCGGATGCGCCGCGGGCAGGTGTTGTTCACCTTTCTGCACTTGGCGGCCTCGCGCGACTGCACCGACGCGGTGCTGCGCTCGGGTATCACCGCCATCGCCTACGAGATGGTCCGCGCCGCCGACGGGTCGCTGCCGTTGCTGGCCCCGATGAGCGAGATCGCGGGCAAGCTCGGCGCCCAGGTCGGCGCGTACCACCTGATGGCCCCGCTCGGCGGCGCGGGGCTGCTGCCCGGCGGCGTTCCGGGCGTGCGCCCGGCGGAAGTCGTGGTGCTCGGCGGCGGCGTCGCGGGGTCGAACGCGGCCGCGGTCGCCGTCGGCATGGGCGCGCGGGTCAGTGTGCTGGACACCAACCTGCATCGGTTGCGCGAGCTCGACGCTCGCTTCGACGGGCGGATCGCCACCGTCGCGTCGAACGCCGCCGAGATCCGGCGCGCGGTGCTGTCGGCCGATCTGGTGATCGGCGCGGTGCTGGTACCGGGGGCGCGTGCGCCGGAACTGGTTCCCGACGACCTCGTCGCCGGCATGCGTCCCGGTGCCGTGCTGGTCGACATCTCCATCGACCAAGGTGGCTGCTTCGCCTCCGCGCACCCGACGACGCACGCCAATCCCACCTTCCGGGTGGCCGATTCGCTGTTCTACTGCGTGGCCAATATGCCGGGAGCGGTGCCGCACACCTCGACGATCGCGCTCACCAACGCGACCCTGCCCTACGTGCGGGCGATCGCCGACCTCGGCTGGCAGGAGGCATGCGCCACACATCCCGATCTGGCGCACGGGCTGACCGCGGACGCCGGGCGGCTGCTGTCGGCGGAAGTGGCGGCCGCGCACGGGTATTCGCGGCCGCTCGGCGTCGCGGGCTGACTACTCCTGCTCGGTGCGGCCCTCGCCCATGAACCAGTCGGGCATACCGTCCGTGGGCAGGTCGCGCAGCTTGTCCGGGTTGCGGACCACGTCGATCGCGACGATGCGTCCGTCGTCGACGGTGAAGGAGAACACGCCGGTGTGGGTGCCGTCGAACACCACCAGGCCGGGCTGGCCGTTGACGAGCACCGCGCGACCCCAGCCACCGACCGCGGACGGCGAGTGGTACCAGCCGAGCAGCAGCTTGGCCACGAGTTCGGCGCCGCGCACGGGCTGCCGGATCGCGGGCACCTTGCCGCCGCCGTCGGCGGTGAGGCTGACGTTCGCGTCGAGCACACCCAGCAGGGCGCTGAGGTCGCCGGAACGCCAGGCCACCGAGAAGGCGGACACCACCTTCTTCTGCTCGTCCGGCGAGGCCGGGAAGCGCGGCGTGCCCTGCTCGACGTGCTTGCGGGCCCGTGAGGCGAGCTGGCGGACGGCGGCCGGGGTGCGGCCGACCACTTCGGCGACCTCGGGGCCGCTCATGCCGAAGACGTCCTGGAGCACGAACGCGGTGCGCTCGGCCGGGGACAAGGATTCGAGCACCACCAGCAGCGCGGTGGTGACCCGCTCGTCCTGCGTGATCCGGTCGGCGGGGTCGTCCCAGCTGGTCACCTCGGGCTCCGGCAGCCATTCGCCGACGTACTGCTCGCGGCGGACGCGGGCGGAGCCGAGGTGGTCGAGGGCCAGCCGGCCGGTGACGGTGGACAGCCAGGCGCGCAGGTTGTCGATCTCGCTCGCGGCGCCCGCCTCGTACTGGCGTTGCAATCGCAACCACGCCTCCTGCACGACGTCGTCGGCGTCGCTCAGACTGCCCAGCGTGCTGTAGGCGAGCCTGCGCAGATAGGGGCGGTGCTCCTCGAACCGCCGCGCCAGCTCGGCCTGGTCGAGGGACTCGGGGGAAGGCTGTTCGGAAGTCACTGCTGTTCGCCGTTCGTCGTTCGGGCCCCGCCGGGCGAGTCTATGGATGCGTCACCGGGTCGACGACGCAGGGGCACAGAGTGTGACACGGGGGCGGGCGGTCCGGGCCGCGCGCGCCGGTCGACGCGCGCCCGATACTGTCGCCGGGTGCAGAAGGGGACCTCCACCGCGCTCGGTTTGCTGCTCGGATTCGCGCTCGATCGAGTGTTCGGGGATCCGCGCCGGTGGCATCCGGTGGCCGGATTCGGCTCGGCGGTGGCGGCTTTGGAGTCGGTGACCTACGCCGACCGGCGCGCGGCGGGGTTGCTGCACGAGACGCTGGCCGTCGGCGCGGTGGTCGGGCTCGGGGCGGCCGTGCGGCGCGGCGGCGTGGCCGCGACCGCCGCCGCCACCTGGACCGTGCTGGGTGGACGCAGTCTGGCCCGGACCGGTCGCGCGATGGCCGACCGGTTGGCCGGTGGCGACCTCGACGGCGCTCGCGCGCTCCTGCCTTCTCTCTGTGGCCGCGATCCGCAGGCGCTGGACGCGGACGGGCTCGCTCGCGCGGCACTGGAGTCCATCGCCGAGAACACCTCCGACGCGTCCGTCGCGCCGGTGGTGTGGGGAGCGGTGGCGGGCATCCCGGGTCTGCTCGGGTATCGCGCGGTCAACACGCTGGACGCGATGATCGGCTACCGCAACGAGCGCTACCGGCGTTTCGGCTGGGCCGCCGCCCGCGTCGACGACGCGGCCAACCTGATCCCGGCGCGGATCACCGGTTTGCTCACCGCCGCCCTCGCCCCCTTGATCGGTGGCGGGCCCGCTGCCGCCCTGGCCGCATGGCGGCGGGACGCGGCCGGCCATCCCAGCCCCAACGCGGGGGTGGTGGAAGCGTCGATGGCCGGGGCGCTCGGCGTCCGGCTGGGTGGCCGTACCGAGTACCCGCACGGTGTCGAGATGCGCCCGATCCTCGGGGACGGCCCGGCTCCCACGGTGCACGACCTGCGCCGCGCGGTCCGTCTTTCCGAAGCAGTGCAGCTTGCCGCCACGCTGCTCGCCGCCGCCGTCGCCTTGACCAGGCGCTGAGTGGTCCGACCGGGCCGCCGCCGCGCTCCAGCGGGAATGCGCACCGCGCATACGGCGGGCCCGGTCGCGCGACCGCACGACACACGCTCCCAACGCGCTGTCGGTTCGCTCGCCGGTCGTCCGCGGAGACAGCCCGCCCATGCCGCGCGGCACGCCGTAGACATGGCACGCGGGTAGAGCACCTGGACGGCTCCCAGGGACCGGCGCGAGTGCCGTCGGCCTCGCAAGCCCGCGTGCTGATCCGGATAGGCTTCCGCGATGCGGATCGGACTGATGACCATCGTCGTGGCGGAGTACGACCCCGCGATCGCCTTCTTTGTCGATTCACTGGGATTCGAGCTGGTCGAGGACTCGGCGGCGCTCACCGACGACGGTCGCGCGAAACGGTGGGTGGTGGTGCGCCCGCCCGGCGCCGAATCGGGCATCCTGCTCGCCCGGGCCGACGGTGCGGCGCAAACCGCGGTGATCGGGCAGCAGGTCGCGGGCCGGGTCGGCTTCTTCTTACAGGTCGAGGACTTCCACTCGGCGTACGACCGGATGGTCGCGCGCGGCGTCGAGTTCGTGCGCGCGCCCCGCGACGAGCCGTACGGGCGGGTGGCGGTCTTCCTCGACATCGCGGGTAACCGGTGGGACCTACTGGGGCCGAATCGGTCCTGACTCGACGAACGCCGAATCGGGGGTGCTCACCCGCGGCCGCGGCCGTAGCGGTCGGCGAGGCGGGCTTCCGTGGTCGGCGCGGCGGGTGCGGGCGGAGTGGTCGAGGAAACCGGCTCGGATCGCGGCCGTTCGGTGGGGGAGGGCGCGCCTACCGGCTCGGCGGCGGAGCCTTTCTCCTTCCGTCGTTCGCGGATCTCCGCGTAGACGAAGTAGCCGAGGCCGAGCGGAGCCATGATGCCGAAGGCCAGCCATTGCAGGCCGTAGGACAGGTAGGGGCCCGCGTCCAGCTGGGGGAGCGGAGTCGGGGTGAACGCGCCCGGTTGGCTCTCGCTCAGCTGCAGGTAGCCGCCGCGTTCGCCGCCGGTGGGAACGGCGGTGAGGGGTTGTCGCAGAACCGTCGATTCCTGGGCGGTGTCGATGGAGTACACCTGGCGATAGCCGTCCTGGACGCTCGGGTCCTTGCCGGGCGTGACGCCCTCGGACATCCGGACCCTGGCCTCGATGCGCTGCGGTCCCGCGGGCGGCTCGGGGACCTGGGGCGGGCGGGTGCCGTCGACCGCCGACACCAGTCCGCGGTCGACGAGCAGCACGCGGCCGTCGTCCAGCCGGAACGTCGCGAGCACCGCGTACCCGGGAGCGCCGTCGAGGTGGCGCAGCCGCACCAGCACCGTGGAGTCCGGCAGGTAGCTGCCGGAGGCGGTGACGCGCCGCCACTCGGTGTGCTCGCCGGTTCCGGAGAGCACGGTGGTGACGTCCACGGGCTCGGCCTTCACCGAGTCGGCGATCAACTGGTTGCGGTGCGAGGTGGCCGTGTTCTTGCCGAGCTGCCACGGCGCGAGCACGGTGAAGCACAGGTAGGCGAACGCGGCGACCAGCACCGCCAGGATCAGCCAGCTGGGGCGCAGCAGGAAGGCGAGCCTGCGCATCAGGATCGCTCGTCGGAGACGAGGCGCGGATCGGGCGGTTCGGCGGCGGCCAATTCGGCGCGCACCCAGTCGAGCAGGCCGGGCACGGCGGCCTCGATCTGCGCGCGCACGAGTTCGAAGTCCGTCGCGTCGCCGTAGTAGGGGTCGGCCACGTCTTGGCCGTCGGCGTCGGGGTCGAAGGCACGCAGCAACCGCAGTCGCTCGGCCGGGATGCCGAGCCGGGCCAGGTCGCGCTGGTGCGAGCGGTCCAAGGCGATCACCAGATCCGCGTCGCTGTGCTCGGCCCCGAACACGGCGGCGACGTGGCCGGTCGGGTATCCGTACTTGCGCAGGGTCGCGCAGGTCCGCGGGTCGGCGTCGTCGCCGACGTGCCACGACCCGGTGCCCGCGCTGCTCACCCGCACCCGGTTGGCGAGCCCGGCCCGGTAGAGGTGCGAGGCGAAGATCTTTTCCGCCATCGGAGAGCGGCAGATGTTGCCGGTACAGACGAACGAGACGTGCAGCTGACCCACGCCTGCCATTCTGGCCGGTCCCGCTCCCGCAGCGCCACGTAGGGTGTGATCTCGTGGCCGAGGACACCGTCGATCGCGCGAAACTGCGTCACCACGGCGACGTGGACGCGCGCCCGGGCATGCTCGATTTCGCGGTGAACGTCCAAGGGACGGCGCCACCGAAGTGGCTGCGCCTGCGCCTGGCCGGGCGGCTGTCCGATCTGGGCCGCTATCCCAGCGCCGAGGACGCCGAGGCCGCGCGCCGGGCGGTCGCGGCCCGGCACGGCCGTGTCCCGGATGAGGTGTTGCTGCTGGCAGGGGCGGCCGAAGGTTTCGCGCTGCTGCCCCGTCTCGCGCCACGTTCGGCCGCGGTGCTGCACCCGTCGTTCACCGAGCCGGAACTCGTGTTGCGGGAGGCCGGCGTCCCCGTCACCCGGGTCGTTCTGGAATCGCCCTACCGCCTGGATCCCGGCGCGGTGCCCCCCGAAGCCGACCTGGTGGTGCTCGGCAACCCGACCAACCCGACCTCGGTGCTGCACCCGGCCGACACGATCCGCGCCCTGCGCAGGCCGGGCCGCGTCATCGTGGTCGACGAAGCCTTCGCCGACGCGGTCGCGGGCGAGCCGGAATCCCTCGCCGCCGACCCCGCGCCCGACCTGCTCGTTCTGCGCAGCCTCACCAAGACCTGGGCGCTGGCGGGCCTGCGCTGCGGCTATTTCCTGGGAGCACCGGACGTTCTCGCGCGCCTCGGCGCAGGGCGGCCGCACTGGGCGCTGGGCACGCTGCAACTGGAGGCGATCACCGCCACCGCGAGCCCGGCGGCCGTGACCGAGTCCGAGCGCTGCGCGCGCACGCTCGCCGTGCATCGCGCCGCGATGATCGAGCGCCTGACCGGCCTCGGCATCGCCGTCCACACTCCGGCCGAGGGGCCGTTCCTGCTCCTGCGCGTCCCGGACGGCGAACTGCTGCGCAAGCACTTGGCCGCGGCGGGAATCGCGGTCCGGCGCGCGGACACCTTCCCCGGCCTCGGCCCGGACCATCTGCGCGTCGCGGTCCGCGGTGCGGCGGAGGTCGATTTGCTGGTGGAGGCGATCCGGTCGGCAGATGTCGGGATCGAAGCAAAGGAAGGTGGACGATGACCACGCTCGCGGATCTCATCGGGGTGCTCGACGCGGCCTACCCGCCCACGCTGGCCGAGCCGTGGGACTCGGTCGGCCTGGTCTGTGGTGACCCGGCCGAGGAGCTGACCCGGGTGCTGTTCGCCGTCGACGCGACCGCCGCGGTCGTCGAGGAGGCGATCGACTGGCGCGCGCAGGCCCTGGTGGTGCACCACCCGCTGCTGCTGCGCGGCGTCGACACCGTCGCGGCGAGCACGCCGAAAGGCGCACTGGTGCATCGGCTGATCCGTTCCGGTTGCGCGCTGTTCACCGCGCACACCAACGCCGACTCCGCCGCCCCGGGTGTCTCCGACGCACTCGCGGCCGCCCTCGGACTGACGGTCACCGGCCCGCTGGATGCGAAACCCGAATCGGCTGTGGACAACTGGGTGATACAAGTGCCGAGCACGCACACCGACGCGGTGCTCGCCGCGCTCTTCGCCGCGGGTGCGGGCCGACGAGTGGACCACTGCGACTGCGCGGTGCTGGTACCGGCCAAGGCGCAGTCCCGCCCGACGACCGAAGGCTCGCCCGTGCAAGAGACCTTGGGCGAACTCCAGTACGCCGAGGAGGAGCGGGTGGAGGTCGCCGCCCCCTCGTCGGCCCGTTCCGCCGTGCTCGCCGCGCTGCGCGCCGCGCATCCCGGCGAGGACCCGGTCTACCACATCGGTGAACGCGCCCAGCTGCCGTCGTCTCTGGGCCTCGGCCGGGTCGGCACCCTGCCGGAACCGGAATCGTTGCGCGCCTTCACCGATCGCGTGGCGCGCGCGCTTCCGCCCACGGCATGGGGCGTGCGCGCCGCTGGTGACCCGGACCGCTCCGTCTACACCGTCGCCGTCTGCGGCGGCGCGGGCGACTCCTACCTGAGCCGGGCCACCGCGCTCGGCGTCGACGTGTACGTCACGTCCGATCTGCGCCACCATCCGGTCGACGAGCACCTGCGCAAGGGCGGTCCCGCGTTGGTCGACGCCGCGCACTGGGCCACCGAATTCCCTTGGTGCGCGCAGGCCGAAGCGGTCGTGCGCAGCGCCCTGCCCGGCCTGGAGACCAGGGTGTCCACGTTGCGCACCGACCCGTGGACGGTGCGCGGCACCGGCTGAGCGCCCGAAACCGTTGGCGCGCCGACGGAGTGGTAGCGGCGTGTCGGGGCGTGTCCGCGCCGAGCCGGGACGGGTTGGGCGGATTGCGTGAATCGAGTAGTTCGTGCGGGGTACAACTACCGCATGAACTTCCCGGTTGACTTCGGGCTCGTGCAGATCGGGCTGATCCTGCTGCTGGTCGTCGGTGTGGCGCTGATCGTCTCCGGTTTGGTCGCGTGGCGCCGGGTGGGGATGCGGCCGCTGCTCGCGCGCGGGTCGGGCGGGCTCGCGCTGCTGCTGGTCGCGGCGGTGCTGCTGTGGATCGCGACCCTGCTGCAGACCTACCTCGGACTGACCGGCGAGATCAAGGCGGCGCACGTGGTGGCCAAGCCGGTGGCGGGGCAGGAACACCAGATGGACGTCGACCTCGTCCTGTACGGCGACGACGATCACCCCGAGCAGCGCCGGACCTACCGGGTCGAAGGTGACATGTGGGTGCTGCAAGCGGGCATCGTGGAGCTGGAGCCGTGGGTCAACGCCCTCGGCTTCCATTCCGGCTACCGGATCAGCCGCCTGTACGGCCAGCGCCTCGACGGCGTCGCGACCCGGCAGAACCAGATCTTCCTCAACGACGGCGACAGCGACTTCTTCGCCGACATGCGCGAGGGCCGCTGGTGGACCCAGCCGTTCGTGCGCTCCGCCTACGGCAACGCGGTGATCGCGGTGCCCGGCGAGTACGACGTCTACATCTCCCGCGACGCCATCAAAACTCGCCCCGTCGGCGGCTGACGCCGGTTCGCCGATCCGGCGCGGTACGGTGGAACTTCGGTCCCGTCCACCCCGCCCAGGAGTTTGTCCGCGTTGAATGTCGAACCCCCGATCCAGGCCGAGCTGCTGCGGCTCGCCGCCGTCGACGCCGAGCTGACCCGGATCGCGCACCGTCGCACCGTGCTGCCCGAGCAGCAGGAGGTGGCGCGGCTGGAAGCCGAGCGCAACGCGCACTCCGACGCCGCGGTGGCCGTGCAGATCGTGCTGGACGACCTCGACCGCGACATCCGCAAGCTGGAGGGCGAGGTCGAGGCGGTGCGCAAGCGCGAGGAGCGCGACCAGGCCATGCTCACCGCGGGAACGGTGAACGCCAAACAGCTTTCGGAGCTCCAGCACGAGCTGGGCAGTCTGCAGCGGCGCCGCTCCGTACTGGAGGACGAGCTGCTCGAGGTGATGGAGCGGCGGGAGGCCTCCGCCGCCGACTACGAGCACGCGGGCGCGCGGTTGAGCAAGACCGAGGACGAACTCGCCGCCGCCCGGCGGCAGCGCGACGAGGCGCTCGCGGATCTGGACGTGGCGCAGACGCGCTGCGAGACCGATCGCGCGGGCATGGTGGCGAAGGTTCCCGGCGAGCTGCTCGCCATCTACGACCGGCAGCGCATACAGCACGGCGCGGGCGCGGCGCTGTTGCAGGCTCGCCGCTGTGGCGCGTGCCGGATCGAACTCGATCGCGGCGAGATCGCGCGCATCGCCAAGACGGCGCCGGACGTGGTCGTGCGCTGCCCGGAGTGCGGCGCGATCCTGGTCCGGACCAAGGAATCGGGGCTGTGAGTTCGTCGCGACCGGTTGCCGGGCGATCGCGATGAGAGTGCCCGAGGTGATCGTCGAAGCCGACGGCGGTTCCCGTGGCAATCCCGGCCCGGCCGGTTACGGAGCCGTGGTCTACGACGCCGACCACGCCCGGGTGCTCGCCGAGCGCCGGGAGTTCCTCGGCGTGGCCACCAACAACGTCGCCGAATATCGCGGTTTGATCGCGGGGTTGGCGGCGGCGGCCGAACTGGGCGCCGAGTCGGTCGTCGTGCGCATGGACTCCAAGCTGGTCGTCGAGCAGATGTCCGGGCGCTGGAAGATCAAGCACGCGTCCTTGATTCCGCTCGCCGACCAGGCCCGCAGGCTCGCCGCCGGATTCACCCGGGTCAGCTACGGCTGGATTCCGCGCGCGCAGAACTCGCACGCCGACCGGCTGGCCAACGAGGCCATGGACGAGGGAAGCGGCGTCGCCGAGAACCGCGCGGCGGCCGCGGACGCGCGCACCGCCGAGGCCGCCGATCCGGCCCTCGCGGTCACCGAGCGCGACCTGCCGAGCTGGATCGATGAAGTCAGGGACGTGCACGCCGAGCAGGCCGCCCCGGCGCAGCACGGTCCGGGCTGGACCCGGGCCACCGGTCGTCCCACCCGGTTGCTGCTGCTTCGCCACGGCCAGACCGAGTTGTCGGTGCAGCGCCGCTATTCCGGTCGCGGCAATCCGCCGCTCACCCCGCTCGGGCGGGAACAGGCCGCCCGCGCCGCGAAAATGCTGGCCGCCAAGGGCGGCATCGCCGCGGTGGTCAGCTCGCCGCTCGGCCGTGCCCGGGAGACCGCCGAGGCGGCTGCCGGCGCGCTCGAGGTCCCGGTGGAGATCCACGACGGGTTGATCGAGACCGACTTCGGCGCGTGGGAGGGCCTGACCTTCGCCGAGGCCGCGCAACGCGATCCCGGCCTGCACGCCCGCTGGATCGGTGATCCCACCGTCGCCGCGCCCGGCGGGGAGAGCTTCGAGCAGGTCCTCGCGCGGGTGGACGCGGCTCTGCGCGATCTCGTCGAGCGGTATCCCGGCGCCAATGTGGTGGTGGTCAGTCATGTGACCCCGATCAAGACGCTGCTGCGGCTGGCCCTCGATGCCGGCCCGTCGCTGTTGTACCGGTTGCATCTGGATCTGGCGTCGCTATCGATAGCGGAGTTCTATCCCGACGGTGGGTCTTCGGTGCGCCTGGTGAACGACACGTCCTACCTCTGACGCCCTCCGCCGCACCGGAATCGAGGGCGAACGCGGTGCGCGGAGGGCGAATTATGCCCCATTGCAACACATTTGCGTTTCACATTCGCGCGATGCGGTGAATCTCACTTCAACTCTGCCTTGCGCGCCGAGTAGCGGTAGGCTTCCCGTCGGTCAGGCACAGGCGTCCCAGGGGCCTGCTTGGCCGGGGTCGACGCAGTGACCTCGGTCAGCGCTGCTCGCTGGGATGGTTTCGCGCGGGCAGTGTGGCCCGTGGGCCGCGTCGCGGCAGAAAGCACCTGTGCCGTCGAGTGGTTCGATGAGAGTGCAGGTTCGATGAGCAGTCCGATCAAGGTTGTCGTTCTCGGGGCGGGGATCGGAGGACTCACCACCGCGGCCGCCTTGCGGCATGCGGGTTTCGGCGTCGAACTATATGAAGCCGGTCCGGAACTGCGGGCGCAGGGCTTCGGACTTTCCGTGCAGGCCAACGGCATCAACGCGCTGCGCACCCTCGGCCTCGGGCTCGACGAGCAACTGCTCGAGCGCGGCGGCCGGGTCGAGACCTTCCGTTTCTGCAACCCCGACGGCAGCCCGATCCGGGTGCTCCCGGTGCATCGGCTCGACGCCCAGCTCGGCGCGCCCGCCGTGGCGCTGCACCGCACCGACCTGCACGACGTGCTGTTGAGCGCGATCGGTGATACGCCGACTTTCGTCGGCGCGCAAGCCACCCGCTTCGTCGACGACGGCGAGCACGTGCGCGTCGAGTTCGCCGACGGCCGGGTCGCCGAGGGTGACCTGCTCGTCGGCGCCGACGGCATCCACTCGATGGTGCGCGCCCAATTGCACGGCCGCGCCGAGCCGCGCCCCGGCAATTTCGTGTGCTGGCTGGCCTGCATCCCGTTCGAGCACCGCAACGTCGCCCGCGGCCTGTCGGCGCACTTCTGGGGCACCGGAATGCGTTTCGGCATCCACGACATCGGCCACGGCCGGGTCTACTGGTGGGGCACCAAGACCTTGCCCGCCGACGAGGCCGCGAACTGGCAGGGCGGCAAGGAAGACCTGCTGCGCCTGTACGCCGGATGGGCGCCGGAGGTGCGCGCCTGCATCGAGCAGACCGACGAATCGGCGATCCTGGCCGTGCCCGCGCAGGATCGGCCGCCGCTCGCGCAGTGGGGTCGCGGCCGGGTGACGCTGCTCGGCGACGCGGCGCACCCGATGCTGCCCAGCCTCGGCCAGGGCGCCAACGCCGCCATCGAGGACGCGGTCGTGCTGGCCAGTGTGCTGCGCAACGCCCTGGATCCGGTTGCCGGGCTGCGTCGTTACGAGAAGCTGCGTGCCGACCGCACCGCCATGTTCGTCAACGGTTCGGCCTCGCTGGCCAAGATCGAACAGACCACCGATCCGCGCTTGGTGCGGGTGCGCGACACCTATTTCCGGCACGCGCCTACCGAATTCTTCCTGCGGGAACTCGGCAAGCCGATGTCCTTCCCGGCGCCGGACGGGCCGACCGCGCGGCTGCCGCGTCCACTCTCGCCGGTCGAGCGCTGGCACTGGATCGCCGATCAGCTGGCGCCGCTGCACATCCTGTCGCGCGTGCGAATCCGCGGACACGTCGAGGTCGAGCGGATTCGCGCGGGCTTGGACGAGGTGCAGCGCCGACATCCGCTCCTGCGGGTCGCCGTCGCCGCCGAACCGGACGGCACCGCACCGCGATTCGTGCCGGTACAGGCGCCGATCCCGCTGCGGGTGATCGAATCCGAGGACAGCACGAACTGGCTGGCCGAGGCCGACGAGGTGGAATTGCGTGAGCCGTTCGACTGGCGCACCGGCCCGCTGGCCAGGGCGGTGCTGATCAAGGAGACCGACGGCACCAACGAGCTGATCGTCACGCTGCACTACGCCATCGCCGACGGCGAGAGCGCGCTGTCGGTGGCCAAGCAGGTGCTCCAAGTGGCCGCCGGGGAAGGGGGCGACTTCGCGCCCGCGCCGGTCCGGCCGGGCCCGGAGGAGCTGTTCCCGCCGCGCTTCCAAGGTGCCGGCGGTGCGCTGCGCACCGCGAGTTCATTTCTGCGCGACCAGAAGTCGCAGCTGCGCAAACCGCGCAGGCTGGAGCCGACCACGCTCGCGCCGCCCGCGCAGCGGCGCAGCCGGGTGGTGCACCGCAGCCTCGACGGCGACCAGCTCGAGGCGCTCACCGCGGGATGCGACCGCCACGGCGTCGGCCTGCAGGCTGCGCTGTCGGCCGCGCTGCTGATCGCGGCGGCCAGGGAGGCCGGCACCGAGAAGGCGACCTGGTACACCGTCGGCAGCTCGGTCAACTTCCGCGACCACCTCGACGGCGCCGCCGGTGACACCGAGGTCGGCACCTATCAGGGCATGATCGCCACCCCGGCGAAGTACGCGCCGTGGGCCTCGCTGTGGGAGATCGCCGCGGAGATCGAGCGCGAATACGGCGCGCGGATGCAACGACGTGATCACTTGTCCGCGCTGAACCTACTGAAGGTGGCCGCGCCGAAGTCGGTGGCCGCCAGCGCGTCCACGGTGAAGCTCATGGACACCCGCGGCCCGGGTCATCTCTGCATGACCTACCTGGGCAGCTACCCCTTCCCGGACAAGATCGGCGCCTGGCAGCTGGAAGGCGCGCAATTCGTCTCCGGCATGTCCGTCAGCGGCTTCATCATGGCCACCGCCAACGCGACGCACAACGAGCTGTCGCTCAACATCGGCTACGTCGAGCCCGCGGTCTCGCGCGAACGAGCCGATCGGCTCGCCGACGAAAGCGTGCGCGCGCTGCTGTCGGCCTGCTGACCGGCCCGCATACACCGCGATACAACAGCAGAGTCGCGGCATCGGCACAGCCGATGCCGTGATTCGCGATATCGATAACTGGATAAGTGTGGTAGCAGCTTTGCGTGTCAGCGATCAGGGTGGGCTTGGTTAGATCCGCGCACGGCCGGTGCCGCGACTGTCGCGATAGGAGTGACTGTGACATTCGAACCGAGTGCTACTTCCGAGAGACCCCCCGAAGCCTGGCCGGTCAGCGCGTACCAGCGCGATGTGCTGTCCGTCGCCTACCGGTATGCCCCGGCGCCGGTCACCCGAAACGCCTACTGCGCGTTTCTGGACGAGCCTTTCGATATGGCCCGGTTGCGGGCGGTGGTGCGCCGGGCCCTGCTCGCCGATGACGCGCTGCGCCTGCGATTCGAGTTCTCCGAGGGTCGTTTCTGGCAGTGGGTCTCCGACGAGCTACCCGAGGTCGAGCTGGTCGATCTCAGCTGGGCGTCGGATCCCGCCGCGGCCCGTCGCGACTGGGTGAACCGGGCCAACGTGACGCCGTCGCCGCCGCGGCAGCCGTTCCGGATCGCCGCGCTGGTCGACGGGCCCGACCACTTCCACCTGTACGTGGCGATGCACCACGCCATGATCGACGGCTGGGGCGTGAACGCGCTGTGGAGCGCCCTGGTGGACACCTACGGTCGCACGGACCTGTCGCTCGAAGAACTCGCCGAGCCGGATCCGGTGACCGAGCAGACCGACCGCGGCGCCGCGACCTACCGCAAGATCGCCGCCGAGCACGAGGAATACCTGTCCTCCGCGCAGTGGGTGGCCGATCGCGACGCGCTGGTGCGCCGCTTCGAAGGCGTGGTCCCCGCCCTGTTCTCCGGCCGGGCGAGCACGCCCGACGTCAACCGGGGACGGCAGCGCGTGGTCGTGGAACCGGCGTTCTTGGACCGCATCCGAGCCACCGGCTTCTCCGTCTTCGCGTTCACCGTTTCGGCGCTGGCCGCCTACCTGACCACCATCCACCGCTCCGAGGAGGTGGTGATCGGGGTCCCGATGCTCAACCGGCACAGCCCGGAGACCTTCCGCACCTCCGGGCACCGCACGAACGTGGTGCCCCTGCGCATCCGCGTCGACCCCGCCCGACCGCTGTCGGCGGTCGCCACCGAGGTCGCCGCGCAGATCCGGGAACTCAAGCGCTACGAGCGTTTTCCTTACGGTGACCTGGCCCGCGCGCTCAGCAGCGACCCGACGGCGCCCCCGCTGTTCGACGTGGCGTACTCCTACATCAAGATGCCGCCGTCGGATCACCTAGACAAGATCCTCGGCACCCTGGACATCGTCAATCCGGGCACGGTACTCGAGGCGCTGAACATCCTCGGCGTCGAGCACGCGCGCGACGGCTCGCTGAACCTTCAGCTCTATTACGACCGGGACGTCTTCGACGAGAATTTCCCCTTGGAGTCGGTCGTGCGCGGCATCGGCGCCCTGCTGGTGGCGGCGCTGGACCGGCCCGAGGAGCCGATCTCGGCGCTGCCGCTGATGCCCGCGCGCGAGCGGGCGGCCATCGCGGCGTTCGAATCCGGTCCGCGCGAGGACTTCCCGTACACCACCCTCGACCGGCTGGTCGCCGAGGTGGCCGCCCGGCATCCGGAACGCATCGCGATCGAACCGGTCGCCGGGTCGGGGGAAGAACCGCTGCGATACGCCCAATTGTCCGCGCTGGCGGACGGATTCGCCGCGAGGCTGCGCGCGCTGGGCGCGACCGGCAACGAATGCGTGCCGGTGGTGCTGGCCCGCTCGACCGAGATGCTCGTCGCGATCTTCGGTGTGTTGCGGGCCGGTTGCGCCTACGTGCCGCTCGACCCGGACTTCCCGGCCGCCCGCATCGAGACAGTGCTCGCCGATTGCGGGGCTCGCTTCGTCGTGGCGGGGGAGCGGCATCGGGCGGTCTTCGACGAGCTGGGCGTCACCAGGATCGCGGTCGCCGACACCGTCCCGGCGCGCGGGATCGAAAACGTCTCGCATCCAGCGGATCTCAGCTACATCATCTACACCTCGGGTTCCACGGGCGTGCCCAAAGGCGTCATGATCGAGCATCGGTCGGTGGTGAACCGCCTTGTCTGGATGCAGCGGCGCTACCCCCTGCACGAGGCGGACGTCATCCTGCAGAAGACGCCGGTCACGTTCGACGTGTCGGTGTGGGAACTGTTCTGGTGGGCGATCACGGGCGCCCGGGTGGCGCTGCTGGAACCGGGCGGGGAGCGCGATCCGCGTCGCATCGCCGAGGCGATCGCCGCGCACGCCGTGACGGTGCTGCATTTCGTGCCCTCCATGCTGGCGGCGTTCGTCGACGAGCTGGCGGCCGATCCGGCGACGGTCGCGCGGATCGGCAGCGTGCGCCGGGTGATCTGCAGCGGCGAGGCGCTACCGCCGGCGCTGGTGCGCCGGTTCCACGCGGTCTTCGCCGCGGCCGGGGCGACAGCGCCGCAGCTGGTGAACCTCTACGGCCCGACCGAGGCCACCGTCGACGTCTCCTACTTCGACTGCCCCGCCGACGAACCGCTCGACGTGGTGCCGATCGGGCGCCCCATCGACAACATCGACCTGCTCGTGCTCGACCACATCGGACGCCGGGTGCCGGTCGGCGTGCCGGGGGAGCTGAACATCGCGGGCGTCGGCGTGGCCCGCGGCTATCGCGGCAGGCCGGAGCTGACCGCGGCGGCGTTCGTCGACGATCGCGGGGTGCCGGGACGCCGCCGGTACCGCACCGGCGACCTGGCGCGGTGGCTGCCGGACGGCAACCTCGAGTACCTGGGCCGCTTCGACGACCAGGTGAAGATCCGCGGCAACCGGATCACCCTCGGCGAGGTGCAGAACGCGATGCTGGGCTGCGCCGGGGTGCGCGCGGCGGCCGTGGTGGACGAAGTCTCAGAGGCACACGGCGTGCAACTGGTCGGCTACTTCGTCGGGGAGGACGTCTCCGGCGAGCGGATCGCCGAGCAGCTCACGGCCCGGCTGCCCCGCTACATGGTGCCCTCCCGGTTGATCCGGGTGGACCGCATCCCACTGACCCGCAACGGGAAGCTGGACCGGCGCGCGCTCGCCGAACACCTCGTGCTCGGCCACGGCGCCGAGCCGGTCGTCGGCCGCGAACCGCGAACCGCTGTCGAAGCCAGGCTCGCGCAGGTCTGGCAAACCGTGCTCGGCGTCGAGTCGATCGGCGTGCACGACAACTTCTTCACCCACGGCGGCGATTCCATCCTCGCGCTGGCCGTGCGCACCGCCGCCGAACGCGCGGGGCTCTACTTCGACGTGGACGCCTTCTACCAGGCGCCGACCATCGCCGAGCTGGCCCGCGTCGTGCGCGATGACCGGCGCGACGACCGTGAGCTCGTCGCGGCGCCCCTGCAGACGGTGCCGCTGATCGACCGGGCGGCATTGCACCAAGCCGAGGACGCCTTTCCGGCGACGGCCCTGCAACTGGGCATGCTGTATCACAGCATCGAACGCACCGACTCGGTCACCTACAAGGACGCGTTCCGCTACCGGCTCGAAATCCCCTGGGATACAGCGCAATTCCGGCAGGCAGTGGACCGGCTGGTGCGGCGGCAACCCGCGCTGCGTTCGTCGTTCGAACTGAGCAGGCATTCGGTCCCGCTGCAGATCGTGCACGTCGCGCCGCCCTACGAGCTCGAGATCGTCGACCTGGGGGCGATGGACGAGGCGGACGGCGAGGACCTGATCGAGATCTATCTCCAAGAGCGCACCCACGCCCAGTACGACATCTCGGTGGCCCCGCTGTTCGCCATCCGGGCGTTCGTCCGCCCCGGCCCGCAGGAACCGGTCGGCACGGTGGACCTGGTGCTGAGCTTCCACCACGCCATCCTGGACGGCTGGAGCGTCGCCACGTCGGTGCTGGAACTGCTGCTGGACTACCTCAACCACCTCGGCATGACCCGGACCCAGGTGGAGGCCACCCCGCATCCGGCCACCGTGCTGGCCGAGTACGCGCAGGCCGAGCAGGGCGCGGCGCACGACCCCGCGGCCCGCGCGTACTGGCGGACCGCGCTGGCCGGGGCCGAACCCACCGCGCTCACCGCGCTGGGGGTGCACCAGCCGGTGGTCGCGGGCGTGCCGCAGGCCCGGGCCCTGGTGCCGCGCGCGCTGGCCGAACGGGTGTCGGCGTTCGCCACGCGCCACCAGGTTCCGGAGAAATCGGTCTATCTGGCCGCGCACTGCCTGGCGCTGCGGGCGCTCACCGGCCGCACGGACGTCACCACCGGCGTGGTGAGCCACGGCCGCCCGGACCGGGCCGGCGCCGAACGCGTGGCCGGGTTGTTCCTCAACACGCTGCCGATCCGGTTGGACCGGACCGCGACCACCTGGCGCGCCGCGGTGGAGCAGCTCGCCCGGCGCGAGCGCGAGGCCTACCCGTTCCGCCGCTACCCGCTGCGGTCGATCCTGGCCGACGGCGGGCCGGTCTTCGAGACGGCGTTCAACTTCGTCAACTATCACGTCTTCCAGCCCATGCTGGTGCTGGACGGGGTGCGCCTGCTGGACTTCGACGCGCGGGAGGAGACCAACTTCCAGCTGCTGGTGACCGCGGCCACCGACCCGCGCGACGGCCGGATGTGGTTGCGGGTCGACGGCGATCACACGCTGACCGCCGAGCAGTGCGAGACCGTGGCGCTGACCCAGTTGCGCATGCTGGCCGGCATAGTCGCCGATCCCGACGGGGCGATCGACCGTGGCGTCGGTCCCGCGACCGCGCGTGACGTGGGCACGCTGGTGGCCGAGGCGGCCGCGCTCAACCCCGCCCGCGTCGCCCTGGCCGGTGACGACGAATCGGTCACCTACGACGAGATGATCGAGCGCTCCGATCGGCTGGCCCGGCGCCTGGTGGGACTCGGGGTGTCGCCGGGCGACCGGGTCGGCATCCTGATGGGGCGCCGCCCGCAGCTGGTGCTGCTCGTGCTCGCCCTGACCAGGATCGGCGCCGCGTGCGTCCCGCTGGACGTCAGCTATCCGCGGGCCAGGCTGAATCTGATGATCGATCGCGCCCGCCCGCACCGGGTGATCGCCGACACCGCCTATCGCGACATCGTCGACGACGCCGCCTTGGTGCTGGACAGTGCCGCGCTCTTCGACGACTCCGCGCTCTACGACGACTCCGCGCCCGGCGCCGAGGTCGCGCTGCCGGATCACATCTCGCCCGACGCGGTGGCGTACGTGCTGTTCACGTCCGGGTCGACCGGGGAGCCCAAGGGCGTCGCGATGCCGCACCGCGGCTTGACCTCCCTGGTGGAGTGGCAGAATCGCGCGGTCACCGGCACCGGCCTGCTGAGCACACTGCAATTGGCGCCGTTGAGTTTCGACGTGTCGTTCCAGGAGATCTTCACCACCCTCGCGGCCGGGGCGACCCTGCGCGTGAGCTCGGCCGATCTGCGCTCGAACGTCGAGCAGTTGTTGCACACGGTGGTGGAGGAGGGCATCGAACGACTGTTCCTGCCGTATGTGGCCTTGCAGGCGTTCGCCGAGGCCGCCGTGGGGCGGCGGATGTTCCCGACCGAGCTCAAGGTGCTGATCTCCTCCGGCGAGCAGCTGCGCATCACCGATGAGATCCGCGCGCTCTGCAAAGTGGTGCCGGGCCTGGTGCTGGAGAACCAGTACGGCCCCACCGAATCCCATGTCGCGACCAAGTTCACGCTCACGGGTCCGGCCGACGAGTTCCCCGCGCTGCCGCCCATCGGCCGCGCCGTCGACGGCGACACCGTCGAACTGCTCGACAGCGCCCTGCGGCCGGTGCCGGACGGCGTGATCGGCGAGATCTACCTCGGCGGCCGCAGCATCGCCCGCGGCTACGAGGGCAGGCCCGCGCTCACCGCACAGCGGTTCGTCGCCACGCACGCGGGCGGCATCCGCTACCGCACCGGCGACCTCGGTGTCCGGCTGTTCTCCGGCGACATCGTCTGCCTCGGCCGCAGCGACAGCCAGGTCAAGATCCGCGGCTTCCGGGTGGAGCCGGCCGAAGTGGAACTGTGCATCCTGGGCCTGGTCGAGAAGTTCCCCGGCATCACCGAGGCCGCCGTGGTGGCCCGCGGTTTCGGCGGCATCGACGGCTCGCTGATCGCGTTCCTGGTCGGCGCGGCCGAGCAGACCGATCTGGCCGCGCTGCGGCACGATCTGCGCTCGATGCTGCCCGCGCACATGGTGCCCACCCGGTTCGTCTGGCTCGACGAACTGCCTCGCACGCCCAGCGGCAAGCGCGACGACGCGACGCTGCGCGATTACGGGGAGGACGCCACGGATTCGGTGTCGGCGCGGCGCGAGCCCGCCGACGAGTACGAGCGGTCGGCGGTCGAACTGCTGGCCGAGTACGCGGGACTGCGCGCGATCGGCGTCGACGACGACTTCTTCGCCGCGGGCGGCACGTCGATCGGCGCGATGCGCGTGGTGATGGCGTTGTCGCGCCGATGGGGCGTCGAGGTGCCGCTGGACGCGTTCATCGGCGCGCCGACCGCCGCTGGGCTCGCCACGCTGGTGCGGGCGGGCGACGTCCGGCGCACGTTCGACCCGCTGGTGCCGATCAGCGTGGGCGGTGCCAAGCCGCCGGTGTTCCTGGTGCACCCGATCGGCGGAAACGTGTTGTGCTACCTGACTCTCGCGCGGTACCTGGACCCCGATCGACCGGTGTACGGGTTGCAGGCGGCGGGCGCGGATCCCGGTAGCGCGCCGGAGAAGACCATCCCGGCGATGGCCGAGTCGTACTTGCAGGCCGTACGACGGGTTCATCCGACCGGCCCGTATCACTTGGCGGGCTGGTCGTTCGGCGGCTACGTCGCCCTGGAGATGGCCCGGCAGCTTCCCGAGCACGAGGTATCCAGCGTGACGCTGCTGGACACGATGGCGCTGCGCGCTCGCACGCGGACGCCGATCCCGGAGGAGAAACTCATCCGGTGGTTCTTCCTCGAGCTGCTGTGGTACGCGCGCGGGAGCCGGTCCGCCTTGGTGGATTTCGAGCCCGACGTGCACAATTCCGAGGAGTTGTTCGCGGCGATGCTGGCGGAGTCGGTGCGGTCGGGCATCCTGCCCGCCGACAGCTCGCCGCAGGCGATCCGGCGGCTCTACGAGGTGTTCTACGCCAACTACTCGGCGATGCTGGACTACAAGCTCGCGCCGTACGACCGCGATATCACGCTGTTGCGCGCGACCGAGGGGCTGCCGCCGGGCGTCGACCTGGCGCACAAGACCGTCGGCAGCATGTTCGACAGCGCCGACAACGGCTGGAAGCAGTACGCGGCCCGCCGGTTCACGGTGATCGACGTACCGGGCGATCACCTGAACATGATGAGCGAGCCGAACATCGGCGAGCTGGGCCTGCGCCTGGACGAGGTGCTCTCCGCCGCCGACCCGGACCTGGATCGCGAGTGGGACGAAACCATGCTGGACGCCTGAGCGTCGCTCACGTGTTCGCCGCGGCCGCCGCCTCGCGCAGCGCGGCCGCGGTGAAGTCGTCCAAAGGGTAGAACAATTCGATGGCCAGCTCCGACAGCGTCACGTCGGCGGGCGCGCCGAAGGTGGCCATCGTGCTGAACATCGACAATTCGCCGACCGGCGTCCGGATCCGGATCGGCACCTCGAACGGGCTCGGCGGCGCGCCTGCCTCCGCTTCCGATCCGCCCGCTCCGGCTGGATGGGGGTAGGCCGACACCTCCTCGTACAGTGCGGCCAGTTCCGCGTCACCGCTCGCGCCGACCTGCCTGCCCAGCCGCTCCAGGAACAGTCCGCGCACCTGAGCGAGGTTGGCCAACCGGGCCGAGAGCCCGTCCGGATGCAGCACCAGCCGGTACACGTTCGGTCGCGGCGCGCGCACGTGCTCGGGAACGCCGTCCATCAGCACGCTCATCGCCGGGTTGCCCACCACTACGTTCCACAGGCGATCGATCACCACCGCCGGATACGGCTGGTGCGCGGTCAGCATGGTGTCCAGTGCGGCGCGGACCGACGCGAGATGGGCGTCGTCCAGGCCGCTCTCCCGGTAAGCGGGCGCGAAACCGGCGGCGACCAGCACCGTGTTGCGTTCGCGCAACGGCACCTCCAGCGTCTCGCACAGCCGCAGCACCATCGCCCGGCTCGGTGCGGCCCGGCCGGTCTCCAGGTACGACAGGTGCCGCGCGGAGGTGTCGGCGGCCAGCGCCAGATCGAGCTGGCTGAGCCTGCGCCGTTGCCGCCATTCGCGCAGCAGGATGCCCGCTCGCGAAGGTGTCCGCACCGATGTCATTCGACCAGCTAAGCACCCCATCGCGCGGTGCCGCCATGACCTCCGAGGTTATTGAGACGCCCACTTTCGGTCAGCAGGGTTGGTGCCGGAGCCGACGGGGCTCCGGCAGATCGATGAACTGGAGGACGACATGGGATCCACCCTGGCCCGCCGCGACGGCGCCGCGTTCCTGCGCTCCGCGCTGCGCGTGGACGGCTGGAGCACGGGAATCTTCGGCGGGCTGCTGCTCGCCGGAGCGGGACTGCTGCGGGACCCGCTCGGGTTGCCGATCGGCTGGAGCATCGCGTTCGGCGTCGTCATGCTCGGTGGGGCGCTCGCGTTACTGACGATCGCCCGGCGCCCCGAGGTGCCCGCACGCCACGCGCAGGTGGTCGTGGCGGTCAACGTGCTGTCGGCCGCGGGGATGACAGGACTGGCGGGATCGGACATCCTCGTGCTGACCGGACTCGGCCTGGCGTTCCTGCTCGTCGGCGCGGCGGTGGTCGCTACTTTCGCCGGACTGGAATTCGCCGGGTTGCGCAGACTCGGGTGAGCGGCGGTCGCGTACCGACTGGCGAACAAGACCGTCGGCAGCATGTTCGACAGCGCCGACAACGGCTGGAAGCAGTACGGGGCCCGCCGGTTCACGGTGATCGACGTACCGGGCGATTACCTGAACACGATGAGCGAGCTGAACATCGGCGAGCTGGGCTGCGCTTGGACGAGGTGCTCTCGGCCGCCGATCCCGGTGATGGCGACCGGCGGCAGGCGGCACGGCGGTTGCGCACCGAGTTCCAGGACACGAGGATCCCCGACCGGGGGAGTGGTCAGCGCCTCCCGTCCTCGACCGCGTCGCCTATTTCCGTTATGCAGGAGTCCGGCGACCGGGTAGAGACATTCGGATGGACGTCTCGACACACGCGATCAGATTGCTCGTGCCCGACGACTGGGCGCTGTTCCGGCACGTGCGGATCGCGGCGCTGACCGACGCTCCGCAGTTCTTCGGCACCACCCTGGCCGAGGCGCAGGCCCGCACCGAGAGCGACTGGCGGCGCGCGCTGTCGGATCGGGCGCAGTTCGTCGCCGAGTCGGGCGGTGACGCGGTGGGGACGGTCGCGGGCATGCCCGACCCCGAACGCGGTGGCGTGCATCTGATCTCGATGTGGGTAGCGCCGCGGGCGCGGGGGACCGGTGTGTCGGACCGGCTGGTCCGCGCGGTGCTCGACTGGGCGGTCGCGGGTGGGCACGACGTCGTCCGCTTGGAGTTCGCCGAGCACAATTCCTTCGCCGAGCGGCTGTACCTGCGCCACGGCTTCGTGCGGAACGGGGGTGGTGGGCCGATCGCCCCGGGCGATCCGCGCCGGGAATTCGAGATGGAATGGCGGCCTCCGAGGTCCGGTTTGCCCGTGCATCCGCAGGGTATCCGGGCGGCGACGGCATCCGAGACGTCCGTCCCGCACCGCGACGCCGAGCACAGGAGACAGCCATGAACGATCGCAAACCCGCGGACAAGGGGACCGACGACGCGCCGGGCACCGCCGGTGGGTCCTCCGGGATCGGGCAGCCGTCCCACGGTGCGGCGGGCGCGGTGAGCGGTGCGGCCGGGACGAGCCGGAACGGGGACCCCACGGCGGACACGCCCGGCCAGGACCGCGGCGACGGCACGGGCACACCCGGTGCGGCACAGGTCCCCGAGGACGCGGCCGTGCAGGCCAGCGGCGCCGTCGGTGCCGCGCCGGAGCCCGAGACGGTGACCTCGGAGCAGGATCCGCGAGACGCGGGGGCGGAGTTCCGCGGTGCCGGTGCGGACGACGAATCAGAAGCGGTGACTTCGGCACAGGCCCCGGAGACTGCGGCTGCGGAGGCCGGTGGTACCGCGGGGAAGCCGGAGACCGTGAGTTCGCGTCCGGAGGGCGCGGCGGAGTCGGCCGCTGCGGGCGGCAAGACCGAGACGGTGAGTTCGGCGCAGATCTCGGAAGACGCGGCGGCGGAGTTCGGCGGTGCCGCCGGTACGGGCGGCGAGCCGGAGACGGTGGTTTCCGAGCAGGCCCCGGAGAGCGCGGCTGCGGAAGCGGTCTCCGCCGGCGCGGCAGCAACCACGGAGCCAGGATCCACCGCACGGCAGTCGGCCGAGGACGCCGACCGGCGGGAGACACCGATATCGGAGTCGGTTCGACGCGCCGCCGAGCGCGCCGAACAGGTCGAGGCGGAGGCCGCCGCGGCAGCCGAACGCGGCGCCGCGGGCATCCCCGGACCGGTGACCCGTCCGGGCCGCACACTGCTGGAGACGCTGCGCGACAAGCCGATTCTCGCCGCTATTCCCGCCTCCACCCTCGCGTTCATCCTCTGGCGCGCGTTCCGCCGGCGCTGACCCGCCCTCACACGCGACGTCGATAGACCTGCCGAGAACCGCCTTCCGGACCGGGAGCCGCGTCTTCCGCGGGATGGAAACCCATGCTCTGGTAGAACGCGCGCGCACCGCTGGCGATCGCGCCGGGATGATCAGGACCGAAGGTGACCACTTCGAGCGTGCCCGGGGCGGGGACGTACCGGCGGATCGCGTCCGCGATCAAGGTCCGCCCGATGCCGTGCCCGCGCGCTTGTTCCGCGACGACCAGCCAGCGCACCCGGTAGATCGGCGGCTTCGGCCCGAACAGGAGGCCGCCGAGCACCTCCGCGCCCGCGGACCGGGCGACGAGCGCCGTACCCCGCTCCACGTGCCGCAGCACGGCGGCACGGAATTCGGCGTCGTCGGCGGCCGCGCCGAACCAGTGCTCGACCTGACCCGCCAGTTCGGAGAAACCGGCGAGGTCGTCCTCCCGCGCAAGCCTGACAATCATCCGCGCCATCGTGACAGCATCGGCCGGCTCCGTCGACTCGGGGCGGTCTCAGCCGGTGCGCCGCCCGAGCGCGCCGTCGAGTTTGGTGAGGAATCGTCCGAGGTGAGGGTCGGTGTGGGGAAGGACAGCACCCGCGATGTCCCACCAACGCTCGCCATCGAACTCGCCCGGGTCGAGGGCGTGGTCGTGGGTGCGGTCGCCACGGATGACGTACCAGAGGCTGACGTCCTCGTGAGGGTCGGAGCCGACTGTGGTGGTGACGGTGAGGAACAGCGGATCGGGTCCGATGACGTCGAACCGCGCCTGGATGCCGATCTCCTCGGCCGCTTCGCGCCGGGCGGTCTCGAGCGGATGCTCGCCGGGATCGACGTGCCCGCCGGTCGGCAGCCACAATCCGGAGCGGCGGTGCTCGCCCAGCAGCACCGCCCGCGCGTGCGGATCGACCAGGACGACATAGGAGACCAGATGCCGCGGCGGCGTGGCGGGCTTGATCCGCCGGAAGATGTCATGAGTCGACGCGAGCCAGGCGAGCGTCGTGTCGATGTGCTGCTGCTCGAGCCCGTCGAGCGGGACGATGTGGCGGACGATGTCGGCTACCACGGCGGAATGCACGGTACGGACTGTAGCGCCGGGCACCTACAGGTTTTCCGCTCGACGCGGGCTTTTTCGCAATTCGATCAGCGCGGCACCGAGGTGCGGCCCGGCGGCGTAGCACCGGGCCGCTGACCACCTATGGTCGCAGCACCGACACCAGGAATTCGGTCTGGTCGTAAACCGCCTTCTCGAAGACCTCGTCGAAATAGATATCGAAATGCCCGGCGGGATAACGCTTCACCACCGCGTGCTTGGTGCGCTCGGCGGCGCGCAGCGCCGATTTCACCGGCGCCACGGAGTCGTCGTCGCACAGCGCGTACAGCACCGGCATCTTCAGGGCTTTCGCACGTCGCCCCGGTGCGTCGAAGAGCGCGGAGAACGCCACTCGCGCAGCCACTTTCGGCTCGTAGGTCTCGCTCTCGTCGGTCAGCCTGCGGAAGCCGTCCGGCACATCGGGCGCGCTCATCAGCGCCGCGGCGCGCTTGCGTCCGGCGAGCCGGATCCCGATCGGCTTGCGCCGAATCGGCGCGAGCAGCAGATCGGCTGCGGCGATGGTGGCGACCTTGATGGAGCTGATCGGCCCCTTGGCCCGTGCCGAGGACAGACCGCTGGTGAACGGCACCTGCGCGACCACGGCCGCGAGGTAGGCGTCGTCCGGCGCGACCGACAGCACGTGACCGCCCCCGAAAGACGTGCCCCACAACGCGATCCGGGTCGCGTCGATGCCGCGCAGCGTGCGCGCGTACGCGATGGCGGCATGCCAGTCCGCGCGCTGGCGCGCGATGCTCAGCAGTTGGCGCGGTGTGCCCTGACTGGCACCGAAATGCCGATAGTCGAAGACCAGGACCGCTATTCCCGCGGCGGCGAATCGCCGCGCGTACCGATCCAGTCCCATTTCCCGATTGGCCCCCAGGCCGTGTCCCATCACCACTAGCGGGCGGGGTTTGGGTGCGCCGTCCGGGCGATATAGCCACGCCGCGCACTGTTCGCTTCCGGAGGGGAAGCCGACCTCGACACGTTCCATGGCCACCAACCGTACCCAGTATCCTGGGACGGCGGACGAGTTGGTCGGGCGGCCGCGGCGTCGGGAACGGGCACGGCAGTGCCGCCGCCCGGCGCCGAGGAAAGTCCGGACTCCACAGAGCAGGGCGGTTGTTAACGGCAACCCGGGGTGACCCGCGGGAAAGTGCCACAGAAAACAAACCGCCCACGGCCTCGCGGCCGTGGGTAAGGGTGAAACGGTGCGGTAAGAGCGCACCAGCGCCCCGGGTGACCGGGGCGGCTGGGTAAACCCCGCCCGGAGCAAGGTCGAAGGTCGCACCGTCCGCGGTGCGGCTGCGCAGGCGTTCGAGGGCTGCTCGCCCGAGCCTGCGGGTGGACCGCTCGAGGCACCCGGCGACGGAGTGCCCAGATGGATGGCCGCCCCCCGGCCCCAGGGCCGGGGACAGGATCCGGCTTACAGACCAACTCGTCCGCCCGCCGGGGCTGCTTCGCGCCCCTGCCCGAAGCCTCGGAGTTTCCGTGCCGCGGGAAATCGATCGGGTATGCGAAGCACGCCTGAAGGCCGGGGTCAGCACATGAGTTTCGCCATTTGGTAGATCGCCTTGGCTTCCTCGGCGCTGGGCTGGGTGGCGCCGCCCGCGCGCTTGGTGATGTTCTTGACGACGTCGTCCTCGGACTTACCCGCTTTGATGTCCCCGCAGGTCTCGGTCAGGATGCTCGCGATCTTCGCGTCGTCCTTGCCTTCGGCCAGCTTGGGGAACGCGCCGCGGAAGCTGACGAGGAACGCGCCCGCCTTCACGCTGTCGACCTGGGCGGCGGCCTGCGCCGCCGTCGTGGTGGCGGACGAGGTGGCGTCGCTGGTCTTGTCCTCGCCGCAACCGGTGAGGAGCAGGGCGAAGAGGGTGGCACTGGCCGCGATAGCGGCGGTAGTTCTTGTCACGAGGCGGCATGCTAGCGGGCTCTGACCACCGTCGCCTCCCGTGAGGTGAACGGGAGGCGACGAGTAGTGGGAAAAGAATCGCGCGGTCAGACCGGGTTGATCACGAAAACCTGAGCCCAGTACGCGGCCTGCTCGGGGCCCAGCAGAGGCAACAGGTAGTCGTACAAAATCGATGACATAGGCGTGAAGCTCCCAAATTGTCGACGTGTGGGACATTTCCGAAGGCGCGGGCGAACCGGACGCCCGTCACGGCGGGCCACGTTAGCAGCGCGACCTCGCTCATGTCGCGCGGCCGGAATTTCCGTTGCCCGATTCGTTCGGAACTGGCCCTGAGCGTGATCGACGTCATAAAGTAGTCGCCGTTGGCAAGGCCCGATGCGGGGCAGCACCGGGCCCTTCGTTCTTCGATCGCGGGAAAGCAGGTCTCAATACATATGCGAGTAGTTCGCTCCATGGTCGCCGGCGCATTGGTCGCGGGCGCCGCTTCGATTTTTGCGGTGCTGGGTGCGGGTTCGGCGAGCGCGGTCGCGGTGACCCCGCTGCCGGGTGGGGTTCAGGTCGACCTGAGTCCCGCGGACACGGTATGGGTTCACCAGAACCACGTCGGCCTGGCTCTCGCCGGGCTGCCGCATCCGTCCGCCGCCTCCTTCGGCGAGGCGCTGGACGCCGCGGCTCAGGTGTCGTCCTCGGTCCCGGGTGGCCGGGTCACCTTCACCGTCTACGGGCCGTTCGACCAGTTGAACGGCACCATGCTGGCCCTGCAGTAGGACCGGCGCGCAAGCGTGGAACTCCACCAGCGGATCGTCTCGGCACCGATCGATTTCGGCGCCATACGATCGGAGTTCGGCCTGGCCTCGGCGTATCCCGCCGAGGCCAGCGCGGAGGCCCGCGACGCGGTGGACGCGTTCGCGGGCGACCGGGTCGATCGCACGGACATCCCGTTCGTGACGATCGACCCGCCCGGGGCCATGGATCTGGACCAGGCCCTGCATATCGAACGCACTCCCAGCGGTTTCACCGTGCATTACGCCATCGCCGATGTGGGTGCCGTGATCTACCCCGACGGCGCGCTCGCCAAAGAGTCCGGCGCGCGAGGGCAAACCTTCTATCTTCCCGACGGCACCGTTCCACTGCACCCGCCGGTGCTGTCGGAGAATTCCGCGAGCCTGCTTCCCGACCAGCCGCGTCCGGCCGCGCTGTGGACCATCGAGCTCGACGACCAAGCCGAACCGGTGCGGTTCTCGGTGGTCCGTGCGCTGGTGCGCTCCCGCGCCCGGCTCGACTACCTGCGCGTGCAGGCCGACGCGGAGTCCGGCAGCCTGCATCCCTCGATCGCGGCCCTGCCGGAATTCGGCACGCGGCGCATCGAGGCTGGGGTGGCGCGCGGCGCGATCGGGCTGCGGTTGCCCGCGCAAACCATCATCGAGGACGAGCACGCCGACGGGCACTGGCGGCTGGTGGTGGAACCGCGCACCGCCGCCGACGACTGGAACGAGCAGGTCTCGCTGCTCACCGGCATGTGCGCGGCGCGGATCATGCTGGACGGGGACGCGCCCGCCCGGGAGCGAGTCGCGCTGCTGCGCACCATGCCGCCCCCTTCCGAACCCGCGCTCGAGTCGATGCGCCGGACCGCGCAGGCGCTGGGCGTGGCCTGGTCCGCCGACGAACCGGTCGGGCAGATGCTGGCCCGGCTGGACCCCGGCACGCCCGCGGCGCTGGTGCTGATGTCCGAGGCGACCACCCTACTGCGCGGAGCGTCTTACACCGTGGTCGACGGCGCGGCCGGGGAGCCGCCCGGGCCCGACACCCTGCGGCACAGTGCGATCGGGGCCCCGTACGCGCACGTCACCGCCCCTTTGCGGCGGTTGTCGGACCGGTTCGCGACCGAGATCTGCCTCGCCCGCTGCGCGGGAGCCGAGGTGCCGCGCTGGGTGCGGGACGGGCTGACGGGCGCGGCCGACGCCATGCGGCGCAGCGACAGCGTCGCGGGCAAAATCGAGCGCGCCTGCATCGATCTGACCGAGTCGAGCGTGCTGGCGCGGCGGATCGGTGCGGAGTTCGACGCCGTCGTGGTGCGCGAGGCCAACGGCAACCGGCCGGCGGTGGTCTTCGTCGCCGACCCACCGGTGCTCGGGCCGTGCGTGGGAAAACCACCGGAAGGCGAGGCGGTGCGGGTGCGGCTGCTGTCGGCCGACCCGGCGGAGCGCAAAGTGTCCTTCACCTACCCTGCGTGAACGGGAGCGGCGCGCCGCCGGATCACCCCGTGATGACCTGTTCGAACACGGCGGCGGCGGTGGCCGGGTAGCGGCTCAGCTCACGCCCGGCCGCGGCGTCCTCCGCCGCCGCGAGAACCTCGTAGAGCCCGGCGTCCTCGCCTGCCGCTACCGCCTCGGTCGCCCGGTGCCGGATCGCGGCGTGCGATTCCACCGCGTCGCGGTGATCGCCGAGCACGGTTTGCAGCTTCTTGGCGCGGCTGCCGCGCTCGGCGGCCTCCTCGCCGAGCACCTGCTCCGCCGCCTCGCACGCGTACCGCAGCCGCTTGGCGCTCTTGCGGATGTCGTGCAGCAGTTCCACCCGTTCGCTCGGGTCGACGGTGGGCTCGGCGCGGACCAGGTTCTGCACCCGGTCGAGGTCGCGGCGCAACACTTCCCCGAAGACGTCCGTCGCGGACGCCGCGGCGCGGGAGTGGCGCAAGGGCGGATCGGTGCGCCATCCGGACAGTTCTTCCCGCAACGCGCGGTAACGCGCGTCGTCCAGCGCGGTCAGCACATCGTCGTGCGCCGCGCGATAACGATCCCGTTCGGCCTGCGCCAGACGCGCGGTGACGGCGTCGAGGGCGGCCGGGTCGGCGTGCTCGGCGTGCTCGGCCAGCAGCGCGGCGAACCGGTCGGCGCGCACCTCCGCGTCCCGCGCCGCGCCGAGCAATCCGGCCAGCCACTTGAGTTCCGCGCCCATCTCGGCGGCCGATTGCTTGACCAGCAGTTTGCCGTGGGACCGCAGCACGCTGCGCAGCCTGCGGGTGGCCACCCGCATCTGATGGACCGAATCCGGTGCGTCTGCCCGGACCTCGGGCTCGGCGGCCAAGAGCCGATCGATGTCCTCCCGCAGCGCGTCCACCAGTGCGTTCCCGGCCGTGAGCACCGTGCCCACCCCCGCTTTCGCGAATCGGTCGGTCGCTTCGACGAGGTGGTGCGTGATGCCGGGCTCGCTCGCCGCGTGCCCGGCGTCGTCGACGATGTGCAGGACCGAGCCCGGCCAGGCCCGGTGCAGCTCCCACGCGCTCACGGCCGGGCAGACGATGTCGTGGCGGCCTTGCACGATCACGGCGGGGATGTGCGAGATCACGCCGATGTCGCGCAACAGCTGGCCCTCGTCGAGGAACCCGCCGTGGCGGAAGTAGTGGTTCTCGATTCTGGCGAAGGCCAGCGCGAATCGCGGCTCGGAGGTCTCGGTCACCCGATCCGGTTGCGGCCGCAGCGAACTCGTCGCACCCTCCCAGCTGGACCAGGCGATCGCGGCGGTGCGCGCGATGTCTTCGTCGGGCGAGTGCAGCAGCCGGTGGTAGACCTCGACCAGATCCTGGTCGCGTTCGTCCTCGGGCACCGGCGCGAGGAACTTCTCCCACTCGTCCGGATAGACGTAGCCCGCGGCGCCGTTGTAGTACCAGTCGATTTCCTTGCGCCGCAACAGGAATATGCCGCGCAGCACCAATTCCGTCACCCGCTCGGGGTGCCGTTGCGCGTAGGCCAGCGCCAGCGTGGAACCCCACGAGCCGCCGAACACCTGCCAGCGGTCGATGCCGAGATGTTCGCGCAGCGCCTCGATGTCGGCGATCAGATGACCGGTGGTGTTGTGCTCCAGACTCGCGCCGTCGGCCAGGTGCGGGGTGGAGCGGCCGCAACCACGCTGGTCGAACAGCACGATGCGATAGGCGGCCGGATCGAAGAACTGCCGGTGGAACGGCGCGGTGCCGCCGCCCGGCCCGCCGTGCAGGAACACCACCGGTTTGCCGTCCGGATTGCCGCTGACTTCCCAGTAGACCGACTGGCCGTCGCCGACCGCCAGCATGCCGGAGGCGTAGGGCTCGATCGCGGGGTAGCGGGTACGCATCCGGCCGCCCGGCTCAGAACGCCAGACCAGAGGCCAGATCCGGGATGCCCAGCGCCTCCACGGCCTGCTGGCGCACGTCGGGGCAGGCCTTGATCGTGGCGCGGTCGACGATCGGCTTGTCGGCCAGTACCGCGGCGTTGATGCCGCCGTTGCGCAGCGCCCACTCGTGGACCAACGCGTTCAGGCCGATCTTGCCCAGGGTCCCGCCCTGGATTCGCCAGTTGGACAGCTCCGGCCGGATCATGTCGCACAGCTGGGTCGCGGCCGCGTCGGAGATCTCCGGGCTCGCCGGGGTGGTGCGGCCCGCGGTGGTGCCCGGCGTGGCGGTGGCCGACGCCGTGGTCGAACTCGAGCTGCCGGTGGGGGCCGGTCCCGAGTCGCTGCCGCAAGCGGTCAACGCCGCGGCGGCGAGAGCGCCCGCCACCAGCAGGGTGCTGCGTGAAATCCAACGGCTGTACGGCATGGGTACCTCTGGTCGTGTCGGTATTGTCGGCATCGAGTCTGCCATTGATTTCGCCGACCGGCCCGAACCGGCCGTTTTCGGTGGGAATAGCTCAGCGCAACCGCGCGCGCAGCTCGGACCGCGCGGTATGCACAAGTCACCGACGGGACGAAGAGTGTCGTCCAGGCTCGGTCCGCAACCGGCGCAGTTGATTCGGCAGGTGGAGCGCTGACTGCGCGCCTGAAGTCCTCCGCGCCGTCGGAGCTAGCGATCGACGCGGATCATCGGAAGCTCTGGTCGTACCTTTGCGATGGATTCGAAGTCGGCATCCGCGTGCAGGAGCGTCAGGTGGTGTTCGAGCGCGGTGAGAGCGATGACGATGTCCATCGGCGACGGCCCGCGATGGTGGCCGATTCGGATCAGGTCACGTTGCACCGCCAGCACGTGACGCCACGGATCGTCGAGCGCGGGATACCAGCCGAACGTACGGCCCAGCACCGCGAAGAACGGTTCGAAGTCCTTGCCCGACCGAACGGAGACCATGAGTTCGGCTTCGACGGGCGGGCAGACGGCGACGAGTCCTTGTGCCACTTGGCGCGGCCACGGGTCGTGCACCTGGCCACGGAGCAGCCGCCACACGGCCGAGGTGTCGGCGAGGTAGGTCAACGCCGGGACCGCTCCTCGCCCGCCAGCACGTCGAAGTCCAGGATCTCCTCGGCATTGGCCTGCAGCCAGGCCAAGCCGCGGGCGCGATCGTCCGCGGTCAGGCCCGCCGCGATGGCCAATGCCCGGTTTATCGTGTCACGCTTGGTTCGTGTGCCCAGCTGCTGCTGCGCGAACGCCAGTGCGCCGTCGTCGAGATCGACTATGGTCCGCGACATGGCTGCACCTCCCTTGATATACGGATATAAGCGAGTATATCAAGGGAGGTCGCGATCTCAGAAGCTGTGCTCCGGCCCCGGGAAGGTGCCCCGGCGCACTTCGTCGGCGTAGGCAGCGGCGGCAGCGCGCAATTCGTCGCCCACGTTGCCGAAACGTTTGACGAACTTCGCGGTCTTGCCACTGGTGTAGCCCGCCATGTCCTGCCAGACCAGCACCTGCGCGTCGGTGTCGGCGCCGGCGCCGATGCCGACCGTCGGAATGGTCAGCTTGCGAGTGACCTGCCCCGCCAGCTCCGCCGGGACCATCTCCATCACCACGGAGAACGCGCCCGCCTCCTGGACCGCGATGGCGTCGGCGATCAACTGCTCGGCGCCGTCGCCGCGCCCCTGCACCCGGAATCCGCCGAGGGTGTTCACGCTCTGCGGGGTGAAGCCGATGTGCGCCATGACCGGGATTCCCGCCGCGGTGACGAGCGCGATCTGCTCGGCGACCCGCTCGCCGCCCTCCAGCTTCACCGCGTGCGCCCCGCCCTCCTTCATGAACCTGGTCGCGGTGGCCAGCGCCTGCTGCGGGGAGGACTCGTAGGTGCCGAACGGCAGGTCGGCCACCACCAGCGCGTGCGGCGCGCCGCGCACCACGCCGCGCACCAGCGGGATGAGCTCGTCCACGGTGATCGGTACGGTGGTGTCGTAGCCGTACACGACGTTGGCCGCGGAATCGCCGACCAGCAGCACCGGGATGCCTGCTTCTTCGAACAGCCGCGCCGAGGAGTAGTCGTAGGCAGTCAGCATCGCCCAGCGTTCGCCATCGGCTTTCATCTGCTGCAAGTGGTGCACCCTGGTCTTGCGCACGACCTTCTTGGGCTCCGCGGGCGCCGCACCGTAGGCAGGGGTTTCCGAATCGGATACGGACATCATCGTCCCTTTCGTCTGTGTCGCCTCGGGGCCCGTCCGGGTCCCCGGGATTGTCTGACGAGAATCAGTGTGCCACCCGCCACCGAGCCGGATTAAGGCCGATGACCGGTGCAATTGGTCACAGCGCCGAAGTTTGCCCGGGGCGGTGCCCCCGGGTGCCCGGTGGCAATATCGGAGGCATGTCGACGGTTCGGAATGGGCGCGGTGCGCTCCCGGTGGCGGTGCTGGCGTCGGTCGCTGTCCTGATGTCGGGGTGCGTCGTCACCCGCACCGAATCGGGGCAGCCGACGACGGCGCCGCCCACCGGGTTGGAGAAGTTCTACGGCCAGACGGTGCAGTGGGGCGACTGCACCGGATTCGGCGGACCGGACGACCGGCTCCCGCCGAGCACCGAGTGCGCGCGGATCACCGTGCCGGTGGACTACGCGGCGCCCGACGGCGCGACCGCGCAGATCGCGATCTCCCGCACCCGGGCGACCGGGCGGCGGGTCGGTTCGCTGGTGATGAACCCGGGCGGGCCGGGGGAATCCGGTCTGGGCCTGTCGTCGCTCGGCAACAAGACCGAGCTGGCCGAGCGCTTCGACCGGATCGGCTTCGACCCGCGCGGCATCGGCTCCTCCCTGCCCGTGATCGTCTGCCAGACACCCCAGGAGCAGGACGCCGAGCGAGCCGAGCCGGAGGAGGACTACACCCCGGCGGGCATCGCCGACGCGGAGGCCGACAACCGCCGGTACGCGGACCGCTGCGCCGAGCGCACCGGCAAGGACTTCCTCGCCCATGTCGGCACCCGGGAGGTCGTGCAGGACCTCGACGTCATGCGTGCGGCGCTCGGGGACGAGAAGCTGACCTACGTCGGGTACTCCTACGGCACCAAGATCGGTTCGGCGTACGCGGAGAAGTTCCCCGACCGGGTGCGCGCCATGGTGCTGGACGGCGCCATCGACTCCTCACAGGATCCGGTGCAGGAGTCGCTGCGCCAGGCGGCGGGCTTCCAGAAGGTGTTCGACGCCTACGCCGCGGACTGCGCGCAACAGCCGGACTGCCCGCTGGGCTCGGATCCGGCGCAGGCGGTGGCGCGGTTCCGCGCGCTGGTGAACCCGCTGTGGGACAAGCCGGCGCAGACCACCGATCCGCGCGGGCTGACCTACGGTGACGCGCTCACCGGCGTACGCCAGGCGCTCTACACCGACGAGTTGTGGAAGGTGCTCACGCTCGGGCTGTCGGAGTTGCGGGACGGGCGCGGCGATACGTTGCTCGCGCTGGCCGACCTGTACGACGGCCGCCGCGACGACGGCACGTACACCAACACCACCGACGCGTTCAACGCGATCCGCTGCGTGGACGATCCGCGCATCACCGATCGCGCGGTGGCCGGCCGCCAGGACGCGGAATACCGCAAAGCGGCCCCGTTCCTGGACGACGGCCGCGGCACCGGCGCGGCGCCGCTGGAACTGTGCACCGCGTGGCCGGTGCCGAACACGAGCGAACCGCATCGCATCGCCGTGGCGGGCCTGCCGAAGACGGTGGTGGTCTCGACGACCGAGGACCCGGCGACGCCGTACCAGGCCGGAGTGGATCTGGCCGCGCAACTGGGCGCCGCGCTGATCACCTACCAGGGCAGCCGGCACACGGTGGCGCTGGCGGGTGGCGTGCCCTGTGTGGACGACGCGGTCATCGCCTATCTGGTCGATCTGACCGAACCTGCTCCCGGCCTCACCTGCTGAGGCCGCCGGGCACGGTTGCCGACCGGTGGCCCCGCGCGGGCGTTTCCGGAAAAAACTCACAAAGGGGACGATCCGGCTGTGCGGACTCTTCCGAAAAAATCCAGGTCAGCAATCTTAAGCGTGTATGTAACACGGATTTAACGCCGGATGCTTACGCTCGCGGGCATGGATCGCCAGAAGGAATTCGTGCTGCGGACGCTCGAAGAGCGGGACATCCGCTTCGTACGTCTCTGGTTCACCGACGTCTTGGGCTACCTGAAGTCCGTCGCCATCGCACCCGCCGAGCTGGAAGGCGCGTTCGAAGAGGGTATCGGATTCGACGGATCGGCCATCGAGGGCTTCGCCCGGGTCTCGGAGGCCGACATGGTCGCCCGGCCGGATCCGTCGACTTTCCAGGTGCTGCCGTGGGCCACCAGCAAGGGGCACCAGCACTCCGCGCGCATGTTCTGCGACATCACCATGCCGGACGGCTCGCCGTCCTGGGCCGACCCGCGCCACGTGCTGCGCCGCCAGCTGAACAAGGCAGGCGACGTCGGCTTCAGCTGCTACGTGCACCCCGAGATCGAGTTCTTCCTGCTGGAGAACGGAACGCGGGACGGTGCCCCGATCCCCGCCGACAGCGGCGGCTTCTTCGACCAGGCGGTACACGATTCGGCGCCGAACTTCCGCCGCCACGCGATCGACGCGCTGGAGTCCATGGGCATCTCGGTGGAGTTCAGCCACCACGAGGGCGCACCGGGCCAGCAGGAAATCGACCTGCGCTACGCCGACGCGCTGTCCATGGCCGACAACGTGATGACCTTCCGCTACCTGATCAAGGAAGTGGCCATCGACGAGGGCGTGCGCGCGACCTTCATGCCCAAGCCGTTCGCCCAGTACCCGGGCTCGGCGATGCACACCCACATGAGCCTGTTCGAGGGCGAGACCAACGCCTTCCACGACCCGGACGACCCGATGAACCTGTCGGAGACGGCGCGGGCGTTCATCGCGGGCATTCTCGAGCACGCCCCGGAGATCAGCGCGGTAACCAATCAGTGGGTGAACTCCTACAAGCGCCTGATCCACGGCGGGGAGGCCCCCACGGCCGCCTCGTGGGGCCGGTCCAACCGCTCCGCGCTGGTGCGTGTGCCGATGTACACGCCGAACAAGTCGTCCTCGCGTCGCGTCGAGATCCGCAGCCCCGATTCCGCGTGCAACCCCTACCTGGCCTTCGCCGTGCTGCTCGCGGCCGGTCTGCGGGGCATCGAGAAGGGCTACACGCTGCCGCCGGAGGCCGAGGACGACGTGTGGTCGCTGACCGTCGCGGAGCGGCGCGCGATGGGCTTCCGCGAGTTGCCCGGCACCCTGGACGAGGCGCTGCAGGCGATGGAGCGCTCCGAACTGGTCGCCGAGACCCTCGGTGAGCACGTGTTCGACTTCTTCCTGCGCAACAAGCGCCGGGAATGGGCGGACTACCGCAGTCAGGTCACGCCGTTCGAGCTGAAGGAATACCTGGGGCTGTAATCCGAGTGATGCCCCGGGGGAGCGTGCCCCCGGTCGCGGCCGGGTAATTTGAGAACCATGGTCCGGCCTCCGTCTGCGCGCTCCGTCGTCCCCGGTGTCGGTCGGCTCGGATTGCTCGAGCCGTCGGCCGCCGCGTCGCTGCGCGAGCTGGGCTGGGACAACGTCGAGAGCATTCCCGTGCTGTGGTCGCTGTCCCGCGCGCCGGACGCCGATCTCGCGTTGAGCACGCTCATGCGGCTGCGCGAGAGCATCGGAGACGGATGGGACGCCGTCGATTCGGCGATCCGTACCGATACGGCACTGCGGGGCAGGCTGTTCGCGCTGCTCGGCTCGTCCAGCGCGTTCGGCGACCATCTCGTCGCGGCGCCGTCGGCCTGGGAGGGTCTGCGGCGCAAGGAGTTACCGGAACGCGACGAGCTGATCGCCGATCTGCTCGCCGTCGTCGAGGCCGAACCCGAGCGAGGGCCCAACGCGGCCCCGTTGCTGTTCCGCGCCGGGGTCTCGGGGCCCGAGGTGGTGGCGTCGCTGCGCAAGCGGTACCGCGATCATCTGATGCTGCTGGCCGCGCTGGATCTGGCGGCGACGGTGGAGAACGAGCCCGTGCTGCCCTATCAGGTGGTCGGCAGGCAGCTCACCTACCTGGCCGACGCCGCCCTGACCGCGGCGCTGGCGGTCGCGGTGGCCCGGGTCTGCAAGGACGAGCCGGTGCCGGTGCGGCTGGGCGTGATCGCGATGGGCAAATGCGGGGCATGCGAGCTGAATTATGTCAGCGACGTCGACGTGGTGTTCGTCGCCGAGCCTGCCGACGCCACCGCCACGCGCTTGGCAGCGGAGCTGATGAGCGTGGCGAGCCAGGCGTTCTTCGAGGTCGACGCGGCACTGCGGCCGGAGGGCAAAGCCGGTGCTCTGGTGCGCACGCTGGATTCGCACATCGCCTACTACAAGCGGTGGGCGCGGACCTGGGAATTCCAGGCGCTGTTGAAGAACCGCCCGGCCACCGGCGATCTCGCGCTCGGCGAGCAGTACCGCGCCGCGCTGATGCCGATGGTGTGGTCGGCCTCCGAGCGTCCGGATTTCGTCGCCGAGGTGCAGGCGATGCGCCGTCGCGTGGAGGATCTGGTACCCGCCGACCTGCGGGAACGCGAACTCAAACTGGGGCGCGGCAGTCTCAGGGACGTCGAATTCGCCGTGCAGCTGCTGCAATTGGTGCACGGGCGGGTGGACGAGACGCTGCACGTGCAGGGCACCGTCGAGGCCCTGACCGCGCTGGCCGCCGGCGGGTACGTCGGCCGCGACGACGCGGCCAATCTCACGGCGTCGTACGAATTCCTGCGGCTGTTGGAACACCGCCTGCAACTGCAGCGGCTGCGTCGCACCCACACCCTGCCCGCCGCCGACGACGAGGAGGGCATGCGCTGGCTGGCCCGCGCCGCACACATCCGGCCGGACGGCAGGCAGGACGCGGTGGGTGTGCTGACCAGCGAGATCCGCCGCAACGCGGTGCGCGTGCGGCGATTGCACGCCAAGTTGTTCTACCGGCCGCTGCTGGAATCGGTGGTGCGCATGGAACCCGACGCGCTGCGCCTGAGCCCCGAGGCCGCCATCCGGCAGCTCGCCGCGCTCGGCTACGCGGCGCCGGAACACGCCCTCGGCCACCTGAAGGCCCTCACCGGCGGGGTGTCGCGCAAAGGCCGCATCCAAGCCCTGCTGCTGCCGACGCTGCTCGAATGGCTCGGTGAGACACCGAATCCCGATGCGGGCCTGCTGGCCTACCGTCGGGTGTCGGAAGGGCTCGCCGACCAGATCTGGTTCCTGCGCGAGCTGCGCGACGAAGGGGCGATCGCGCAGCGGCTCATGATCGTGCTCGGCTCCTCGGAGTACCTGCCCGATCTGCTGATCAACGCGCCCGAGACGATCCGGATGTACGCCGACGGCCCCGGCGGCCCGCTGCTGCTGGGTCCGCAGCCCGACGAGGTGGCTCGCGGCATCCTCACCGCCGCCGCTCGCTACGAGGACCCGAAACGCGCCGTGGCCGCGGCGCGTTCGCTGCGCAGGCACGAACTCGCACGGGTGGCGTCGGCCGATCTGCTCGGCATGCTCGACGTGCCGCAGGTGTGCCGGGCGTTGTCGTCGGTGTGGGTCGCGGTGCTGGAGGCGTCGTTGCGCGCGGTGATCCGGGCAGGTGAGGCGGAACGGGGCGCGCCCGCGCCCGCCGACATCGCCGTGATCGGCATGGGGCGGCTCGGCGGCATGGAACTGGGCTACGGCTCGGACGCGGACGTGCTGTTCGTCTGCGACCCGCGCCCCGGCGAGGACGAGACCAAGGCCGTGAAGTGGGCGATCGGGGTGGCCGACCGGGTGCAGCAACTGCTCGGCGCGCCGAGCACCGACCCGCCGCTGCACGTGGACGCCGGGCTGCGGCCGGAGGGGCGCAACGGCGCGCTGGTACGCACGCTGGCCGCCTACGCCGCGTACTACGAGCAATGGGCGCAGCCGTGGGAGGTGCAGGCGCTGCTGCGCGCCAACCAAGTGGCCGGTGACGAGGAGCTCGGGGTGCGCTTCCTGCACGTCATCGACAAGGTGCGCTACCCGGAGGGCGGTGTGTCGGCCGAGGCGGTGCGCGAGATCCGGCGGATCAAGGCCAGGGTGGACGCCGAGCGGCTGCCTCGCGGCGCCGATCCGGCCACCCACACCAAGCTGGGACGTGGGGGCCTGGCCGATATCGAGTGGACGGTCCAGCTGGTACAGCTGCGGCACGCCCACGAGGTGCCCGGCCTGCACAACACCTCCACGCTGGAGGCGCTGGACGTGATCGAGCGGACCGGACTGCTGGACGCGCAGGACGTGGCGCTGCTGCGGGACGCGTGGCTGACGGCCACCAACGCCCGCAACGCCTTGGTGCTGGTGCGCGGCAAGCCCACCGACCAGCTCCCCGGCCCCGGCCGCCTCCTGTCCGCGGTCGCCCGCGTCGCGGGGTGGCCCAACGACGACGGCAGCGAATTCCTCGACCACTACATGCGCGTCACGCGGCGCGCCAAAGCCGTCGTCGAACGCGTCTTCGGCGCGTGAGCCGCGCGTCGGCTGGTCGCTTCCCGCGCGGCTCCGGCAGCCGGATTCAGGACTCGAGCGTGAGCCCGGCGCGGGCCGCGCGCTGTTCGCCCCAGTCGTAGAGGGCGGTGAGGACGGGAACCAGGGTGCTGCCTTCGTCGGTGAGGGTGTATTCGACCTGCGGCGGCACCGTGTCGTAGACGGTGCGCCGGACCAGGCCGTCGGCCTCCAGCTCGCGCAATTGCTGCACCAGCATCTTCTCGCTGGTCGCGGGCATCCGCCTGCGCAGCTCGCCGTAGCGGTGCACCCCCTCCTTCAAGTGGGCGAGGATCACCGGCTTCCACTTGCCGCCGATCAGGTCGACGGTCACCTCCACCGCGCAGTTGTAGCGCTTGCCGGGCACCTGTCCTCCGAGTACTCACCGAAAAGTGCGTTCTTGTAACACTGTAATCATCGCGATTCCATGGATGCCGTTCACCGGAAACCACACGCGCACATGGAGCGAAATTCTATGAAGGTCATCGTTTTCGACCGATTCAAGCCCGGCGTCACCCTGGAGACGATCAACCCGTATCTGCCCGAGGAAGTCGCCAATGTGTGGCGGCTGTGGAAGGCGGGCATCGTCCGGGAGAACTACGCCCGCGCCGACGAGCCCGGGGTGGTCATCGTCTTCGAGGTCGACAGCGTCGAGGAGGCCCGCAAGTACGTCGCGGACTTCCCGCTCACCAAGGCCGGGTACCTGGACTGGACGTTCGTCCCCGTGCAGGCTCCCTTGCCGCTGGAGGCGTTGATGGACCCGGCCGTGGACGTCGCCGAGCCCTACGACCGGACCGCGTGAGCATGCGGCACGCATTCGGCTTGAGCATCCCGCAGACCGTGCCGGACGCCTGCGATCCCACGCGGATGGCGCTGCTCATCTACGACATGCAGGTCGGCATCGTGCGGCAGATTCCCGGCGGCGAGGAGATCGTGCGCGCGTGCGTGCGGCTGCGTGACGCCGCCCGGGCGGGCGGATTCCGGGTCTTCTACACCCGGCACATGTCGCTGCCGGTCGCGGCGTCGGGCGTGGCCCAGTTGCGCACCGCCATGTCCTGGCAGCGGGTGGCCGACCCGGCGGACGTGCGCTCGAGCTTCCCGCAGGGTTCGCCGCAGTTCCACCTGGTGCCCGAGCTGACGCCCGGTCCGGACGAGGTGGTGTTCGACAAGATCACCATGTCGGCCTTCGCGGCGACCCCGCTGGATTTCGCCTTGCGCGACTGCGGCATCGACACCTACGCCGTGGCGGGCATCGCCATGGAGGTGGGCATCGAGCCGACCGTCCGGCACAGCCTGGACCTGGGTTATCTGCCGATCGTCGTCACCGACGCCTGTGGAGCCGGTCATCCGGCGGCGGCCGAAAGAGCGCACGCCACCCTGGAATTCGCCGGTGGGTCGCTGACGACGGACACCGCGGGACTGAGCGAACTGATGAGGCGCTGCGCGCCGTGACGCATCGGACGCGGTGAGGCGGTGCGCGCCGTGACGCGTTGGACGCGTCAGGATTCGTCCGGTGTGCGTCGGCCGGGGACCGCCGTCGTCGACCGGGAGTTCGGATGCGCTGCGCCGGTATCCCACCGCCTCCGAATGATCGATCGACGGGTAGGCGATCGTCAGGAGGGTCGCGATCCGCGCGGGACAGCGGCTCTCCCGCTGCGGCCGAGCACGCGTAACGCGCGCTTGCCTGCCGAACTCCGGGCGCCGGGTGTGCGACTCGGAGTCGCCCCGCCGGTCAAGGCTTGGAAGCGATCGACGAACCGGCGGATGGCCAGCCGGTCTTCGTCACCGAGCCCGTGCGCGGTCGTGACGGTGACCAGGTCGCCGGAGTCGATCCGCAGGACATCCCAGCACCACGGCAGGACGGGCGCGTGCACGCTGCGCCCGTTACTGCTGATCGTGATGGCCGAACGGGTCACACCCGGAATCACGGCCAGATCTTCGGCGATCCCCGCTGTGAGCGGCCCCTCCGCGCGGAATTCCTCGACGTACATTCTCGACCTCGTCACGTCGTCGGCAGTAGTGAGCCAGTGTAGACGTGCGGCGGATCTCGCTCGAGCACACGGAATCCACACCCGCGCTACACCGGCTCTTCGAAGACGGTGCCTAGGCTCGACCGCATGCGTAAATGGATGGACCGGGCGTTGCTCGGTGTGGGGTGGTGCGCAGTAACCGCGGGCGCCCTCGGGATCGTGCTGCATTTCGGGGCGTGGCAGCGGCGCGGGCTGGTGCTGCTCGCGTCGGGGGCGTCGTACTTCATGATCGGGGCGCTCGTCGGCCTGGTGCTGTTGCTGATCGCGCGCGGGTGGCGCAGTGCGGCCGTGGCCGGTGTGCTCGCCGCGGCGGTGCTCTGGACGCTGGTGCCCGCGTTCGTGCCGGAGAGCCGGGCCGCGAGCGGTCCCGAGGTGACCGTCATGCAGTCGAATATCTTGTTCGGCGGCGCCGATCCGGCCGCCGTGGTGCGCGCGGTGCGGGACCACCGGGTCGACGTGCTGACGGTCGACGAGCTGACCGGCGCGGCGCTCGAACGCCTGGCGGGCGCGGGCCTGCTCGCCGAATTGCCGCATCACTACGCCGAACCCACCCGCGACGGCGGTGGCGGCACCGGCATCTTCAGCAGGTACCCGTTGCGGGACAGCAGGAAATACGACGGCTTCATCCTGAACAATGTCTCCGCGACAATGGATCACCCGGAACGAGGGCCGATCGCCGTCTTCGCGTTCCATCCGGTCCCGCCGCCGTTCGACTTCCCCGCGTGGCAGGCGGAGATGCGCAGGATCCGCGAAATCCTCGACGCGCACAACGGTCCCGCCATCGTCGGTGCCGACTTCAACGCGACTCGCGACCACACGGCGTATCGCGATCTCCTGCGCGGCCGCTTCGCCTCGGCCGCCGAGCAGACCGGGGCGGGTCTGCTGCCCACGTTTCCCGAGGACCGCCGCTGGGGCCCGGTAATCGGCATCGACCACATCCTCTTGGCCGACGCCACCGCCGAACAGCTGCGCACCCTTTCCGTTCCCGGTTCCGACCACCGAGCGCTGATCTGCCGCATCCGCCTGCACTGACGGGTCCGTGCCGCGACCCTACCCACCGAGCGCTGTGTCACATCCAGGTCGGCGTACGCCTCTTCGGCCGGATCGCCGCCGTCCGCAAGTGGTTGCGCGCCTTGTGGACCGGAGGACGAACGTCGTGATGCGCGAAGCGCGTTCGTGGCGATTACGATGTGAGCGCTCGGCGGGCCCGAGACGCGGTACCGGGGAGGCTGGTCGATGCGGAAGAACAAGCGATTCGGTGTGGTGGCGGTGCTCGCGGTGGTGACCGCGGTGCTCGCCGGTTGTGCCACGGGAGCGAACGACCGTGCGGCGCAGCAGGTCTCGCCCCACGCCGACACCTGGGAGCTGGCCGGATCGATGACGGCCACCGGTCCGAACGGCCCGCGCAAGGGCGTGCCGGACGCACCGCTCACAGCGGAGAACGGCGACGGCGGCGCCATCGACAAGCTGGCGCTCAACGCCATCGCCGACGTGCAGGACTTCTGGGCCGCCGAGTACCCCGCGCACTTCCCTGGCACGCTCGAGCCGGTCGCGAGGTATATCTCCTGGGACGCCAAGGCGCCCAGAACGCAGTCGGTCAAGTTCTGCAAGTCCGACACCTACCAAGTGGTCAACGCCGCCTACTGCGGCGGCGACCACACCATCGGCTGGGACCGTGGCGTCCTGTTGCCGAAACTGGTGCAGAAGTACGGCGAGATGGCCGTGGTGATGGTGCTCGCCCACGAGTACGGGCACGCCATCCAAGGCCAGGCCAAGCTCGCCGGTCTGCTCACTCCGCCGCTCGTGCAGGAACAGCAGGCCGACTGCCTCGCCGGTGTCTTCCTGCGTCATGTGGCGGAGGGGGATTCGGCGCACTTCACACTCAACACCACCGACGGGCTCAACGCCGTGCTCGGCGCGACGGTGGCCGTGCGCGACCGCGACCCGAACGACCCGGAGAACGTGCACGGGTCGGCCTTCGAGCGGGTGACCGCGGTGCAGATCGGCTACACCGACGGCGCCGACGGGTGCAAGAAGATCACCAGGAAGGAGATCGCCCAGCGCCGCGGCAAACTCCCCACCACCTTCGAGCCCGGCGAGGAGCAGGCGCAGCTGCCGGTGGATGCCGCCGCGTTGACCAGTTTGAGCAAGGCGCTGGCGCAGATCTTCCCCGTCACGCGGCCGCCGCAGTTCGATTACTCCGGCGTCGGCCGCGGTTGCTCGGACGTCACCCTCACCCGGCCGGTGTCCTACTGCCCGGGCGCGAACCGGATCGGCACCGACGTCCCCGCCCTGGCCCGCCGCGGCGGACCGATGGCGGGCGAGGACCCGCTGTCGGCGGTCGTGGACGGTGATTACAACGCGTTCGTCGTCTTCGTGTCGCGATATGTGCTCGCGGTGCAACAGGATCGGAAGCTGTCCCTGACCGGAGCCGAAACGGCCGGGTTGCGCACCGCCTGCCTCAGCGGCGTGGTGACCACCGAGTTGAGCGAGCCGGGCAGCGATCCGCACCTGTCCGCGGGCGATCTGGACGAGGCGGTCTCCGGCCTGCTCGCCGACGGCTCGGCGGCCGCCGACGTGAACGGCAAGGTCGTGCCGAGCGGCTACCAGCGGCTGGAGGCGTTCCGCACCGGCGTGCTGGACGGCGAGAGCGCCTGCCTGGCCAAGTTCCGGTAGGCGCTACACCGGCAGCGACCGCAGCGAGCTGAGCGTGCCCGCCAGTGCGCGGGCCGCCTCGGCGCCCTTGGTCACGAAGTGCTCGGTGAAGTACGTGACGTGCTCGCTGTGCTCGTGGAAGTGGTGCGGGGTGAGCACGACCGAGAACACCGGCACGTCCGTGTCCAGCTGGACCCGCATCAGCCCGTCGATCACCGCCGACGCCACGAAGTCGTGCCGGTAGATGCCGCCGTCCACCACCAGCGCCGACGCGACGATCGCCGCGTACCGGCCGGAATGCGCCAGGCGCTTGGCGTGCAGCGGGATCTCGAAGGCGCCCGGCACCTCGTAGACGTCGATGCCGGCGGGATCGAAACCGAGGTCGGCGTATTCGGTGCGGAAGCCCTCGTACGCCTTCTCGACGATCGAGCTGTGCCAGCTGGCGCGGATGAACGCGATGGATCCGGTGGTACTCATGGACGAATACTACTGTTCGGTAAGGTGCGCTTCCAGCCAGCCGACGACATCGTCGAGCACCTTCTGTTGCTCGGGCTCGTTGAACACCTCGTGGTAAAGGCCCTCGTAGCGGATCACCGTGAGGTCCTCCGACCCCGCGCCGCGTTCGATGAGATCGGAACTCGACGGCGCGGCGATCGCGTCGGCGGTGCCGTGCAGCACCAGCACCGGCACGGTGAGCCGCGCCAGCCGCTGCTTGACGGTATCCGTCGCGCTCAGCATCTCGGCGCCGGTGCGGGCGGGCAGTTTGCCCCGGTAGACCAGCGGATCGTTGTCGTAGGCCGTGACCACCGCCGGATCGCGGCTGATCTGCGACGAATCCAGCTTCAGCACACCCAGATTGGGGGTGAACCGGCTCAACACCGGTGCGAGCATGCGCTGCACCGGATTGCCCACCGGGATGTCCAGCGGCGGGGCGGACAGCACGACGCCCGCCACGTCGATCGGCGCGCGGGTGGCCAGATACAGGGTGATCAGGCTGCCCATCGAGTGCGCGACGACGAACCGCGGCACGCCGGGCTGCTCCCGGCTCGCGATGGCGAGCATGGCGGCGACGTTGTCGGCGGCGGCGGCCATGGAGCCGATGTTGGCCTTGCCGCCCGCGGACTTCCCGTGCCCGATGTGGTCGAGCGCGTAGACCGCGAAACCGGCGGCGACCAGACGCTGCCCGACGTGCGCGTAGCGGCCGGAGTGCTCGGCCACGCCGTGCACCAGGACGATCACGCCCCGCGCTGAGCCCTCCGGCAGCCACGCGCGCCAGGCGACTCCGCTGCCGATACCGTCGAACTCACCGGATTCGGTGCGGATCGCGGGCGGCTCGGTGGGCGTGGCGTCGCCCGCCGTCGGCTCGGTCGTCATGCCTCGGCTCCTGACGTCGATGGCGCGCCGACCGTCGCGAAATGCTGGATCAGTCGCCGATTGAACTCGATGAGTCGAGCGTAGTTGACCCGCGACAGCCGTTCGTCGGTTCCGTGGATCGAGGCCAGGTCGCGTTCGTCCAGCACGATCGGCGCGAAATTGCACCGGGTGCCCGCCAGGTCGTCGTAGTGCCTGGAGTCGGTCGCGCCGGGCACGATGCCGGTGGTCACCGCGATGCCGGGGACGACGGCGCGCGCGAGTCCCGCGATCAAGTCGAAGGCGGGACCGGGCCCGGTGATCCGCGACGGCTCCGACGACATGCCGATCAGCTCGAACCGGATGCCCTTGTCCCGGACCACCTTGCGGCAGTGCGCCAGCACCGAGGCAACCGTGTCACCGGGCAGGATGCGGAAGTTCACCATGGCCTCGGCCCGCTGGGGCAGCACGTTCGCCCGCACGCCGCCGCGGATCACCGTCGGCGCCGTGGTGGTGCGCACCATGGCCTCGGTCTGCGGCTGGGCCGCCATCACCCGGGCGACCACCGGTGCGGCGACGCGCGCCAGACCGAGCAGACGCCGCCGCGGGGCCGGCATGACCTCGCGCACCCGGTCCAGCATGTCCGCGATCACCGGGATCAGGCGCAGCGGCATCGGATGGTCCTGGATGCGGGCCACCGCCCGCGCGATCCGGCCGACCGCCGTCTGCTTGCCCGGCATGGACGAATGCCCGCCGACCTCGGTAACCGACAACCGGACCGTGGCGTAGCCCTTCTCGCCGAGCATGATCGTCGCCACCGGCTGCCGCACGCCGTCGACGACGCCCGCGGTGATCACCCCGCCCTCGTCCAGCAGCAGATCCGCCCGCACGCCGGCCTGCCGCAGATGGTCGGCCATGCGCTCGGCCCCCTCGCCGCCGAAGACCTCCTCGTCGTGCCCGAAGGCCAGGTAGACGGTGTGCCGGGGCCGCACGCCCGCGGCGAGCGCGGACTCCGTCGCCTCCAGGATGGCCAGCACGCGGCTCTTGTCATCGATCGCGCCGCGACCCCAGATGAATTCGTCGTCGACCACTCCGGCGAACGGCGGATGGGTCCAGCGCTGAGCGTCGTCCACCGGCACCACGTCCTGGTGCGCGAGCAGGATCGCGGCCACCCGGTCCGGTTCGACGCCGGGCCAGCGGTAGAGCCTGCTGTGCGCGAACCGCTCCAGCTCGAGTTCGGCGTGCACGCGCGGGAAGGACGCCCGCAGATGCGCGTCGAGGCGCTCGAACGCCGCGCTGTCGGCGTCGCGCGGGTCGTCGGTGGACACCGTCGCGCATCGCAGCGCGGCGGCGAGGCGTTCGGCGGTCGGGTCGTCGACCGGCTCCGTCATCGGTCACCGGTGCGGTCGGGCAGAGTCATGGGCACCGTTGCATTGTTCAGCATGCTCGGGTCGAGGGCGATCGTCTTCTCGTTTCGCCACTTCACGATGCCCTCGGTGAGCCCACCGGCGAGCTCGGGACGACGCGTTCCGGTCAGCAGCGGCAGCTCGACGCGCGCGGAGGTCACCGTCACCGGGGCGAAGGCGGGGGAGTGCGACCACACGTCGTCGACCACGTCGGTGACCCGCACGCCGATCCGGTGGCCTGCCGCGATCGGCCAGTCCTGCGCGAGCAGCCGGACCTCGGCGGTGTCGCCGACCGGTGCGATCCCTCGGGTGATGACGGTCGCGCGCGAGTCAGGGGCGATGTCGTAGAGCTCGACCGCGACCGTCGCGTTCGCCGGGCCGGTCAGCCGGAGGGTGGCGGTCGGGATGCCGGACAGGTGCTGGTCCACGGTCAGCGGCGCGGAGACCGACCACAGTTCACGGTCGGGTCCGGGGACCAGCCCGCGGTCGGTATAGGAGCCGGTCCGCAGCTCGACCGGGACCCGCCGCGCGTCGGCGGGCGGCCAGGCGGTCTCCGCGCGCCAGCGGCCGTCGAACTGGCCGACGGTGATCCGCGGTCCCGGCACTTGCACGGCACGGTCCGCGACATGCTTGTCGAAGAACGCCAGCAACTCGGTGTCGAAGTGCGGTGTGCCGCATTTGTCGTGGCAGGTGCGGTGTCCCCACTGGCCGAACCAGGCCCGGTGCTCGCCGGGGCCGAGGCCGTTCCACAGCTCGAACACGCGGTAGGCGCGGGTGTTGTAGTCGACGAAACCCTGGCCGAGGAACACTGGAATCGTGCTGCCGCGCAGTCGCGCGACCAGGTCGCGGTCGCGCCAGAACGCGGTGTCGGGGTTGTGGTCGCCGATCTCGGACAGGTATCGCTGATAGCACTGCCACGGCATTTGCGTCGCGTTCGCCTGGTATTCGCCGGAGTCCTCAGGACGGGGCGGGGTCGAGGCGATGAGCAAGTGCTCCAGCCCAGCGAAATCGGCGGGGCGCACGCCGCTTTCGGTGATCGGCTTGCCGGAGAACTTCCACGAGACGCCCTGCATGTACAGGTAGGAGTAGGGATCGACGACCGGCTCGAACGCGCCCACCGCGGCGAGGCCCTTCGGTGCGGCGGCCAGACCCATCAGGCCGGTCCAGGCTTCGTACGAGGTGCCGAACAATCCGACCTTGCCGGTGGACCACGGCCGGCTCGCCGCCCACTCCACGGCCGCGGCGACGTCCGCGCGTTCGCCGGGGCCGCCGAAGTCCGGGCAGCCGTTGGAGCCGCCGAACCCGCGCAGGTCGACGACGACGTAGGTGTAGCCCGCGTTCAGGAAGAGTTCGGCGGTGAGGTTGTCGGTGGACGGTCCCCCGGTCAGGCGCGGCTCGCTCAAGTACGCCAGGTGCGCGCGATACGGGCTGACGGTGAGGACGACAGGAGTGCGGGCGTCGTCCGGGAGACCGGCCGGGCGCAGGATGTCCGCGTGCAGGCGGGTGCCGTCCGCGCTGTCGATGAACGCTTGCTTCCACTGGTAGGGCACCGGCAGCGGTTCGGCGGCGGCGGTCACCGGGGTGAACGCGGCCAGCAGCAACAGCAGGCCGCACAGGGCACGAGACAGGACGGCGCGGTCGGTCACCATAGGACTATCGAGTGTGCCCGGACGGTCGTCCAGCCCCCGGAATCGGGGTAGTCGTCCAGCAGCCGGGCCGACGCCATCCGGTGTTCATCCGGGCGGGTCAGCATCGAGGCCATGCCGGAACACGGTTTCGGGTCGGTCGACTCGATGGCGACGATCGCCTTGGCGTTACTGGCCGCGTTCCTGTTCGCGGTGTCCGCGGCGCTGCAACAAAGCGCCGCCCGGCAGGCCGCCACCGAATTTGGGCAGGGACGGTTCCTGGTACTCGCCGCCATCGCTCGGCGTTTGATCGCCGACCGTCGCTGGCTGGCCGGGCAGGCGGCGAACGTGGCCGGGTTCGTCGTGCACGCGCTCGCGCTGCGTTTCGGGGCCATCGCGGTGGTGCAGGCGTTGCTGGTGGTGCAACTGCTGTTCGCGTTGCCGTTCGCGGCGCTGCGGCGCAGGCGCGCGCTGCTGGTGCGCGACTGGGCCGGAACCACAGCGGTGTGCGCCGGGCTGATCCTGCTCGTCGCGCAGGGGATTCCCGCGCATTCGGCGGTGCACGGCGACCTGCTGCCCGCCGCGGGCGCCGGTGTCATCGTCGTGGTCGTCGTGCTGTTCGGCACATCCCGGCTCGCCCGCTCGACGCAACTGCGCTCGGCGCTGGTGGCGGTGGCGGCGGGCTGCTGTTTCGCCACGACGGCGGTCCTGGTCGTGGTGGCGACGGGCGCGCTGCCGGAGCCGAGCTGGGCGCTGCTGGGCATTCCGGTCTCGACCGTCGTCGGCGGCATCCTGACCCAGGAGGCGTACGCCCGCGGCTCGCTGCCCACGGCGCTGACGGCGATGACGATCACCGACCCGGTGCTCAGCTATCTGGTCGGCCTGACGTTGTTCACCGCGACCGTCCACCCGCGCCCGCCGGTGCTGGCCTGCGCGGCCACCGCCGTGATCGTGGGCGTCGCGTTGCTGGCGAATTCGCCGACGCTGCACGACGAACGGGATCTTTCCGAGCAGGCCCCGGCGCGGGCGGCGATCGCTTAGGTGTGGTCAGGCGGAGCGAGCCGGGGTCTCGTAATCGGCATAGAGCGCGAGCATGCTCTCGATCGTCGCCGACCACGGAAAGCGTTCCGCGGCGGCGCGGGCGGCCGCGCGGCGCTGCGCCTCCGGCAGGGTGAGCAGTGCGCGGACGCCGTCGGCGAGGCCGCGCGGGGTGCCGTCGCAGACGACGCCGGAGCCGGGATCGCCGACGAGTTCGCGGGCGGCGCCCGCCGTGGGAACGACGACCGGGGTCCCGCAGGCGAGGGCCTCCAGCACGGCGAGGCCGAAAGTCTCCGCAGGGGAGGGGAACACGGCGATGTCGGCGTCGGCGACGAGCGCGGCCATCGCGGACCGGTCGGTGAGGTGGCCGTGGAAGACGACCGGAAGCCCGGCCGCCTGATGTTCGAGTCGAGCACGCAGCGGGCCGTCCCCGATGACCGACAGCGCACAGCGCAGGCCGGAGCCGACCAGCACCCGAATCGCCTCGATGGCCCGTTCGGCGCGTTTCTCCCGCGACAGCCTGCTCACCAGGACCAGTCGCACCGGATCGCCGCAGCGGTCGCCGGACGGCTGCCCGGCGGACGGACGGAAGGTCGCGAGGTCGACGCCGAGCGGCACGCGGCGCACGTTGCGCGCGCCGACGCGGTCGAACTCGGCCGTGGCGAAACGCGAGGTGACCACGACCTGCTCGGCACGCACCCAGAGTCGCCGGTTGGCCAGATCGGCCGCGGCGGTGAGCGGGAAGCCGCGCGGCACCCGCGAGCGCAGGATGGCGTCGATCCGTTCGTGCGAGAACAGCACCAGTGGGACACCCGCGCCGCGCGCCCACGGCGCCAGCCAGCGCACGCTGAGTTTGTCGCTGCACTCGAGCACGTCCGGAGCCAACCGGTCGAGCACGGGGCGGGTGCTCCGGGCGGTGAGCACGTGATACCCGGCGTCGCCGAACTTCGGGCTGCGCACAGTGATCCGGTGGCCGGAGGCGGTGTGCTCGTCGTCGTCGCGCTGGCCGGGCACCACCAGGACCCGGTCGTGACCCGCCGCGCGATAGCCGCGTCCGATCTCGTCGACACACGTGCGCAAACCACCGGAGGCGGGGGTGTAGAAGTTGGCGATCTGCACGATCCGCACTAGCCGACCGCCGATCCGACCAGCTCGCCGTAGGTGATCGCATGCGCGCCGGTCCGCAGTACTGCATCGATGGCGCGCAGCGTGGAGTCGCGCAGACCCGGCCTGCTCAGATCGTCGGGGTGCAGCGCCAGCCGGACCAACCCGCCGCGCTCGGCCGTGCGCCGCGCCACCGTCTCCAGCATCGCCGCGCCGAACCGTTCGGACCAGCCGCCGCCCGGCCGGTGCGACAGCGCGAATCCGCGATACCGGCGTCCGGTGCCCAGGTGCTCGGCGCCGAAATGCGAAGTCGTGTAGGTGAATCCCGCCGCGCGCAGCGCCTGCTTCGCGCCGGGTGAGGCCAGCCAGCCGGGGGGAGTGAAACCGGTCGTGGGCAAACCTGATCCGGCCATCACCTCGGCGGCGGCACGCAGTTTGGCGGTGGCCTCGCCCGTGTTCAAGGCGGCGAACTCCGCCGCGCCGCGCGCTACCGCACGGCCTACTGCCCGGCGCGGCCACCCGCCCTCCGGCCCCGCCCGGTGCGACCACCCGTGCGTCAGGACGTCGTCAGCGGCCTGCCTGCGCTCCCGCAGGAACGCGGCGTAATCGGGTTCGTCGGACAACCGCCTGCCCCGCCACGGCCCCGGAATCACCAGCAGCGAGACGGGGATGCCGAACCGATCGGCGTCGGCGCACCAACGCGCCGTTTCCGCCGCACTTGCCGGTGCGACGTCATGGACGCTCACCACCAACCGCGCACACACGTCGGGGAAGCTAACACCGCCCGGTGGCCGCGAGCTGAACAGCGCGGTGCGCTCGTCTGAAGGATGCGTTCCCGGCTCCCGGCTCCCGGCTCCCGGCTCCCGGCGCGGTCGCGACCGCGCCGGGCATGCTCGATACGGTTGCGGCTGTGTCGCCGAGTCGATCGCCGGATAGATATCGGCCCGAACCGGCAGCTCGGAAACGACCGACCGCGCACCCGCCGCAGACCCCACGCAGCACGTGCCCGGAGCAGCGGGACCCGGTGATCCGGGCGAATCCCGTACTTCCGCGCAACGTCGGCCGGACAGACGACTGTGCGAGGACCACGTGGCGAAAGCGCGGCAGCAATTGCCTTTTCGTTTCCGAGCCGGCGTTTTCCGCAGGTGAAGGAATGGCGTCCACGGGAAACGCTTGCGATCTCCACAGTGCATTCCGCACTGGTTCTACGGCGGCTTCTCCGGACTGTCGTGGGTAAGACGCGCCCGCGGGTCCCGGACGCTGTCCGCGATCGTGAACGGACGCGGCGGTATCCGGTCGAACGCCGGGCCCACGATGGAGATGCCGCAGGCAGGCGTAGTTTCGAGGGGGAACGGCCGACGGCGGCGAACCGGAGCGAACCAGTAGGCGAGGCAACAAATTTCGTCTGGTGTTCCCGGCGGCGCGGCGTATGATCAGGCCAGTGCGAATACCCGGGGGAAGAATGAGCGAGCCGGAAACCGCGGACTGGGAACGGTTCGTGCAAGCACTGGCGCACTGTCTCGCGGAGCTGCCCTCCCGGGCGACCCTGATCATCGCCGCCCCGGGAAATCGCTATGTCCAATTTGTCCAATACGACATCAAATTGTCCGCCGAACTGGCCGGGAATCATTACCTGACCGACCCCATCCCGGAGACCGCCGCGCAGGCGTTGCGCGCACTGGGCTGGCACGAGCCCGTCGTGCGGCGCGACGTGGACAACTGGACCAGGACCCTCTTCTGGCCGATCGCGCCGAACAGCCTGCTCGAGTTCGCTCGCTCGGTGGCCGTCGGCTTGCGGGACGCTCTCGGGGTCGCGGCCCCGGTCGAGTTGCGGGCGATGGGCTGGACCGAGGCGTCCGGCGACCTGGATCTCACCGTGCTCGGTCCGATCGCGCGCCGGGGGTAGCCCGTCGGGCCGCTGTCCGGCGGCGAGCCGCGACTACCTGGGCACTATTCTGAGAGACATGGCAGCAGGTAAGCCCACCAAGGAAGCGAAGGCCGCGGCGAAAGCGGCCCGCAAGCAGCAGTCGAGAGAGCGCCGCAAGCAGCTGTGGCAGGCGTTCCAGATGCAGCGCAAGGAAGACAAGCTGCTGCTGCCGCTGATGATCGGCGCCTTGGTCGGCATCACCGCCGTCTTCGTCGTGATCGGCCTGATCTTCGGGCTGACCTGGTTCCTGGTCCCGCTGGGCGTGGTGCTCGGCGCGCTGGCGGCGTTCATCATCTTCGGCAGGCGGGTGCAGAAGAGCGTCTACCGCAAGGCCGAGGGCCAGGCGGGCGCCGCAGCCTGGGTGCTGGACAACCTTCAGGGCAAGTGGCGGGTGAGCAACGGCGTCGCCGCCACCACGCAGCTGGACGCGGTGCACCGGGTGATCGGCCTGCCCGGCGTGGTGCTGGTCGCCGAAGGCGCCCCGCAACGGGTCAAGTCGCTGCTCGCCCAAGAGAAGAAGCGCACGGCCCGGCTGATCGGCGACACCCCGATCTACGACGTCGTCATCGGCAACGACGAAGGCCAGATACCGCTCAAGGACCTGCAGCGCTACCTCACCAAGCTGCCTCGCAACATCGACACCAAGCGCATGGACCTCATCGAAGGCCGGCTTTCCGCGCTCAGCGCGCGCAGCGGGCCCGCCCTCCCGAAGGGGCCGATGCCCGCCGGCGCCAAGATGCGCGGAGTGCAGCGGACCATCCGCCGCCGCTGACCTGAGCGGGCCCATCCGTGCAGGGGCCTTGCGACTGCTCCGGCGGACTACGGTCGACGCCGCGTCGCCGAATCACGGGTGAGCAGCCAGACGACCCGGTCGTAGGCGAGCACGTGATAGACGATCACCAGCACGGCGAGCGCCACACCCCAGTGCGGCAGCCCCGCCGACTGCAGCGCGAGCGCCCCGCCGCCGAGCACCGAGAGCTCGATCGCCAAGCGCGCGGAGCCGGACACGGCGACCCTCGCCTGCCCGGCACGGCTCGGGTCGCCGGGCACCGCGAAGGTTCCCCAGGCGACTGCCGCGACGACGGGCAGCGCCACCATCAGGAGAAAATTCCACGGCTCTCCGAACGCCCGCCAGCCGAAGACGCCGAACGAAGCCACCGCGACGAGCTCGAGCAGGAAACGGATGACGAGCATCACCGGACGCGACGACACCGGCGCAGCCTAACGCGGTGACACGGTGGCCGATGGCAGGCGGCTCAGCGTGAACGCACCAGCGCGGTACCGGTCGCACGGTCGTGCATTCCGCGGCCGTCGGCGTCGGTGAACAGCGCGGGCACCACGAACAGCAGTAGCACCTGTCTGGCCAGCGCGCGGACGAAGCCGACCGGCGCCGGGGCGTCGATGCGCACCGTCCGCAGACGCAGGAAGTACTGACCCGGGGTGAAGCCGAACAGTGTGACCGCGCCCACGCCGATGACGAACCAGATCAGCAGTGTCAGGCTCGACGCCGACCCGCTTCGGGTGATCAGCGCCGCGATGCCCAGCGCGATCAGCCAGTCGACGAACAGGGCGGCGATGCGGCGGCCCATGCCGGCCAGTGAGCCCGCTCCGGTCTTCGGCAGGCCGAGTTGTGCACCGGGGAACTCGGAGGTTGCCGGGCCGCCGGAGTCGGCCGGGGGTCCGGAGAGCCAGGAGCCGGTGATGCGTGCCATGCACCCAGGATAGGCGCGGCCGAACCGGCGGCCGGGACCGCATAAGCGCCAGTTCAGCGTCGGCGAGCGCCGTGGCGGGGGCAGGACTACCATGCATTTCGAGTCCGGGTGGTCAGCACCACGCTGCCTGACGCACGTGTAACACCGGCGAAACACATCCTTGACTGCAGGGAAACACGGCATCCATAGCGTCTGGTCGCGACGAACCCATGCAAGCGACACTGGCTGGGAACCGATCCGTAAGGAGAACAAGTGACGTTCAGCACGGCCGACGAGGTCATCAAATACATCGCTGACGAGGACATCGAGTACGTCGACATCCGCTTCAGCGACCTGCCCGGTGTGCAGCAGCACTTCTCGATCCCCGGGAAGGCCTTCACCACCGACCTCGCCGAGGAAGGGCTAGCGTTCGACGGCTCCTCCGTTCGTGGGTTCCAGTCCATCGATGAGTCGGACATGCTGCTGCTGCCCGACTTCTCCACCGCGCGCGTCGACCCGTTCCGCGCCGCCAAGACGCTGAACCTGAACTTCTTCGTGCACGACCCGTTCACCCGGGAGGCCTACAGCCGCGACCCGCGTAACGTCGCGCGCAAGGCGGAGGAGTACCTGCGCTCCACCGGCATCGCCGACACCGCGTACTTCGGCCCCGAGGCGGAGTTCTACATCTTCGACTCGATCCGCTACGACTCGGCCATGAACGGCGCGTTCTACGAGATCGAGTCGGTCTCCGGTTCGTGGAACACCGGTGCGGAGTTCAACCCGGACGGCACCCGCAACCGCGGCTACAAGGTCCGCAACAAGGGCGGCTACTTCCCCGTCGCGCCCTACGACCACTACGTCGACCTGCGCGACAAGATCTCGACCAACCTGCAGAACTCCGGCTTCGAGCTGGAGCGCGGCCACCACGAGGTCGGCACCGCCGGTCAGGCCGAGATCAACTACAAGTTCAACACCCTGCTCGCCGCGGCCGATGACCTGCAGCTGTTCAAGTACATCGTCAAGAACACCGCGTGGCAGGAAGGCAAGACCGTCACCTTCATGCCGAAGCCGCTGTTCGGCGACAACGGCTCGGGCATGCACGTGCACCAGTCGCTGTGGAAGGACGGCAAGCCGCTGTTCCACGACGAGGCCGGCTACGGCGGCCTGTCCGACCTGGCGCGCCACTACATCGGCGGCATCCTGCACCACGCGCCGTCGCTGCTGGCGTTCACCAACCCGACGGTGAACTCCTACCACCGCCTGGTCCCCGGCTACGAGGCCCCCATCAACCTGGTGTACTCGCAGCGCAACCGCTCCGCCGCGGTCCGCATCCCGGTCACCGGCAACAACCCGAAGGCCAAGCGCCTCGAGTTCCGCGCGCCGGACTCCTCGGGCAACCCGTACCTGGCCTTCGCCGCCATGATGATGGCCGGCCTGGACGGCATCAAGAAGAAGATCGAGCCGCTGGCTCCGGTCGACAAGGACCTCTACGAGCTCCCGCCGGAGGAGGCCAAGAACATCCCGCAGGCCCCCACCAGCCTGGCGTCGGTCATCGACCGCCTCGAGCAGGACCACGACTACCTCACCGAAGGCAACGTCTTCACCGAGGACCTGATCGAGACCTGGATCACCCTCAAGCGCGAAGGCGAGATCGCCCCGGTGAACCTGCGGCCGCACCCGTACGAGTTCGAGCTGTACTTCGACGTGTAAGCCGTTACCGGCTTCGTCGGTAGTAGTCAGCGAGTCCACCTGTTCTGTGACCCTTCGACGGTCGCGAGCAGGTGGACTCGTCTGCTTTTCGGACACGCTCGAGACTTCCCGGCTGTGGGAAGTGTGTGGGGGACCGAGAAGAATGGCCCCGTAACATTCACGGGTGGAGGTGGCATGCGTAGAGAGCTGAGTGCCGTTCCGAGTTCGCGTCCGACAGCTTCGCTGCCGGACGTGCTTGTTCGAGCGGTGTGGGGCCCGTGCCTTGTTGCCGCGGAGATGGTTCGTCACCTGTCCGAGGAGGGCTGATCGTGGCGGACATCTGGCCCCGTGATATGCATCCGGAAACGGTGTCGGCGGTGCAATCCGGTCGGAATGTGGTGAACACCATTGACGACATGCTGGAACGGATCGACCGTATCCGCGCCCGGCGGCCTTCGCCCAGCGCCCGGGTGATCCCGGAAGTGGACGGGATGGGCAGGCTCACCGATCTGTACATCGCGCCCGGGACGCTCGCGGGCGCCGCGAGCGGACAGGAGATCGCCGCCGACATCATGGCGGCGATTCGGGACAGTACGGTCGACGCCCTACGGCAGCACAAAATCGCCATCCAGGAAACGGCCCTGCCGAAGGTGCCGTGGCCGCAGCCCTGACTCGCCGGTGCGGTCGACGATACCCAGGAGTGATGCCGTGACCGATCTCGATATGCCGGGCGCCGCGGGAGCGGAAGCCGCGCCCGACTGGCGCAATCTGATCTACGAGGTGTTCAACCCGGACTATTCCGTCGGTGTGGCCTGCGACCGCAGCGGCATGATCGTCGGTCTGCACCTCGCTGACGAAGTGCTCGACCATCCCGACAGCTGGCTCGCCGAGGAGATTCTGCGCGTCGCTCGGCTGGCCCGCCAGAAGTCCCGCGTAGGCCGCCGCGCCGAGTTGCTGTACAAAGGCGGATTGCCCCATTTCGCCGACTCGTTGGAGCTGCCTACCGAGGCGGATTACAACCTCATGGAGAAGACCGAGTTCGCTCGAGATCACTGATCGCGAACTCGGCGAAACCGGACTGGCACGGCTTCGCCGGCGTCCGGGCCATTCCTCGGAGTCTCAGTCCCCAGCGATGGGGATGCCCGAGAATGGGGGGAGCCGGTGGGAATGGAGTCGTCGATATGGTCGAGAAGTTTGTTCAGGATCCGCAGGAACTGCGCAGGTTGGGTGATGCCAACCGCGCCGCCAGCGCTCCCGCGTATGCGCGGGCAGAGGGAGATCCCGAATGGGAGGCCCAGTTCGAGGCGCAGTACGGCAAGGCAGCCAACGCGTACCGGCTGTTCGCCGTCCAATACGGCGTCGAGCGGGGAATCGGCTGGACGCAGGTGGGCGACGGGCGCAATGCGACCGGTGACAACTCGACGACCGCCGGGAACACCTTCGAGGTGACAGATATCGATGGCGGCGCACGCGTGCGGCGGACGAACCCGGAGATCTGAGGCCGAGGGGTCGAAGATTTCGGGTAGGAGGATTTGGAATGGCTGTTCCCGGCTCACGAGCAGTTCGGAATCACATGTGTGATCGGGGGTGGAACTGATGGGTGACATCGAGGGTGGCATCCTCAATCGGGAACAGAGAATCAAAGAGGGTGAGTGGCTCTACTCCCCGAACAAGCAATACCGCATGGGCATGCGGGACGGCGAGATGGTCATCGAGCATGTTCCCACGGGCAATGTCATAGATAGATATGGGGAACAGGGCAGCGACGCCAACCAGATCAGATTCGAAGATCAGGGGGGTGATGGCAGCGAAACCCGGCTCGAACTCCACGACAAAGATGACGATGAAGTCACGGCGATTGCCGAGCCCGGCGATAAAAAGCACGAAGGTGGCGCGGCCACTGACGACTGGGATGACGAAGACGACGGGGTCGGGCAATATGTACTGACCAACGACGGACAACTGGTCGCCGTCAAAGACAAAGTCGGTGACAACTGGGACGGCAATCGCCCGGCGGACGGCAACATTGTCTGGTTCAACGAGCTCCCTGCCGATGTCGCCAAGCGAAAGTTCCTCGGCCAGGACGCCGATGAGAATGATATCACCGACGGCAAAAAGATATCTGATTTCAAGCTGGAAATCCGGACGCCGCCGGGTAAAGTCTCCCCCGAACTCAAGGCGTTCATCGATGTAGCCAATTCTCAGCTGCTCTATCTGATGGCTCAGATGGGCAACGGGAAGCCGGAGAAGCCCAAATTTCTGATTTCCCCTAAAGAGGGCAAAGACGACAACTGGCGCGACGACAACCTGGCCGACTCCTTCATTCAGCAACTCGAACATCGGGGTCACGGTTCCGGTTACACCGAAGAAGCCTACAATTCTGCCGTCTTTTATCTCAACGGACTCGCGGACCAATGGCAGAGTGGGGATCTCAAGTTCGAGCAGACGACCGAGGAGCTTTCCCGCACCAATTACTCGTACTACCGCAGTATGTACAACAAGATCCAGGACACCCACGACAAGATATGGGACAAGCTCAACGACGGTGTCGAGGGGCAGGGCCCGGGTCAAGGCCGGATGTACGCGGAGGACGGCATCCAGAATGTCGCGGAGGAAGCACCGCTTTACGGCCTGATCAGGGATGCGGTGAAGCATTGCACCGACCAGGTCATCGCGTACGCGGATAGGGCCGCGCAGCTTCCGTTCCCGATCGGCTCGAGTTCTGGGTCCGGCTCGGGTTCCGGGTCGGGCTCGGGCTCCGGTTCGGGCTCGGGTTCCGGGTCCGGTTCGGGTTCGGGTTCAGGTTCGGGTTCGACCTCTGGCTCGGGTTCCGGGTCGGGCGACACACACAGCTCGGCCACCCAGCACACGAGCGCCGGCCAGCCGTACACCCCGCCATACACCCCCCCAGCCACGACGTCTCAGTCGCCAGGCACCACCGCTCAGCCGGTCAGTACGAGCCAGGATTTCAGTTCCACATACGACGACCTGCTCACGTCGGATTCGGACACCACCGGTTCGGTGGACAGCACCCAGCCGACCTTGGGCACCGGCAGCGGTGACACCGCGTCCAGCACGGATCTCGGTTCCGTGGTGACCGCGTCGATGCCGACCGGCACCGGGACCGGGACCGGGACCGCGACGACCGCTCCCACCGCCAATGCCACACCGGCCGCCAATACCGGGAGCAACGCGTCCGATCTGATGGGGCAGATGGCGCTGATGAACGCTCTCGGTCAAGCGACTCAGCAGCCGCGCGTTCCGGCCGATGACAGGGGCTACGACGAGCGGGACTCGCGTGAGGAACGCGATCGGGAACGGGAACGAGAACGAGCCCGGGAGCAGAACCGCGCTCAACAAGCCGCGAACACCCAACAAACTGCTCAACCGTCTCCTGCCGGCGTGACGGCCCCGGTGTACGCGGGTGCTCCGCCGGCGGTGACGACGCCGGGTACTACGGTCGATGTCCCCATCGACAATACGAATGTGAAGGCGTCCCCACCGGTAGCAGAAGCTTTGCAGAAGCAGGTGCAGAACGTCGCCCTCGACGCGATGTCCGCGTACAAGGGAACTGCGGGCGAGTTGACGGCGGATCATCCGCCCGCGGTGGTCAACGGTCCCGGCGAGCTGAAAACGGGCGACATCCTCCAGTGGGAGCGGCACAGCGCGCTGATCGTCAGAGACGAGGAGCACAACAAACTGTTCGTCCTCGACGGCGGTCATCTCGTTCCGCTCGACCCCAATAACCCTCCGCTGAAAGAAAAGTACGGTAATTTCGCGGGCTACCTGCATCCGACCGGTTTGGATACCGGCAATGCCGATCTGGGGACTGCGGCGGCACCGCCACCGACCGTGAGCCAGGCGCAGCCGTCGGCTCCGCCCCCCGTGGCGCCACCGCCACCGCAACAGATCTGAGCGGGCCCAAGGCGTGGCTGCGAAAAAGGACATCGTCATCGGAGCGGCAGCGGGCTACGAGTGGCCCGCTGTCGAGCCGTGGGCCAGGAGCCTGGTCGCGAGCGGTTTCGCCGGTGTGGGCGCGGTCATCGTGTACGACCGCGACGACCGCGGCGATGCCATAGCCGAACATCTGGACGCGCTGGGTTTGTACGCGGTCCGGATGCCGCCTCGGGACAGCGTGTACAACGGGCGATTCGAGGATGTCGCCCATGTGCTGCGTATGTTCGCGTCTTCCCTCCGGTTCGCGATCGTCACCGATGTGCGCGACGTGTTCTTCCAGTCGGATCCGATCACGTGGTTGGAAGCCCACTTGCGACGCCCCTTTCTCGCTGTCAGCGAGGGGGTGCGGTATTCCGACGAAGAGTGGAACCGGGCCAATCTGCAACGAAGTTTCCCGGCACATGTACAGCGCCTGTGGTCGAAACCGGTCTGCAACGTCGGAGTCATCGCTGGAGAGGCGGGGGTGATGGCAGATTTGTGCTTGGCCATCTCCCTGATCGCGGCATCGTCCGGGGTGTCGATCGCCGATCAGAGTGGGTACAACCTGTTGCTCGATATGGAGCCGTATCGATCGGCGGTGCAATTCGTGACGTCCGAGGAGGGGTTCGCCTGTCAAGCCGGGACATTCGCGGACCCCGGCAAGCTCGGCGCTTTGCGCCCATTTCTCTTGGAGCCCGAGCCGACCTTGATCGGGGAGTGTGTCCACACCTCCACAGGCATGCCGTATCCCATCGTCCATCAATACGACCGGGTGCCCTCGTGGAAACAGGCGCTGTCGAGCAGGCTGCGGTCGGCCCCGGTGGTGGGTGGATCCGATCCTCGACCTGGCCTGGCCCGAGTGCTCGGTGACGCCGATGGCGCATCTGTTCTGCAGATGGCGCAACGCGTCGGAGTGCCGCGCGAGCAGTCCTCGATCAGCTTGTTCTCAGCCGTTTCCAGCGATCTCGTCCACGCTGACGGCTCGCCTTCTCAGGAGGGCACGGCGTGATCCGCCGAGCTTCCGTCACTGGGGCTGCTCGACGCCTTTCTCCGCATCGGCATCCGTACCCCGTTGCCGGAAACTGAACTCGTAACTGCTGTAGCGGTATTTGCCGCTACCCGCGTCTTCCCACGTGAATCCGTACTTGCCGATGTGCTCCAGACGGATACGGGTATCGGCGTAGATGCTGAAGCCACTGCGCCGGGCACGTTCGGAGAACGCGTAATCTTCGCCCAGATACCACTGGTTCTCGCCATCCGGGACGATCATCGGCAAGAAGTACGGCACGTTGGCGCGCCCGAACTGCAAGTTGCAGACCGGCAGTTCCTCTTTCTCCGCGATCGTCTCGTAAACGTCGCGTTTGGTGAGCAGGAACCCGCCGGCCGCGTAACGGATCTCCACTGTGCCGCCGCCGTCGCCGAAAATTATCTTGTCGGTACCGGGCAGCAGACTGCAGACCAGTTCGCGCGTCATCTTCTTGGCGTAGATCCCGCAGACCACCGGCAGATCGTGGGACCGCAGCATTGTCACCGCATCTGGATCGAAGCGCACGTCCGCGTCGATCCACATCAACTCCTCGAAACCTTGCGCCAAAGCGTCGGTGGCGATTTGGCTGCGGGCCTGATCGATCGCGGAGCAACCGTAGACGCGCCAAACCGGGTAGCCGCGCCGTTCCAGTTCCGCCAGACCCTCCGAGCAACCGGGTTCGATGTAGTCGTGCACCGGCACCAGCACGACGCAGCGCGCGGGGTCCATTTCCATTTCTCCACCTACCAAGGCTCGAATACGAGCCCAACTGTACCCGGCAGCACGAGATCAACAGCCAGTGGGAAGTCGGCCCGATGTGGTTACGCGCGTGCCTTTTCCCCGCGCATCGACGCGGCGATCTGATTCGGCATCGGCTCGTGGCGCGCGTAGCTGCGGGTGAAATCGGCGGTGCCGTGCGAGATCGAACGCAGGTCGATGGCGTAGCGGCTGAGTTCGAGTTCGGGGACTTCGGCGTGGATCCGGGTGCGGCCTGCGCCGTGCGGCTCGGTGCCGAGGACGCGACCGCGGCGGCTGGACAGGTCGCTCAGTACCGGTCCGACGTAGTCGTCGGAGACCAGCACCCAGACTTCGGCGAGTGGCTCGAGCACCCTGATCCCCGCGGCCGCAGCGGCCTCGCGCAGGGCGAGCGCGCCGGCGGTCTGGAATGCGGCATCGGAGGAGTCGACGGAGTGGGCTTTGCCGTCGAACAGGGTTACGCGCACGTCCACCAGGGGATATCCCGCAGTCAACCCGCGCGCGGCCTGCGCTCGGACACCCTTCTCCACCGAGGGGATGAACTGGCGCGGAACGACGCCGCCGACCACTTTGTCCACGAACTCGATCCCCGACCCCTCCGGCAGCGGTTCGACCTCGATCTCGCACACGGCGTACTGCCCATGCCCGCCGGACTGCTTGACGTGCCTGCCGCGTCCGTTCGCCTTGCCCGCGAACGTTTCCCGCAACGCCACCTCGTGGTCGGTCACGTCGACCTGCACGCCGAACCGGGTCCGCAACCGTTCCAGGGCGACGTCGCGATGCGCTTCGCCGAGGCACCAGAGCACCAGCTGATGGGTTTGCGCGTTGTGCTCGAGGCGCAGCGCCGGATCCTCGGCGGCCAGGCGGGCGAGGCTCTGGGAGAGTTTGTCCTCGTCGGCTTTGCTGTGTGCGCGGATGGCGACGGGCAGCAGGGGATCGGGCATCGGCCACGGTTCGATCCGCAAAGGACTGCCGGTGGACGACAACGTATCGCCGGTTTCGGCGTGACCGAGCTTGGTGACGTAGGCGATATCGCCCGCGATCGCCTGCCGGAGCGGGCGTTGCTGCTTGCCGAAGGGCGCGGAGATCGCGCCGACCCGCTCGTCCAGCTCGTGGCTCTCGTGGCCGCGATCCTCGAGGCCGTGCCCGCTGATGTGCACCGTGTCGTCGGCGTGCAAGGTGCCGGAGAAGACGCGGACCATGCAGACCCGCCCGACGTACGGGTCGGACGCGGTGCGGATGACCTCCGCGGCCAGCTCGCCGTCCGGATCGCAGCGCAGCGGATGCGGTCCGGCGCCGTTGCTGGCGGTGATGGGGTGCTCCGCGGGCGTCGGGAAACCACCGGTGATCAGGTCGAGCAACTCGACCGTGCCGAGGCCCTGCTTAGCGCCCTCGGGCGCGGGCGCGGCGAACAGCACCGGGTGGAAGCTGCCCCGCGCCACCGCGCGCTCCAGGTCGGCGACGAGCGTCGCCAGGCTGATCTCCGCGCCCTCGAGGTAGCGCTCCATGAGGCTCTCGTCTTCACTCTCGGCGATGATGCCCTCGATGAGGCGGTTGCGCGCTTCCTCCAGCTCCGGCACCTGATCGGGTGACGGGTCGCCCTGGACCTCCTCGCCGGAGGAGTAGTCGCCGACGCAGTGCGGCAGCAGCTCCACCATGCCGGTGACCGGCCGGTGACCGTCCGGATTCTTCGGGCCGTACACGGGCAGATGCAGCGGGAGGATGTTCTCCGAGGATCCGCCGCCCAGCACGGTCCGGCAGGTCTCGGTCATCACGTCGAACTCGTCGCGGGCCGTGTCCAGGTGGGTGATCACGATCGCGCGCGGCATCCCGACCGCGGCGCACTCCTCCCACAGCGCCCTGGTCGCCCCGGCGATTCCGTCCGCGCCCTCGGCCGCCGAGATGACGAACAGTGCCGCGTCGGCCGCCCGCAGCCCCGCCCGCAACTCGCCGACGAAGTCGGCGTATCCGGGCGTGTCGACCAGGTTGACCTTCATCCCGCCCCACGCGACCGGCACCACCGACAGCTGCACCGACCGGTGCTGGCGGTGCTCGATCTCGTCGTAATCCGACAGCGACGTGCCGTCCTCGACGCGCCCCGCACGGTTGACCGCCCGCGCGGTGAGCGCCATGGCGTCGACGAGCGTGGTCTTGCCCGACCCGCTGTGCCCGACCAGGACCACGTTGCGGATCTGCTCCGGCCGGTCCGCCGTCATCACGCCGCCGTCGCCCGCGGCAGCTCCGTTGGTCTTGTCCACCATGTGTCTCGCTCCTTTGCCGACACCTGCCGTACCTCAACCTTCCCACCGGTCGTGGCGTTCCGCCGACGAATCGGCAGATCAGCGTGGGCGGTCACGGGCAGGCGGGGGAGGACTCGCCGGTCGTCACGAGCGTCTGGCAGGCCCAGCCCGTGGCGATGCGCCAGGAGCCGTCGCGGGCGACGAACGGCACGACGGCCGGCACGCGGCGTTCCGGGCTGCCGAGCACGACGGTCCCGAGCAGCTGACCGGGGCCGACCTCGGTCGCTTCGACAACCGTCGTGGTGATCGGCGCGTAGACCCGGGATATCCGCGCGATCAACTCCGGATCCTTGTCGTCGTCGGCGATCCGCAGCGGTTTGTCCGCCGCCGGGACCGCCGGATCGAGCGTGCGCCGCAGGCGGCCGTCGAGCTCGGCGACCGCGGGGATCGGCGGGCTCGGCTCGGCGTTCACGGAAGCCTCGGGCGCTGTGCCCGGGTACAGCTGACGGACGATGCCGAACCAGATGATCGAGGCGGTCACCCCGAGCAGGGGCGGAGAGCTGAATTCGTTGACCGCGACCACGACGCCGACGTCCCGCTCGGGTAGATAACCGAGGTGAGTGGTGTAGCCCGGGACCGCCCCGCTGTGGCCGATCCAGCGGCCGTACTCCATCACACCCAGCCCGTAGCGCAGGTCTCCGGCGAACTGGGTCCTGGCACGGAAGGTCTCCGGTTTCAGCAGATCGCCGCGGCCGAGCATGCGGGCGTAGTCGGCGAGGTCGGAGATCGTGGACACCATGGTGCCCGCGGCACCGGCGAGCGCAGGGGTGGTCCGCGCGGTGACATCGGTGGCCGCTTCGTCGAAGTGCGCGTACCCGCGGCTCTCCGGTGCCGGCATGGTGGCGTCGATGGGATACGTCGTGGCGCGCAACCCGTGTGCGGCGACGACATCATCGATCACGCGGTGCACCGGTTTTCCGTAGACCTTCTCGAGTATGAGGCCCAAGAGGTAGTACTCGGAGTTGGAGTACTCCACGCGATTGCGTGGCGGCATCGCCCTTTCCGGGTGCGCGATGATGGCACGCAGGCGGTCGCCCTCATGCCATTCGGATGCCGGAGTCTTCGCAGTGATCTGCTCGGCGAAAGCTGGTTCTTCCCGGACATCCCAGACGCCGCCCTGCATGCCGAGCAAATCGCGGAGGGTGATGACGTCGCCGTTCGGCACTCCCGGCACGTACCGTGCCAGCACATCGTCCAACGAGAGTCTTCCTTCGTCGGCCGCGCGCAGCACCGCGGTGGCGGTGAACGTCTTGGTGATGCTCCCGATCCGCACATGATTCGCCACGTCCATCGGACGACCGGTCGCGAGATCGGCTGTGCCGTAGGCCGTGACGAAAGTGCCTCGCTCGGGGTCGTGCACCGCGACCAGTACCCCGGGGGCGAGCCGCGCGCGCATCTGCGGCCGCACGATGCGGTCGATCCGCTCGGCTGCCTCGGATGGAAAACTCCGTTCCGCATGGTCGTTCGACGTACACCCGGCCAGCAGCGCCGCCGCCGTCGTCAGTGCCACGGCGATCGCAGCCCACGTTCTGAATCGTCCACCCATCGAGCCATCCCCCATTTCGATACTTCTGTCAGTGTGCCAGTGTCGTGAGCGGCCGGGGTCCTGCTGAGACGCCGTCGCACATCTCGCGAGACGTGCGAGAACGTATCGTTCTGGAACGTTCTGGACTCAGGACAACTGGCGGATGTCCCCGCGCACGCGGTAGAACCCGCCACGCGCCGACTCCGCGATGCCGTCGACCACGTACCGCGCCCCCGCTCGGCGAATGTCCTTGGGAAACTGCACGTTCCAGCCTTGGTGATATCCGGGCGAGACGACTCGCACGCGCAGGGAACTCCCCTGGTGCACACATTCCACGATGACGCCGGTGCCCGCGTCGGAGGTGATCTCGACGGTGTCGCTCGGCACCACCGCGGAGATCTCGGGAGCCTTCACCGACACCGTTTCCGGCAGCACGCCCTGCTCGGCATCACGGATCGCGGCCTCGCCGACGTCGAGACAGGCCAGCGTGCCGGTGGTGGTGACCAGGTACAGCTTCTCGTCGTGGTACTGCATGGAATAGGCCGAGCCGCAGCCGGTGGCCAGCTTCCACACGCGGTTACCGGCGGCGTCGAAGCAGTACACCGAGGAGTAGTTGTCGCCCGCGAAGACGTAGCGGCCGTCGGGCGAGGTGGCGCAGGAGAAGACCGCGGCATCGCACTGGTAGGTGCGCTCGGCCCGGCCGCTCTTGGCCACCATGCGGACCTGGTTGCGGGCGGTGCCCGCGTAGACGGCGCCGGATTCCTGCCAGCCGAACAGGACGTCGCCGCCGGTGCCCGCGTGCCACAGCGCGTTTCCGCTGTCCAGGTCGTATTTCGTGACGCCGGCGGAATGCCCGTGGTAGACGCCGCCGGTGTCGATGCGCACCATCCAGCCCGAGTCGCCGGTGCTGCGCCGGGTCCACAGCGACTCTTCCTCGTAGTCGATCACGGTGATGCCGCCCTGGCGGTCGGAGACGCCGAGGATGCCGTCGTGGATGTCGAGCCAGTAGATGTCGACGTCGGCCGCGATGTCGTAGGCCGCCCGCGGCACCTTGCCCGACAAGTCGTAGACGCGTCCGTCGTCACAACCGGCGTAGATCCAGAAATCGTCCGCCACAATGCATTTGACCGCATCCGGCAAGCGGTACCGGCCGGTGACCACGCCGTCCGGGGTGAGGGTGAACACGTCGCCGCTCTCGTTGCCCACCCAGCAGCGGCGCTCGTCGACGAAGATGCCGAAAGCGGCGGCGCCGGAGTCGAAACTCCACAGCACGGGCGCGGCTTTCGCGGTGGAGCGGCCGCTGCTGATCGCCCGCCGGGTGGCCGGGCGCCTGGCCCGCGCTCCCAGCACGGCGGGCGCATAGCCCTTCCGCACCTTCTCACCGATCTTCTTCGCCGCGGCCGCCTGCGCCTTCTCCTCGGAGGCGAACGAACTCACCTTCGTCTGCCCTTGCTCCCCGATGCGACCGAAACGGACGCTCACCTGCGTGCCCGCCACGATCACCTCGTAGAACTTGTGCGCGGTACCACTGTCCTCGGACAGTTCGAGATAGGTGGTTCCCCCGATTGTCATAGCGCCTCGCCTGGTTTCGTCAGATCAGAACGAAACGAAAGTTAGCAACGGGCACCGACATTCAGCGGAAACCGGCCGCGGTCACGTCCTTGCGGGCCGTGGCGGGTCTGGCAGAATCGTGCCGGGTTCGTCAGGAGGGGGGACACAGCATGGCGTTGACCGCACGATTCCAGCCGGGTTCGACCAGCCGCCCGTTCGTCGACCGTGAGCTGGTGCTGACGCGATTCGACGAACTACTGGCAGACGCCGCCGAGCAGCCGCGGGTCATGCTGCTCAGCGGTGTGGGCGGGATCGGCAAATCGCGTTTGGTCACCGAGCTGCGCGCGCGAGTCGAGAAGAAGCATCCGGCGGCGGTGCTGGATCTGCAGGTTCCGAGTCATCGGCAGGCCGCGGAGGGCCTCGCCGTGCTGCGCATGCAGTTCGGCGCGCAGAAGATCAAATTCCACCGCTTCGACATCGCCTGCGCGGTGCTGTGGCAGCGCATGCACCCGCATCTGCGCCTGACCTCGGAGTCGCTGGCGCTGGCCGAGCACAGCGAGATCCTGACCGAGATCCTCAACGACGCCACCGGGATCCCGGTCTTCGGCACCGCGACCCGGCTGCTGGACATCGGCGCCCGCCGCGCGATCCGCACCCATCGGATACGCCAGGACCCGGTTCTCCAGGAACTCGACCGATTGAGTCTCGCGGGCCTGGAAGAGGCCGTCTCCTATCTCTTCGCCGAAGATCTCAAGAGCGGGACCGAAGGCAGGCAGCCCTACGCGGTCTTCCTGGACGCCTACGAAGCGCTGATGGGCGGCACCGACCGCGAAGGCCGCGCGGCGGCGTCGGACGCGTGGTTACGCGATGTGGTCGCGCAGCTGGACACCGGACTGGTGGTGATCGCCAGCCGCGAGCCGCTGGGCTGGGAGCGGCACGACCCGGAGTGGTCGGGCAGAATCCGGGCGGTGCCGGTCGACGACCTGCCGATGGACGCCCGCTTCGCCTTGCTCGACGCGTCCGGCATCGAGGATTCCGCGGAGCGCGCCGCGATCGCCGCGTCGAGTGCGGGCGTGCCGTTCTACCTGCATCTGGCCATCGACGCCCGCACCCGCGCGGGCTGGGTGACGCCTGCCGAATTGGTCTCTCCCGAACCGATTCTCGAACGTTTCCTGCAACACGTGCGCCCCGACGAGGTTCGGATGCTGGAGTTGCTGGGCCTGCCGCGCACCTTCGATCGGGAGATCTTCACCGTGGTGGCACGGCAGTTCGGGCTACCGCACCACATCGCCGCTTGGAAGTCCCTCATCGGATACTCGTTCGTGTACGCGGCGGACGAAGGCGAGCGTTTCCAGCTGCACCAACTGATGGTGGACGCACTGCAGCGGCGTTTGGATCCGGACGTGCGGCGCACGCTGCACGGGGTGCTGCACGACCTCTGGTTCACGCGTGCGGAGCGACCGGCAGGCCGCGTCGCCGCTCTGCGGGAGGCGGGATACCACGGGGTCCGGTCCGGGCTGCTGTCCGCGGTGACGTTGCTGGGATACGTCGATCGGATCGAAGCGGCCGGGGGCAGCCAAGGAATCGGCGGGGTGATCAGCGATCTCGACCGTTACCTGACCGATCCGCATGAGAACCTGGCAGGTATGGCGGAACTGTCGGAACTGACGCGGTGCCTGGAAGCGGAAGCGGCGGTGCTGCTCGGCGACGCCAAGCAAGCCGATCGGCTCACCCGCGGCGTCGACCTGGATGGGACCGGACCGATCGCGGAACGGTTGGCCGTCGCCGCGGCGAACGCACGCCGCATCCTCGGTGACACCGACGACGCGTTGGCCATCTACGAAGACGTGTGGTCGCGCGGATCGGGCCGGGCCCGGCTCGTCGCCGGCCAGTGGGCGGCCGACTTGCACATGTGCCAGGGCCGATTCGGCCAGGCACTGGCCATGTGCGAGGAACTCGTCGCGATGGCGGACGGCGACGACCGTGAGTTCCTCGGGGACGTGGCGCGGTTGCGTCATCTCGCCTACCGGCTGGCATTCGACACCGAGCGCGCCGCACGATATCTGGACGAGGCCGACACCCACTATCGAGCCGCCGGAAGCGTCGTCGGCCAAGCCAATATCGCGACGAATGTCGCCGAGCTGCTGGCGCTCACCGACCCGGCCCGGGCGATCGCGGCCGCTGGGACCGCGATCGTGCGGCAGCGTGAGCTGGGTGCGTTGCACGAGCTCGGAAAGGCCTACACCGCACTCGGGTTGGCGCGGTTGTCACTCGGCGAACTGGACGCCGCGGAGCGTGCGCTCACCGAAGCCTGCGAGATCCTCGAGCAGGCCGGGTACCGGTCCGGGCGGGCCAGGGCCGAGCTGTTCCGCGCCGGTGTCTTCGCGCGCCGTGGGCAACGCGAGGCGGCCGTCCGCAGCGCGCGCTGGGCTATCGCGGAATTCGAGGGCGCGAACGTCTATCCGGGGCTCGTCCTCGTCGCGCGAGCGGTCCTGGCGCTCTACGGCTGGACCGAACCCGACATCTCCAGAGCCGCCGCGGCCGCGCGGTCGCGCATCCAGCCGCCGACGCCCGGCTCGGCCGTGGACCGCGATGCCGCCCGACTGATCGCACGAGTACTCGGTGTCGACGCCGAGGCGATGTACGACGACGCGCTCACCCGGCCGCAGTCGGCCGCAGGGTATTACAACCACAACGTCCGGGTCGACGGTGTCGCGGGTGCGGTGAACGTGCGGATTCCCGTCGAAGGCGCCGACGTGATGGACCTGCGGCAGTGGCCGGAGCCCGCGGTGCTGATCGCGATCGAGCCGTTCGTCGCCGCGGCGCCGAAGCTGCGCTGGGAATCGGTGCGTCCCGCCTTCCAGATCCACGATTACATCGACGGCGACCTCCTGGATCGCATAGCGCCGCGCGGCGTCCCGGTCCCGGCGCACGTACCGGCGGATGTCGCGGCGTTGTTCGCCGAACTCAGGCGTATCCCACGCGAGTTGCTGCCGCCGATCGAGTCCGACGGGACCGAGAACCCCGCCGCCTTCGCCCGTCGATTGTCCGCCGTCACCGCCCGGGTGTATCGCGAGAGCAGCGCGGATTTCGGCGAGCTGTACCGCCGGTTGGGCGTCCCCGACGAGCCGCTCGAGCACATCGTCGCGTCGTGGGACACGCTCGAGGCGCGGCCCTTCCGGATGGTGCACGCCGACGTGCACCGCAAGAACATGATCGTGCGAGACGGCCGGGTCGTGTTCCTCGACTGGGAATTCGCCCTGTACGGCGACCCGGTGTACGACGTGGCCACCCACTTGCACAAGATGGGCTACCTCCCGCAGGAACAGGAGGCGTTCCTCGCGGCGTGGATCGCCGCCGAGCCCGAGGCCGCGACCGGGGAGTGGCGGCGCGACTTGCGGACCTACCTCGATCACGAACGCGTCAAGTCGGTCGTCGTCGATGCGGTTCGCTACAGCAAACAGCTCAGGCAGGGCGGCGCCGACGCGGCGGCGGAGGCGGCGTTGGTGGCCGGCATGGCCGGGAAACTGCGGCTGGCGCGGAGGGTGTGGGGTCAGCCCGAGCCGGTCGAGGACGCGGTGGTGGAAGCGGCGCTACGCGGGCGTTCCTGAGGCGCGAGCGGGCGGATCATCTCGTGGGACCGCCGATCGAGATGCCGGTGATGAACTCGGCGACGATCGTCTGATCCGGATACTGCCGCCCGTAGACGGCGACGATGGCGCCCACGCGTATGTCGGAGGCGCGTTTGGCGACCAGGACGTTCACCTTCGTGTTGGCGTCGGCACGAACCTCGAGGCTGCTGCTGGTGAACGCGTTGCGCACCACCATCGTCGTACCGTCGTTGGAGATGACCTTTCCGAAGGTGATCCCGATGCCCGTCCGGACCGGCGGTGCGGCGGCGACGGAAGGCGTCGTGCGCGCGGTGGACGAGGGTGCCGTGGACGTCGGGGTGCTGGTGCGGACCGCTGTGGTGGACGTTGCCGCTGCCGTCTGCGTCGGGTGATCGACGAGCAGACACCCGGACACCACCAGCAGCAGCACACCGACGCAGAGCCCGACGAACGCGGCCGCGCCCGAGTGATACAGCCGATGCGGTTCGTCGTCCCGGTCCCGTGGCGGCAGCGGCGGCATTCCCATCGCCGTTGTGCGCGAGAGCGTTTCGGTCTTCGGTGCGAGGGAGCCCGGATGTACTCGAGGAGGCGTGGGCTCCGGTGCTTCGTCCTCGACATTCGACGGTGGCCTGCGCCCACTTCCCGAGGCCGTGATCGATCTGATCGTCGCCCTGGAAATGCTTGTGGCCGAGAGGGATTGGGAATCCGTGCCGAGCCGCGCCAGTCGCCCTACTCGCGCCGGGTTGCGACCGTGCGTACTCCAGCGAGGCATAGGCCAAGGTTAGGTCTCCATACCTCCGCATTTGTTTTCACTGCCGGGAGTACCTGCCTGACCAGCGCTTATTTGTGATCATCAGTTCAGTAATCCGATCAGCGCGGCGAGTTCGCCCGTGCGGGCGTCGTAGTCGAGCGCGAGTAGTGTTGCGCCGCAGCAACATTGTGGTGGACGTTTTCAGCGGCGCGTGGTCCTCCGCCAAAATAGGCGGCTCTTGGGTTCGGCCTCAGTTCGGTAGGACACCGATAGCACGGAATCCGATGGAACCGATCGGCCGTCCGCTGCGTCAGTGTCGATGTAGGACACGTGAAGATGCGTGTCGGTGTGTGTTGGTCGAACCAGGCAGTTGCGAAGTAGTAGGAGGTGTTGATGGCCGCATTCGATGTGCACCATGCTGCGGAAGACTTGGCGCGGATGGCAGCGGATTTCGAGCGTCGGGCCGAACGGTTTCAGGAGTTGGAAAGCCGCATGCGGGCGCTGACCGTCACCGAGGCCGGTAAGGACGATCGGGTTCGTGTCACCGTCGACAGCAGCGGTGCGCCCACGGCGATCGATCTGTCGCCCGGTTCGAGGGGGATGGACCCGGCGGTGTTGTCCGCCGAGATCATGGCGTGTCTGCGACGGGCCCAATCGGCGTTGCGGATACAGGTCGGCGAACTCGTGCGGAACACCGTCGGCGACGATGAGGCGGGTGCCGCGATCACCGCTCAGTACGCCGAGCGTTTCCCCGATCCCGAGCCGCGGACGAGCGCGCCATTCGAAGACCGTGCCGCTTCCTCGTCCGGCTACAGCCCGTCCATGACCTCGTCTCCTTTCCCGGCGCAACCGGGCGCGGCGTCCGCGGAGCCGACCGCTTCGCCGCGAAGCCGCAAACCCAACCGTGACCAGATCGTCGTCCCGGATGAACCGGATCCGGAGACCGAGTACTACAACCGCTCCTGGCTGGTGTGACCGTGACCAATCCCGACGCCATCTCCGTCGATCCTGATGAAGTGCGCGATCATGCCGCGAAGCTGCAGACACTCATGAAGAGTTTGACGTTGTCGCTGGAGGCCGCCGACTACCTGGGTTCCGCTGACGACGGGTTCGGCGAGATTCCCCGGCCGCTCGTGCACTTGGTGCTGGACGACAAACATCGCAACACCATCGCCGTGATCCGCAAGCTCGCGGAGGACGTCGCGGCGCTGCCGAGCAAACTCGACCTCGTCGCAGCGTCATTCGAAGACAAGGACAGCGCCTTCGGCAGATCGGTGACCGAACTGCGGGAAACCATCGCCGACGCATCGAGAGGCCCGAAGTGAGCACAAGAGTTGGTGACTGGCTCAACGAGCACACCCCTGGTTTCGACGACCGGAAGAAGCCCGAGAACAATCCACTGATCGCCGACGGCACCGACTATCGGGAGGAGTACTTCCAGGAGACCGTCTTCTGGATGCACGACATCGGCCTGAAGCAGGACGAAGAAACCAAGCTGCCCGGGGTTCTGTCCGGCACCATCGCCGGAGACGCTTGGGAGGCCTACGCCAATTTCAAAAACGCCAAGACGTTCGAGGCGATCACGGGTGGCATCTCGGCAGGCGCATCCGTTGCGGATGCGGTGGTCGACCCGTTCGGATTCGTGGGCGACCAGATCGCCGGATGGATGCTCACGCACGTCGAGCCGTACCGGAAGGTGCTGGATGGACTCGCTGGAAATGACAAGATGGTGGCGGCGTACTCCGCGTCTTGGAATCGCATCGCCAAGGAACTGACCGGCATGAGCGATTCGTGGCAGAAGGGTCTGGAGTCCGATATCGCGACATGGACCGGGAACGCGGGGGACGCCTACCGGAACCGGGCCACGGATCTCATCGACCAGATCGCCGGGGCGGGTGGCGTGGCGGCAACTCTCGGCGAAATCATGGATACCGCGTCGAAGATCGTCAAGGCCTTCCGCAAGATGGTGCAGGACATCCTGACCAGCCTCGCGGGAGCACTGATCGGGTACACCCTGGAACTCGCGGCGTCTCTGGGCGCGGCGGGCCCGCACGTCGCAGCGGCGGTGATCGCGAGGATCGGGCGCGACGGTTTGAAGATCTCCACGCTACTTCTCGACATGGCGAAAGCCTTCAAAGACGTGCAGACGCTCACCCAGGCCGTCGCCGCTGTCATCTATGCCCTCCTGGGTAAGGAAAACCAGCCTGCTTCGGCCTGACGATCGTGCCAGTACAACGAGGGGAAGTACGCACTGTGAATTATCAGCAGGGACCGCATATCAGTGGCCCCGGGAGCCGGCCGTCCGCACCTCCGCCGCAGCCGGGCCAGGCGAGTCCGGGTATCGCCCAGGAGGGGCACACGAGTTTTGGCGGCCCGTGGCCACCGGGACGCGCCGTCTCAGGCGCTGCTCCACCGGCGGGTCAGCCTGGTTGGGCGAGTCCGCCGCAATCTGCACAGATGAGCACCGGCTCCGCGCAACCAAACTCCATGGGATTCAACGGGTCGGCGCAAACGCATTGGGGCGGCGGTCCGATGCCTAACCATTCGCACCCGAATCCATATATGCCGGAGCCCATTTCGTATGGTGGGACGACACACTACGTGCCGCCCCCAATGCATACCGTCGACCGGCCGAGGTTGCGGTTCTTTCAGAATGTCGAGCGCCACCCGGTGGAAGCCTTCCGGCCCGAGCCAGGCGAGACCGGCATCGTGGTCGACACGTCCTACTTCCGATGGTGGATCGCGGGCCCCGTATACGCGACGACTGGACCGCGCATCTATGTGAACGGCAATGAAATACCCAATGCCTCATGGGGGCCTACCCACATTCCGGTGGCTCCTGGGCTCTACCGGGTCGAAGTCCTGACGCGGGGGGTCAACCTTCTCGTCAGGTTCTTCGTCCGCGCGTGGGACGCCGATATGGGTCCGGCGGAGACTGTCGTGCCGGTAGAACCCGGATGCCGCACGACGGTGTACTACCGCACTCCGGCGTTCTACCTTCTGCCGGGGGCGATGGGTCCGAAGCCGCCGAGGTGGCCGGGTCTCAACTGGATCCGTACCAGCTGGGTCGTCTTCGGCGCATTTTTCGCCCTGATGTTTACGGCGGTGGTCCTGAACATCCTCGACTGAGCTGTCGAAGCACCCGCCGCTCCGGCAGGAAATAGGGCTGGAGCGGCTCGGGGTTCGATGCGTCAGGTGTAACTCGGATCGCTTTCCTCACGAAAGGCTGTGATCGTCGCACGGACGACTCGGTCGAGTTGGGTCCGTAGTTCGGTGGTGTCGGCGGGGACGGCCTTGATGGTGGCTCCGCTGCGGACGAGATAGCGGCCGTCGGGATAGTCCATCACGTGGAAGCCGCGGGAGGGTGCTGGGCGGTTGTCCCAGGCCGGGCCCGCGTACACCGCGACGTGGGCAATGGTGGTGCGGGGGCGTTCGAAGAATTGCTCGGCTCGGGCGCGGGGCGGGGGTGGTGCGCCTACGCGGAACGGCTCGTCGTCCTCGGCGTCGAGTTCGTGCCGAGCGATCTCGATGCCGGGGCCGCTGCCGCGTGTGGCGTCGGGCAGCAGATCGAAAACCCGACGGCTGACGTCCTCCGCACTGATCAGTGACATTTGCACCGCCCCACCGCTATCCGGCGACGAGGTGGGTTCTTGTATCAGCAGCACGGCATGGCGATATTGCACGGCGGCGTGCACGCGCAGTTTGTCTCTTCCGTTGAAACCCGCCATCTCGATGCGTGCCTCGGGTTCGGCCAAAACACGCAGTGCGCTGTAGAGGGACTCGTCCAGGCGACGGTGCAGTCCGGCTGCTTCGGCCTTCCACTCCGACTCGTAATCGGCGACGGTCTCCGCGGTGGACCGGTACTGCAAGGGGTACGGCAGCACGTCGCGCTCGACGGCTCGCCACAGCACCGTGAAGCCGAGCGCGGTGAACGACCAATCCTGTCGGCTCACGAAGCCGGCCCCTTCGTCATGCACCACGGCCGTATCCTGCGTGGCATGGTGTCGCTATTCGGCTCGCTCATTCGCCGATCACCGGCGGCACCGACTTCACCCTGTTCTCCGCACCGAGACCAGTGAGTTCCTCGCCGTTGCGCTGGTTCACCAAGTAGTCCTTCGTCTGGTGTTCCTTGTCGTCGTCGCCCTTGCCGCGAGCGCCCGGCGCCATCATGCCCGGCATGCCGCCTGATCCCGGTCGGCCGGTGCCGGGACGCGCGGACGCGACGGTGGGAACGCCGCCCGGGACGCCGTTGATGCTGCGGCCCGGCGCGGGGGTGCCGAGGCCGGGTACGCCCGGGCCGGGACTGCCCGGGCTCGGCGTGTTCGGAGATCCGGGACCCGGTGTTCCGGGGCGGGTCAGTGATGGATCGGTGCCAGGATTGGTGCTCGCCGGTTGGGTCGACGGATTCGTGCCGGCCGGCGTGGTCGTGGTTTGTTCGGGCGTGCTTTCTTGTTCAGCACCAGGATTCGTGCTCGACGGGACAGTGTTCTCCGCCGTGTTCTCGGTACCAGGTAGCTGTGCTGGGTCCACCGTGCCGGCTTTATCGCTGGTGTCGGTACCGGACGACGACGGCTGCCAACCGCTGTTCGACGCGGACGGCTGATCGCCGGAATCGTGCACCGGGTTGTACGGCTTGGGTACCAGCGGAACGCCGGTGTCGGCTTCCCGGACGGCAGGATAGAAGACGTTCTTGACGACGTTCACGGACGCATCGTGCGCGGCTTCGTCGCGATGCTGGTTCAACTTCCAGGTCGGGCCGGGCACCCAGCTCGCGACGTTGCTGGTCCAGGTATGCGCCGGTGCTTCTTGCACGGCGGGCCGGGTGACCTCGATGCCCGATCGGATGATCTTCACCTTCTCGGCGACGATCTGCACCGACCTGATCAGTCCGCTGGACTTGTCGACGTATTCCTTGATCCCGTCGGCCGCGGCCTTCGCCGCCGCCCCTTCCCATTTGCCTTCCATGGCCTTGCCGATCTCCGGCGCGAAACCCCGCAAACCCTGCTCCAGCCGATTGCGAATGGACTCCCACCGTTGATGCAGCGCGACGACATCGGTGATCGACATCGCCTGCACACGTTGATAGAGATCGTCGATCCCGTCCGGATTCTTGTACGCGGTCTCCGGAACTTTCGGCGACTGGGTCTGCAGATCGGAACCCGCACGCATGATTTCGGCGATGCGGTTGCGTGCGATGGCCGCGTCGGGGCTCTCGTCGCGCGAACCGCTGTCCGGCGGACCCGATTTCGACTGCTCCAACAGGGCGGCGCCAATCGCTACCAAGAACGGCAGACCCATGATTAATCCCCCGGTCAGTTCAGCAGATTGCTCGTGTCTCGCGCATTGGAGTCGTCCTGGGCGCCGATGCGGTCCACGGAAATTTGGATGGTATCACGGATGAGGGTCAGTACCTCGATGTGCTCTTTGAGCGCGGAGTCCACATCGCCGTCGCCGCCGATTGCCTTCGCGCCCAGCATGTTCGCCAGTTCGTCGGCGCAGTCGAAGCGGCCCAAGCCCGTCACCTTACGCATGTACAACAGGTCATTGCGCAAGTCTTGATACAGCTGTATTTGCTTATCGCAAGCGTCCCTACAGTCTTTCGCGACCGAAGGGTCGAGATATAGGCGGCCGCCTTTCGCCTCGCTGGCCAGGGACTGCCATCGTGACCTCTCCTCTTCCAGGACCATCTCATCTCCAATCAGTGTGGCAAAACGGGCAGCAACACTCTGGCGGCAGTCGATGCGCGCTCGCAGGGTGGAACTTGGCGGCTCTTCGCTGAGACATTGAAAATGGTGACCTCTACGGCTCCGAAACTGGTGGGAAAGATCAGGTCACAAGCCTCGTCGCGGTCGTATCGTTGATCACGAAATGTGAAGCCCGAGCGGCCGTCGATCGTGACGGCAGTGAAGTCAACATTGTCTGTCTTGTTTCTGAAGGCTTCGACAGTATGGATGGTCGACCAGACTCCGAGCGAATAGTTCCACGGATGGCCCGGGTCGTTCCAGTCACAGACCTTGAAACCGGGCTCCTCGATCCCAACCACGCCTGACTTCTTCGTGGCTGGGTCAACTCCTACCTGCCGCAGCATTTGATCCGTAACCTGCGTGCACGGATCCCACAACGCGGCCGTGGCCGCCGACGTGTCGGTCGTGCCGGGCGTGGCGGTTCCGTTCGTGCCCGATTCGCACCCCGAGGCGACCAGCACCACCCCAGCGAGCGCCGCAACCGTCGCCGTCGTCCGTCGTCCCACCGAAGCCTCCCGATCCGGGCCGTTGAAGTCGTCCCTGAAGTCTATGACGCACTCGCGGGGCTTCCGGTTCCATCGGAATCGGGTGCGTTCGGATCGGGAGTCTCGGGAACTTGCGCCATCCGATGGACGGGAGTGCAGCTCGGGTGATCGTTGTCAGGAGTGGTCTCGTGGCCGGTCCGGTCCCTGGAAACCATAGGGATGGTGCGGAGTTCGATCCGCGCAGATGATGATCGACTGCACGACGGTGCTGATGTGTGGGCGGAACGCGTCGCGCGGTGCGACGACCCACCACCGGTAGCCGGTCCGTTCGTCAGTAGGCGAGGGGAGCAGTATCTCGCCGCCGTCGGGGACGATCGTCGCGGACGCGCGCAGCAGTGCGATGAAGATATCGGTGTCGTTGGCGAGCTGGTGGGTGTCGTCGGGACGGACGAGAATCGTCCAGCGCCCGGAGCCGTGTGCGATGACGGGGCCGAGCAAGTATTGCCTGGCGAGGTCGGCGTGGACCATTCTGCCGAGCCGTTCGGGTACCGTGACCGCGCCTACCTCCCCTGCGCGCAGAGTGATTCGTCGAGTTTCCTCATGCACGTAGCACGGCAGCCCGTAGACGTGCCGATAGCGCTGGCAGCGGGCGAGTGTGGGATCTGTGTTCATGGCCGCGCCGTCAGCTCGAAGCAGGGTGGAGTCGATCTTGTACGAGTTGGACAGATCGCATCGATGCAGGTCTCCGTTGAGGTTTCGAGGATGGAGGGTGATGTGGCCGGGCGGAGCGATCAGTCCCACAGCTGCGCGCAAGGGAGGTGCGGGAGATCGTCGTCCAGGTCGTCGTCGACGGTCACCGTCATGTCGGGAAACCGTTGCGCCAGTGCGTGTGCGACGCTTTCGGCCTGTGCGGCGCTCGCCTGGTAGTCCAGGCGGAGCGGACCGCTTTCGATTTGGATGTGGCGGCGGTCCGGAGCCCCGGGGGCCGCTGCGTTCACTGCGGCCTGCTCGGGTCCGGCACCATGCGTCCGCTGTCGACCAGCACCTGCCGTGCCGCCGCTTTGCGTGCGCAGTGTTTCGCGCGGCAGGCCACATGGATCTGCATCACGTCATGCGCCTGGCGGATAGTGAAGGGCTGCATCGGCGCTTGGTGGGCGGCCGCGTCACACAGGGCGATGAATTGGTACATGGCGAGGGAATGCGGGGACACGGAAACCTCTCTGTTTCGCGGATCGACCGGTGCCCGGTCCCGGGGGCTCTCGCCACCAGCTCGCCACTCTGACAAGCCGGTGCGCCGCTGAGGGTGCGGCGTCGCCCCGGTACCGGGCACCCGCGACCGAACGTAGGTCGTGCGAAAGCCGAGGTGGGAGCACGGATCGCGGTTTCCGTTCCGGCTATCCGAAGAGCCGTATATCCTGCGGTTGCAGTCGCTTTCGGGGTAAAAGCTGTGGGGAAAATTCGACCGACGATCAGGGGGGCGCTGGGCCATGTACATGACCACGGGGGAAGTGATCCGGCGGATCAGGAAATCCGTCGGCATGACGCAGACGGAACTGGGCGCGCTCATCAACTTCTCCCAGCCCGCCGTTTCCGGTCTGGAGCGCGGCGGCCCTGCCTCGCACGACGTTCGGGTCTTGCGGCTCGTAGCCCGTGCACTGGGCGTTCCGCTTGCCATACTGGTAGTGGAGTCGGACCGGGAGGCAGATGTGGACCGTCGCAACTTCTTCAAAGCAGGGGCATCAGTAAGCGCGGGGGCTGCCATGATGTCGGTTCCCGCCCCCGCGAACGCCGCCTCGGCGTCCGCCGGGAAAGTCGGCGCGAGCGACGTGGAAGCCATCATCGACAGCGTCAACCAGATCCACGAACTCGATCTGGTGGTCGGCGGCGACCGGTTGTGCCGGGTGGCGGCCAATCAAGTCCGCTATGTCGAGCAGCTTCTGGACCAAGGCAGTTACACCGAGAAGGTCGGGCGTGCGCTCACCAGCGCTGCCGCCGAGATGATGACCGCCGCCGGATGGGTGCACTATGACGCCGGGCGGCTGGACGACGCTCGGCGGTACTACGCGGACGCGGCGAACGCCGCCAATGCGGCGGGTGACGGGATCGCTGCGGCGCATGCGCTGGGGAATGCCAGCTGTCTGATGGCCAGTCGTCCCGGGGACGACGCGAAGGGGAACCCTCTGGCCGTGCAGTACGCCCAGGCAGGGGCACGGGCGTCGCTCCGTGACGGCGGTCCGAAACTGCGCGCCTTGATGGCGATCAGGGAAGCCGAAGCGCATGGGGTTCGCAAAGACAAGTCGGCGATGACGGCCGCGATCGGTCGGGCGCACCGTGCGTACGAGTCAACCCGCGGGCACGATCCGGATTGGGTTTATCTGCCGGAAGCCGAATTCGTCGGTGGCATCGGCTGGGCGCAGATGCGGCTCGGCGAGCACTCCCAGGCGACTTCTAACCTGCAAGCCGCAATCGAGAGTTCGTCGGCATGGCCCAGGGAGCGCGCCGCGTGGCACGTCCATCTCGCGGAGAACTTCACAACGTCCGGTGACGTCGCGCGAGCATGCTCACTGCTGACGGACAACTACGACACCATCGCCGGACTCGCCTCCACCCGCCTCCACCAGCGAATCGACGCGATCGCCAACCTGGTTCGCACGCATGCCGCGGTTCCGGAGGTGCGGGAATTCCTCGGGAGGCGCGCCGCGCAGGTGTAGCCCGTGGAACAAAGGGACACTCCGTCGTCCGGATCGGCGACCACGCGCGGTTCCTGACGTACCGAGGCCGTGGTTTGTTTCGCCGTCGATGATCTGAGGCAACAGCACGAAACCCTTCTGCACAGCACTTCGCCGGAAGCAGCGGGGCGTGTCATCGTTATTCGTTCGTCAGCGTGGACGGCTCGCGAGAAACGGGACAAGACTCGGAGCCGTACCAGTCTGATCGAAAGCGGTCCTTGCTCGCGAGCCGCGTCATGGCGGTTCGGACACGCAGGCTCTCGAGTAGACGACCGCTCGGCGTTTTCCTTGGCAGTGTTCTCGGGAAGCGCGGCCGTTTCACCTCCTCCATGCATCCCCGGAGTCGATGTCTTGGACCGCGATCACCATCGCGCTGCTGGACGAAGGCGGGATCGCAGGGCAGTGGCCGATCGGGGACTCGAGTCGTACCCGGAAACGGCAGCGCCTCCGCGTCGCGAAGACGAGGAGGCGCTTGCTCGGATTCGAGGGCTCAGTAGGCCCCGTTGACGTTGTCCATCGAGCCGTACCGGTGGGCCGCGTAGTTGCAGGCGGCGGTGATGTTGGCGACCGGGTCCCAGATGTCGAAGGCGGTGCCGTCGACGTGGTAGGCGTTGAAGGTCGGGTCGATCACCTGGAGCAGGCCCTTGGAGGGGGTGCCTTTGGCGGCGTTGGAATCCGACAGGTTGATGGCGCGGGGATTGCCGCCGGATTCCCGCATGATGTTGCGGTGGATGCCTTCGTAACTCCCCGGAATCCCGTGGACGCGCATGATGTCCAGGGACTGGCGAATCCAGCCGTCGAGATTGTCCTCGTAGACGGGCGGCGGCGCGGGCAGGAAGCCCTGCGGCGGTAGCCCGGGCAGCGCGGGCAGTTCGGGTAGCGCGGGCAGTCCGGGCAGGGCCGGGAGATCGATCGGCGCGGCAGCGGCGACCGGCGTGACCGGGGCCGCAGCGGTGTCGTCGGCCACCGCCACACCGGCGGAGAAGCCGACGGCGATCACGCCGACGGTCGCGGCGATGGCAGCGCCCTTGACGAGTGACGGGCGGCGGAAAGAAAGGCGTGCGTGCATCGAGAAATCAGTTCCTTGTTCGTGCGGCGATCCGGCCGGAAAAACCAGCGCGGGATCCACGGCGACACCGGGTAAGGTGTTCGCCCTCTCGGCTCGTGTGCGGTTTTCGGATTTCGTTGTGAAAGCCAGGTTCGATTCCTGGCGGCGCGACGCGGTGCACAAGCCGGGCGGTGCCCTTCGGTGCCGCTGCCGTACCCGGAGAGAAACAAGCCGTTGGAGCAGTGGAGCTGGTTTCTCGGGTCTCTTCCGGACCTGATCTCAGCTTGATCACGACTGGTGAATATTTGGCAAACGGAAATTAAATATCCGGAATTGCCGATCTTGAGCTACCCTGACACGCCTTGGCGGCAGTGCGCTGAGCTGGACTTTTGTTGGCAAACGTGATTTACGCCACAAAGCAGCACTTCGCAGTGACGAGACCAAAACGTCTCGATCCGATCACTGAACCCGCTGAATCACGATGGATCACGACCGTCCGACGCAAGGTTTGGATGCATTGACGCTCCAAGTGACGGCGATCGAAATATCTGGCGGAGTAAAGTGCGTGGTCCGCCGGTATGTCGTAGAAATGCTTCTGCCCTCACGCCTTGAAGGGCGGCGCGAGGGCAGAACTGCTCGGAGGAGGTAGGTCAGCTGCCGAAGCGGGCCAGCACGGAACTGGCTTCCTGGGCGGCGGTGCCTTCCTCGGCGAGATGCGCCATCTCCGGGGCGATCTCGCGTCCGTGGTGGGCCATCGCCTGGGCGTACAGTCGGCCGGCCCGGTAAGAGGAGCGGACCAGCGGGCCTGCCATCACGCCGGCGAAGCCGATTTCCTCGGCCGTCTTGGAGTGCTCGACGAACTCCTCGGGCTTCACCCAGCGGTCGACCGGGTGGTGGCGGGGGGACGGGCGCAGGTATTGGGTGATGGTGAGGATGTCGCAGCCTGCCTCGTGCAGGTCGCGCATGGCCTGGGTGACTTCCTCGGGAGTTTCGCCCATGCCGAGGATGAGGTTCGACTTGGTGACCAATCCGGCTTCGCGGGCGGCGGTCAGAACCGCGAGGGAACGCTCGTAACGGAAGGCCGGGCGGATGCGCTTGAAGATGCGCGGGACCGTTTCGAGGTTGTGCGCCAGCACTTCCGGACGCGCGGAGAAGACCTCGGCGAGCTGGTCCGGATTCGCGTTGAAGTCGGGGATCAGCAGTTCCACGCCCGTATGCGGGTTCAAACGCTTGATGGCGCGGACTGTTTCGGCGTAGAGCCAGGCGCCGCCGTCTTCCAGGTCGTCGCGGGCGACGCCGGTGATGGTGGAGTAGCGCAGGCCCATGGCCTGGACGCTCTCGGCGACGCGGCGGGGCTCGTCGCGGTCCAAGGCGGCGGGCTTGCCGGTGTCGATCTGGCAGAAGTCGCAGCGGCGGGTGCACTGCTCGCCGCCGATCAGGAAGGTGGCCTCGCGATCTTCCCAGCATTCGAAGATGTTGGGGCAGCCCGCTTCCTCGCAGACCGTGTGCAGGCCCTCGCGCTTCACCAAGCCTTTGAGCTCGGAGTACTCAGGGCCCATGGTGGCGCGGGTGCGGATCCACTTGGGCTTGCGCTCGATCGGGGTTTCCGCGTTGCGGGCTTCGATGCGCAAGAGTTTGCGGCCGTTCGCGGCGCGAGCGTCGGACCCGGAGGAGGTAGCCTGCGTGGCCGCGGAGGGCCCCGGGAGTGCCGCAGCAGGTTCCGCTGCGGACGCGTTGTGCGGTGTCGGGGTGTCGACTGAGGTCACTTGATCGACCTTACGCCGTCGCGATCGGCCGCTGCGGAGGTGGTGTCGCCAGAGGTGACACGGGGAATATCGCGCTCGGTGACCGGGAGATCGCCGTCGAGCGCGCGGATGATGGCGCCGGCCACCAGGGGCTTCATCTCGGCGACGGTCACTTCGCGGCCGAGTTCACGAGTCAGCGTGGTGATGCCCGCGTCGCGGATGCCGCAGGGAACGATGGCCTGGAACCCATCCAGGGCGGCGTTGCAGTTGAACGAGACGCCGTGCAGGGCCACGCCGCGCTGCACGCGCACGCCGATGGCGGCGATCTTGCGTTCGGCGTACAGCTCGGTGGCGGGCAGCCAGACGCCGGAACGTCCCTCGACGCGGCCGCAGGCGAGGCCGAGATCGGTGCACACTGTGATCAACGCCTGCTCGAGGCGGCGCACATAGTCGACGACGTCGACCGGCTCGGCGAGCCGCACGATGGGATAGCCGACCAGTTGGCCGGGGCCATGCCAAGTGATCTTGCCGCCGCGGTCCACCCGCACTACCGGGCTGCCGTCGATCGGCAGGTCGTCGGCCTCGGTGCGGCGGCCGGCGGTGTACACCGAGGGGTGCTCGAGCAGCAGCAGATGATCCGAACCGCTGCCCTCGGCGCGCTGTTCGGCGATGCCGCGCTGCAGCTCCCAGGCGGCGTGGTAGTCGATGAGTCCGAGATCCTCGACCACGATCGGGGTCGTGTCGAATCGGGCGGACACGGTGGTGCGCGGGTTGGTCACGGCGACGACGGTACGCCCACGAGGTGATCCGATTCCAGCACCTCGATGGGCGAATCCGCACCGTCGATCGGGGTTGCCAGGGAAAGAGCTGGAAGGTTGCCGCGACAGCGGCGATGAACGAGGGTCACGGTTCTGTGCTGGGATGGAGCTGTGCCGCATCGAAGTGCCTGGTGCGCACTCTTTAACGACGCGCTCCGCGAGCTGCGCCGCAGCGAATCGAGAGGCGCCTTCTTCCTGTGTCCGCATCGGTTCGGCGGGTCCCGCCAGCTCTGAGAAGCTCGGTCGAGCGAGCGATATGTTCGAGTATTTCTGAGCGCGGCCGCTCGTGCGGCTTCGTCGGGTACCGACGGCGGGTGGGAGTGAATGTCGTTTCTGAGTAAGAGGTGGCAAGTTTTCCTGGCAGGTAGCGTCGCGTTGATCGTCGTCAGCCTGTTGTGCGTGATTGTTTCCGACCGATCGGAGACGAACTACGGGCCTGACTTCTGCCGCCTACCGTTGTCGCCGTGGTTCTTCGTGGTGAACTGGGCTGTGATCGTCCTGGCTGCCGCCTCGGTGGTGTGCACGATCGCCGCGGCGATCGGGAGCAGGTCACCGATCATCGCACTGCTGACGCTGATCGGATTACTGCTGCCCGGACTCTTCTTCCTCTACATCGGTGTGGCCGTCAACGGCGACTCGAGGGCTGCAGGCCATAAGGCTCCGCACCAACATCACTGCCTGAGTGTGGCCCCTTTTTCGGCGACTGAGCTTTTCGATGACCAGAGCCAGAACGAATCGGCACGGTAGGCCCTATGGCAGCGCTCGAGGACCGCTCGTCACTGTTCGGCTTCGTTCGGTCGCCCGCGTGACGGCACTGCGCCGTTCATGGACGTCGGCACCGAAGACGGGCGCCCGGTCAATCGGCGTCGACCGGCAAGGTCAGCTGCATGAGGGTCAAGTCCATCCAGCGGCCGAATTTGTGGCCTACCTCGGGAAGGACGCCGACGGTGCGGAAGCCGAAGCGTTCGTGCAGCAGGATCGAACCGGTGTTGCCGGATTCGATGGCCGCGATCATGGCGTGCACGGCGCCGCCCCGGCGCGCACGGTCGATCAGCTCGGTGAGCAGGGCGGTGGCGATGCCGCGCCGCTGGAAGCGTTCGTCGACGTAGACCGAGTTCTCGACCGTGTAGCGGTAGCCGGATTTGGTGCGCCAAGGCCCGTAGCTCGCGTAACCCGCCAGGGCGTCGTCGATCTCGGCGACCAGCACGGGCAGCCCCGCTCCGGTGCGGGCCTGGAACCAGCCCAGGCGCTCCTCCAGACCGACCCGCTCGGTGTCCCAGATCGCGGTGGACGTGGCGATATTCGCGTTGTGGATCTCCAGGATCGCCGGAAGGTCATCGGTGGTCGCGTCGCGGATGACGATGGCGGGCCTGGTGTCGAGTCGATCGGTCATCGAGCGTCTCCGGGTCGTCCCACCGCGGCCGCCAGCGCGGCGCCGATGGTGGGATGGTGGAACTGATAACCCGCTTCCTCGAGGGCGGTGGGAATCGCCCTCGGCCCGTGCAGAATCGCCTCCTGCGCCATCTCGCCGACCAGCGCGCGCAGCGCGAACGCCGGGACCACCAGCGGAGTGGGACGACGCAGCGCCCGGCCGAGCGCGCGGCTGAACTCGGCGTTGGTGACCGGTGCGGGGCCGACCACGTTGATCGGGCCGGACACCGTGTCGTGGGTGAGCGCGAAGACGATCGCGCCGATCTCGTCGTCCAGGGAAATCCACGGCGTGTACTGGCGGCCGTTGCCGAGCCGCCCGCCCAGGCCGAGCGCGTACAGCGGGTGCAGCATGCCGAGCATGCCTCCGGCCCGCGACAGCACCACCGCGCTGCGCAACAGCACCGTACGCACACCGGCCGCCGCGGCGGGCTCGGCCGCCTTCTCCCAGTCCCTGCACAGCGTGGCCAGGAATCCCGAGCCGGCGGGGGAGGTCTCGTCCACCACCCGATCGCCGGTGTCGCCGCCGTAGTAATGCACGCCGCTGGCGTTGAGCAGCACGGGCACGCCCGCGGCGGCCACCGCACCGGCCAGCACGTCGGTCGGGGTGATCCGGCTGTCGCGCAGCTCCTGTTTGAAGCTGCCGGTCCAGCGCCGCCGGCCGACGCCCGCCCCGCACAGGTTGACCACGGCGTCGGCGCCGCGCAGCGCCCGCTCGTCCAGCTGGGCGCGGGCCGGATTCCACGTGAATTCGTCCGGGCCCGCCGCTTTCCTGCGCACCAGCCGGGCGACGTCGTGCCCGTCGCGGCGCAGAGCCGCGACGAGCGCCGTCCCGATCAATCCGGACGAGCCGGCGATCACGACCTTCATACGTGCCGCGGGACCTTCCTCACAGGCCGAGATCGGCCTCGAACGCCGCTTCCTCGAGCCGGTGCCGGATCGTGGTCAGGAAGCGACCGGCGTCGGCGCCGTCGATCAGGCGGTGGTCGTAGGTGAGCGGCAGGTAGCACATCGAACGGACGCCGATGGACTCGTTGCCGGTCTCGTCGGTCACCACGACCGGACGCTTCACGATCGCGCCCGTGCCGAGCATGGCCGCCTGCGGCGGAACCAGGATCGGGGTGTCGAACAGCGCGCCCTGGCTGCCGATGTTGGTGATGGTGAACGTGCCGCCGGCCAGCTCGTCGGGCTTGAGCCCGCCGGTGCGAGCGCGGTTGGCGATGTCGGCGATGGCGCGCGCCAGACCGGCCAGCGACAGGTCGCTGGCGTTGTGGATCACCGGGGACAGCAGGCCCTGCTCGGTGTCGACGGCGATGCCGAGGTGCACCGAGGCGTGGTAGGTGATCTCCTTGCTGGACTCGTCGTAGCTGGCGTTGACGTTCGGGTGCACGCCGAGCGCCTCGACCACGGCCTTGGCGAAGAAGGGCAGGAACGTCAGGTTGACGCCCTCGCGTTCCTTGAACGCCGCCTTGGCCTGGTTGCGCAGCGCCGCGATCTTGGTGACGTCGGCCTCGTGCACCTGGGTCAGCTGCGCGGTGGTCTGCAGCGACTCGCGGGTCTTGGTCGCGGTGATCTGGCGGATGCGGTTGGCTTTCTGCACGGTCCCGCGCAGGTGGGCCAGCTCCGGGCTCGCCGCGGCGGGAGCCGAGGGCGCCTTCGCCGCCGGGGCGGACGCGGCCGGAGCGGCGGCCGGGGCGGGGGCCTTCTTGGCCTCGGCGGCGGCGAGCACGTCCTGCTTGCGAATGCGGCCTCCGACACCGGAACCGGTGATCGTGGCGAGGTCGACGTTGTTCTCCTCGGCCAGCTTGCGCACCAGCGGGGTGACGTAGGGGGTTGCGCCGTTGGAGGATTCGGCAGCCGCGGCGGCCGGCGCGGGGGCGGGCTTGGGGGCCGGGGCGGGAGCGGGAGCCGGGGCCGGGGCGGGAGCCGGGGCCGGAGCGGGCGCGGCGGCGGCCGGGGCCGGTTCGGGCTTGGGAGCCGGTTCGGGCTTGGGAGCGGGCGCGGGAGCCGGGGCAGGGGCCGGTGCGGCGGCCGCCGGGGAACCGCTGCCGATGACGCCGAGCTGTCCACCGACCGCGACGACGTCGTCTTCCTGGGCGGTGATCTCCAGCAGGGTGCCCGCGACGGGCGAGGGAATCTCGGTGTCGACCTTGTCGGTGGAGACCTCGAGCAGCGGCTCGTCGACGGCGACCTCGTCGCCGACCGACTTCAGCCAGCGGGTGACGGTGCCCTCGGTGACCGACTCGCCGAGCTCCGGCATCTTCACCGGGGTGCCGTCACCGGAGGACGCGGGCGCGGCTTGGGCGGCGGGCGCGGACTCCTCGGCGGGAGCGGCCTGAGGTTCGGCCGCGGGCGCCTCCTCGGACGGGACCGGGGTCTCCTGCGCGGGCGCCGCGGCTTCCGGAGCGGGCGCGGGAGCGGACGCCGCCGCCTCACCGGCTTCGCTGATCACGCCGAGCTCGCCGCCGACCTCGACCACGTCGTCCTCGTTCGCGACGATCTTCGACAGCACACCCGCCGCGGGGGACGGGATTTCGGTGTCGACCTTGTCGGTGGAGACTTCGAGCAGCGGCTCGTCGACCTCGACCGTGTCTCCTTCCTGCTTCAGCCACCTGGTCACCGTTCCCTCGGTGACGCTCTCACCAAGAGCGGGCATCTGGACGGAGAAGGCCATGTCCGTTGACTCCTCTGACTGCTCGACGGGGTTCTACAACAGTTGATCTCGCTGCGGACGCCCGCCGCGGGTCGCGACGTGAGTCCGGAAGCCACCGATCATTGTGCGTGGCACCGGAGATCCGTGTGGTTCTTGTACCGCGGTCCATCCTTGCACTCGCGCGCAAGCTACGTAGCACAGGGCGGCCAACTGCGCGGAGCTGGCAGTATGGGAAGACCGGCGGTGAACATTCTCCGGTGCAGGAAAGGAGGTGCGCGTCGTTGGGTTTGCTGGATCGTTTCCGTGGCGGCGTCGCCCGGGGCGGGGGCGCTCTACGTGGGAGTTCGGTGTCCGGGCGGGACGCTCGCTATCTGGCCGACTGGGTGCGCACGCACGTGGGCGTCGAGGGCTACATCGAACCGAAGACCACGGTGACCGATGTCACAGTGGTGCTTGTTGCCGCAGATGGTGAATGGACGCGGCGGATCGTCGGCGAGCGTGGTGCGCAACGGCTTGCCAAGGATTTGCACATCCCCGTCTACGACGTGCACAAGACCGGTTATCCGCAGCGGATGCGCGACTACGACGCTCGCAGGCGGGTGCAGCGGCAGCGCGAGCTGGAACGGGATCTGTACGACCTCTGAGCCGCCGGATTGTCCGTTCCGCCCGGTTCCGGGGTGCTTTCCGAGTTGCCCCGACGACGCGCGAAGCGTCCCCCCGGAGTCGCGAGGCGGAACCCACTCCGAATATCAGTGGGCCGATGCGCGGCGGAGCGTGGAACGCGGGCCGCGGTCCGCCCTTCGGACCGCGGTGGACTACCCGCGTCGTCCGGGAACGCCCCGGACGACGCGCTTCCCACTCACTCCGCGGCGATGTCCTGCAATACCGCGATCAGCGTGCGGACCGGGACGCCGGTGCCGCCCTTGCCGATGTAGCCGAACGGGCCGCCGGTGTTGTAGGCGGGACCGGCCACGTCGAGGTGGGCCCACTGCACGTTCTCCGGTACGAACTCCTTGAGGAACAGTCCGGCCGAGAGCATGCCGCCCCAGCGGTGCGGCGCGACATTGGCCAGGTCGGCGATCTTGGAGTTCAGGTCAGCGCGCAGTTCGGCGGGAAGCGGCATCGCCCAGCCGTTCTCCCCGACCTCGCGGGAGATGCGGGCCACCCGGTCGCGGAACTCGTCGGTGCCCATCACGCCGGGCGTGCGGGTGCCGAGCGCGACCATCTGCGCTCCGGTCAGCGTCGCCACGTCGATCAGGTACTCCGGCTCGTCCTCGCTCGCGCGCACGATCGCGTCGGCCAGGATCAATCGGCCCTCGGCGTCGGTGTTGAGCACCTCGACGGTGGTGCCGCCGTACTGGGTGAGCACGTCGCCGGGGCGCTGCGCGGTGGCCGAGGGCATGTTCTCCGCCATCGGCACCGTGGCGGTGACGGTGAGCGGCAGGCTCAGGCGCGCCGCCAGCAGCGTCGTGGCGATCACGGCGGCGGCGCCCGCCATGTCGGAGGTCATGTTCTCCATGTTCTGCGCGGGCTTGATGGAGATGCCGCCGGTGTCGAAGGTGATGCCCTTGCCGACCAGCGCGACCTTCTTCGGACCGCCCGCGTAGGTGATGCGGATCAGGCGCGGCGGGCGCGAGGAGCCCTTGCCCACCCCGAGCACGCCGCCGTAACCGCCCGCTTCCAGCGCCTTCTCATCGAGCACCTCGACGGTGAGACCCGCGGCCTCGGCGAGTTCCTGCGCGCGCGAGGCGAACTCGGCCGGGAACAAATGGCTGGGCGGGGTGTTCACGAAATCCCGTGCGGTGGCGACGGCCTCGGCGGTGAGCTGGGCGCGGAACAAGGCCTCCTCGCCGAATCCGGGCTCGGGCACGAGCAACTCGACGCGGGCCACGGGGCGCTCGTCCGGCTTGGGCGCGGACTTGTCCGAGCGGAACGGCGTGAAGGAGTAGGCGCCCAGGTAGAAGCCTTCCGCCGCGGCGCCGATGTCCAGCCCGGACAGCGTGGTCACCACCAGTTCGGTGCCGGAGAGCGCGCGAGCGGCCACGCCGGCCGAGCGGCGGATCTGCTCGGCGTCGAGTTTGTCGGTGGAGCCCAGACCGACGGCCAGGACGCTGGTCACCCCGTCCAGCCCGGCCGGGGCCGGAATCCGGGTGAGCTCCTCGGCCTTGCCTTTCGCCCCCACCGCGCCGAGCTGATCGAGCAGTTCCGCGCGCACGTCGGCGGTGAGCACGTCGCTGAACAGGTCCTCGGGCACGATGGCGGGACCGTCCTCCGAGGAGGTCAACCCGATGACGAGCACATCGGTGTCCGCGCCGATGGTCTCGGTGCGTGCCAGTTCCGGTCCGAGCGAGCGATCTGCAACAGCGGTCATTGGCACAGGCTATTCGGTCGGTTCCGGATAGCGCACCGCGACGCCGTCGAGCAGCAGTTCCACCGCGTCGTGCAGCAGGTCGTCGAAGTCCATCTCGAAGGAATCCGAGTCGGCGAGGAGACGGTGCAGGACGGGGCGGACCGTGGGGTCCAGCAGTTCGGCGAACTCGTGGCGCAGCGCGGTAGCCTCGGCGGCGTCGCGCGGCTCGCCGAAGCGGTCGGCGCGCTCGGAACTCCACAACAGCGCGAGGCCCTGGACCAGGCCGGAGAGCGCGAGGTAGATCGCGAAACCCGTGCGCCGCGTCAGGCCGGGGCGATCGAGGGCGGCGAAGTTCCGTTCCAAGACGTCCAGCAGGGCCGGGCCCAGCGGGGGGCGGGTGCGCGCCAGCAGCGGCAGCATCCACGGATGCCTGCGGTAGAGGCGCCACTCCTCGTGCGCCTCGTGCCGCAGCCGTCGGCGCCAGCCCGCGCATCCGGCCGCGGGCGGTGGGATCTCGTCGAGTACCAGCTCCGCCATGTTCGCCAGCAGCGTTTCCCGGTCGGGGACGTGGCGGTAGAGGGTCGCGGTCGCGACGCCGAGCGCGCTGGCCAGGCGGCGCATGGTGAGACCGTCGATTCCGTCGCGGTCGGCCAGCTCCACCGCCGCCCGCGCGATGCCGACCGCGGTCAGCCGCGTCGGGCGGCTCGCGCGGCGTGCCGGGATCGACGCGCGGCGCGCGCGGTAGGCGCGCGCCTGGCAGGAGCGCGAGCAGTACTTGCGCCGCCGGCCCTTGGCGGGCTGGGCGAGTTCCTTGCGGCAGACCGCGCACATCATCGGTGGTTCCATTTCGACACACGAACAGGTGTGACGAAATAGTAGCGACACGTCTCTGACCTCCTTAGATTCGATGATCGACACGATGTTCACAGGAAGGTGACGCGGATGGAGTTCACTGTTCGCCAGGCCGGTCGGCGCGACCGGGACGCGCTGATCGATGCGTTCGGCATCGCCAGTGCGGACGAGGTGGTGACGGAGTGGGTGCTGGAAGGTCAGCCTGATCCGGCTTTCCGTACCGCGTTCGTGCCGGGTTTGGTGGATCGAGCGCTGCGCGAGGACGAGATCTGGGTAGCGGGGCCGGGCGAGCAGATCTGGTCCATGTCGATCTGGCAGCACGTCACCTCGGTCGAGCGATTCGCCGACGAAGCCGCCGAGGCTCGGACCATGCTCGAACAGGCTCCCGATCTGCGCGTGGCGCAGCGGCTGACGTATCTCACCGACCTGCTCGCCCGCGCACACCCCCGCGAGTTCCCGCACCGCTACCTGCAAGTGATCGTCACGCTGCCGGAGCATCGCGGCAAGGGGGCGGGTGCGGTGATACTCGCCGACCGTTTGAAAGCGGTGTCCGAAGCGGACCTCCCGGCGTTTCTCGAAGCCAGCACCGAACGATCCGCCCGGCTCTACAGCCGTTGCGGATTCGCGCCGACCGCGGCGACCCACACGCTGCCGGAGAACGGCCCGACGCTGATCCCGATGTGGTTCCGGCCGTAGCGCGCGGGGCGGGCTTGCGCCGCCGCGGTCCCGGATAAGCTCGGCTGGTGACCGAGACGAGCCTCCTGCAAGGACCCATTCACGCCGTGCACGTCGAGCTGGGCGCCACTTTCGCGCCGTTCGGCGGCTGGGAGATGCCGGTGTCCTACGCGGGCACGGTGACCGAGCACCAAGCGGTCCGCACGACGGCCGGGCTGTTCGACGTCAGCCACCTGGGCAAGGCGACGGTGCGCGGCCGAGGCGCCGCGGCGTTCGTGAACTCTGCCCTCACCAACGATCTCGGCCGCATCCGCCCGGGCAAGGCGCAGTACACGCTGTGCTGCGCGCAGGACGGCGGCGTGATCGACGACTTGATCGCCTATTACGTCGGCGACGACGAGATCTTCCTGGTACCGAACGCCGCCAACACCGCGGCGGTCGTCGCCGAACTGCGCGAGGCCGCGCCCGACGGCGTCACGGTGACCGACGAGCACCGCGACTACGCCGTGTTCGCGGTGCAGGGGCCGCGCTCCGGCGAGGTGCTCGGCGCGCTCGGCCTGCCCACCGATCTCGAGTACATGGCCTTTGCCGACGCGGACTGGGACGGCCGCCCCGTCCGGGTCTGCCGCACCGGCTACACCGGCGAACACGGCTACGAGTTACTGCCGCGCTGGGCCGACGCCGAACCGCTGTTCCGCGCCTTGGTGGAGCAAGTGCGCGCCGCCGAGGGGCAGGTGGCCGGGCTGGGCGCCCGCGACACCTTGCGCACCGAGATGGGCTATCCCCTGCACGGACACGAGCTCTCGCCGGACATCTCCCCGGTGCAGGCGCGCTGCGGTTGGGCGGTCGGCTGGCAGAAGTCGCAGTTCTGGGGCAAGGCCGCGCTGGAGCAGGAGAAGTCGGACGGTCCGCGCCGAATCCTGCTGGGCCTCAAGGCGCTCGACCGCGGTGTGCTCCGGCAAGGCCAAACCGTGCTGCGCGACGGCGAGCCGGTCGGTGCGACCACGTCCGGCACCTTCTCGCCCACGCTCAAGCTCGGCATCGCGCTGGCGCTGCTGGACACCGCGGCGGGCATCGAACCCGGCGTCGAGGTCGAGGTCGATGTGCGCGGCCGCCGTGTGCGCTGCGAAACCGTCCGTCCGCCGTTCGTCCGGACCAACACCAAGTGAGGGACGCGCCCACCAGCCGCCGAGGGTGACGCGGTGCGGTGCGGACCGTGGCGAAATGGCCGGAAGCGGGCCGGATAGGATCGTCGGCATGACCGCTGCCGCACAGTTCACCCGTGTTCCGCATCCCGCGCCGCTTCCGGCGCAGCGGCGGCAAGAGGTACTGGCGGAGCCGGGGTTCGGGCGCCACTTCACCGATCACATGGTCTCGATCGATTACGTCGGCGGCACGTGGACCAACGCGCGGGTGGAGCCGTACGGGCCGCTCGCGCTGGACCCCGCGACCATGGTCTTCCACTACGGCCAGGCCATCTTCGAGGGACTGAAGGCCTACCGGCAGAGCGACGGCAGCGTCTCCTGCTTCCGCATCGACGCCAACGCCGCGCGTTTCCGCCGGTCGGCTCGCCGGATGGCGATGGCCGAACTGCCCGACGAGCTGTTCGTCGAGTCGGTGCGGCAACTGCTGGAGGTGGACCGGGACTGGGTGCCCGCGGCGGGCGGCGAGGAATCGCTGTACCTGCGGCCGTTCATGTTCGCCACCGAGGCCGGGCTGGGCGTGAAGCCCGCCGCGGCGTACAAGTACCTGCTGCTCGGTTCCCCGGCGGGGGCGTACTTCCCGCGTGGTGTGAAGCCGGTGCGGGTCTGGCTGTCCACCGAATACGTGCGCGCCGCGCCGGGCGGCACCGGCGAGGCGAAGGTCGCGGGCAACTACGCGGCGTCGCTGCTCGCGCAGGCCGAGGCATCGGCCAAGGGGTGCGACCAAGTGGTGTGGCTGGACGCGTGTGAGCGCCGCTACGTCGAAGAGATGGGCACCAACAACCTGTTCTTCGTCTTCGGTTCCGGGTCCGAGGCGCGGCTGGTCACCCCGGAACTGTCCGGCTCGTTGCTGCCGGGCATCACCCGGGACTCACTGCTCACCCTCGCCGCCGACTCGGGCTTCCCGGTCGAGGAGCGCAAGATCTCGGTGGAGGAATGGCGTAAGGGCGCCGAAACCGGGGAGATCACCGAGGTTTTCGCGTGCGGCACCGCCGCGGTGATCACGCCGGTCGGCTGGGTCCGTTCCGAGGCGGGCGAATTCACCATCGGCGGCGGCGAGCCCGGCGCGGTCACCATGGCGCTGCGCGACACCCTCACCGGCATCCAGCGCGGCACCTTCGCCGACAAGCACGGGTGGATGCGGCCGATGTGACTCAGCCCGGCATCAGCATGTGCCACTGTTCCAGCGTCTGCGGACGCATGACGTAGTTCTTGTCCCGGACAGTGGACAGCGTGGCGTTGGGTTCCTGCGAATACCAGTGCCCCGGGTACACGACCGGGTCACCGGGAAGTCCGGCCAGGTAGCGCAGGCTGCGGAACATTTCGTCCGAGTCGCCGCCGGGGAAGTCGGTGCGGCCGCAGCCGTCGACGAACAACGTGTCGCCGGCGATCAGGCGGTTGTCGAACAAAAAGCATTGGCTGCCCGGGGTGTGACCGGGCGTGTGTAGTAACTCGATGTCGAAGGCTCCGACGGTGACCTTGTCGCCGTGCTCGTGGCCGGTCAGTTCGCTCTCCGCGATGCCGGTGACATTGGCCACCCAGGGCAGCTCTGTCGCGTTGACATGCACTGGGACGCTTGTCTTCTCGAGCAGTTCGCGCACTCCGCGCAGGGTGAAGCCGAGCATCGTGCCGCCCACGTGATCGGGGTGATGATGGGTGGCGAGCACCCCGCTGAGCCGCAAGCCGTCGCTCTCGGCGATGTCCACCAGATCACCCGCGGCGTAGGCCGGGTCGATCACCACGCACTCGCCCGTTTCCCGATCGCCGATGAGATACGCGAAGTTGCGCATCTGCGTCGCGATCGGATCGCCCACGGCGTAGTCGCGTCCCGACAACAGCTGGCGAAAATACAGGCGCTCAGAAGACATACCGCCCACCTTATTGCCCGACCCAGACGACCCGCGCGGCACGGCCGGAAAAATTCCAGTGACTCAGACTCTCGCTCCCGGTCCGCACCGGCCAAACACCCGAATCGGCGCCCGCGGCCGGTCAGCCGGGCTGGACGGTAAGCGACAGCACGGCCGCCGTGAGCGCCACCGTGGTCTCGACGGCGGCGCCGAGGACGTCACCGGAGAGCCCCTCGAAGCGGCGAGCGCAATGCCGGACCAGGATCACCGAGGCGGCCAGACCGAGCGCCACGGCGAGCGGGCCGAGCCACGGACGGCCCGGGACGGCGAGCACGGCGAGCGCGAGAGCGAGCACCGACCAGGTGGCCTCGGCAAGGGCGGACTGCGTGTCGGCGACCAGGATGCCGAAACCGGTGCCCGGCGCGGCGGGGATGCCCCGGCAAGCGAGGATCACGGCGATTCGGCCGGTCGTCACGGCGAGAGCGACGGCCAGCCACCTATCCGACTCGGCAAGGGCCGCGAACGAGAACGCTTGTATCCCGATGGTGAACGCGAGCCCCGCGACACCGAACGGTCCGGCTCCGCCGCTTTTCATGATCTGCCTGGCCCGCTCCGGCGGCCCGTAGCTGCCGAGGCCGTCCAAGGTGTCGGCGAGGCCGTCCAGGTGCATACCCCTGGTGATCAATGCCAGCGCGCCGACCACCACCAGCCCGGCCAGCGCGGCGCTCGCCCCGGCGCGGGTCAGAGCCCACAGCAGACCCGCGGCCCCCGCGCCGAGCAGCGCGCCGACCAGCGGTGCCAGCAGGATCGCGCGGCCCGCCGCCGCGCGATCCACGGCATCCGGGCCGCGCACCGGCAGCACCGTGAGCCAGGAAATCGCCAACCGAACGCCGTTCACACCGAACCTCGTGTGCCAGGCGGCATCGCGCGCGCTGTGCCGCTGACCTGATCGATTACCGGCTGCGGTCCAGCTGTCGGCCCGCGCGTCGCGGAGCCGGGAGTCGCCGGGAGCGGTTGCCTCCCGCTCGGCGTCGGCCGGTGGAGGAAGGGGTCGCAGGACCGGGAAGACTTCACTTGCGCAGGTCGAGCGCGCGATTCACCGGTTCGGCGTCGGCGGTGCTGACGCCCGCTTCGCCGAAGGTGGACATCTCCGCGAGCGTGGCCACCGCCGAGCGGAGGACGGGCAAGGCGGTCAGAGCTCCGGAGCCTTCGCCGAGGCGCATGGCCAGGTCGATCACGGGGTCCAGGCGCAGGTGTCGCAGCGCGAGGTCGTGCGCCGGTTCGGTCGAGCGGTGACCCGCCAGCCACCAGGCGCTCGCGCCCGCGGCGAGGTCTTCGGCGACCATCGCCGCGGCCGTGACGACGACGCCGTCGAGCAGGACGGGCGTGCGCCGGGTGGCGGCCTGGGCGAGGAACGCGGCCATCGCGGCGAAGTCGGCGCCCGCGGCCACCCGGAGCAGTTCGACCGGGTCCTTCACCACCGGGCGGGCGCGGCGCATCGCGTCGCGGATCGCGGCGACCTTGCGGATCCATCCCGCGTCGTCGACGCCGGTGCCGCGGCCCACGGCGGCGACCGGTTCGGTCTTGGTGAGGCTCGCGACGAGCACGGTGGCCGGAGTCGTGTTGCCGATGCCCATGTCGCCCGCGATCAGCAGGTCGGCGCCCGCGTCGATCTCCTCGTCGGCGATGGCGCGGCCCGCCTCGATCGCCGCCCGGATCTCGTCGTCGGTGAGCGCGTCCTCGCGATCGATCGCCCCGCTGGAACGGCGCACCTTGTGCTTGGACACCTGCGGGTCGGTGTCCGCGTCGACGGAGATGTCCGCGACCTGCACCGTCGCGCCCGCCACCGCCGCGAGCGCGTTCACCGCGGCGCCGCCGGCCAGGAAGTTCGCGACCATCTGCGCGGTCACTTCGCTCGGATACGCCGACACCCCGTGCCGGGCGACGCCGTGGTCCCCGGCGAAGATCACCACCCGCGCACGCTCGAACTGCTTCGGCGGGCACGTGCCCTGACAGGCCGCCACCCAGTTGCCGAGTTGCTCCAGACGGCCGAGTGCGCCGGCGGGTTTGGTCAGCTGCGCCTGGCGCTGCTCGGCCGCCGCACGAGATTGTGCGTCCGGAGGCGCTACCGGTCCGAATCCGTGCGTCACTATCGAGCCTTTCGGTCATGGCGGTTCGCCCGCTTCGCCGCCCAATCTTGCCATTGCCCCGTCGCACCGTGGGGCCGTGACCTGACCTCGCCGCACCGGTTCGCCGCGCCCGAGGCATCGCCGAGCCGTCCGGCTGTCGACGGAAGCCGCATCGCCTGCGGCAAGGCCGACTTGTGCCACGCGGCCCAGGAGATGTGTCGAGGCGACACCGCGGTCGACGTCGAGAATCCAGGCGCTCAGACGGATACGAGTGAAGGGCGTGGGATCCGCGATCGGCGACGCGGACCGCTCGGCGCGGTCGCGGGTATCGCTGGGTGGAAGACGTGGCTCGAGCGCTATTTGAGGCGGACCGGCAGACCGGCGATGACGAAGAAGGCCTCGTCACAGACTTGGGCCAGACGCTGGTTGAGGGTGCCGATCTCGTCGCGGAACAGGCGGCCGGAGCGCGTGGCCGGGATGACGCCCATGCCCACTTCCGGGGTGACGATCACGAGGTCGCCGATGTACGCGGCGACGGCGGCGACCAGCGCGTCGGTGTCGGGGGAGACCGTGCCGCGCGGGGCGTCCCACGCGTCGCGCGCATCGATGCGGGCGGTCAACCAGGTGCCGATGTCATCGATCAGGGTGAAGACGGACGGCGTCGGCGTCGGCTCGGTGAGGATTTCCGCCGGATCGGCGCTTTCGACGGTGGACCAGCCCGCCGGTCGCCGGCCGCGATGCCCGGCGATGCGTTCGGCGAAGTCGTGGTCGCCGGGGTCGGGCACGGCGGTGGCGAGATACCGCACCGGGCCGCCCGACCGGACCGCGAGGTCCTCCGCGAACGCCGACTTCCCGGACCGCGCGCCACCGAGAACGAGGGTGCTACGCGGCGCGGCGGACGGAGGAGGTTCGGACACGGGTGCACGCTATCAACCGAGCGTCAGGTCCCCGCACTGCTCCGAGGCGTGCCGGGTGTCGGCGGGCGAGCGATCAGACCGCTGCTTCCGGACTGCGGCCGAAGCGGCGACGATATTCGGTGGGGGCGATGCCGACGAGGCGCTGGAAATGGTGGCGCAGGAGGGCGCCGGAGCCGAAACCGCAGCGTGCGGCGATGTGTTCCAGCCCGAGGTCGGTTTCCTCGAGCAGTTGCTTGGCCAGCAGTACGCGCTGGTTGGTGAGCCATTTCACCGGGGTGGTCCCGGTTTCGGCGGCGAAGCGACGCGCGAAGGTGCGGGTGGACATGTTGGAGCGGGTGGCGAGGTCTTCCACCGTGTGCGGCAGGTCGAGGTGCTCGTTCATCCACTCCAGGGTGGGAATGAGACTGTCGGAGGTGCAGGCGGCGACGGGGCGTTCGATGAACTGGCGCTGCCCGCCGTCGCGCTGCGGCGGCACCACCATGCGCCGCGCGATCGCGTTGGCCACGCCGCTGCCGAGTTCGCGCCGCACCAGGTGCAGGCAGGCGTCGATGCCCGCGGCGGTGCCCGCGCTGGTGATCAGATCGCCCTCGTCGACGAACAGCACGTCCGGATCGACGGTCGCCGCCGGATACGCGGCGGCGAGTTGCTCCACATGACGCCAGTGCGTGGTGCATTTGCGGCCGTCGAGCAGCCCGGCCGCCCCGGCCAGGAAGGCTCCGGAACACACCGTGAGCACGGTTGCTCCAGCCGCCGCCGCGTCGCGCACGGCGGTGACGACCCGCGGGTCGAATCCTTGGTCCGCCGCGGCGGCGGGGATGGCCACCAGATCGGCCGTCGCGAGCTCCGCGAGGCCGTGTTCCGGTGTGATCGTGATCCCGGGGCTCGTCGAGCGCAGCGGGACGCCCGGCTCGGCCCCGCACACCCGGAAATCGAAGCCGGGCAGCCCGTCAGCCGTGCGGTCGAGACCGAAAACCTCACACACCACCCCGAATTCGAACATGGCCATGCGTTCGGACAGCACCACGGCGACCTTCGACAGCATGCCGCCAGTCTAGTGGCCGAATTTTTACGAACTATGTCAGCACCGCCACTTTCGGCAGTAAATGAATGAACGAAAAATTACTGCCATGGCTACTTTCCTCATCACCCTGGCGGTTCTCGTGGTTTTCGCCACAGTCATCGCGCGCGGCACGGCCAGCGCGGGCTCCTCGAACGTGATCGACCGCGACGCGGAGCGACTGCACTCGGAACTGACGGCGATGCTCGGCCGCAACACCCACCACCGCTGACCGCGAGACACCGGTCCGCGCTCATGGCGGACCCACGACCGGGCAGAGTCCGTGGAAACCGGCCGAGCGCACGGTGCGCACGCCGCATCCGAACACCCCGCTTGTGTCGAGCGTCCTTGCCTCCCGCCATGTGTGGCAGGCCCTCAGACGAAGGGCGAAGACCGCGTACCCAGGTTCGCAGACGCTGCCGACCGCAATCACGCCAGGTCAACCCCGATTTCGAGCGAAGCCGGACCGAGCATTGCCGTCTGCGGCCCGGCTCGCGTGTGCGCCGCCGCGTACCCGACGAAGGAGCAAGAGACAACTGGGCCCAGCCGACAGCAAGCCATAGCGGACCCGTGTACCTCTTGGTAGCGAGTTGCGGTACCGACGCGCCCAGCGCACCACAACCACGTCTTCCGAGCGAAGCGAGACCGAGCATCCGCCGTTCGCGGCCCGGCTCGCGTTTGCGCGGCCGCCGCGTACGCGACGAAGGAGCAAGCGGCGGCCGCGCAAACGCGAGCCACAAAGGGGCCGCGAACACGCCGCGCCGAAGGCGCGGCAAAACTACACAGCGTCGCCCGGGCTGACGCGCGGCTTCGGGGCGCGCATCTTGCGGATCTGGGAGGCGCGGACGAAGGCGTACCAGCCCAGCCGGTAGCCGATGTCGGTGGTTTCCGGGAAACGCTCCCTGACGCGGTTGTTGACGACGCGGCCGAGCAGGAAGCCCTCGACGGCCATGAACAGCATCATCACCAGCATGGCCAGGGTGACGATGGTCTGCAGCGCGGGCGCGACGAACATCGACAGGATGAGCACCAGCGCCATCGGCATGAAGAGGCCGACCAGGTTGCGCCGGGCGTCGACGATGTCACGGACGAACGCCCGGACCGGACCTTGGTCGCGCTGCGGCAGGTATTTGTCCTCGCCGGCCAGCATGCGCTCGCGGCGATCGGCGGCGGCCTCGCGTCGTCGAGCGGCCGCGGCCTTGCGCTCCTCTCTGGTGCCCCGCGCGGCCTTGCGCCGGGCGCGGGCCTCTTTCGCGGTGAGCGGAGCGGGTGCTACCGGGCCGCGGCGCTTGCCTTGGGCGTCACGGCGTTTCGGGGTGGGACGGCCCTTGCCCGCGGTGGCCGTGGCCGCCGCGCGGGTGGTGCCCGCGGCCGAGTCGCCGTTCGTGACCACCGTCGATTCGGCGGTCGCGTCGGTGGTGCTGGACTCGCCGCGACGGAACAATTTCACACCGACCAGGCTATTCGATGGGTAGCGTGGCGAGAAATGCGGTCCGATTCGCCGGGAGTGTGCGGGGTCACGGAGGTTGCGTGTCCCCGCGGATCGGCTGGTGGCAAGATGGAGGAATAGCAGCCTGCCGAGTGGTGTTGACCGACACGACCCGTGCGCTGTTCACGGGTTGACCACAGGTTCCTCGAGGAGAGTTCATGACTGTGCAGAACGAGACCGCCACCCACGGTGTGACTCTGACCGACGCCGCCGCCGCGA